>CAZADG010000027.1:9075-24834 GCA_964483865.1 uncultured Mycobacterium sp. | reverse complement strand
ATGTCAGACCCCGCTGTAATGATGGGGCCATGTCGTTGACCGTATCTGCCGAGTCCGTGGAAGTGCTTCCCGCGGAGCGTCTTGAGGCGTTGTTTGCGGAGTTGGCGGAGTTGACCGGTCAGCGTAACGCCATTGATGGACGGATCGTGGAGATCGTGGCCGAGGTGGACCGGAAGGGGTTGTGGGGTAACACCGGGGCGCGGTCTGTGGCGGCGTTGGTGGCCTGGAAGGCGGGCTGCTCATCAGCCAACGCCCATACGATCGCGGCTGTCGCGCACCGCTTGGAGGAGTTCCCGCGCTGCGCCCAGGGGATGCGGGAGGGCCGGCTGTCGTTGGATCAGATCGGTGTCATCGCTCAGAGAGCCGGTGCGGGATCTGATGAGCATTACGCGGCGCTGGCCTCGGTGGCCACCGTCAGCCAATTGCGCACCGCGGTCAAGCTGGAACCGCGCCCCGAGCCGGATCGGCGGCCCGCACCGGAACGCGCGATCACCAAGCACAGCGACGAGGCCCGCTGCTATTGGCGGATCACGCTGCCGCATGTGGAGGCCGCGATGTTCGATGCGGCTCTTGCTTCACACCGGGATGCCTTGGTCGCCGAGTGGCAGCACGCCCACGGCGATCGCGAGCACGACTCTGATGAGGCGCCGCCGTTTCCGGATACCGTGGACGCGTTCCTGCGTCTGGTGGAGGCGGGCTGGGACGCGGAAGCGGCGCGGCGCCCGCATGGCCATCGCAGCACGGTGGTGGTGCATGTCGATGTCGACAAGCGCATCGGTGCACTGCATCTGGGGCCGCTGTTGGGCGATGCCGAGCGGCAGTACCTGACCTGTGATGCCAACTGCGAGGCGTGGTTCGAGCGAGGTGGTGAGGTCATCGGTGCGGGCCGGTCGACCCGGGTGATCAGTCGCCGGCTTCGCCGCGCCCTGGAGCACCGCGATAAGGCCTGTGTGGTTCCCGGTTGTGGGGCTACCCGGGGTCTGCATGCCCATCACATCCGGCATTGGGAGGACGGCGGATCCACCGAACTGGCCAACCTTGTGCTGCTGTGCCCCTACCACCACCGCCTGCACCACGGGGGTGGGATCACCATCGCTGGCAGCGCCGATGATCTGACCGTCAGTGACAGCGACGGGCAGGTGCTGTCCCCGGCAGCGCTGGCCCGCCCGCCGTCCACACCACCACCGGCAGTGCCGCCCTGCCCGGGACCCACCGGGGAACGTGCTGACTGGTGGTGGTACCAACCCTTCCAATCCCAACCACCGCCAACGAACAACTAGGGCCCCGCATCGGCCAGCCGCCGGGCGAAGGGTCCCACCCTCGCAATGAACCGCGCGAAAAAAGCTTCCGGGTCGACGTCGACTCCCACCTGCGCGTTGGGCGTCCCGCCCCAGCGGCCACCCCAGTCGGCGACCGTCATTCCCCGGGTCAGCGTGCCCGTGAGTTCCACCGCCACCGCCGCGGGTCGGATTCTGATCAGACCGGGATCCAACGCCACTGCAGCCGCCAGCGGATCGTGAAGATGGGCCAGGTATCCCTCGCCCTGGCTGAAATGGAACTCGAAGTAAAACCGCATCGCGTCCTCGAGAACCTGCATCAGTGGATTCGCCGGCCCGGTAGCCTGCGCCAGGCGCTGCATGATCTCCGGCGTCAACATGACATTCTCGGTGAGGTTGAGGCCGCACACAATCGGAAGATTCTCGGGGGCAATGGTTTTCGCCTCCACGGCCCGTCCCCAGGCGTCGAACACCTCAGCGGCGGCCTCCGGGTCGACGCTGGTGTTCCACTCGGCCACCGGCGTGGTGTTGCCGCGATGGTCGAAGGATCCGCCCATGATGACCAGCCTGCGTAGCAGCCGGGGCAGGTCCGGTTCGGCGCGCAGGGCCAGTGCCAGGTTGGTCAACGGGCCGCTCACCAGACCCACCAGCTCACCGGGATGGGTACGTGCCGCCCCAATCCAGGCCTCGGCGGCGTCGTAGGAGGTCAGTTCCTGCGATGTCGCCGGGAGTTCGGCATAGCCCAGACCCGCGGGGCCATGGGTGTCTTCGGCCGTGCGCAGTGGAATGCTCAGCGGCTGTTGGGCGCCGCGCGACACCGGGATATGTGTTGCGGCGCAGAGCTCCAGCAGTCCGAGGTTGTTGCGGCAGACCTGGTCGACGTCGACATTGCCGCCGGTGGAGGCGATCCCGATCAGCTCAGCATCGTCACTGGCCAGCAGGTACACCAATGCGAACGCATCATCGACGCCGGTGTCGACGTCGGCGAAGACGGTATGTCGCGCGATGCCCATCTAGTGTGGTGCGGCAAGCCGGTCGCGGAACCAGCCCGGCCAAGGCAGTTTCTCGAAACTGGTCGCATCCACGCAGACGTGGATCATCGTCGCCTCGGCGATCGGATCGTCCCCGCGGGTGATGGAGAAGTGACTGCGCAGTGAGGTGCGCCCGGGAGCATCAAGACCGACGTGCACCATCAGTTCGTCATCGAAAGTTGCCGGGGCGCGGTATTGCACCTCCGCGGCGGCTACCACCAGGTCGATACCGCGGTCGATCAAGACCTGGTAGCCGCCGAACAATTCACGCAATGCCTCCGCATGAGCCATGTCCACCCAGGTGAGGTAGTGACCGTTGAACACCCGGCCCTGCATGTCGCATTCGACGTAGCGCACCCGCAAGGGCATTGCGAAGCGCGCGTGTGGATCAGGCAGCGTCGTCGATGGCGAAGCTGGTGATCCCGTCCCAGTCGACCAGGGTCCACCCGGTGACGGGGTTACCGTTCAGAACGATTCGTCCGACGTTGGGCATCGGGTGGTCGGTCAGCAGACTCGGCTTGCCGTTGCGGGCGTTCAGCAGCGTCCACACCATCATCGCCAGACCGCTGGTAAAGCCCACCGGCTTATCGTCGCCGCTGTCGTACATCTTCTGCACAGCGTCGGTGAAGGCCGAATTGAACTGGTTGCCGTTCACCGATCCAGGGATGCCGAATCGGCGGTCACCCTTGAGCCAGCTTTCCGGGCCCAGCAGGAAGGTGCCAGAGGTGTCTTGCATCGGGACACCCTCGAACCAGCCCGCCGGAATTTCGTTGAGGCCGGGGAGCACGGTCACCTGCTTGCCCAGAGCCTTGGCCGTCGGAGCGGCGGTCTCCTGGGTGCGCAGCATCTCGGAGGCGAACACACCGTCATAGTCACCGCCGGACAACTTGCCGGCCAGTTTCTCGGCCTGCTCCTGCCCGAGTGGGGTGAGTCCCGGACCCGGCACCACCGTGGAGGCGACGTCGGCGGCGTTGGCCTCCGATTCCGCGTGCCGGATCAGCGTCAAGGTGATGTTGCGGACGTCGGGTCGGGGGTCGCCGCCACAGGAGGCGACCAGCATTACCGACAGAAGAACCGCCAGTGCGGAGGAGACTCTACGAGCGCGCGAAACCTGCATAGGAACAGCGTGCACTCTCGACGGCGCTGGCGGGCCGGATTTGACACTCTCGACGCCTCTGGCGGCGAGGATTAGACCCAGTGCAACCATGAGGATTAGACCCAGTGCAACCATAGGGAAATCCAGGCGAGTGGATGACAGGAGCGGTAATGGCAATCGACCCCTCGGCGATCGGCGCGGTGACCGAACCCAAGCTCTACGAGTGGACTGATCGGGACACCCTGCTCTACGCCCTGGGAGTCGGGGCCGGGACCGACGACCTCGCCTACACCACGGAGAACAGCCACGACGTACCGCAACAGGTGCTGCCCACCTTCGCGGTGATCTGCTGCATGGGGTTCGCCGCCGCACCCCTGGTGGGCAGCTTCAACTGGGGAAAGCTGCTGCACGGGTCCCAGGAGGTCCGGCTTTCGGCGCCGCTGCCGCCGGCCGGGGCACTCTCCGTCGTCGCCGAGGTCGCTGACATCCAGGACAAGGGGCAGGGCAAGAACGCCATCATCATCCTGCGTGCCCGCGGTACCGACCCTGCCACCGGAGATCAGGTTGCCGAGACGTTGACCACGCTCGTGATCCGGGGCGACGGCGGGTTCGGCGGCCAGCCCGGGCAACGTCCGGCCGCTCCGGAATTCCCCGATCGTGACCCTGACGCACGCATCGCGCTGCCCACCCGGGAGGACCAGGCCCTGCTCTACCGGCTTTCCGGCGACCGCAACCCCCTGCACAGTGATCCCTGGTTCGCCCAGACTCTGGCCGGGTTCCCCAAACCGATCCTGCACGGTTTGTGCACCTACGGTGTCGCCGGCCGCGCCCTGCTGGCCGAACTGGCCGGCGGGCAGGCCGCCGATTTGACCGCGATGGCGGCCCGCTTCTCATCCCCGGTGTTCCCCGGAGAGACGCTGACCACATCGATCTGGCGCACCGCGCCGGGCCGGGCGGTCTATCGGACCGAGGCGTCCGGGCCGGACGGGTCCAACGTCCGCGTCGTCCTGGACGACGGCGTCGCGGAGTACAACTCCTAGATGACGCCGCCCATCGCCAGGCCAACCAGATAAGTGACCGCCATCGCGATGGCTCCGCCGACGACCACCCTCTTGGTGGCCCGGACCGGATCGGCGCCACCGAGGCGCGCGCTGATCCAACCGGTGACGCCGAGCGCGATCAGCACCGCAATGAAGGTGACCGGAATCCGGGGCGCGGGCGGGGTCAGCAGGATTGCCAGCATCGGCAGCAGTGCGCCAATGGTGAACGAGATCGCCGAGGAGATCGCGGCGTGCCAGGGATTGGTGAGTTCGTCGGGATCGATCCCGAGTTCGACGTCGACGTGCGCAGCAAAGGCGTCGTGGTCGGTCAGCTCCTGGGCCACCCTCTGCGCGGTCTCCGGCGACAGGCCCTTGGCCTGGTAGAGGCCGACGAGTTCGGCGAACTCCTCTTCCGGCTTCTCCTTGAGTTCCCAACGCTCCTTGGCCAGCAGCGCCTTCTCGGTATCCCGCTGGGTGCTCACCGACACGTACTCACCGAGCGCCATCGACAGCGCTCCGGCGGCCAGTCCGGCGACGCCTGCGGTGAAGATAGGTGCACGATCGGTGGTGGCCGCCGCCACGCCGATGACGATGCCGGCAACCGAGACGATGCCGTCATTGGCGCCGAGCACGCCGGCCCGCAGCCAATTCAGCTTGGTGTTGATGGCGCCGACGTGCGGTTCGGCGGGATGGGTTTCTGCAGTCACCGCTAGAGCGTAGAACCTTGCGTATCGTGCCGCGCCGATTCCTCGGCTAGTTGATGGCCAGTCAATCCCTCCTACCATGCATCGCTGGTTTATAGAACGTATGTTCGATAAACTCGCCCGGGTGGGCTGGAATGATGGACCGCCGACCTGGACCGAGATGGAGCGGGTGCTCAACAGTCGGCCTCCTGAGCCGCCGGGCCGGCGCCATCAGGCAGCGCTCGCGGAGCCTGCCGCCGACGGCAGCGACGGCCCGGCCTGGTCACGCAAGCGTGCGGACTACCGGGCACCCGAACTCGTAACCGGGCCCCGATCGCTGACGCCCTATGCGGAGTTGCACGTCCATTCGGCGTTCAGTTTCCTCGACGGAGCCAGCACCCCGGAGGAACTGGTCGAGGAAGCGGCCCGGCTCGGCCTGCGGGCCATCGCGCTCACCGACCACGATGGCCTGTACGGGGTGGTTCGGTTCGCCGAGGCGGCCCGGGAACTGGGCGTGCCGACGGTGTTCGGCGCCGAACTCTCCCTGGGCAACACCGCCCGGACCGAGGACCCCGACCCGCCAGGCCCGCACCTGCTGGTCCTGGCCCGCGGGCCGGAGGGGTACCGCAGGCTGTCCCGCCAACTTGCCGCCGCCCATCTGGCAGGCGGGCAGAAGGGTAAACCGTGCTATGACTACGACTCCCTTACTGAGGCTGCCGGCGGCCACTGGCACATCCTGACTGGATGTCGCAAAGGTCATGTGCGCCAGGCATTTTCACACGGTGGTCCGGGTGCGGCCGCCGAGGCGCTGGCCGATCTGGTGGACCGGTTCGGCGCAAACAGGGTCAGCGTCGAACTCACTCACCACGGTCATCCCCTGGATGACGAACGCAACGCCGCGCTTGCCGAGTTGGCTCCCCGGTTCGGGGTCGAGGTGGTGGCCACCACCGGGGCGCACTTCGCCGAGCCGGCCCGAGGCCGCCTGGCCGCCGCGATGGCGGCGATCCGGGCCCGGCAGTCCCTGG
The DNA here is from genome assembly GCA_964483865.1 of uncultured Mycobacterium sp. Taxonomy (GTDB): domain Bacteria; phylum Actinomycetota; class Actinomycetes; order Mycobacteriales; family Mycobacteriaceae; genus Mycobacterium. The sequence continues at coordinate 18,682 of CAZADG010000027.1, read as the reverse complement.
ACTCCGCGGCCGGCTGGCTGGCCCCGATGGGCGGAGCGCACCTTCGGTCGGGGGATGAGATGGCCCGGATGTTCGCCCAGCACCCGCGAGCCGTCACCGCCGCCTCCGATCTGGGGGAGCAGTGTGCGTTCGAGTTGGCGCTGATCGCCCCGCAACTCCCGCCGTTCGACGTCCCGGCGGGGCACACCGAGGACAGCTGGCTGCGCGAACTGGTCATGGTCGGTGCTGCGCAGCGGTACGGGCCACGGGCCGGTGCCGCGCGGGCCTACGCTCAGATCGAGCGGGAACTCTCGGTGATCGCGGAACTGAAATTCCCGGGCTACTTCCTGGTGGTGCACGACATCACCCAGTTCTGCCGGCGCAACAACATCCTGTGCCAGGGCCGGGGGTCGGCGGCGAACTCAGCGGTCTGCTACGCCCTGGGTGTCACCGCGGTAGACCCGGTAGCCAATGGTCTGCTCTTCGAACGGTTTCTGTCCCCGGCCCGCGACGGGCCACCCGATATCGACATCGACATCGAGTCGGACCTTCGCGAGCAGGTAATCCAGTACGTCTACCGGCGGTACGGCCGGGACTACGCCGCGCAGGTGGCCAACGTGATCACCTACCGCGGCCGCAGTGCGATCCGCGATATGGCCCGGGCGCTGGGGTTCTCCCAGGGCCAGCAGGACGCCTGGAGCAAGCAGGTCAGCCGTTGGACTGCGGTCTCTGGCTCCGACGATCTCGATGGCATCCCCGAACAGGTGATTGATCTCGCCACCCAGATCAAGGACCTGCCCCGACATCTGGGCATCCATTCCGGCGGCATGGTGATCTGTGACCGGCCGATCGCCGACGTATGTCCGGTGGAGTGGGCCCGGATGGCCGACCGAAGTGTCCTGCAGTGGGACAAAGACGACTGTGCCGCAATCGGTTTGGTGAAGTTCGACCTGCTCGGTCTGGGCATGCTGTCGGCCTTGCACTATGCGATCGACCTGGTCGCCGAACACAAGGGCATCGAGGTCGACCTGGCCACACTGGACCTGTCCGAACATGCCGTTTATGAGATGTTGCAGCGCGCGGACTCGGTCGGGGTATTCCAGGTGGAGTCCCGCGCGCAGATGGCCACCTTGCCCCGGCTGAAACCGAGGGTGTTCTACGACCTCGTGGTCGAGGTGGCGCTGATCCGCCCCGGCCCGATCCAGGGCGGATCGGTGCATCCCTACATCAAGCGCCGCAATGGAGTGGAGCCGGTCGTCTACGACCATCCGTCGATGGAGCCTGCGCTGCGAAAAACCCTGGGCGTGCCGCTGTTCCAGGAACAACTGATGCAGCTCGCGGTGGACTGCGCGGGCTTTTCACCCGCTGAGGCCGATGAGTTGCGCCGCGCCATGGGGGCCAAGCGTTCCACCGAGAAGATGCGCCGATTGCGGAGCAGGTTCTACGCCGGGATGGAGCGGCTGCACGGCATCAACGGCGACGTGGCCGACCGGATCTACGAGAAGTTGGAGGCATTCGCTAATTTCGGCTTCCCGGAGAGCCATTCGCTGTCCTTCGCCTCGCTGGTGTTCTACTCCTCATGGTTCAAGCTGCACCATCCCGCGGCGTTCTGCGCGGCACTGCTGCGGGCCCAGCCGATGGGGTTCTACTCCCCGCAGTCGCTGGTGGCCGACGCCCGCCGGCACGGGGTGGAAGTGCACAGACCCGATGTCAACGCCAGCCTTTCCCACGCCACCCTCGAGAATGCCGGACTCGAAGTCCGTCTCGGTCTGGCCGCTGTCCGTCACATCGGTGCGGAACTGGCCCAGCGGATCGTTGATGAACGGACGGCAGGCGGCCCCTATGAAACCTTGCTTGATCTGACCGGGCGCGTTCAGCTTTCGGTTCCCCAGACCGAATCACTGGCCACCGCCGGTGCACTGGATTGCTTCGGGGTCACCCGGCGGGAGGCTCTGTGGGCGGCCGGCGCCGCCGCCGCCGAGCGCCCCGATCGGCTGCCCGGGGTTGGCTCGTCATCGCAGGTTCCCGTCCTGCCCGGCATGAGCGATGTGGAACTCGCCGCCGCTGACGTCTGGGCCACCGGTGTCTCACCCGACAGCTACCCGACGCAGTTCCTGCGCGCCGATCTCGAGGCGCTGGGGGTCACCCCGGCTGAGCGGTTGGCGTCGCTTCCCGATGGGAGCCGGGTGCTGGTCGCTGGTGCGGTCACCCACCGGCAGCGCCCGGCCACGGCCAGGGGTGTCACGTTCGTGAATCTCGAAGACGAGACCGGCATGGTCAATGTGCTCTGTACGCCGGGGTTGTGGTCCCGACACCGGCGAGTGGCCCAGACCGCACCGGCACTGCTGATTCGCGGCCAGGTACAGAACGCCAGTGGCGCGGTGACCGTGGTGGCCGAGCGCATCGGACTGCTGGCGATGACGGTGGAATCCCGGTCCCGGGATTTCCGCTAAGTTGAAGCTGAGAATTCGCTGACGTTTCCCCAAGCCAGCAGAGGTTCACCTGGGAATATGTTTTTCCCCAGCGCAACCGGCCTGTCGAGGGTTTTCCCGAATCCAAACCGCCGGTACATTATGTGAGCCTGAGCAATGTGAGTCTGAACACCACGGCGTCGCCACGGCAACGTCCGACCGGGGGAGCACCGCATGATGACCGAGACCGAACTGCAGTTGGCCATCTACGTCGAAGGCATTCTCCGCACCCGTGGCTACGCCGATGTCGCCAACACCGTTGCGAACGTCGTCGGCATCGAAACGGAACGCCACGCTCGAATGATGCAGCCCAGCATGGAGTTGCTCGACGCCTGCTGACCGTCTCGCGGTTTCCGAAGTGGGGCCCGCCGTAGTCTCCTGTACATGACACTCAACCTCACCGCCGATGAAGTCCTGACCACCACCCGATCGGTACGCAAGCGCCTCGACTTCGACAAGCCGGTTCCTCGCGAGGTCCTGATGGAGTGTCTGGACATCGCTCTGCAGGCGCCCACCGGATCCAACTCCCAGGGCTGGCAGTGGATGTTCATCGAGGACCCCGCCAAGAAACTGGCCCTGGCCGACATCTACCGGGCCAACGCCACCCCGTATCTGGATCTCCCCAAGCCTGAGCGCGGCGACATCCGCGACCAGCAGATCGACGCCGTCATGAACTCCGCGAAGTACCTCAACGAGAACATGGAAAAGGCACCGGTGATGATGATCCCGCTGCTGGAGGGGCGCCCGGACAACGTGCCGGTGGGCATGCAGGCTTCCTACTGGGGCTCGTTGCTGCCGGCGGTGTGGAGTTTCATGCTGGCGCTGCGAGCGCGCGGGCTCGGAACGGCCTGGACCACCCTGCACCTCATCGGCGACGGCGAGAAGCAGGCGGCGGACCTGCTGGGCATCCCGTTCGACGACTATACCCAGGGCGGGCTGTTCCCCATCGCCTACACCAAGGGCACCGACTTCAAGCTGGCCAAGCGACTACCGGCTGAGCAGCTGACTCATTGGGACACTTGGTGATTCACTGAGGCCGCATCGCGTCCTGCGAGCCGCAATACCCGTGCTGGCGCCACGCCTCGTAGGCGGCCACCGCCGCGGCATTGGACAGATTCAGTGACCGCCGCCCCCCGAGCATCGGGATCCGCACCTGTTCGGTGATGTGCGGATCGGTCAGCGTTGCCTCGTCCAGGCCGGTGGGTTCCGGGCCGAAGAGCAAGACGTCGCCTGGTGCGTAACGGATTTCGCCGAATGAACGGTTGGCGTGCGCGGTGAAGGCGAACACCCGTGCGCTCCCGATCGCGGCCCACGCCTCATCCAGGCTCCGATGCACCGTCACCGAAGCCAGGTCGTGGTAGTCGAGGCCGGCGCGACGAAGCTTCGGCTCGGACAGGTCGAAACCCAGCGGTTCCACCAGGTGCAGTTCGCAGCCCGTCGCGGCGACCATCCGAATCGCGTTGCCGGTGTTCGGGGCGATGCGGGGCGAGTGGAACATTACTTTGAACACAACACCGTTATCCTTGCGTTCGAGCAGGTAGAAGGTAGTTCACTTCGGGTACTTGGCCGGTTGAGGGTCAGTCGCAGTACGGAAGAGCGTACGTCGGTACGGAGGTTCGGGAACGGGTGTGGATTCCTCGCGATTCCCGCAAGGGTGAGTTGCGTGAGGCATTGACGGCGGCTGCTGGCAGGGCGAAATCAGCGACGATGAAGGCCCGCTGGTAGAAGCAGCTTGCCGCCCCGGATGAGCCGATTGCGGAGTTGGAGGCAGAGGCAGCCCGTTGCGTCACAGTAAGTAAAAGGTGACCAACACGACAGAGACGAACCCGACGAGTACCGCTGAAATAGTGGGTACAACTATTTGAAGTCGGAGTTCTACCGTGGCAAGCGTCACTAATCAATTACTAATTCGGAATATTGGACGAGGGTGTCTTGTCGCCTTGGCGATCGGAATCGCCAGTAGCACCGTCAGTCCCACGTCGGCGTGGGCGGATCGAGCTGGCTCAGGCTCCCGCGATGGTCATTCAGCCAGCAGCAAGAGTTCAACCGGCTCCACTGGCCTGCGCGGTGGTCGTTCGGCCGGCACTGCGACGAAAGTCGGTGAGGGCACGCGCGGGTTGGCACAGGGTCCTTCCCCTGACTCCTCACTAATCAGTCCTTCAGCTGGCCCATCGAGCGCAATTAGCGGAATTGTCAGTTACGACACGACTGCTACAAGCCGGATACAGGAGCATTCTTCAAGCCAGGCATCGCCTACTGCAGCGAAGAAGCAGAATATTGATAGTCTCCAAACGCTGATTAACAAAATCTCTTAAATCGGCGGTCGCATGGCCGGTGACCGGTCGCGTATCTGGTTGTTACTTGGCGTCAGTCGGGTCTGCTGCACGAACAGGTCACCTGTTTCCGTGCAGCAGACCCCTGATGTTGGGTTAGTGGAACATGATTCCCAAGCATCAGTTCGGCGATCCGAAGGCCTTCTCGTCGACCTTCTGACGCTCCAGGGAAATGCGTGAGAGCACCGGAATCCTGCGTGCTTCAGCCTCGAAGATTCCCTTGAGGATTTGCCGATTGATCTCGAACTGCCAGCCGGGCCGATCCACCCCGTAGATCCGACGCTGTTCGGTAGTCATCAGGCCGGCGACGGCGACACCGAGCATGTGGGGAAGATAGGTGGCCGGCTTCCAGGCGACGGAAGAGGGGAGAACCATCTCCTTGAACCAGACCGTGTCGTTGCCAACCGCCAGCAGCGGAGTCATACCTTCGATGTAGGCGTAGAGGTCCCTCTCGGTGGTGGGCACCTTTTCGACATCGCATCCCGTCAGTCGCGCTGCGGTGACCTGTTCATCCAGATACTTCGACTTGTCGGTGGCACTGAGGACCGGACCGAAAGAATCGGTGACGCGCAGCACCATCCACTGCAGAGTGTTGTGCACCCACAACAGAAGGTCGGGCTCATCAGCGTGATAGACGCGCCCCGACACCGGATCGGTAGCCGTGACCCGATGGTGGATCTTGGCGAGGACCTCGGCGGCCCGGTGTGCGGCCGCTGTATCCCCGTAGGTCAGTGTGCGCCCGAACAGAGCGGTGAGTTCGGCGCGGGAGGCAGGGTTGGTTCGAAAGGCAGAGGCCTGATCGATCATGTGCATCACCAACGGGTGCAGCATCTGCAGTGTCGCGGCCCCGTGCGCGGCCAGTCCCATCTGGGGCAACGCCGAAATCTGCCAGGTGACACTGTCGGGGCCGAATAGACCGTCATCGGCAGTATGGCCGGAGAACCTGATGCGATTGGGCCGACGGCTCACCGGTGTGGTTGTCATCCGGAAATCTTTTCACCCATGCCCGGAATGCTGCGCGTTACTCGTCGGAGATTTACTCAAGCACGACGTCGCGGTCCAGGGCTTTTGCTGCTCGATCAGCGACCCGATCCAATCCGCGATCCGGTGTTGGCCTGCCGCCGCGGTCGCTCCGGAACTTGTTGCCTGTGAACAGGGAGCGATGATGTCAGAGCGTGTTCTTGACGACGGTTCCGTCTTTCACGATCAGTGCGATATTGGCGTCCGGGTCGGACAGCAAACCGAGATCCGCTGTGGGATCGCCGTCGATCACGAGGATGTCCGCCCACGCACCGACGCTGATCTCCCCGAGTCGCGCCGCCCGGTAGGGATCGCGGTCACCGGACAGGCGGAATAGTTCGGCGTTGCCGGAGGTGACCATCTTGAGCGCCTCGATGGTGGTGAAGTACTCACCCAGCCGCGCCACCATGTCGCTCTGCCGTGCGTTGTTCTGCGGTTCGAACAGCAGATCGGTGCCCCACGCCAGTTTCACCCCGTGTTTTCTCGCCCACCGATACACCTGCCCGGTTCCCTCGCAGACCTCACGGTTCTTCGCCGTCCTGTCTGGGTCGGTGAAGGTGTGGTCATGCTCGTTGAACGGCTGCGTCGAGAGCCACACCTCACGTTCGGCCAGCATCGCGACGGTGGGTTCATCGGCCAGATGGCCGTGTTCGATGGACTTGACGCCGGCCTCGACCGCGCGCCGGATGCCGGCGACGTTGTAGACGTGCGTGCACACGTAGGTCCCGTAGTCTGCGGCGGCCTCGACCGCCGCCCGCAGTTCGGCCGCAGTGAACTGCAGGGTGTACAGCGGGTCGTAAATGGAGGCGACTCCACCGCCAGCCATCAGTTTGATCTGCGACGCCCCGAGTTTGAGTTGTTCGCGCACCGCGGCAGTCACCCGGTCCGGGCCGTCGGCGACACGGAGGAAGCCGATTTGTTCGGGTCGGGATTCCCGGCCGCCCAGTGCCGTTGGCGGCTCGAACTGGAAGCCGAAATCGCCGTGCCCGGCCGTCTGCGAGATCGCTGCCTGGCTGGGGTAGATCCGTGGACCGAGGGCGGGCTCGGCGTCGATGACGTTCTTGATGCCCACGGTGTCACCGGCGACGTCGCGGACCGTGGTGAAACCGCGCAGAAGGACATCTCGGGCCCGCACCACCGTGGCCGCCGCGAGTTGGGACTGGGTGGCCGTGAACAGGTCGGCCATGGTGTTGGCCATCCCCACCAGGTGGACATGGGCGTCGCTCATTCCGGGCATCAGGACCCGGCCGGCGCCGTCGATCACCGTCATATCCGGGCCTTCGGCAATCGGTGAGGAGTCGACCGCCGCGATAGTGCGATCCTCGACCAGAACGTGCCCGGCGAATAGGCGGTCGGAGACACCGTCGAAGATCTTGACGTTCTTCACCAGCAGGCGGCCTGCCTCACGGCCCATTGGACAACTCCCTCTCGGTCTCTTCGTCCTCGTCGTCGGCCTGGGATTCGTCGGGTTCGTCGGCGGGTTCCTCCGGTCCGATCAAGGCCACCCCGACGAGATAGATGGTGATGAAGACCAGCATGAACATGACGCCGAATCCGCCCGCCCAGCCCGCGAGCAGCACGGCGGCGAAACACGAATACAGCCACCAGCGCTGGAACTTCGAGAGCACGGCCTACCTGACCGACTTCAGCCGGATCTTCCAGCGCACCAAGCCCAGATACAGCACGCACAAGCCGCCCAGCATCGCCATGTCGAACCACCAACTCGAACCGGTGTGCTTCCACCACCGGTCCTTCGGCGTCAGCGGCCCGGGAACCAGGTTGACCAGGTCCACCGTGGACGCCGAGGCGGCGAAGCCCCAGCGCGCCGGCGTGAACCAGGAAAGCTGATCGAGCACAAGACGATTGGTGACCGGAACCATGCCGCCGGAGAACACCAACTGGCTCATGATCGCCACCACCAGCAGCGGCATGATCTGCTCGTTGGACTTCGCGATCGCCGATAACAGCAGGCCGAGGTTCGCCGAGGCCACGCAGGTGGCTGCGATGGTGACGAACAACTCCAGCGACGGATTGCCGAGTGCGACGGCACCCTGGGTGGGCCCGCCCTTGCCCCACACCACGATCGACACCATGATCGCCGACTGCAGCACCGCGAACAGCGTGTAGACGCACACCTTGGCCAGCAGATACGCCGTCGTCGATAATCCGACCGCCTGTTCGCGCCGGAAGATGGCGCGCTCGCCGATCAGGTCGCGGATGGTCAACGCGGTTCCCATGAACACCGCGCCGACGTTGAGGAACACCAAAATCTGTCCGGGTTCGTTCGGCGATCCGCCCATCGGATCCGGGACACCGAACCCGACATCCCCGGGGACCGCCAGCGACAGCACGCCCATGATGAACGGCAGCAGTGCCAGGAAGAAGAAGTAACCGCGGTCGGAGATGATCAGCCGGGCCTGGCGGCGCACGATGGTGGAGAACTGCCTCCGCAGGCTGGTGTGCACCGGCTCGCCGAGATCAGAAGGAGCCTCCATAGGCGGCGGGGGTGGCTGCGGGCCGCTGCGCGCCACGTACCGGTCGTTGGCCGCCTGCGGGTCGCCGGCGACGGTGGAGAAGATGTCGGCCCAGTTCGTCGTTCCCATCGCCGGGCCGATCTCGCTGGGCGGCCCGCAGAACGCGGTCTTGCCGCCCGGGGCGAGCAGCAGCACCTGATCGCACACATCCAGATAGGTCAACGAGTGGGTGACCACCAGCACCACACGCCCGGCGTCGGCCAGATCGCGCAGCATGGTCATCACCTGGCGGTCCAGCGCGGGATCCAGACCCGAGGTCGGTTCATCGAGGATCAGCAGGGACGGGCCGGTCAGTAGTTCCAGTGCCACCGAGGCGCGCTTGCGCTGACCGCCCGACAGCTTGTCCACCCTGGTCTCGGCGTGCTGCGTCATCTCCAACTCAGCCAGCACCTGCTCGACCACCTGCTGGCGGTCTTCTTTGGTGGTGTCCGGCGGTAGCCGCAATTCCGCGGCATACATCAGTGCCTGGTTGACGGTCAGCTGGCCGTGCACCACATCGTCCTGCGGCACCATCCCGATCCGCGAGCGTAGCGACGCGTAGTCGGCATGGATGTTGTGGCCTTCGAAACTGACGGTGCCGCTGGTGGGGTGGGTGTAGCCGGCGATGAGTCGGGCCAGGGTGGACTTGCCCGCCCCCGACGGTCCGATCACGGCGGTCAGGGTGCCCGGCCGAGCGGTCAGCGAGATGTTCTCCAGCAGTGTCTTGTTGTTCTCGATGGTCCAGGTCACGCTGCGCACGTCGAGACCGCCGGTCCCGGTGGCCGCGGCGGTCTCGGTACGACGCACCAGGGTTCCGGCGGTGAAGACCAGGTCGACGTTGCCGATGGTGACCACGTCGCCGTCGTTGAGCAGTGCGGTGTCGACCCGGGTTCCGTTGACGAAAGTGCCGTTGATGGAACGGTTGTCGACGATCTCCGTCCCACCCGGGGTCGGGATCAGGGTGGCGTGGTGACGTGACGCCAGCACATCGGGGATGACGATGTCGTTATCGGTCGACCGGCCGATCTTCAGCGATCCGGGCGGCGCCGGGGTTGATGATCCCGGTTTGAGGATCTTCAACATCGACGTGGCCAGGTTGGACGTGCCGGTCGACGGGCGGACCGCAGAGGGCCCCATCTGGGTGGGGGCGGCATCCGCGCTCGGGGTCGGGGCGGTCGGCCGGGTGGGCGGCGCGTATGGCGGGAACGACGGCGTCTGGTACGACGACGGAGTCTGGTAGGGCGGGGGCGTCTGGTAGGACGGGGGAGACTGGTAGGACGGGGGAGACTGG
>CAZADG010000027.1:0-8975 GCA_964483865.1 uncultured Mycobacterium sp. | reverse complement strand
CTGGTAGGACGGGGGAGACTGGTAGGACGGGGGAGACTGGGGCGGCCGGGCCGACTGGGGCGGGCGCGCCGGGATGATCTCCGTCGCGATCTGGGGCGGGCGGCCGGCCGTGCCCGCAGGGGGGCCGACGGAGAACTCCAGCGCCGGACCGTCGGGATTGCCGAGGGTGAGCACGGTGCCATCGGTGACGTCGGCTTGGGGCACCCGGCGGCCGTTCACATACATACCGTTGAGCGATCCGTTGTCGATCGCGGTCCAGGCCCCGCGGTCGAAGCGCAGCACCACGTGCGCGCGGGACACCAGCGGATGCGGGATGCGGATGTCGGCGCGCAGATCGCGGCCGATGACCACATCGTGGCCGGCGGCGAAGGTGCGGGGGGCCCCGTTGTATCGGACTGTCAGCGCGCTCATCGGCGCCCAGCCTAGTGGTCGGGTCCCCCGGTCAGAACGCACTCGGTCCGCGAGTAGATCGTCGGCATGCATTTGTTGCAATGCGTACACAGAGACTTGACTGAGCGGTCTGCCTGGATTCGGTTGATCAGGTCCGGTTCGGCCAGCAGAGCCCGGCCCATCGCGACGAAATCGAAGCCCGCCGCCATGGCGCGGTCCATGGTCTCCCGGTTGGTGATGCCACCGAGCAGAATCAGCGGCATGGTGAGCTCCCGGCGGAACTGCTCGGCGTCGCGCATCAGAAAGGCGTCCCGGTAGGGGTATTCGCGGAGGAACTTGGTACCGGTCATCCGCATACCCCAGCGCAGCGGTGGTGCGAAGGCGGCGGAGAACTCCTTGATCGGGGAGTCGCCGCGGAACAGGTACATCGGATTGACCAGTGAACTACCCGCCGTCAATTCCAGGGCGTCCAGGCCGCCGTCGTCCTGCAGCCACCGGGCGGTCTGCAGTGATTCCTCGAGGTTGATGCCGCCGCGCACCCCGTCGGCCATGTTGAGCTTCGCGGTCACCGCGATCGCCGCGGTCCCGTCGCGCTCTACCTCGGCGCGCACCGCCCGCACAATGCCGCGGGCCACCTTGGCCCGGTTCTCCAACGAACCACCGAACTCGTCCTCACGCCGGTTGATCAACGGGGACAGAAACGAGCTGGCTAGATAGTTGTGCCCGAGGTGGATCTCGACGGCATCGAAACCGGCGTCGATGGCGTAGCGCACGGCGGCGGCGTGTTCGGCGATCACCTCGTCGATGTCTCGACGTGTGGCGTGCCTGGCGAACCGCATCGACAGCGGATTGAAGAACCGCACCGGCGCCAGCGCGGGGGCCTTGTTCGAGCGTGCATTGGCCACCGGGCCGGCATGCCCGATCTGGGCGCTGATCGCCGCGCCCTCGGCATGCACAGCCTCGGCCAACCGACGCAATCCAGGCACCGCCTCGGGGCGCATCCACAGGGCGGAGGAGTCGGTGCGCCCGCCGCGGCTGACCGCGCAGTAGGCCATCGTCGTCATGCCCACCCCGCCTGCGGCCATCGCCCGGTGGAAGTTGATCAGATCGTCGCTGACCAGCGCGTGCGGCGTGCGGGCCTCGAAGGTGGCCGCCTTGACGATCCGGTTCCGGAGTCGGACCGGTCCTAGTTGGGCCGGGCTGAAGACATCGGTGGAAACCCCCATATGCAGAATGTAGCCGTGCCTGCGCAGAGCCTGGATGGGAAGCTCACCCGCGACGAGATCCTTGCCGACTTGACGGAGCGGGTCACCGCCCTCACCCGCGCTGGCCGCACCCCCGGCCTGGGTACCGTGCTGGTCGGCGACGACCCGGGCTCGCACGCCTACGTCCGCGGCAAGCACTCCGACTGCGCCAAGGTCGGCATCACGTCGATCCGCCGCGACCTGCCGGCCGACGCCAGCACAGCTCACCTGAACGACACCATCGACGAACTCAACGCCAACCCGGACTGCACCGGCTACATCGTGCAACTGCCGTTGCCGCGCCACCTCGACGAGAACGCCGCATTGGAGCGCATCGACCCCGCCAAGGACGCCGACGGCTTGCATCCCACCAACCTGGGTCGGCTGGTCCTCAACGAGCCCGCGCCGCTGCCCTGCACGCCTCGCGGCATCGTGCACTTGCTGCGCCGCTTCGACGTTGCGATCGACGGTGCCCACGTCGTGGTGATCGGCCGCGGCGTCACGGTCGGCCGCCCGCTGGGATTGCTGCTGACCCGCCGCAGCGAGAACGCCACAGTGACGCTGTGTCACACCGGAACCCGCGATCTTGCGGCGTTCACCCGCCAGGCCGACATCATCGTCGCGGCGGTAGGGGTGCCCCACATGCTGACCGCCGATATGGTCCGGCCCGGCGCGGCGGTGGTCGACGTCGGCGTCAGCCGCGTCGACGGAGTGCTGACCGGTGACGTGGCACCGGATGTGTGGGAGGTCGCCGGACATGTCTCGCCCAACCCCGGCGGCGTGGGTCCACTGACCCGTGCCTTCCTGTTGACCAACGTCGTCGAACGCGCTGAAGCCGGGGCGTGAAAGAGCGCGCGCTGGCGGTAGTTCGGGCCCAGTGGCCCATTCTCACCGTCGCCGCCATCTTCCTCGTGGCATTGCTGCTCGTCGCCGCAGGTTTCTGGCGCCGCGGGGCCTTCCTGATCGGCATCGGTGTGGGGGTGGCCGCCGCGCTGCGACTGGTGCTGCCCGATGACCGCGCCGGACTGCTGGTGGTGCGCGCCAAGAGCCTCGACTTCGCCACCATGACCACGATCAGCGCGATCATGATCTACACCGCGTGGACCATCGATCCACTGGGCACCAGCTGAGCGGACCAGCTAAGCCAGAATCGCCCGTGCGCACACCGTGATGTACGGCAGTGCAATGCCCTGGGAGTTGGCCAGTGCCGGATGGGTGGACAGCAGGGTGCGCACCTCGTCGAGCGTGCGGGTGCGTACATCGGCCGGCGAGGTGATGCAGTAACTGCGGGATGCGACGTAGTCGACCAGCGCCTGCGGCGTCACGTAATTCGTCCACTCCACCTGGTGGGTCTGCACATCGGTGAAGGGGTCGGGCAACACCACCGTCGCGTTCGCCCAGTCGTGCTCCAATCCCACGATCCGGCCGAATTCCTTGACCCAGCCGAGTCTTTCGTCCCGCACATTCCACAGCAGGCCGAGTCGTCCGCCGGTCCGCAGCACCCGGGCCACCTCGGCGACCGCACGTTCCGGATCGAACCAATGCCAGGCCTGCGCCACCAGGACCGCATCAACGCTGTTGTCCGGCAACGGAATCTGCTCGGCGGTACCCAGAAGGGCGGGGGTGTCGGGCAGAGTCGCGCGCAGGACGTCGAGCAGTTCGGTGATCGGGTCGACGGCCACCACGTTGAGGCCGCGCTCGACCAGCCGACTGGTGAGTTTGCCGGTGCCGGCACCCAGATCCAGGACGTCGCGCACCGGGCCGCCCGCCGCCGGGTTCAGCAGCCAGTCGACGGCCTCCGGTGGGTAGGACGGCCGTCCGCGCTCGTAGGCGGCGGCCTCGGAACCGAACGACAGTGAACGTTCCCTGCGACCGCCGTCCGCGGTCATCCGCGCCGTCCGTCGGCCAGCGTCAGGGTCTGCCGGACCAGCTGGCCCACCGCCTCGGTCTCGATGAGGAAGCCGTCGTGGCCGTAGATCGACTCCACGACGTTCAGGCCGGCGCAGCCGGGGAGAAGGTCGGCGAGCTCCTGCTGCAGTCGCAGCGGGTAGAGGCGGTCGGAGGTGATGCCCCCGACGACCACCGGAACCGGGCAGGACCGCAGCGCCGCCGCCACCCCGCCGCGGCCACGGCCGACGTCATGGTTGGACAGCGTCTCGGTCAGGGTCACGTAGCTGCCGGCATCGAACCGCCGGACCAGCTTGGCGCCCTGGTGCTCCAGGTAGCTCTGCACCGCGTAGCGCCCCCCGGCCATCGGGTCCTCCCGGTCTTCGCCGTTGACCTGGCCGGCATTGCCGAACCGGGTGTCCAGCTCGTTCTCGCCGCGGTAGGTCAGGTGCGCGAAACGGCGGGCCAGTTGCAGGCCGGTGTCGGGGGATCGGCCGGTCCCGTAGTAGTCCCCGCCCTGCCAGTCCGGGTCGGACTTGATGGCCGCGATCTGGGTGCTCTGGGTGCCGATCTGGTCCGCGGTGGCGCGCCCGCCGACGGCCAGCACCAGCGCGGCGCGCACCTGCTCGGGGTAGCCGATCATCCACTCCAGCGCCCGCGCCCCGCCCATCGATCCGCCGATGACTGCGGCGACCTCGGTGATACCCAGGGCGGCCAGGGCCGCCACGTCGGCGTTGACCTGGTCTCGAACGGTGATCATCGGGAACCGTGATCCCCACGGGCGGCCGTCGCGGGCCAGTGAGCTCGGTCCGGTCGATCCACGACAGCCGCCCAGCACGTTGGTCGACACCGCACACCAGCGATTGGTGTCGATCGGTGCGCCGGGGCCGGCGATGCCGTCCCACCAGCCCGGTGTGGGATGGCCCGGTCCGGCCGGGCCGGTGATGTGGGAGTCACCGGTCAGCGCATGCAGAACCATGACGACGTTGTCGCGGTTCGGGGAGAGCTCACCCCAGCGCTGCACCGCGATCGACACGTCGTCGATCACGGCGCCGTTCTCCAGCGTCAGCGGACCGATGTCGACCACGCCGATCTCACCCTCCGGAGGGAGGGTTTCGATGCGCCCTAGATTCCGCTCGGCCCAGGCCGTTGTTTCATCTTCGCGGAGGCGCTCATCAGAAAGGGTCATGTCAGCCTCGCTCAATGGGCCGCCACGGCGCTGGGTTTGTCGACCCTCCTGGCGGCGGATAACCCCCGCTCCAGGTCGGCCAGGATGTCCCCGATGCCCTCCAGTCCGACGGCCAGCCGCACCAGGCCCGGGGTGACCCCGGTGGCTAGCTGCTCCTCCGCCGACAACTGCTGGTGGGTAGTCGAGGCCGGATGGATGACCAGTGACCGGACGTCACCGATGTTGGCGACGTGGCTGTGCAATTCCAGCGCGTTGACGAAAGCTTTCCCTGCCTCAGCGCCGCCGGCCAGTTCGAAGGACAACACCGCACCCGTCCCCTTCGGGGCCAGCGCCTTGCCCCGCTCGAACCAGGGCGAGGTCGGCAACCCGGCATAGTTCACGCTGACCACCTCGGGATGGCCAGCCAGGAACTCCGCGACGCGTTGGGCGTTGGACACATGCCGTTCGATCCGCAGGCTCAGCGTCTCCAGTCCCTGCGAGATCAGGAACGCGTTGAAGGGTGCCGGCGCCGACCCGAGGTCACGCAGCAACTGCACCCGGGCCTTGAGGGCGTATGCCGGCGCCCCGAGGTCGGCGAACACCACCCCGTGGTAGCTCGGGTCCGGGGTGGTGAATCCGGGGAACTTGCCGGATGAAGCCCAGTCGAACGTGCCGCCGTCCACGATCACCCCGGCGATCGCCGTGCCGTGGCCGCCGAGGTATTTGGTGGCCGAGTGCACCACGATGTCGGCGCCCTGCGAGATAGGTTGCATCAGGTAGGGCGTTGCGATGGTGTTGTCCACGATCAACGGCACGCCGTTGCTATGCGCGACCTGCGCGACTCCCGGGATGTTCAGGATGTCGATCTTCGGGTTGGAGATTGTCTCGCCGTAGAACGCCTTGGTGTTGGGCCGGACCGCTGCCTGCCAGGAGTCCAGGTCGTCGGGGTCCTCGACGAACGTGGTCTCGATGCCCAGCTTGGGCAGGGTGTAGTGAAACAGGTTGTAGGTGCCGCCGTACAGTCGCGGGCTGGAGACGATGTGGTCGCCGGCGCCGGCCAGATTGAGGATGGCGAAGGTCTCGGCGGCCTGCCCGGAGGCCAGCAGCAGCGCGGCCACCCCGCCCTCGAGTGCGGCGATGCGCTGCTCGACGACATCGGTGGTTGGGTTCATGATCCGGGTGTAGATGTTGCCCGGCTCGGCGAGCCCGAACAGTGCGGCCGCGTGATCGGTGCTGTCGAAGGTGTAGGACGTGGTCTGGTAGATCGGCAGGGCCCGCGCGCGGCTGGCAGGGTCCGGACTCTGGCCTGCGTGGATCTGCTTGGTCTCGAAGGACCACTTCTCGCTGCTCATGGGGGTATTGCTCCTTGGAAGGTCACTGGGCCGGGAACGGCGCGGCGGCGTCAGACGACTAACGGGGCGGCGCCGGTGGTGATCACCGACAGCGACACATATGAGGGCTCCGCATCAGGTTTCCCTGTCTACTCGGGGGGCCCGTCATTGCGGACCCGCGCTTGCCGTGCAGTCACCTGGACTGCTCAACCTGGTCGTCACCCGGGGCACCCCACCGCGGTTGGAGGGTTGCCGGCCAGCAAGCCGGGGCTGAACGCTGGCACTCAGAACCGCCTCAAAGCCTATCGCACATTCCCGGCGAGTGGCCAGCGCCGCCAACTTCACGTGGCCGCGACGAAGCGCAGTATGGATGCGAGTCGATACTGGTAAGCGCCGTGACAACGCGGAAACCTTCGAGCATGACCGAAACCGACGCTGGGAGAACACAGCAGATGAGTGCCGAGCAGCCCACCATCATCTACACGCTGACCGACGAGGCGCCGTTGCTGGCGACGTACGCGTTTCTGCCGATCATCAGGACCTTCGCCGAGCCGGCGGGCATCAACATCGAGACCAGTGACATCTCGGTGGCAGCACGCATCCTCGCCGAGTTCTCCGACTACCTGACCGAGGACCAAAAGGTGCCGGACAACCTGGCCGCGCTGGGAAAGCTGACGCAGCTGCCGGAGACCAACATCATCAAGCTGCCGAATATCAGTGCCTCGGTACCTCAGCTGCTGGCCGCGATCAAGGAGCTGCAAGAAAAGGGATATGCGCTTCCGGAATTCCCCGGTGACCCGAAGACCGATCAGGAGAAGGAGATCCGGGCGCGCTACGGCAAGTGCCTGGGTAGCGCGGTGAATCCGGTTCTGCGCGAGGGTAACTCGGACCGTCGCGCGCCCAAGGCGGTCAAGGAGTTTGCGCGTAAGCACCCGCACAGCATGGGGAAGTGGTCGATGGCGTCGCGCACCCATGTGGCGCACATGCGGCACGGCGACTTCTACCACGGCGAGAAGTCGCTGACGCTGGACCGGGCACGCACGGTGAAGATGGTGCTGAAGACGAAGCGCGGCGAGACGATCGTGCTCAAGCCCGAGGTGAAGCTGGATTCCGGCGACGTCATCGACAGCATGTTCATGAGCAAGAAGGCTTTGTGCGACTTCTACGAGGAGCAGATGGAGGACGCCTACAAGACCGGCGTCATGTTCTCGCTGCACGTCAAGGCCACCATGATGAAGGTCAGCCACCCCATCGTCTTCGGGTATGCGGTGAAGGTCTTCTACAAGGACGCTTTCGCCAAGCATCAGAAGCTCTTCGACGAGCTGGGCGTCAACGTCAACAACGGGTTGTCCGACCTGTACAGCAAGATCGAGATACTGCCGGCATCGCAACGCGACGAGATCATCGACGACCTGCACGCCTGCCACGAACACCGGCCTGAGTTGGCCATGGTGGACTCGGCCAGGGGCATCTCCAACTTCCACTCGCCATCGGACGTGATCGTGGACGCATCCATGCCCGCGATGATCCGGGCTGGCGGCAAGATGTACGGCGCCGACGGGAAACTCAAAGACACCAAGGCGGTCAACCCGGAGTCCACCTTCTCCCGGATTTACCAGGAGATCATCAACTTCTGTAAAACGCACGGCCAGTTCGACCCGACCACGATGGGCACCGTCCCTAACGTCGGTCTGATGGCGCAGCAGGCCGAGGAGTACGGCAGTCACGACAAAACCTTCGAGATCCCCGAAGATGGCGTCGCCGACATCGTCGATGTCGACAGCGGGGAGGTTCTGTTGACCCAGAACGTCGAAGAAGGTGACATCTGGCGAATGCCCGTCGTCAAGGACGCGCCGATTCGTGACTGGGTCAAGCTTGCCGTCACCCGGGCACGCGTGTCCGGCATGCCGGTGGTGTTCTGGCTCGACCAGGAACGGCCGCACGAGAACGAGTTGCGGAAGAAGGTCGTGACGTACCTGAAGGACCACGACACCGAGGGCCTCGACATCTCGATCATGTCGCAGGAACGGGCCATGCGGCACACCATCGAGCGCGCGATGCGCGGTCAGGACACCATTGCCGCGACCGGCAACATCCTGCGGGACTACCTCACCGACCTGTTCCCGATCCTGGAGCTGGGCACCAGCGCGAAGATGCTGTCGATAGTGCCGCTGATGGCGGGCGGCGGTCTGTACGAGACCGGGGCCGGCGGCTCGGCGCCCAAGCACGTCAATCAGCTGTTGGAGGAGAACCACCTGCGGTGGGATTCGCTCGGCGAGTTTCTCGCACTGGCCGCCAGTCTGGAAGAACTCGGCGCAAGGACCGGTAACGAACGCGCCAAGATCCTCGCCAGGACACTCGATACCGCCACCGGCAAGTTGCTGGACAACAGTAAGAACCCGTCGCGCAAGACCGGTGAACTCGACAACCGTGGCAGCCAGTTCTACCTCGCGCTCTACTGGGCGCAAGAACTCGCCGCGCAGGACGAGGACAGGGAACTGGCGGAGCACTTCGGCGCACTTGCCACCGCACTGGCGTCGGCCGAGGACGTCGTCCTGGCCGAACTCAACGACGCACAGGGCAACCCGGTGGACATCGGCGGTTATTACTTCCCCGACCGGGAGAAGACCACGGCGGTGATGCGGCCCAGCAAGACGTTCAACGCCGCGCTGGCGGCGGCCACCGGGACGTGACACGAAGCACTGCCCGTGCGTTTGCCAAGCTGATCCTTCTTCTACCAGTGCCTTGTAGTGTGGTCGCCGAGGAGATCTCGATAGCTCCACTCGGCTGTCCACGAGGCGGTCGCCAGGCGTAGGAGGATGCGGACGTACATGTCCAGTCGACCCAAGATCAAGGTCCAAGGCACGGTCGTCGAGCTCGACGGCGACGAGATGACGCGGATCATCTGGAAGCTGATCAAGGACACCCTGATCCTGCCGTACCTGGACATCAACC
>CAZADG010000026.1:0-41353 GCA_964483865.1 uncultured Mycobacterium sp. | reverse complement strand
TCTGGTTGTCCAACTGCGCCTGCGCAACGCCCGGCGCGGCGAACATCGCCGCCAACACGGTGACGAACGCCACCAGAACACGACCGACAATTCTCATGGTGGCCCCTAACGCCGAGATGGGTGACAGCATCCTCATCGGTAACACAGATCACAGTGTTACCAAATCGATAGGAGTTGTTTTCGGGTTGTTCCGAACCTGTCAGGCAGGGGTTGCGGCGACGGGCATGACGACACTTCCGCGACACGGCCCCTCGGCGATGTCGGTGTGCCATGCGCCCTTCAGCGACCCGTTGGTTTGAGGCTCGTAATAAGCCCAGGAGCTGGCCCGTGCCCAGGACTTCTGGCCGCTGGTGTCGAGTAGGCAATCCCACATCCAGTCGTAACTGGTGGTCCATGCCGACCCGTTCCAGGTGTAGCGCGCAGGCCACGGGATGGTCGGGTTGCCGGGTTTGGGACCGTCCACCACCGTGGCCACGCAGGTGCGCACCGAGCACTGGGTGGCCAAGGTGAATCTGCCGCCGAAGTCACCCTCGCGCTGCCTGCTTGCCGCGCTGGTGCCCGCCTTCTGGGATGCGAAGGTCGTCATCTGATACGGCCCGTCCCAGGCTTTGGGGGCGGCGTTCGCAACCGAGGGCACACCGACCTGGACGGCCAGTAGGGCCGCTGCCAGCAGAGCGGTGGTCTCAGCCGCGAACAGCAGTCGACCGGTCATGGGACGAGCCTAACCGGCACCAAACCCCACCTGTCGCATCTGCAACAAGTGTCGGGGTAGCCTCGCGTGGTGCTGCTGGCCTCGCTGAATCCCGCCGCGGTGGCGGCCGGCGCCGATATCGGCGACGCGGTCCGCATTGACGGTGTGACGTTGTCTCGCAGCGACCTGATCGGTGCGGCGACATCGGTCGCCGAACGGGTCGGGGGAGCCCGGCGCATCGCGATCCTGGCGACGCCGACCGCCCCAACGGTGCTCGCCGTGACCGGGTGCCTGATCGCCGGGGTGCCGTTCGTCCCGGTCCCCGCCGACGTCGGCGCCGCCGAACAGGCCCACATTCTGACCGACTCCGGCGTCCAGGCCTGGCTCGGCGAGGCGCCGGCGGATTCGGCCGGACTACCCCACGTGCCGGTCCGGCTGCATGCCCGCTCCTGGCATCGCTACCCCGAGCCGGCGCCGCAGAGCACCGCGATGGTGATCTACACCTCCGGAACCACCGGTCCGCCCAAGGGGGTGGTGCTCAGCCGCGCGGCGGTCGCCGCCGACCTGGACGCCCTCGCCCAGGCCTGGCATTGGACCCCGGAGGACACTCTGGTGCACGGCCTGCCGCTGTTTCACGTGCACGGTCTGGTCCTCGGCCTGCTCGGCTCGCTACGGATGGGCAACAGGTTCATCCACACCGGGAAGCCGACGCCGCAGGCCTATGCCGGCGCCGCGGCGGCCGGGGGCACCCTCTTCTTCGGTGTGCCCACGGTGTGGTCGCGGCTGGTCGTCGACTTGGACTCGGCCCGCGCGCTGGCTTCCGCCCGCCTACTGGTGTCGGGAAGTGCGGCTCTGCCGGTCCCGGTGTTCGACCGGCTGACCGAACTGACCGGGCACGCACCGGTGGAACGCTACGGATGCAGCGAGACTCTGATCACCGTCAGCACCCGGGCCGACGGGGAACGCCGCCCTGGCTGGGTGGGGTTGCCGCTACCCGGTATGCACACCCGACTGGCCGATGACGACGGCCTCCCGATCGACCCCGACGGCCACACCGTGGGCAGCCTTCAGGTTCGGACACCCACCATTTTCGACGGCTACCTCAACCGGCCGGACGCCACCGCGGCGGCGTTCACCCCGGACGGCTGGTATCGGACCGGTGACGCGGCGGTCATCGATCCGGATGGTATGCACCGCATCGTCGGCCGCGAGTCGGTGGACATGATCAAGTCCGGTGGCTACCGGATCGGCGCGGGGGAGATCGAGACCGTGCTGCTGGGTCACCCCGGGGTTGCCGAGGTCGCCGTCGTGGGCCTGGCCGATGCGGATCTGGGCCAGCGGATCGTGGCGTTCGTGGTGGGGGATGCCGCTCCGGAGGCGCTCATCGAGTTCGTGGCGCAACAGCTTTCGGTGCACAAACGGCCCCGCGAGGTTCGGCTGGTCGATTCCCTGCCGCGCAACGCCATGGGCAAAGTGATGAAGAAGGAGTTGCTAGAGCGCGGCGAACAGTAGGTTCAGCGACTCCGCCATGGTGGGGTGGGTGAAGATCGTGTCACGCACCTGCGGGTAGGGAACGCGGGCGAGCATGGCCATCTGCACCACCGACATCACTTCGCCGGCCTCGTGGCAGAACAGCGAACACCCCAGAATCTGCTGACTCTTCCGATCCACCACGGCCTTCAGGACACCCCTGGTCTCCCCGGCGGTGTTGGCCCGCGGCACCTTAGCGGCGGGCAAGGTGGCGACCTGAACGTCGTAGCCCTGGGCGACGGCCTGCTCCTCGGTCAGCCCGACTCGGCCCAACTCCGGGTCGATGAACAGCGTGTAGGGCACTAGTCGGCCGGCGGTGCTGCGGTCGGCGCCGTGCAGCACATTGGCGAGCAGGATGCGGTAATCGTCCCAGGAGACATGGGTGAACAGTGGGCCGCCGTTGCAGTCGCCCATGGCGTAGACGTTGTCGGCGGTGGTCTCCAACCGGTCGTTGACGGTGATCGCACCCCGTGGAGTGACCTGCACGCCCGCGGCGTCGAGACCCAATCCGGTGGTATTGGGTGTGCGGCCTACCGCGACCAGCAGGTGGCTGCAGTGCAGTGCGGCTTGGATGCCGTTGCGGGAGTAGCGAACCTCGATCCCTGGTGTTCCGGGCTGCACCGAGTCGGTTTCGATGCCGTCGAGGAACTCGATGCCGTCGTCCTCGAGTGCCGTGCGGATGGCGGCGGCGATATCGCGATCCTCATGGGGCAGAAACCGCTCGCCGCGCGCGATGACCACCACCTCGCTACCAAGTCGGCGGAAGACCTGGGCAAACTCCAACGCGATGTAACCGCCGCCGATGATCGCCAGCCTGGCCGGTAACTCCTCGAGTTCCAGGATCGACGTGCTGGTCAGGTAGCCGACGGTGTCCAGGCCCGGAATAGGCGGGATCGTGGTGTGGCTGCCGGTGTTGATGTACACCCGCTCGCCTCGGACCACCCGCGCCGATCCGTCGACCATCGAGACCTCGATCGTCCGGTCCCCGACGAACACGCCGTCACCCACCAGGAAGGTCATATTCTCGGTGGTGGTGAACAACGTCCAGTGGGTGTCGACCATGGTCGAGACCACCTGGCGTTTGCGTCTGATCACCGCCGACAGATCGGCCGGCGGTGGATGCAGGGGGTAGCCGTAATCGCCTGCCCGCCTGACCAATTCGACCAGCTTCGCGCTGGCGACCATGGTCTTGGTCGGGATGCAGGCCACATTGATGCAGCTCCCGCCGATCTGACCTCTCTCGATCAGGGCGACGGTGCGTCCGGCATTGGCCAGCGCTATGGCCAGGGACTTGCCGCCTTTGCCGCCGCCCAGCACCACGTCATCGAACTGCTCCACCATGCCCTGGCTCCTTTCGGGCCGACCGCCCTAGTTGGCGTGCAGTGCCTCGTTCAGGGTGATGCCGGTTCCGTCGCGGGATACCACCTCAACCGCTCCGGTGACCGAATTGCGGCGGAACAGCAAGTTATTCGCGCCCGACAGCTCACGCGCCTTGACCGCAGAGCCGTCGGCCATGGTGACCTTGGTCCCGGAGGTGACGTAGAGGCCCGCCTCGACGACGCAGTCGTCACCCAGCGAGATGCCCAGGCCGGAGTTGGCACCCAGAAGACAGCGCCTGCCCACCGAGATCACCTCGGTGCCGCCGCCGGAGAGGGTGCCCATGATCGACGCGCCCCCGCCTACATCGGAGCCGTCACCGACCACCACGCCTGCCGAGATGCGGCCCTCTACCATCGAGGCGCCCAGGGTGCCGGCGTTGAAGTTCACGAACCCCTCGTGCATGACGGTGGTGCCCGGCGCCAGGTGCGCGCCGAGGCGCACCCGATCGGCGTCGGCGATCCGCACCCCGGTGGGCACGACGTAGTCGACCATCCGCGGGAACTTGTCCACCCCGTACACCGTGACCGGTCCGCGCCGGCGGAGCCGCATCCGGACTGTTTCGAAGCCCTCGATACGGCAGGGCCCGTAGTTGGTCCACACCACGTTGGTCAGTGCACCGAACACCCCGTCGAGGTTCACCCCGTGCGGTTCGACCAGTCGGTGGGAGATCAGGTGCAGTCGAAGGTAGGCGTCATAGGTGTCGGCCGGCTTGTCGGCCAGCACCGTGACGGTACGAATGGCGACCACCTCCACGCCGCGGTCGGCGTCCGGTCCGGCCAGCGCGGCGAGGTCGTCGGGAACGTCCTCCGGAGCGATCCGGGTGGTGCCCGACGGGCTGTAGGCGCCGAGTTCCGGTTCGGGGAACCAGGCGTCCAGCACGGTGCCGTCCTCGGCGATGGTGGCAAGTCCGAAGCCCGCAGCAGAAGTCACGGTCCATCACCGTACTAGCCTGGTCAGTCGTGTTGGATCTGCGCTCCGAACCCGACCTGCTGACCGCCGCGCTGGTCGACATCCCCAGCGTCTCCCGCGACGAGCGGCGGATCGCCGACGAGATCGAGGCGGCGCTGCGCGAGCAGACCGACTATCAGGTGCTCCGCAACGGCAACGCGGTGCTGGCCCGCACCGATCTCAGCCGTCCG
This sequence comes from uncultured Mycobacterium sp., assembly GCA_964483865.1. Taxonomy (GTDB): domain Bacteria; phylum Actinomycetota; class Actinomycetes; order Mycobacteriales; family Mycobacteriaceae; genus Mycobacterium. The sequence goes on along the minus strand of CAZADG010000026.1, from coordinate 36,613 downwards.
TCGCGGGTGATCCTGGCCGGGCACCTGGACACTGTGCCGATCGCCGACAACGTCCCGTCGCACCGCGACGCCGACCACATCTACGGTTGCGGCACCTCGGATATGAAGTCCGGCGACGCGGTGTTCCTGCACCTGGCGGCCACCATTGCCGAACCCGTCCACGACGTCACGTTGATCCTCTATGACTGCGAGGAGATCGAAGCCGGCGCCAACGGACTGGGCCGCATCGAACGGGAACTGCCAGACTGGCTGCGCGGTGACGTCGCGATCCTCGGCGAGCCTTCCGGTGGCTACATCGAGGCCGGCTGTCAGGGCACCCTGCGCGCGGTCGTCTCCACCACCGGTGTACGGGCACACTCGGCCCGATCATGGTTGGGCGACAACGCCATTCACAAACTTGGTCCGGCGCTGGACCGGCTGGCCGATTATCAGGGCCGGGTGGTCGAGATCGACGGCTGCACCTACCGGGAGGGATTGTCCGCAGTCCGGGTGGACGGGGGAGTGGCCGGAAACGTGATCCCCGACGCGGCGTCGTTGACGGTCAACTTCCGATTCGCCCCGGACCGCAGCCCCGAGGCCGCGCTGACCCATGTGCGGGAGGTGTTCGACGGTCTGGACGTCGACGTGGCGCAGACCGACGTGGCTGCCGGCGCACTGCCCGGCCTGAACCATCCGGCCGCCGCAGCACTGGTGGACGCCGCCGGCGGTATGGTGCGCGCGAAGTTCGGCTGGACCGACGTGGCACGTTTTGCTGCGCTCGGCATTCCGGCGGTCAACTATGGTCCCGGCGATCCCAACCTCGCGCACCGCCGCGACGAGAGGGTGTCGATCGCGCAGATCTCCGCGGTCACCAGCACCCTTCGCCGCTACCTGGGCAGCCGTTAGCTCCCTGCCCCCGGCTCTACTGACCCTGGCCGAGGGAATAGCCAGGCTCGCCATCGAAGCGGTACAGGCCCTCGGACTTGACGAACTCCAGGCCTGCCCCAGTCAGTCGGTTCAGCAGGTTGATGATGTCGGCGTTGCTCGCCTGACCGGGTTGGGGGGCGTGGAAGCGGCATCGCCACTGGTCGACGCAGAAGGTCTCCGGTAGCCCGTCCGGCCAAACTTTGACGCCGCGGTTGGTGATCATCTTGAGCTGCAGCCAACTGTCGTGGGTGGCGCTGGTGATCCTGGCGGCCAGGTCGTCGGGCCGGATGCCGTCTGCGTGCAGGAACACGTCCACCCCGTCGCAGGTCTTCTCCTCCCGAGCTCGTGGTTTGAGGATGACCGTCGTATCGGTCTCGATTACCGGATAGTCCACGGGAGTCAGTTTCTTCGGCCGGCGGCCGAGATGGTGGATCACGGCCTGGGTGAATTCGGTTGTGGAGAGCACTTTGTGGCCCGGTTGGGCGATATCGCGGGTGGCCGCTCCCGATTCCAGGGCGGCCAGCCAGCCGTTGTGCACTCGGGTGGCAATGTCGCCCTGCCCGATGTGCACCAGCATCATCACCGCTCCGAGCAAGAGACCGGAGGGGTTGGCCTCGTTCCGGCCGGCCAGCAGTGGCGCGGAGCCGTGGATGGCCTCGAACATGGCCACCCCGTCGCCGATGTTCGACGATCCGGCCAGGCCGACAGACCCCGCGATCTGCGCCGCCACGTCGGAGAGAATGTCGCCGTAGAGGTTCGGCAGCACCACGACGTCGAATTCCTCGGGCGAGTCGGCCAGCTTGGCGGCGCCGATGTCGACGATCCAGTGCTCGTTGGTGATGTCGGGGTACTCGGCGGCCACTTCGTCGAAGACTTGGTGGAATAGGCCGTCGGTGGCCTTCATGATGTTGTCCTTGGTGAAGCAGGTGACCTTCCGCCGGCCGTTGCGGCGTGCGTACTCGAAGGCGTACCTGCTGATCCGTTCGCATCCTGGTCGGGTGATCAGCTTGAGGCACTGGGTCACATCGTGGGTCTGCCGGTGTTCGATTCCGGCGTACAGATCCTCCTCGTTCTCTCGGATGATCACCAGGTTCATGTTCGGATGGCGGGTCGGAACGAACGGCGCGTACGAGACGCAGGGACGCACGTTCGCGTACAGACCGAGGCTTTTGCGCACCGTCACGTTGAGCGACTTGTAGCCGCCGCCCTGCGGTGTGGTGATGGGGGCTTTGAGGAAGACCCTGGTGTCGCGCAGCGAATCCCAGGCTGAAGGCTCGATCCCTGCCGAGTGTCCGCGGTTGTAGACGCTCTGGCCGATCTCTACCGTCTGAACCGCCAATCGCGCCCCGGCTGCCTCCAGGATCGCCAGTGTGGCGTCCATGATCTCCGGACCGATGCCGTCACCGCGAGCAACGGTGATCGGCACCGCGCCCTGGACTCCGGACAGGGCGGCGGACGGGGAGACGGCGGTGCGTTCGACGGGGATCGTCATGAAGGTGGCCTTCCTCTCGAAGGGTGCTGACGCCACCAGATTAAAGAGATTTCAGATACGTGTAAACAACTTCACGTATCGCAATTGTCACATTTATTGGGAGGTTTCCTGGGCCTGCCGCCGGGCGTCGGCGGCGGCGCCGTTGAATCCCGCTGCGGCGAGGCAGTCTGCCGAGGCGGTCAGCGCCGCGGCGTCCCCCGCAGCCAGGGCCCGGGCATGCGCCAGCGCCATGTCGGTGTACGCACACACCACCGAGTCCGAGATCTGGCTCATCGCGTCGGCCGCCCGCCGGTCACCGAGGCGCGCCGCCTCGTGCCAGGCGCGTACCGCCACCGCCAACTGCCCACTGCGTTTGGCCGTCCGGGCGGCATCGCGGGCAGCGGTGATCGCGGCGTGTCGGTCACCGATGGTGGCCAGCCGCCACGCCCGGGCGATCCCGAGTTCGGGGGCGAACATCGCCGACTTGGTGCCGTGTCGGGATTGCGCCCGCGCCAACGCCTTTGCCGATTCGGCGATGTGGCCCTGGTAGCCCAGCGCTGTCGTCAGGTAGATCAACGCCAGCGGCCCCCACGAGTAGCCGGTACGTGCGAGTTTGTCTGCGGCCGGCCGCAGCAGGTCCGCCGCGGCGTCGGCCTCGCCCTGTGCCAGCAGCACCTGGGCCAGCAGCACCTCGCCGATGGAGCGGCCCGGCTCGGCGAGTTCGGCGAAATCGGTGAGGGCGGTGGCTAGGTCGTAGGCCTGCTGCACCTCGCCGTCCATCAGCAGCGTGCTGGTCTCGGCGAGGCCGGCGGTGAACCGCAGCACGCCGGGATGCTCAGCGGACAACAGTCTCTCGACGGCCGGCGCGACGGCGTCGAACCGACCCATCCGCGCCGAGCACAACGCCGCCGCACTGGCAGCCCAGGCCACCGCCATGTCCGGGGCGTCGGCATGCGCCAGCACCTCGTCGGCCACCTCGATGGCCCGGCGGACGTTACCGGCGTTCATCGAGAAGGTCGCCGACAGCGCGTCCAGGGTGATGTGCGAGGACCGGTCGCCGACCTTGCGTCGGATGTTCTGCAGGAACGTCGTGGCCCGTTCGGGCTCGGACAGCATCCAGAACTGGTTGGCCGCCCTCGGCAGCGCCCAGGCCATTGTCTGTTCCTCGGTCAACCGGGCCGGATCGACCGCACCCAGCACGGTATCGGCCTCCCGGCCGCGGCCCTGCCAGCCCAACGCGGTGCTGAGAGTGAGCCGGGCGTTGAAATGTTCGCCCCGTTCCAGGGCACCTCGCGCCAACCGTTCGGCCAGGGCGGTATCGCCCAGTTGCAGCGCCTCCTGGGCGAGGGCCACCACCGCGTCGGGGTCCACCGGCGCCTCGCCCTGAAGTGCGATGAGGGTCCGGCCCATCCGCTCCGCCGGAGTGCGACTCGGGGTGGCGGCCAGTTGCACGGCGACCGCGTTGCGCAACCGTTGGATCTCGGAGCGGTCCAGCATGGTGGCCAGCCGTTCCAGGAACAGCGGGTGGCCGCTGTAGACGGTGTCCCCGTGCACCAGCACGCTGCCGGACTCGAGAGCCTCCTGCAGGGTTGCCTCGTCGGTCAGCGCGACCAGATCGGTGCGCGGCAGCGGTTCGAAGACGCACAGATAGCCGAGCAGCGTGCGCTGCCGGGGGGACAACTGCCCGAGGTAGCGGTCGATCGCCGCCGAGAGGCTTTCGTCGTTGCCGCCGGTCTCCAGCAGCATCCGCAGGTGCAACGGGTTGCCCGCGCTGCGGCGGTACAGCGTCACCGCGTCGCCGCCGCCTCGCGCGGCAACCAGCGCGGCGGCCTCGTCGGCGTCGAAGGGGATCACGTCGACGCGCTCGAACAGCCCGTCGTTCCACAGGGCGCTCACCACCTGCGGGATGCGCAGCACCGAGCGGATCGTGACGATCATCGTGGTCGCCGCCTCCTTGGCGAGGTGGTACACCAGGCTCGCGGACAGCGGATCGAGCAGGCGGGCGTTGTCGACGATGATCGGCCGCGACGAGGCCTGGGCCAGAACAGAATCCGCCGCCGCCTTGATCAGCGCGTCGGGTTTTCCGGCCGCGTGCACGTCGATCATCGGACCGAACGCGCCGAACGGAATCGACGACTGCGCGAAGGTGCCGACCACCCACAGCGGATCGCCCCGGCCGAGTCGTTCGGCGGCCTGGGTAGCCAGGGTGGTCTTGCCCACGCCTTCGTTGCCCACCAGCGCAACACCGGCCGGGCTGGCGTTGAGCGTGTCGACCAACGCAACCAGGGCGCGGCGCGGAACGAGTGTGCTGACCGGCATGGCACTCGACTCTAGGTGGCCCATCGACGCTCTGGTCTAGGTTTCAGGTGTGACTCGACACCGCTCCGAGAAACACTGGGCGATCTGTGTGTATTGCGCCGCCAGCCCGCACCATCCAGAACTGCTGGACCTGTCCCGCCGCGTCGGGCAGGCCATCGCCGACCGCGGATGGACCCTGGTGTCCGGAGGCGGCAACGTCTCGGCGATGGGCGCGGTGGCCGCCGGTGCGCGTTCGCGCGGCGGTCGGACCGTCGGGGTGATCCCCAAGGCCCTGGTGCATCGAGAACTGGCCGACATCGACGCCGACGAACTGATCGTCACCGACACCATGCGGCAACGGAAGCAGGTCATGGAGGATCGCAGCGACGCCTTCCTGGCCCTGCCCGGCGGAATCGGCACCCTGGAAGAGCTTTTCGAGAGCTGGACCGCCGGGTATCTCGGTATGCATGACAAGCCGCTGGTGTTGCTCGACCCGGACGGGCATTACGACGGCCTTCTGCGCTGGCTGGATACGTTGGTTCCCAGCGGTTACGTCGCGCAGTCGGCGCTGGACCGACTGGCCCTCGCCGTCGATATCGAGACCGCGCTGAACCTCTGCGCGGGCGAGGGAAAGGAGTTGGGCGGATGACCGATGACCCCAACGCCAGATCCGTCGGGTTGCTCGATCTGGTGACCCGGCTCCCCGCCGTGGTGATGGACGCCCCGGTGATCCTGCGTGGCGCGCTGACCGGCCTGCTGGCCCTGCCCACGTCGAAAACCTCGATCGGCAAGGTCTTCCAGGAACGCGCCGCCCGCTACGGTGACCGCGTCTTCATTCGTTTCGGCGACCAGAAGATCACCTACCGCCAGGCCAACGAGACCGCCAACCGGTACGCCGCGGTACTGGCCGACCACGGGGTGCGCCGCGGTCATGTGGTCGGGATCATGCTGCGCAACTCACCCGACGCGGTGCTGACCATGCTCGCGGCGGTCAAGTGCGGGGCGGTGGCCGGGATGCTCAACTACCACCAGCGTGACGAGGTGCTGGCGCACAGCATCGGCTTGCTCAACGCCACCGTGCTGATCGCCGAGAGCGACCTCGTCGACCCGATCTTCGACTGCGGCGCCGAGGTGGCCGATCTGTTGACCATCGAGAATCTCGGACAGCTTTCCGAGGGTAAGTCGACCGGCAATCCACCCTCGGCCGCACGGGTGCAGGCCAGGGATCCGGCGTTCTACATCTTCACCTCGGGAACCACCGGGCACCCCAAGGCCAGTGTGATGACCCACCAGCGCTGGCTGCGGGCCCTGGCGGCGTTCGGCGGGCTGGCGCTTCGCCTGACCGGCGATGACACCCTGTACTGCCCGCTGCCGCTCTATCACAACAACGCGCTCACCGTAGCGCTGTCCTCGGTCGTCAACTCCGGCGGAACCCTGGCGCTGGCCAAGGGTTTCTCGGCGTCGCGGTTCTGGGACGACGTCCGCCAGATGGAGGCCACGGCGTTCATCTACATCGGCGAACTGTGCCGGTATCTGCTCAACCAGCCGCCGAAGGACACCGACCGGGCCCACAAGATCCGGGTGGTCGCCGGCAACGGCCTGCGCCCGGAGATCTGGGACGAGTTCACCCGACGGTTCGGCATCCGGCGGGTAGCCGAGTTCTATGCCGCCAGCGAGGGCAACACCGCCTTCATCAACATTTTCAACATCCCGCGATCCACCGGCATCAACCCCCTGCCGCTGGCGTATGTGGAGTACGACCCGGAGACCGGTGATCCGGTCCGCGGCGACGACGGCCGGGTTCGCCGGGTGCCCCCCGGGCAGCCGGGTCTGCTCATCAGCCCGGTCACCCGATTGGCCCCGTTCGACGGCTACACAGACGCGGCCGCGAGTGAAAAGAAGTTGGTGCGCAACGCATTCAAGGACGGCGACGTCTGGTTCAACACCGGCGATGTGATGAACCCGCAAGGCATGGGGCACGCCGCGTTCGCCGACCGTCTGGGGGACACCTTCCGGTGGAAAGGCGAGAACGTGGCCACCACCCAGGTCGAGGCGGCGCTGGCCGCCGAACGCAGCATCGAGGAATGCACGGCGTTCGGGGTGGAGGTCCCCGGCACCGGGGGAAGGGCCGGGATGGCCGCGATCAAACTGCGCGACGGGGCGCAGTTCGACGGTCGCGCGCTGGCCGAGACTCTGTACCGTCGGCTGCCGCCGTACGCGGTTCCGCTGTTCGTGCGGATCGTGACGTCGTTGGAGACGACCACCACCTTCAAAAGTCGCAAGGTGGAACTGCGCAATCAGGCCTACGGCCCGGACGTGGGAGACCCGCTGTTCGTTCTGCGCGGGCGCGAGCAGGGATACGTCCCGATCTACGGGGAGTACCCGACGGAAGTGGCCGCGGGGATCTGGCCGAAGGGCTGACTCGGCGCCGCATTGGCGAACACTTCGGGCATGACCGGTCCGGACCGCTGCAACAGTTCGATGAGATCGCGAAGGCGAACCGACACAGTCAGCACATCTGCTATCTTCGCTGTCGGTCGACTTGGATCGCCGCCGATCAAAGCTCCGGGGGACCCGATGGAGAATCTGACCAGCGATGACGTGATTCAGGACGGTCTCAAGTCGCGGCTGGGCCTCAAAATCGTTACCACCGGTTCGATCACCTTTCCCGCCGTCCCCGGTTTCCTCGATGATTACACGGCCCGTTTGGCGAGAGTTTTTGCCGAAGTCGGCCGTCCGTGCACCTCGGATGAATTGACCCATCTACGGTCGAGTCTTGATCGGTTACTGAACGAGGCTTTTGCGCTTTCGCAGCGCTCGACGATCACTGTGTCCTACACGTCGAAAGGCGCGGGACTGCTGAACTACGACATCAGCATTCATGGCATGACCATCGAAGAGGCCTATCACCGCTGGGTCGCCACCCGGGAGCCTCCGCTGTTCGGCGTGGAACCGGACGCCCGGGTATGGGCGCTGGCCGGGGAAACCGATCCCGCAGTCAGTCGGATACTTGATATCGGCGGCGGTACGGGACGCAACGCCTTGGCGTTGGCCCGGCGCGGTCACGCCGTCGACGTGGTGGAGCTCACCGAGAAGTTCGCCGACATGATTCGGCAGTCCGCCGCTGCGGAGTCGCTTGATCTACGGGTGATCCAGTGCAACGTGTTCGAGGCCAGTGGGGAGTTGAGGGACGACTACTCGCTGATCCTCCTCTCGGGAGTCGTGCCGGAGTTCCGCACCACCGATGAGCTGCGGCGGTTGTTCGATCTGGCCGCCCGCAGCCTGACCGCCGGCGGCCGGCTGGTGTTCAACGTGTTCCTGACCCGCGATTTCTACATTCCCGATGCGTCGGCACGGCAGTTCGCGCAGCACGCGTACTCGAGCTTCTTCACCCATTCCGAACTTGCCGCCGCCAGTACCGGCCTGCCACTGGAGCTCGACGCAGACGATTGCGTTTTGGACTACGAGAAGTCACACCTTCCCGAAGGGGCATGGCCTCCGATGAATTGGTACTACGGCTGGATCACTGGACATGACGTGTTCGGATTGCCCGCCGAGACCTCTCCGATCGATCTGCGCTGGCTGGTCTACCGAAAGACCGACTGAACCGAACTCCGCCCCGACCTACAGGAAAATTACCGTCGCAAGTGCGACGGTCGCGATCATCGTCAGGATCAACATGGGCAGACCGACCTTGACGTAGTCCATGAAGCGGTAGCCGCCCGGCTCCATCACCAGCATGTTGGTCGGCGAGGACATCGGCGTGACGAAAGCCGCCGAACAGGCGATCGCGACCGTCATGCCGAAGGCCTGTGGTGAGACCTGCAGCGTCTGTGCCGCCTCGATCGCCACCGGTGCAACCAGGACAGCCGTCGCCACGTTGGAGATGAACAGACATGCCGCAGCGGTGACCGCGAACACCGTCGCGAGCATCAGAACCGGTCCCAGCGTTCCCAGGGTGCGCACCAGGGCGTCGGCCATCATCGTGGTCGCGCCGGTCTTGGTGAGCGCAGTCGCCAGGGGCAGCATGCCGGCGATCACGACCAAAGTCCGCCAGCTGATCACCTGATAGATACGATCGGCGGGGACGCACCCGGTGCCGATCATTGCCAGCGCTGCGATCAACGCGACGGCGACGTTGGGCAGCAACTGGAAAGCCATCGCGGCGACCATCAGCACCAGGATGGCGACCGCGACCGGCGCGCGACCCGGTGCCTTCAGCCGCTCTTCGTACTCGCTCGGGAGGTTGAGGAGGAAGAAGTTTTCCCGGTCATTGCCGAGCCGGTGGATGTCGTGCCAGTTGCCTCCGACCAGGATGGTGTCGCCGAAATCGACCTTCTGCTCGGCGAGATTTCTGCTCACCGATCGACCGCGATGCCGCACAGCCAGGGCGGTCACATTGAAGGCGCCGGGGAAATCGAGTTCCGCCACCGAGGCACCCGCCGATTTCGACTCGGGAGCAAGCATGACTTCAGCGATTCCGATGTCCTGCAACATCTTCTGACGCTGTCCCGGGGGAAGCGGTCCAGCCGCCGAACACGACAGCGCGGCAGTGACGTCCGCGAGCCGGTTCTCTTCGACCAGGGCGAACAGGACATCGCCTGCTTCGATCACAGACTCGGCATCAACCGGCAGGAAACGGCTTCGTTGCCGATCTTTCCGATCTAACCCCAGGAGTTCCACGTCGTGGTCACGCAGTGGCTGCCGGATTGCTGCCGCGGACCGCCCGATCAGAGTTGAATAGCTGTGAACCTCAAGGCGATGCCACCGATCGGACAGACCGTAGGCGGCGATCAGGTCCGCGGCACCGGGGGAGTCGTCCTGGCTCTGGTCGGTATGCCTGCGGCTCAGTAGATTTCGGCCGAACAGCAACATGAATGCCACACCCAGTGCGAGCGCGACCACGCCGAACGGGGTGAAGCTGAAGAAGCCGAAGAGCGGCTCGACGCCGCCGTCCCGGAGCGCGTTCTCGACAATGACGTTGGGCGACGATGCGATCAGCGTCATCATCCCGCTGATCATCACCGCGACGCCAAGCGGCATCAGGAGCCGCTTGCGGTTCAGGCCCGTCGTGGCCGAAATGGACAAAACGACCGGGATGAGCATGGCGACGATGGCCGAGGAGTTGAGCACCGATCCGATTCCTCCGGCGAAGAGCATGATCAGCGTGACCAGTCGCGCTTCACTGCTACCGCCGAGTTTCACGATGAGGTGGCCGAGGGATTGCGTGACGCCGGTATTCACCAGACCGGCGCTCACCACGAACACCCCGGCGATCAGGATGACCACCGGGGACCCGAACCCGGAGAGCGCCTCGATTGGGCTCAGCAGGCCGGTTGTGATCAGGGCTGCCACGACGAAGATGCCGACCACATCGGGCGACGGGCGACCCCACGCGAAGAGCGCAATGGCGACACCCAGCACACCGACGACGGTCAGCATGTCGTGCGTCATGACGGGAGCCCCACGATCAGGAACACTATGCGTGGGCGGCCTCATGCGCGTGATCCGCGCCATCCGGGCGAATCGGGTGGTGTCGGTGCGGGCCAACTACCCTCTGAGGAGTGAACGCCACCTTCTGCGGCCGACCGGTGGCCGGCGACCGTGCGCTGATCATGGCCATCGTCAACCGCACCCCCGATTCGTTCTATGACCGCGGCGCCACTTTCACCGACGAGGCGGCCAAGGAAGCCGTGCGCCGGGCTGTCGCCGAGGGCGCCGACGTCATCGACATCGGCGGGGTCAAAGCCGGTCCGGGCGCGAACGTCGACGCCGACGAGGAGACCATGCGCGTGGTGCCGTTCATCGAATGGGTTCGCGCCGAGTACCCCCAGCAGTGCATCAGCGTCGACACCTGGCGCGCTGACGTGGCGAAACTGGCCTGCGCGTCGGGGGCCGACATCATCAACGACACCTGGGCCGGGCACGACCCTCAACTGCCCGAGGTGGCTGCCGAATTCGGGGCCGGGTTGGTCTGCTCGCACACCGGCGGTGCGGTGCCCCGCACCCGCCCGTTCCGGGTCAACTACGGCAGCACGGTCACCGGGGTGGTCGACGCCGTCATCGCCGAGGTGACCGCAGCCGCCGAGCATGCCGCGAAGGTGGGTGTGCGCCGCGACGGGATTCTGATCGACCCCACCCACGACTTCGGCAAGAACACCTTCCACGGACTTGCCCTGCTTCGGCACGTCAGCGCCCTCGTCGCCACCGGCTGGCCCGTCCTGATGGCCCTGAGCAACAAGGACTTCATCGGCGAGACTCTCGATGCCCAACTGACCGAGCGACTGGAGGGCACGCTGGCGGCGACCGCGCTCGCTGCCGCCGACGGGGCGCGGATGTTCCGGGTGCACGAGGTCGGACCGACCCGCAGAGTCCTGGAGATGGTGGCCTCCATCAAGGGCGACCGCCCGCCGGCCCGCACGGTACGGGGCCTGGCGTGACGACGAACCTCGGAACCGCGCAGGCCTGGCTTTCCGACCACAGTTGGCAGCGGCCGTCGTGGACGGTCGCCGAACTGGAGGCGGCCAAACGCGGCCGCACCATCTCGGTCGTCCTGCCGGCGCTCAACGAGGCCAACACCGTCGGTGCGGTGATCGAGACGATCACCCCTATGCTGGGCGTCCTGGTCGACGAGTTGATCGTGCTGGACTCCGGATCCACCGACGACACCGAGGCCAAGGCTGTGGCTTCCGGCGCCCGCGTCGTGCACCGGGAGGAGGCGCTGCCCGAGATCCCGCCGCAACCCGGCAAGGGCGAGGCGCTGTGGCGTTCGCTGGCCGCCACCTCCGGCGACATCATCGTGTTCATCGACTCGGACCTGATCGACCCGGACCCGATGTTCGTGCCTCGACTCCTCGGCCCCCTGCTCACCCGCGACGGCATCCACCTGGTGCGTGGTTTCTACCGCCGGCCGCTCAAACTCAACGGTTCTGACGAATCCACCGGCGGCGGCCGCGTCACCGAACTGGTCGCCCGACCCCTGCTGGCCGCACTGCGCCCCGAACTCGGGTGCGTGCTGCAACCGTTGGGCGGCGAGTACGCCGGAACTCGTGAATTGCTGGCCGCGGTGCCCTTCGCTCCGGGCTACGGCGTGGAGATCGGCATCCTGATCGACACCTACGACCGATACGGCCTGGACGCCATAGCCCAGGTCAATCTCGGGGTGCGGACGCACCGCAACCGCCCGTTGAGCGAACTCGGCCCGATGAGCCGGCAGATCATCGCCACGCTGCTGACCCGGTGCGGGATCGCCGACTCTGGGGTGGGGCTGACCCAGTTCCTTCCGGACGGGGACGGCCAGAACCCGTTCGCCACCCGCACGTCGGAGGTTTGTCTGGCCGACCGGCCGCCGATGAACACCCTGCGCTGACTCTTCTCGACGCGGTGCGGATGGCAGGATCGGGGTGTGACGCTGATCCTGATGTACCTCGTGGTGCTGATTCTGGTGGCCACCGTCCTGTTCGGGATTGTCAGTGTGGTGTTCGGCCGCGGCGAGCAGTTACCCCCGCTGCCGCGGGCCACCACCGCCACCGTGCTGCCCGCCTCGGGTGTGACCGGCGAGGATGTCGAGGCGGTCAAGTTCACCCAGGTGCTGCGCGGTTACAAGACCAGCGAAGTGGACTGGGTGCTCGACCGGTTGGGCGCAGAAATCGACCAACTCCGAGGTGAACTCGTCGCGGCGCGTGCCGCCGCGGGGTGGACCGATCACTCGATCCACCGGCCCAGCCCGGCCACCGCGCCGCCGCACCCGGGGTGAGCAGCACTGCCGCGGACTCGGCCCTCCGCTGCCCGTGGGCAGTGGCGGGGCCCGGCGCCGACCTGCTGCGCGACTACCACGATCAGGAGTGGGGCCGACCGCTGCGCGGCCGGACCGCCCTGTTCGAACGGATGACCCTGGAGGCCTTCCAGAGCGGCCTGTCCTGGCTGATCATCCTGCGTAAACGGGAGGCTTTCCGGCGCGCGTTCGCCGGCTTCGACATCGACACCGTCGCGCGATACACCGGCCGGGACGTCGAACGGCTCCTGGCCGACTCCGGCATCGTGCGCAACCGGGCCAAGATCGAGGCGACGGTCGCCAACGCCCGGATTGCCGCGGATCTGGACGTCGACCTCTCGGATTTGCTGTGGTCCTACGCGCCGGCGCCCCGGCCGCGGCCCGCCACCAGCGCAGACGTGCCCTCGCACTCGCCGGAGTCGGCCGCCCTGGCCCGGGACCTCAAGCGCCGAGGGTTCCGATTTATCGGTCCGACCACTGCTTATGCCCTGATGCAGGCCACCGGAATGGTTGACGATCACATCCGGGACTGTGCGGTGACCGGGCCTTTTTCCGACATGGGCGGCCGATAGGGAACAATGGAGGGCACTAGAATTAACCACACGCGGCACCTCAGTGGTGTCGGCGGGTCTGCTCGATCTGGAGGGAGCACTCGATGGCGGCGATGAAGCCCCGGACCGGCGACGGTCCTTTGGAGGCAACCAAGGAGGGGCGGGGCATCGTGATGCGGGTTCCACTTGAGGGGGGCGGCAGACTCGTCGTCGAGCTCACCCCCGATGAAGCGGCTGCCCTCGGTGACGAACTCAAAGGCGTTACCGGCTAACTTTCGGACTTCACGAAACCCCGTGCCTTCCCAACCACCGGCGCGGGGTTTCGTGCTGCCGGTCGCCTTACGCGGACACCTTGCGGTAGATCTCCAGAGTCTGCTCGGCAATTCGCGCCCAGGAGAACTCGTCGATGCAACGCTGCCGTCCTGACTCGCCGAATCGCTCCGCCGTCGCCGGATCGGCCACCAGGGCGTTGACCGCGTCGGCGAGTCCGGCCTCGAAACCCCGCGGATCCGTGGTGTCGTAATGCACCAGGGTGCCGGTGACGCCGTCGTCGACCACCTCCGGGATGCCGCCGACATCGGAGGCCACCACCGCCGTCCCGCAGGCCATCGCTTCCAGATTGACGATGCCGAGCGGTTCGTACACCGATGGACAGACGAAAGCTGTTGCAGCGGATAAGATTTCGCGAATTTCATGGGTGGGTAGAAAATCCCGGACCCAGAACACGCCGGTGCGCTGCGCGGCAAGTTCGTCGACCGCTGACTTGACCTCTGCGCCGATCTCGGGGGTGTCGGGCGCCCCGGCGCACAGCACGAGTTGAACGTCGGGATGAAAGCGGTGTGCCGCCGCGATGAGGTGCGGCACACCCTTCTGCCGGGTGATCCGGCCCACGAAGGCCACCATCGGCCGGGTCGGGTCCACGCCGAGTTCGGCGAGCACCGAAGCGTCGGCGTCCGGGGCGGCCGGGTACCAGACGCCGGTGTCAATGCCGTTCTTGACCACGTGCACCCGGCCGGGGTCGAGGGCGGGGTAGACCGACAACACGTCGTTGCGCATCCCCGAACTCACCGCGATCACCGCGTCGGCAGCCTCGATGGCGGTGCGCTCCACCCACAGCGATACCCGATACCCGCCGCCGAGTTGCTCGGCCTTCCAGGGCCGCATCGGCTCGAGGGAGTGTGCAGTCAGAACGTGCGGCACGCCGTGCAGCATCGACGCCAGATGCCCGGCCATGCCGGTGTACCAGGTGTGCGAGTGCACCACCGTGGCGGGCCGGCCCGGCCTGGAGGCGGCGTCGGCCATCCGCAGGTCCGTCGACAAGGTCGATAGCGCCGCATTGGCTTCTGCCAGTGCCGGATCGGGTTGGTATGCGAAAGCGGTCTCCCGCGGCATGCCCATGCAATGGACGTCCACCTCGCACAGTCGGCGCAACTGTGCCACGAGTTCGGTGACGTGCACGCCCGCACCGCCGTAGACCTCCGGGGGATACTCCCTGGTCATCATCGCCACCCGCATAGCGCTGACGGTAATGCACCGGAGTGCGACGCGAGGTCGGCTTTCTTGGTTGCTCTAGCCGTCTTCGGGAGGGGGTGGTTAGGTTTACTTCCATGAGGGAGCTGCCGCACGTTCTGGGCATCGTGATGGCCGGGGGCGAAGGGAAACGGCTCTACCCGCTGACGGCGGACCGGGCCAAGCCTGCCGTTCCGTTCGGCGGGGCCTACCGTCTGATCGACTTCGTGCTGTCCAACCTCGTCAACGCCCGTTATCTGCGGATCTGCGTGCTGACCCAATACAAGTCGCACTCCCTGGACCGGCACATCTCCCAGAATTGGCGGTTGAGCGGTTTGGCGGGGGAGTACATCACCCCGGTTCCCGCTCAGCAACGCCTGGGGCCACGCTGGTACACCGGTTCGGCCGACGCGATCTACCAGTCCCTCAACCTGATCTACGACGAGGATCCCGACTACATCGTGGTGTTCGGTGCCGACCACGTGTACCGGATGGACCCCGAGCAGATGGTCAAGTTTCACATCGAGAGCGGCGCGGGAGCGACGGTGGCCGGGATCCGGGTGCCGCGCGCTGAGGCATCGGCGTTCGGCTGTATCGACGCCGACGATTCCGGCCGAATCCGGAGTTTCGTGGAAAAGCCGGCGGAGCCTCCCGCGTGCCTGGACAACCCGGATCAGACGTTTGTGTCGATGGGCAATTACATCTTCACCACCAAGGTGCTCATCGACGCCATCCGCGCCGATGCCGACGACGACACCTCCGATCACGACATGGGCGGCAACATCATTCCGCGTCTGGTGGAGGACGGTATGGCCGCGGTGTACGACTTCAACGACAACGAGGTGCCTGGCGCCACCGAACGCGACCACGGCTACTGGCGCGACGTCGGAACCCTCGATGCGTTCTACGACGCGCACATGGATCTGGTGTCGGTGCACCCGGTGTTCAACCTCTACAACAAGCGCTGGCCGATCCGAGGAGAGTCGGAGAACCTGGCGCCGGCGAAGTTCGTCAACGGCGGTTCGGCCCAGGAATCGGTAGTCGGGGCGGGCAGCATCATCTCGGCCGCCTCGGTGCGCAACTCGGTGTTGTCGAGCAACGTGGTGGTCGATGACGGGGCCATCGTCGAGGGCAGCGTGCTGATGCCCGGTGTACGGGTGGGCCGCGGTGCGGTGGTACGCCGGGCGATCCTGGACAAGAACGTCGTTGTGGGCCCCGGTGAAATGGTCGGGGTTGACCTGGAGAAGGACCGCGAACGTTTCGCGATCAGCGGCGGCGGGGTGGTCGCCGTCGGCAAGGGCGTGTGGATCTAGCCCTCGTCGACCACCTGCACACCTTTCCAAAACGCGACATGGTCTTTGATCTGGCCGGCCTTGGCGCTCGGCTCGGGGTAAAACCACGCGGCGTCGGCGTTGACCTGACCATCGACGGTCACGCTGTAGTAGCGGGCCGTGCCCTTCCACGGGCAGACCGTCGTCGTCACGCTCTCCGAAAAGTATTCGCGCCGTAAGGAATCCACTGGAAAGTAGTGGTTGCCCTCCAGTCGCACCGTCTCCGGTGCCTCGGCCAACACCGCGCCGTTCCAGACCGCCCGGATCATTGCACACCTCCCTGCGTGGCTGCCTGCCTGCGTCGGCGACGCCGCAGCAACCATACCGCCGCCCAGATCAACGCGATCAGGATGATCAGGACCAGGGCCGGGATCAGGATTGCGACGAACGTGAGGCTGACGCTGGTGATGTCCTCGAGGGTGCTCAACACCGGTGCGGCCACCCCTGCGGTGGCGGTGTTGGCCGCCGGGCGGACCGCAGTCTTGGTGAGATGAACTACCAGTGCGGTCACCACCCCGATGGCCACCGGGACCCACTGCCCGGTCCGGGCGAATTCAGCCGGGTCGCTGATCGCGGCGGTTTGAGCGGCGGTGCCGGACCCGAACACGATCCCGCCGGCGGTCGGTCGCACAAGTGTCTGCACCGCGTCGTTGATCGAGTCCAGGGCGGGGATCTTGTCAGCGACGATCTCCACGGCCAGCAGCACCGCGACGATCGTGATCACCCAGCCGTTTTCCAGCCAGGACCAGCCCGCCGGCAGGTTGATCAGATTGGTGAACCGTCCCAGCAAGCCCATCACAAGCATGGGGATGTAGGCGTTCAGGCCGGCCGCGGTCGCCAGCCCGAATCCGGTCATCAGTTCCACGCGGCCTCCTCGGTCTCCCCTTCAGGATGACCTTAGGGGCCGTGTTGCGGGGCAAAGCGGGCCGAAAGGCTGCGACTGAAGTCACTAGGGACACCCGTTGTCCGGGTTCTAAACTCGGAGAGGTCCCGGTTGTCGGTGCCGGTCCGAAGCCTGTTCGAAGGGGGCGACGTCTGATGACGGACCGGTTCACCGACATCACCCGGATGGCCCCTGCAGCAGCGCAGGCACTGCTGCGCGCCAGCGCCGACAGCATGCTCGATCCCCAGGTGCTCTTGGAAGCCGTCCGCGATGCTGACCAGCAGGTGGTCGACTTCTGCTATCTCGGCGCCAATAGAGCGGCGTGCAGGTATCTCGGGTTGCAGGAGAGCGACCTCGTCGGCCACACCCAGTCGGAGAAGTCGCCCAATCTGAAGGGCTCGGAGCTACAGCGGCGCTACATCCAGTGTCTGATGGATGGCGAAACGGTGACCCTGGTGGATTACCCGTTCTTCAACGAGATCCTCGACGATGCCCGCCGCTACGACATCCAAGCCACTCGTGCAGGTGCTGATCTGCTCAGTCTCACCTGGCGTGACGTCACCGAACGCTTCCAGACGATGCAGCGGATCGCGGAATCGGAACTCAAGTACCGCCTCATCGCCGAGAACTCCAGTGACGCGGTCTTCCACGCCCGGGGCGGCCGGGTCGTTTGGATCTCGCCGTCCATCGAGGGCTTGCTGGGGGCACCGCC
The DNA here is from genome assembly GCA_964483865.1 of uncultured Mycobacterium sp. Taxonomy (GTDB): domain Bacteria; phylum Actinomycetota; class Actinomycetes; order Mycobacteriales; family Mycobacteriaceae; genus Mycobacterium. The sequence continues at coordinate 19,178 of CAZADG010000026.1, read as the reverse complement.
GCATTACTGGGTGGGCCGCGACATGCGCGATTCCGTGCCCGTCGAGGACCGAGCGGCCCATGACCGCCAGGTCGAGGCTCTCGCCGCCGGCCATGAAGTCCAGGAACGCACCCGGGTGATCGGGGCGGACGGGGTCACCCACTGGATCCATATCCACTCCAAGCCCTACTACGACAGCCAGGGTCGTCAGGACGGTTTCACCTCGTCCTTCCGTCTGATCGACAACGAAGTGGCGGCCGAGCAACACGCGAGTCAGGCTCGACGACAACAAGCCAGGGCTGACGCACGCTTCCGCGAGTCGATGGACAACTCCGCTATCGCCATGTGCATCGTCGCCCCGAACGGTCGCCTCATGGAGGTCAACGCCGCGATGTGCGACCTGTTCGATTATGACGCCGAGACGTTGATGTCAAAGACGTGGCAGGAGCTGACCGCACCGGAGTATCTGGAAGCGGATCTGAAAAACGTCGCCGAACTGTTGGAAGGCCGTATCGACGCCTACCGGATGCTCAAGCAGTACATCGGCGCCGACGGTCGCCGGATCTGGGGCGACCTTTCGGTGAGTTGCGTGCGCGACGAGGAAGGCCAGGCGGAGAGCCTGGTCGCCCAGATCTCAGACGTCACCCCCACTATCGAAGCGACGCAGCAGTATCGGCTGCTGGCCGAAAACGCCGGCGACGTTGTCACCCATGTTCGAGATGACAGGTTCGTCTGGGTCTCTCCGTCCGTCCGGGAGGTGCTCGGGGCGCCGCCCGAATACTGGTTGGGGCGTGAAGTGCGGGAGGTCCTGTTCGACGATGACTTCTCTGTCGTCGAGAGCGGACTCGCGACGCTCGCTGACGGCGGCGTCCTTCAGCAGCGCGTCCGGGTGCGGGCGGTGGACGGCGACATCCACTGGACTCACCTGCACGCCAAGCCCTTCCACGACGCGGCCGGCCAACCCGACGGTTTCACCGCCGCGCTGCGCCTGATCGACGAGGAAGTCGCCGCGCAACAGGAGGCCGAGGAGGCGCGCAGGCAGCAGGCTTTCGCTGACGCCCGCTACCGGCGATCCATGGACACCTCCGCGATCGGCATGTGCCTTTTGGCACCCGATGGATCCTTCCTGGAGGTCAACCCGGCGCTGTGCGATCTCCTCGGCTACGACGCGGAGACTTTGATGAGCAAGACCTGGCAGGAGGTCACCGCTCCCGGCTATCTGCAGGTAGGCGAGTCGGAACGACAGGAAGTGTTCGCCGGCAGCAGGGACTCCTACCGGGTCGTCAAGCAGTACATCGGCTCCGACGGCCGCCGAATCTGGGCAGATGTGGCGGTGAGTTGCGTGCGAAGCGAGAACGGCGACGTGGAGAGCTTCGTTACGCAAATCGGCGACATCACCGCCGAGCAGCAGGCCCGCGAGCAACTCGCGGTGAGCGACGAACACAACCGCGCCCTGGCGCAACGCCTTCAACAGCAGAGCGACCGATTGGCGGCCGAATTGAGCAGAGCCGCCGACTACATGGCCTCGATCATGCCGCGCGGACTTACCGGAGCGGTTCAGGTGGAGTCGAGGTACCTGCCCTCGCGTGAACTCGGTGGCGACAGCTTCGACTACACCTGGATCGACGACGACCATCTCCTGGTTTATCTGATCGACGTCTCCGGGCACGGCATCGAACCGGCCCTGCTTTCGGTCTCGGTGCACAACATGCTGCGCTCGGGGTCCCTCGGCGTCTCGACCATGGTGTCGCCGGAGGCGGTACTCGAAGAACTGAATCAGCTGTTCCAGATGGATGAGCAGGGTAGCCACTACTTCACGATCTGGTACGGCGTGTACCAGGCATCCACCCGTATCCTCCGCTATGTCAGCGCCGGTGCCCCGCCCGCGTTCGCGTTCTGTCCCAGCGGGGACGGGGCTGTCGCTATCGCCGAGTTGTCCACAGCGGCAACACCTGTCGGGATGTTCGCAGACGAGGATTTCACCTCAAGCAACTACGCGGTACCGCCGGGTTGCCGGATCCTCATCTTCAGCGACGGAGCTCACGAACTGCCCTCCGGCCAGCGGCCGGGGCTCTCCTTCGCGGAGTTCAAGGACTTGAACATCCGGCTGGCCGTGTCATCGAACTGGTCCCTGGACGGCCTTGTCAAGGAGCTGAGGGCGTTGTCGCCCACCGGCGATTTCGAGGACGACTGCTCCCTGATCCAGCTGACATTCGACTGAGGCAGACCAATCGGGAACTGCCTCAGTCGCGCACCGCCACCAGGATGCCGTCGCCCAGTGGAATCATCACCGGCGTGAACCGCTCGTCCTCGGCGATCAGCCGGGCGGCCTCCCGGACGGCGGTGACGTCGCTGTCGTGGGCGGCCGGGTCACCCGCGCGGCCATCGAGGGCGGCGTGGTGAACCACCATGACCCCGCCCGGACGCAGCAGTCGGACGCCCTCGGCGACGAAATGCGCCTGGTCGACCGGCGCTGCATCGAAGAACACCAGGTCATAGGACTCATCGGCCAGTCTGGTCAGAACCTCTTGGGCGCGGCCCGCGATCAAACGGGTCCGGCCCGGGCCGATGCCGGCTTCGGTGAAGGCCTGCTTGGCCAGCCGCTGATGTTCGGGCTCGATGTCGATCGTGGTGAGCACCCCGTCGTCACGCATCCCGGATAGCAGCCAGAGGCCGCTGACACCGGCGCCGGTACCGACCTCCACGACCGCCCGGCCGCCCGAAAGTCGGGCCAGCAGGCCCAGCAGGGCACCGGCGGCGGGAGTCACCGCACCCGCTCCGGCGTCCACGGCGCGCTCCCGGGCCGCGGTGACGATCGCGTCCTCAGAGATCGAATCCTCGGCATGGGCGAGGATCCGGTCAGCCCGGCTCGCTGCCGGTTCCTCGGTCATGGACATGTGAGCAGCGTAGATCAATGGGGCTCCCACGTGGGCCGACGCGCCAGTTCGCCACGGCTCCGAACAATCCGGCCAGTGAGCTAATCTAAAAAAATTGCTCAGAAATGACCGATTTATAACGTTATGCCTGTTAAGAGCTGGTTAAAGCCGCGGCTCTCAGATAACATCTAGTTTGCTCACATGGTTCGCACACTGCGATGCGGAAAGCTGATCGTCATGAAAAGCCGTAGCGGCTGGGCGGGGAATACCCCCGGAACAGAGGCTGTTGTCTCCGTTGAAGCGCTCGTCGGCACCTGTCCGTCAGCGCCACGACTTCAGGAGGATCCGACGAGCACCACACTGACGGCCCCGACCACCAGCACGCCGCCCCTCAGCTCCGAGGGTGACGCCAACTGGGTGGAGCCGTCCGACGAGCTGCAGGGCACCGCCGCGTTCGACGCCACCGGCGACCGGACGGCCATGCCGTCCTGGGATGAGTTGGTGCGTCAGCACGCCGACCGTGTCTACCGGCTCGCCTACCGTCTCTCCGGCAACCAGCACGACGCCGAAGACCTCACCCAGGAGACCTTCATCCGGGTGTTCCGCTCGCTGCAGAACTACCAGCCCGGCACCTTCGAAGGCTGGCTGCACCGCATCACCACCAACCTGTTCCTGGACATGGTTCGCCGGCGCGGCCGCATCCGGATGGACGCTCTGCCCGAGGATTACGACCGGGTGCCGTCCGACCAGCCCAACCCGGAGCAGATTTACCACGACTCTCGGCTGGGCCCGGACCTGCAAGCCGCACTGGACTCGCTGCCCGCGGAATTCCGCGCCGCTGTGGTGCTGTGCGACATCGAGGGTCTGTCCTACGAGGAAATCGGCGCCACCCTCGGCGTCAAGCTGGGCACCGTGAGAAGCCGCATCCACCGCGGCCGCCAAGCGCTGCGGGATTACCTCGCCGCGCGCGGCCAGGCTGCGGCGGAGCCCGCCTGACGCAGGTCGTCGCGCTACATTGAGTTATAGCGACGAGCGACGGCACGGGGAAGGGAGCGCTGGCGATGGTTGATCCGGGGCACGTGTTCCGTCGCGCTCTGGGTTGGCTGCCGTCGAACTTCGTCTCGGTGGACCACGCTGCGCTCAATGCGCCGCCCCGGTTCACCTCCACCGACCACCTCGCCATCGAGGCTGTCGCCGCGTACGTGGACGGTGAACTGCCCATGAAAGCCCACCTGCGGGCCGCCAACCACCTTCGCCAGTGCCCGCAGTGTTCCGCCGAAGTAGACGCCCAGGGGCAGGCCAGGACCGCCTTGCGGGACTCCCGTCCGGTCACGATGCCCAGCACTCTGATGGGGCTGCTGTCCCAGATTCCGCAGTCGACGCCCGAGGAGCCGGAGCCCCCGACCGGTGGCGATTTCGGCGGTCCGGACGGCACCGGCACACCACGTGGTTGGCGCAAGCGCCGGTAGGGTGATGTCCAACACCGGGCAGCGCGGGCCGGTAGGTCGTGCCCCGCTGCCGAGCGTTCAGATACGAGGTTGAAGTGAGTTCCAACAACGACAGTTCCGGCAGCGCCCCCAGGCTGGCGCCCCGGCCCGTCTCGCGTCCCCCGGTCGACCCCGAGTCCGTCCGGACGTTCGGGCGACCCGATGGCGTCGACGGTTCATTCGTCGCCGAAGACCTTCGCCCGGCGCGGTACCGCGGGTCCGAGAACTTTTCACCCACCGCCAAGAAGACCGACCCCGTCCTTCGGGAAGCCTTCAGCCGTCCGTACCCCGGCGGTGAGTCCCTGCAACGCCATCCGGCCGATGCCGGAGCGCTCGACGCCCGCGACGAGGACGTTGAGCCCGACGATCCCTGGCGCAACCCCGCAGCCGGCGTCGCGCTGGGTACCCCTGCACTGGAACGCCCGGCCCCTGTCATCATCGGCCCGCCGCCGGGCAAACTCGGGGTGCGGGAGGTGCTCTTCGGAGGCCGGGTGTCCTACGTCGCGCTCGCCGTACTCGCCATCACCGCACTAATGATCGGTATGGTCGGCGGCTGGGTCGGCCGCAAGACCGCCGAGGTGGTCGAGGCCTTCACCACATCGAAGGTCACGTTGCAGACCTCGGACACCGGCGATCTACCCCCCGGCCGGTTCGCACAGGTGGCGGCCTCCGTCGCCGATTCGGTGGTGACCATCGAAACCAAGAGCGACGACACGGGTTCTCAAGGCTCGGGAGTGGTGGTCGACGGCCGCGGCTACGTCGTCACCAACAACCATGTCATCTCCGAGGCTGCCGCCACCCCGGGCAAGTTCAAGATGACGGTGGTGTTCAACGACGGCAAAGAGGTGCCGGCCAACCTGGTCGGCCGCGATCCCAAGACCGACCTCGCCGTGCTGAAAGTCGACAACGTCGACAACCTCAGCGTGGCCCGCCTGGGCGACTCGGACAAGCTCAAGGTCGGCGAGGAAGTCGTCGCGGTCGGCGCCCCACTGGGCCTGCGCAGCACGGTCACCAGCGGCATCATCAGCGCGCTGAATCGACCGGTGCCGCTGTCCGGCGAAGGGTCGGACACCGACACCGTCATCGACGGCGTGCAGACCGACGCCTCGATCAACCACGGCAACTCCGGCGGTCCGCTGATCAACATGAGCTCGGAAGTGATCGGCATCAACACCGCCGGAAAGTCATTGTCCGACAGCGCAAGTGGTCTGGGCTTCGCCATCCCGGTCAACGAGGTCAAGGCCACCGTCGAGTCGCTGATCAAGGACGGCAAGATCGCCCACCCGACGCTGGGCGTCACCGCCTCGTCAGTCAGTAATGACCTCGCCCAGGGCGCACAGGTCCGCAACGTCACCGCCGGCGGACCGGCCGACAAGGCCGGCATCAAGGAGAACGACGTCGTGGTGAAGGTCGGCGACCGCACCGTGGCCGACGCCGACGAATTCGTCGTCGCCGTTCGTCAACTCGCGATCGGCAAGGACGCGCCGATCGAGGTGATTCGGGAGGGCCGCAAGGTCACGGTCACGGTGAATCCGGCCCCGGACAAGCCCTCAAGCTAGCGTCGTGTTCGCCAACGTCGGGTGGGGCGAGATGCTCCTGTTGGTCATGGTGGGCTTGGTGGTCCTCGGACCGGAGAGGCTGCCCGGGGCGATCCAGTGGACCTCGTCGACCATCCGGCGGGTCCGCGAATACCTCAGCGGCGCAACCCGTGAACTCCGGGAGGAATTCGGGCCGGAGTTCGACGACCTGCGCCAGCCGATCAACGAGATACAGAAGCTGCGCGGCATGACGCCGAAGGCGGCGCTCACCAAGCACCTGCTCGACGGCGACGACTCATGGCTCACCGGAGAATTCGACGGGGGGCGGGAACGAAGCGACCGGGGAACGGGTTTCGGTACCCCTGGGGTCAAGCCGCAGAGCGCCCCGCTGCCGCCGAACGGGCCGGCCCCGTTCGACGCGGACGCCACGTAGCCGCGACCAGACAGGGGCCCGGCCTCCTGCGATCGGAGGAGGCCGAATCATCGGCCGTATCGACAGGTCGTGCGATGCCGCATCGAGTTCGCCCCCGGCATTGTTGTTCTCAGGCCGGGATGAGACCGGCACCAGCAGAAGGAGACCAACATGATGAAGCAGTTCGCTATCTCGGCGGCTCTGGCCGGCGGGTTGTTCGCAGGCGTTCTCGGGGTTGCGGGCGCCGCTCACGCGACGTCTGACGTCGATGTCCCGTACTACGGCACGGTGCGGCACTACGACGCCTACGGGCCGGTTCCGGGCACCTATGACTACGATCCCTTCCGTTACAACAGCCCGATCCCGGGGCGCTACGACTATGACGTCCGGTGCCACGTGCCGGCGAATTCAATCGTGATCGGCCCGAACGGTGTCAGCCTCGGCCTGCCCGGCGGGGCGGTTGCTGCCGCAGGTCCCGGCGGAGTCGGCTTCACCCTCGGCTGCTGAAACCGACAGCGAGATTCGCCCCGCCGTATGGCGGGGCGAATCTGGCTGCCCGCGCTAGCGGCCGGCCGGGTCGAGGCCGAGCGACATCCCGGCCAACCCGCGCTTGCGCGCCGCCAGTTTGTCGGCGACCGCCCGCAGCTCCCGGGACGCCGCTGAATCGGGTGCTGAAAGTACCAGTGGGACACCAGAATCCCCGGCCGTGACCAGCGCCGGATCCAGCGGGATCTGACCGAGCAGCGGTACGTCCGCACCGACGGCGCGGGTCAGGCTCTCGGCGACTTGGCGGCCACCGCCCTCGCCGAAGACCTGCATCGTCGACCCGTCCGGCAGAACCAGCCCCGACATGTTCTCCACGACGCCGACGATTCGCTGGCGGGTCTGCAGCGCGATCGCCCCGGCGCGCTCGGCCACTTCGGCAGCGGCGCTCTGCGGGGTGGTCACCACCAGGATCTCCGCACTCGGCAGCAGCTGGGCGACTGAGATCGCCACGTCGCCGGTACCGGGCGGTAAGTCCAGTAGCAGCACATCCAGGTCGCCCCAGTACACGTCGGCGAGGAACTGCTGCAGTGCTCGGTGCAGCATCGGGCCGCGCCACACCACCGGGACGTTCCCCTGGGTGAACTGGGCAATGGAGATGACCTTCACGTCGTGGGCGACCGGGGGCAGGATCATCGACTCAACCTGCGTCGGGCGATCGTTGGTCCCCATCATTCGCGGCACCGAATGGCCGTAGATGTCGGCGTCGAGCAGCCCGACAGCCAGGCCTCGTTCAGCCAGGGCGGCCGCGAGATTGACTGTGACACTGGACTTTCCGACGCCACCCTTGCCCGAAGCCACGGCGTAGACCCGGGTCAGCGAGCCGGGCTGGGCGAACGGGATGACGGGCTCAGCCGCGTCGCCGCGCAGCTGCTTGCGTAGTTCGGTGCGCTGTTCGTCGCTCATCACATCGAGGTCGACGGTGATCGCACCGGTTCCCGGCACGTCGGCCACGGCGGCGTGGACCCGTTCGGTGATCTCCGACTTCTTCGGACACGAGGCGGTGGTCAGGTAGATCTCGACATGGGTGGCGCCATCGGCTGCGACCGCGACGTTCTTGACCATGTTGAGTTCGGTGATCGGCCGACGAAGTTCGGGGTCGATGACCTTGGCCAGTGACGCGCGGACGGCTTTTTCCAGTTCGGTGCTCATCGCAGCCGAGTCTAGGTGCCGGAGCCTTCGCCTCGTCGCCGAGGTGCGACGCGTGAGCTGGTTAGGCAGGCCCGGGAGGGGCGCCCAGCACCGGGGCGGCCGGCGCGGGAGCCGGTCCGGGTGCCGGGGCCATCCACGGCAGCGCCGGCGGGGCCGGTGCGGCGGGAACCTCGGCTGCGGGCGCGACCGGCATGCCCGGCAGCGGGGCGGTAGGTGCCGGGGCCATTCCGGGCAGCGGGGCAGTAGGTGCCGGGGCCATTCCGGGCAACGGTGCCTCAGCCGATTGCGGTCCGGGCAACGGTGCACCCGGCGCCGGAGGCATACCGGGCAGCGGGGCTCCCATCGGCGCCGGGCCGGGGAGGGCGCCGGCCGGTGCCGGGCCGGGGAGGGCGCCGGCCGGTGCCGGACCGGGCAGCGGTGCGCCGGGCAGCGGGGCCACCCAGGGTGACTGCGGTGGAGCCATCCACGGTGAGGAGGCCATCCACGGCGGCACGTTCGGATTCGTCGCCTGCGACGGTGCCAACTGCGAGGCCATACAGATCACTTCGCAGCCATGTTCGGGCATCACAGCGTTACCGGGACCCGGACCGGGGCCGGGCAGCATCTGACCGGCCTCCCTGGAGTTGCCGAACGCAAGCTGAGCCAGGGGATCGCCGGAAGGCAGATCGGTCATACCGGGGCCCAAGCCGCCGGGGCTCTCCATGTGGCCGTCCACGAAGGGGGGCAGGGTCGGAACCGGGCCGTTGATCGCGGGCAGGTTGATCGGGGCGACGCCGGTGGCGTAGGCGGCAGCCCAGCCCAGCACGTTTTGGGCGTAGGCCATCGAGTTGTTGTAGCGCAGGATCGCGGTGAGGACCTGGGCCTGGTTGCGCAGGTTCATTCCGCCGCTGCACAGGTAGCGGGCGGTGGCCAAGGTGGCGTCGAACAGGTTCTGCGGATCAGACTTGCCGTCCCCGTCGCCGTCGGAGGCGAACCGCGACCAGGTGCCCGGCAGGAACTGCATCGGCCCCATGGCCCGTGCGTAGACCGGCCGGCCGCCGGCGTTGCTCTGGACGATGATCTCGTTGCCGGGCAGGCTGCCGTCGAGCACCGGACCGTAGATCGGGCGGACCGCCGTGCCGTTGGCATCGGTGGCACCGCCGTTGGCGTGAGAGGACTCGATGCGTCCGATGCCGGCCAACAGGTTCCAGCTCACCCCGCATTCCGGTGCGGCAGCGGCCATCGTCTGTTCGGCCTTGCGGTAGGCGGACAATGCCATCGCGGGGATTTTCAAGCCGCCGACGGGTCCGCCCACCGGGCTGAGGACCGCGGCCGGCGGTGGCGGTGAGAGGGCATTCGCTGCGAACCGGAAGTCAGCGGGCGGCTTGGACATCGCAACGACCGACACGCCCTCGGAGCGCTCCTCGGCAGCGGCAAGCGGGTTCGCATCGTCGGCCTTGACTGCAGCGGGACGCTCGGGCGTGGCCGCCACGGCGCCGGCCAGAACGACGGGTGTCAACACCACGATTCCGAAGGCAGGCGCGCGTAAACCCCGGCCAACCCGGTGCCTTATCCCCACTCGCCCGTCCTCACCAGTTCGATGCTGTGAACCCCGTCACCATACATAAGTAGGTAACGCCTGCGAAACGCATTGGCCCCAATAGTTCCCAACAGTCACTGCCCGGGGTCAATCGGGTGCTCTCCGGCGTTGGTCTTCTTCCCCGAGGGGGACTTGGGCGGTTTCTTCTTTCCGAGAGCTTCGCGTAGCTCGTCGATCTCCCGGCGCAGATAGTCGCGGGTCGCCACCTCGCCGACGGCCAACCGCAGCGCAGCCAGCTCCCGAGCCAGGAACTCGGTGTCGGCCTTGGTCTGCTCGGCGCGCCGACGGTCTTCCTCCAGCGCCACCTTGTCCCGGTTCTCCTGCCGGTTCTGGGCCAGCAGGATCAGCGGGGCTGCGTAGGCGGCCTGGGTGGAAAACGCCAGGTTGAGCAGGATGAATGGGTACGGGTCCCAGCGCAGCTTCACCGCGAAGAGGTTGATGGCGATCCACACGATGACGATGGCGGTCTGCCAGAACAGATATCGGCCGGTGCCCAGGAAGCGGGCCACCGATTCGCTGACCCGACCGACCGCTTCGGGGTCGACGTTGAAAGACGGCCGCCGCGAGGTGAGCGGGGTGTCCAGGCGCTGACGGGGATCGCTCATCGCGGATTCCCCGCAGCAGTGCCGGCATCCTCGAAACTCTCCCGCCAGTCGTGCGGCAGCAGGTGGTCGAGAACGTCGTCGACGGTCACCGCGCCCAGTAGATGACCCTCGTCGTCGAGCACCGGCCCGCAGACCAGGTTGTAGGCGGCGAAATAGCGGGTCACCGCGCCCAGCGTGGTGTCCGGATCCAGGTGCCGCAGGTCGGCGTCGATGATGCCGCTGACCAGGTTGGCCGGCGGCTCCCGCAGCAGCGCCTGGGTATGCACGCAGCCCAGATATCGGCCGGTCGGGGTGGCAGTCGGCGGGCGCACCACGAACACCAGTGACGCCAGCGCCGGAGTGAGATCCGGGTCGCGCACTCGGGCCAGGGCTTCGGCCACCGTGGTGTCGGGGGCCAACACCACCGGGTCGGAGGTCATCAGGCCGCCGGCGGTGTCGGGGGAGTGGCTGAGCAACCGGCGCACCGGCTCGGAGTCCTCGGGATCCATCCGGCGGAGCAGAACCTCGGCTTCGGTCGGGTTCAGCACACCGAGCAGGTCGGCGGCGTCGTCGGGGTCCATCGCCTCGAGCACGTCGGCCGCCCGCTCGGTGTCGAGCTGGCGAAGCAGTTCGGACTGATCGTCCTCGGAGAGCTCCTGCAGGATGTCGGCAAGGCGCTCGTCGTCGAGAGCTTTGATCAACTCGGTGCGTCGTTTGGCGGGCAGGTCGCGCAGGGCGTCGGCCACCTCGATCGGGCGCTGTCCTTCGAACTGGTGCAGCAGTTGCGCCACGCCCTGGTCGGGCATCGCCAGTCCGGACGGGGTCAGACCCTGCACGTTCTGCCAGTCCACCACCACCACTGCGGCGCGCCGGCCGAGTCGGCGGTGCCCGCGGACCGCCACCCGGGTCACCACCCAGTCGCGGGTGCGGGTCTGCTCGATACCCAGATCGACCACCACCACGTCGACCCCGGCAAGCTGTTCCTGCTCAGGGTCATCGACCCGGACCCTGGTGTCGAGCACCTGCCCCAGCACCAGCACCTCCCCGGGTCGCTGGACGAACCTGCGCAGGGACATGTTGCCGGTGGTCAGGGTGACTGCATCGGGTTCGATGGCGGTGACGCGAAGAATCGGAACGAAAATCCTTCGGCGCGTTGGTAATTCGATGACAAGGCCAAGGACCCGGGGTTGCTGGCGCACGATGCTGATGCTGACCACGACGTCGCGCACCCGGCCGAGGGACTCACCGTCGGGCCCCAGGACCACCATCCCCGCCAGGCGCGCCGCGTATACCCTGTTCACCGACGCCATGTCTACAGAGGGTAGGAGTCCGCGGGTGAACATTCCCGATCGACCCGCCTATCGGCCGCGACGAACCTGCCTGTCGGTTCCGGGCAGTAGCCCCAGGATGATTGAGAAGGCCAAGGGTTTGGCGGCAGACGAGGTCTTTCTGGATCTGGAAGACGCGGTGGCGCCGGAGGCCAAGGCGGCGGCCCGCACCGCCGTCGCCGCGGCCCTGGCCGGTCCCGGATGGTCGGGTCAGTTGCGTGGGGTCCGGGTCAACGACTGGACCACACCGTGGACGCACCGCGACGTGATCGAGGTGGTGTCGGCGGCCGGGGCGCACCTCGACGTGGTCGTGCTACCCAAGGTCTCCGAGGCGACCCATGTGCACGCACTGGATCTGTTGCTGACCCAACTCGAGCGCAGCCATGGCCTGCCGGTCGGTCGGATCGGGATCGATGCGCAGATCGAGGACGCCCGCGGCCTGACCAATATCGACGCGATCGCCGCGGCGCCCCGGGTGCAGGCCCTGGTGCTCGGGCCGGCCGACCTGATGGCCAGCCTGAACGTGCGCACCCTGGTGGTCGGCGAGCAACCCGAGGGATACGACGTCGGGGATGCCTACCACCACGTCCTGATGACCATTCTCATCGCGGCCCGCGCTCATGGCCTGGCCGCTGTCGATGGCCCCTATCTGAAGGTGCGCGATGTCGAAGCCTTCCGGCGGGTGGCCCGGCGGTCTGCAGCGCTGGGCTACGACGGCAAGTGGGTGTTGCATCCCGACCAGATAGCGGCGGGCAACGAGATCTTCAGCCCCCGTCAGGATGAGTACGACCACGCCGAACTGATTCTGGACGCCTATGAATGGCACACCTCCACCGCCGGCGGGACCCGCGGTGCGGTGATGCTGGGCGAGGAGATGATCGACGAAGCCAGTCGCAAGATGGCTCTGGTGGTGGCCGCCAAGGGCCGTGCCGCCGGGATGAGTCGGACGACGGCGTCGTTCGTGCCGCCGACGAGTTGACGGCTCGGGATCAGATACCGCCCATGTTGCGCGCGTAGGTCCACATGATGATGGACAGCAACAGGCTGGCGACGCCGACCACGATGGCCGACACCGCCAGGCCGTGACCCTGCTGCCCGCTCTTTTTGACCTGGTTGATGGCGACCACGCCGAGGATGATGCCGAGGATGGAGCCGAACCCGCACAGCAGTCCCAGTACCGAGGAGACCAGTGCGAAGATCGCGACGGTGTTGGTGCCGGACGGCGGGGGTGCCGGGTAGCCGGGATAGCCCGGGTACCCCGGAAAGCCGGGGTTGGTGTAGCCGCTCTGATAGGGCGGGGAATACGGCGGGGGTGGCGGCGGTGGCACCTGGTAGCCGGGCGGCGGGGGCGGGGGCGGGGGCGGGTAGGAGCCGTAAGTCGGGGCTCCCGGCGGCCCGTAGGCCGGGTCCGCCGGTGTGTCGTAGGCCGGGTAGTCCGGGGTGAAGCCACCGTTCTGCTGCGTTTCCCCGGGGTCACCGCTGGGGGCTGTCATGCTGAGAACCTAGCCTATCTGCACCGGCCTGCTAAGGGCATCGCAGCGATGTAAGGAGAAGGCAACACCATGACCAGTCCGTTTACGTCAGGCCAGAACCCGGGCGGGGTTCCCGGCGGCGCCGCGGGTTCGTCGCGCCGTGGGCCGCTCAGCCTGCCGACCCCGCCGAAAGGGTGGCCGGTCGGTTCCTATCCCACCTACGCCGAGGCTCAGAAGGCCGTTGACTACCTCTCCGACAACCAATTCCCGGTCCAGCAAGTGACCATCGTGGGTGTCGACCTGATGCAGGTGGAGCGGGTGACCGGTCGGCTCAGTTGGGGCAAGGTGCTTCTCGGCGGCGTGCTCAGCGGCGCCTGGCTGGGCGTCTTCATCGGCCTGCTGCTGGGGATCCTGACCGGTGATCTGGGCAAGAGCCTGATCGCCGCCATTCCCGCCGGCGTCATGTTCGGTTTGATCACCTCGGCCATCCCGTATTCGATGTCCAAGGGCACCAGGGATTTCAGCTCCACCATGCAACTGGTAGCCGGCCGTTACGACGTGCTGTGTGATCCGCAGGGCGCCGAGCAGGCACGGAACATGCTGTCGCGGTTGACGCTGTAGCGAGGACCTGCTAGCCGCCTCATCAACCAAGCGGGACCTCGCAGCTAAAGTACCTTCCGTGACGAAGCCTGGCCTGCGCGTCCAGCGCGTGACCGCGGCCGCGGCGTGTGCGCTGGCCATAGTCCCGTTGTCGGGGTGCGGTGCGGGGGGCGACAACTCCGGCGTTGTCAGCCTCTACGTCCCCGCCAGCGAGACGGCGACCTTCGCCGCAGTCGCAAAGCGCTGCAACGAGGAGTTCGGCGGCAGGTTCCGCATCCAGCAGTTCAGCCTGCCCAAGGGCGCCGACGACCAGCGTCTGCAATTGGCCCGAAGGATCACCGGAAACGACGACTCGCTCGACATCATGGCGATGGACGTGGTCTGGACGGCGGAGTTCGCCGAGGCCGGTTGGGCGCTGCCGCTGTCCGACGACCCGGCTGGTCAGGCCGAGGCTGACGCGGTCGCCGACACCCTGCCCGGACCGCTGGAAACAGCGAAGTGGCAGGGCAAGCTGTTCGCCGCGCCGGTGACCACCAACACCCAGATGCTCTGGTATCGGCCGGATCTGGTGGCCCCGCCGCCGCCCACCTGGGACCAGATGATCGCCGAGGCGACCCGTTTGCACGCCGAGGGCAAACCGAGTTGGATCGCGGTGCAGGCCAAGCAGTACGAGGGACTGGTCGTGTGGTTCAACTCACTGCTGGAGTCCGCGGGCGGACGGGTGCTCTCCGAGGACGGTAAGACCGTCACCCTGGTCGACACCCCCGAGCATCGCGCGGCCACCGTCAAGGCACTGCAGATCATCAAGTCGGTCGCGACCGCACCCGGTGCAGATCCGTCGGTCACCCAGACCGACGAGGGCACCGCGCGACTGGCGCTGGAAAGCGGCAAGGCGGCTCTCGAGGTCAACTGGCCCTTCGTGTTCGCCTCGATGCTGGAGAACGCCACCAAGGGCGGGGTGCCGTTCCTGCCGCTCAACGAGAAGCCCGAGTTGGCCGGCGCCATCAACGAGGCCGGCACTTTCTCCCCCAGCGACGAGCAGTTCCAGGTGGCATTCGACGCCAGCAAGGAGGTGTTCGCCTTCGCGCCCTATCCAGGGGTCCTGCCCGGCCAACCGGCGCGGGTGACGCTGGGCGGTCTCAACCTGGCCGTCGCGTCCACCACCCGCAAACCGGCGGAGGCGTTCGAGGCGGTGCGCTGTATCCGCAGCGAGACCAATCAGCGCTACACCTCGATAGAGGGCGGTCTGCCCGCGGTGCGGGCGTCGCTCTACGACGATCCGGCGTTCCAGAAGAAGTACCCGCAGTACGCGATCATCCGCGATCAGTTGACCAATGCCGCAGTCCGTCCGGCGACACCGAACTACCAGGCCATGTCGACCCGAATCTCGGCGACCTTGGCCCCGATCACCCAGATCGACCCGGAGAAGACCGCTGACGAACTGGCCGCACAGGTCCAGAAGGCCATCGACGGCAAGGGGTTGATCCCATGACCCGTCCGACCGTGCTGACCGGCGATGCGAAATCCCAGCGCAGGCTGGCCTACTGGCTCATCGCGCCGGCCGTCGTGCTGATGCTGGCGGTGACCGCCTACCCGATCATCTACGCGTTCTGGCTGAGCCTGCACCGCTACAACCTGGCCAGCCCGGCAGACACCGCCTTCATCGGGCTCGGCAACTACGCCACAATCCTCGCCGACAAGTACTGGTGGACAGCGTTTTTCATCACCCTGATCATCACCGTGATATCGGTGGCCATCGAGTTCGCGTTGGGTCTGGCACTGGCTCTGGTGATGCACCGGACCATCTTCGGCAAGGGTTTGGTGCGCACCGCGATCCTGATTCCCTACGGGATCGTGACCGTAGCCGCCTCCTACAGTTGGTACTACGCATGGACGCCGGGGACCGGCTACCTGGCCAACCTGCTGCCCGACGGCAGCGCCCCGCTGACCCAGCAGATTCCGTCGCTGGCCGTCGTCATCCTGGCCGAGGTGTGGAAGACCACGCCGTTCATGGCGCTACTTCTGCTGGCGGGCCTGGCACTGGTGCCCGAGGACCTGCTCAAGGCCGCCGAGGTCGACGGTGCCGGCGCCTGGACCCGATTGACCCGGGTGATCCTGCCGCTGATCAAGCCGGCCATCCTGGTGGCATTGCTGTTCCGCACGCTGGACGCCTTCCGGATCTTCGACAACATCTACGTACTGACCGGGGGATCCAACGACACCGGATCGGTGTCGATCCTGGGTTACGACAACCTGTTCAAGGCCTTCAACCTCGGCCTGGGCTCGGCGATCAGCGTCCTGGTGTTCCTGTGCGTTGCGGCGATCGCATTCGTCTACATCAAGCTGTTCGGGGCCGCCGCACCCGGCGTCGACGACGGAGACCGCCGATGACCCGCCGCGCTGGTTTCTGGACCGTCATCAACGTGCTGGTGGTGATCTACGCGCTACTGCCGGTGCTGTGGATCCTGAGCCTGTCGCTGAAGCCGACCTCAATGGTTAAGGACGGCAAGCTCATTCCGTCGTCGATCACACTGGAGAACTACAAGGGCATTTTCAAAGGTGACGTGTTCACCTCCGCTCTGATCAACTCCATCGGCATCGGTTTGATCACCACCCTCGTCGCGGTGGTGATCGGCGGTATGGCGGCATACGCGGTGGCCCGGTTGGATTTCCGCGGCAAGCGGGCGCTCATCGGCGCCGCGCTGCTGATCGCGATGTTCCCGCAGATCTCGCTGGTCACCCCACTGTTCAACATCGAGCGCCGGATCGGTCTGTTCGACACCTGGCCCGGCCTGATCATCCCTTACATCACCTTCGCGCTGCCGCTGGCGATCTACACCCTCTCCGCGTTCTTCCGGGAGATCCCCTGGGATCTGGAGAAGGCCGCCAAGATGGACGGCGCCACCCCGGCCCAGGCGTTCCGGCGGGTGATCGCCCCGTTGGCCGCGCCCGGCATCGTGACGGCGGCCATCCTGGTGTTCATCTTCGCCTGGAACGACCTGCTGCTGGCGCTGTCGCTGACCGCCACCAAGTCGGCGATCACCGCACCGGTGGCGATCGCAAACTTCACCGGCAGTTCTCAATTCGAGGAGCCGACCGGTTCGATCGCGGCCGGCGCGATGGTGATCACCATCCCGATCATCATCTTTGTCCTGATCTTCCAACGTCGTATCGTCGCCGGACTGACCTCCGGCGCGGTGAAGGGATAGCGGGTTTTATGGCCGAGATCGTGCTGGACGGTGTGACCAAGCGCTACCCCGACGGCGCCACGCCGGTCAAGGACCTGTCGCTGACCATCGGCGACGGGGAGTTCGTGATCCTCGTCGGGCCGTCCGGGTGCGGCAAGTCCACCACCCTGAACATGATTGCCGGACTGGAGGACATCACCTCCGGCGAACTGAGGATCGGTGGTCAACGGGTCAACGAGAAGGCGCCCCGCGACCGGGACATCGCGATGGTGTTCCAGTCCTACGCGCTCTACCCGCACATGACTGTTCGCCAGAACATCGCCTTCCCCCTGAGCCTGGCCAAACTCCCCAAGGCGGAGATCGATGCGAAGGTCGCCGAGACCGCCAAGATCCTGGACCTGACCGAGTTCCTGGACCGCAAGCCCTCTCAACTCTCCGGCGGCCAGCGTCAACGGGTCGCGATGGGCCGGGCGATCGTTCGTAAACCCAAGGCGTTCCTGATGGATGAGCCTTTGAGCAACCTCGATGCCAAGCTGCGGGTGCAGATGCGCGCCGAGATCGCCCGACTGCAGAACCGGCTCGGCACCACCACTGTCTATGTGACGCACGACCAGACCGAGGCGATGACCCTCGGTGACCGGGTGGTGGTGCTGCGGGCC
Source organism: uncultured Mycobacterium sp. (assembly GCA_964483865.1). Taxonomy (GTDB): domain Bacteria; phylum Actinomycetota; class Actinomycetes; order Mycobacteriales; family Mycobacteriaceae; genus Mycobacterium. The sequence continues at coordinate 1,781 of CAZADG010000026.1, read as the reverse complement.
GGCGAGGCTCAACAGATCGGCACCCCCGACGAGTTGTATCACCGCCCGGCCAACCTGTTCGTCGCGGGCTTCATCGGATCCCCCGCGATGAACTTCTTTCCCGCTGCCCCGAGTGAGGGTGGTTTGCGACTGCCGTTCGGTCAGATCTCGCTGAGCGGCGGGTACGCGTTGCCTGCCACTGTGATTGTCGGTGCGCGCCCCGAACACTTCGAGGACGCGGCGCTGCTGGAACCCCACGAGCGGGGTCGGGCTTTGACGTTCGGGGTCACCGCGGACCTGGTGGAATCGCTGGGTTCGGACAAGTACGTCTACTTCACCACCGGTGGCGCCGGCGTGCGCTCGGAGCATCTGTCCGACACCGAATCCGTCATCGGTGGAAACCGTTATGTGGCAAGGGTTTCCGCCGATTCCGCCGCGACCACCGGCCAGACGGTCGAGTTGGCGCTCGACACCAGCAGACTCCAGATCTTCGACGCGGACTCCGGGGTGAATCTCACAGCGTGAGCGATCCGCTGGCCGCAGCCGGACGGCATCTGCGGGACCACTTCGGCGACCCGCAACCAGATGTCGCCAGTGTCACCTTCCTCGGCGTCGAGCAGTTGGACGTGCTGCGGTTTCTTCGTGACGGGGTGTATTCCTATGTTTCGCACGGCTGCTCGCGCTATCCGATGACCGATCCGGCCGCGGCAGTGTCCGACCCGCTGCGCGGTCCGCGCGCGGAGGTGGTGCTGAGCCTGCGGGCCGGTGTGCCGACCACAGGCCTGGCCCGCAGCCTGGCGGTGGTCGCTGCCACCCCGGCGGTCGAGGGGGTTGTGCTGACCCATGACGCCCTGGTCGACCTGTCCGGCCCACTGTGGGCAGGCGCGCCGTTCACCGCCGTGCTGCTCGGGGCTGCCGACATCCCGGACTTACCGCTCGATCCTCCGTGCGACCCGGTTCGGTTCCTCTCCGCGGTGCCGATCACCCAGACCGAAGCGGCCTGGGTGCGGCTCAAGGGCGCCGACGCGATGCGCCAGGCCTGGGCCGACGATCGTGTGGACGTGCTTGATCCGGCGCGTCGGGCGGCGTCGCCCAACTGACATTCCCTCGGCTATTCGGACGACCGTACCCGCGCTGCCGCGGTGGTGGCGGGCACCAACGGCTGAACTGGTGCATGTAAGGGTCATTCCGCGCGACCGCCACGCCACGCACGCGCGGGGCGCTTTCACCAAAGGATGGGGACGGCGACCTGGACGGTGGTGGTGCCGCCGTTGCTGTCGTCGACGGCGACGGTGAAGGTGTCACTGGACGGTGGCGGTGGGCCGGTGGGCGCGCTGGTGGAGAAGGCCCCGGCGCCGGTGGAGTAGAAGCTCTGGGGCAGGCCCAGGGGGCTTCCGGGGTTGTAGGTCGTGACCACCAGGGAGATGACCTGGCCGGCGGTCAGGTTAGCGCTGACCTGCGGACAGTAGCTCATCGTGGCGCATCCGGTGACGGTGGCACCGACGGCTGCGTGGGCGCTGACCGAGGTGTCGTCGTTGACGGCCAGACGTCCCACGCCGGGGGTAGCGGGGTTGAAGGCGCCGCTGTAGAGCTCCATGACGGTGTCCACCGGGGCGCTGGTTTGACCGAAGGTGTACAAGCGGGTTTGGGTGGCGGTGAAGAAGGTGGCGACGTAGTTGTAGCTGCCTCCGCCTCCTCTCCATCCGGCGTAGGTCCCCAGCGTGACCGCGGCGGGATTGCTGAGGGTGATGGTCTGCAGTCCGCCGGGGCCTGGATTGGGGCGGGCTTCGGCCAGGGCCTGT
>CAZADG010000025.1:7949-41634 GCA_964483865.1 uncultured Mycobacterium sp. | reverse complement strand
GCGTTCCCGCCTGATCCGCCGTTTCCGCCGGAGCCGGTCGCGCTGTCGCCGCCGCGTCCGCCGGCACCCGCACCACCGGCGAGTGTCAGGAGCCCGGAATCGCCGCCGTTACCCCCCTGTCCGCCGAAGCCCGCGAGCGTTGCCGCGCCCCCGTTACCGCCGGTCCCGCCGATGCCCAGCAGCGGACCGCCATGGCCGCCGTCGCCGCCGTCGCCGCCGCCGATCTGCCCGTCACCGCCGGCGCCTCCTGATCCGCCCCTGCCCGAGACCGCCAGATACGCGACATCGCCGCCCTTGCCCCCGACGCCACCTGCGCCTCGTGCGCTGTCCCCGCCGTCGCCACCCGCGCCGGCGCCGCCGCCGAAAGACAGAAGTCCGCTGTTGCCGCCGTTGCCCCCGTTACCGCCCGATCCAGCGCGTTCTGACGAGCCGCCCGCGCCTCCGGCACCTCCGGTGCCCGCCAGCAGCCCCCCCTTGCCGCCATCTCCGCCAGCCCCGCCTCCGAATGCGCCGGATCCGCCGATGCCACCGTTTCCGCCTGCGCTGCTCAGCGACAGTTCGCCGGCATTGCCGCCGGCACCGCCGTTTCCGCCCAGGCCATTGAGACTTGAGCCGCCGGCACCGCCGTTGCCGGCGCGGCCGATTACCGACAACAGGCCGGTGTTTCCGCCGATTCCGCCGTCGCCGCCGGGGACGGCCCGGGGTGCTGCCGCACCGCCGGCCCCGCCGTTGCCGCCACCGCCCACGAACAGGCCGCCGAGGCCGCCCGCGCCTCCTGTTTCGGCGGGGATGAGAGCATCACCACCGTCTCCGCCACGGCCGAACCAGCCTGCAGCGCCGCCGTTTCCGCTGTTGTAGCCGTCCCCGCCGTTGCCGATCAGCCCGCCCCTGCCGCCTTCGCAGGGGCCGCTGGTACACACGCCGCCGTATCCGGTCCAGGAGTAACCGTTCCCCACAAGAACTCCGGCATTGGGGTTTTCGGCTGTTCCGTTGCCGATGAATAGTCGAATCAGGTCGGCTATCGGCGTGGAAAAGTCCCGTGTGGCCGGTGTCGGGGGAGGTGCCGCACTCGTGAAGGAAGCCGCAGGCTTGACGGCTCGTGCGGCACCATCAGGCTGGCGTCGGGTAACGGCAAATGCCGCCCACAGCAACGGTTCTGCACCAGGAGCGGCTCCATTCCTGCCGGTGCGCAACCATGACACCAGGTCGTGCCCCATTTCGGAAAGCGCACCTCGGGGGGCAGGTGTGAGCGCGGCTGCCCGAGCCGGGGAACTCAGCACTGGTGAAGAGAGTGTTGGCGCTGCCGCGGGGCGCGGGCGTTCCCCGATCCGAGGGGACGACGATGCCGCGGGCGGGGGATCGGTAGGCCCGGCTAACGGCTGAGGCGGGGATGACCGGGGTGGTGGCAGTCGCGGCTTGGATGACCGCGATGCTGCTTGGTCGCCCCGGGGCGCCTGAGGGGGCGTGCTCGAACCTGAGACGTCCTTTCGGGGTCTGTTCCGCTCCGGTGCCGCCGACGGTGTGTCGTTGTGTGGGTTCGCGCCATGCGCATCACGTCGGGGCCGTTGCGCGGTGCGCGGCTTCCTCGGGGATGTCGGTTGCTCGGCGGTTTCGGAGGACCCGGACCCGGATGAGCCTGCTGAGCCGGTGTTGTCAGCGAAGGCGACGGGCAGAAACACCGCCGTCGATCCGATTCCGAGGGCGATAGCCAGTGCGCCCACCCGACCGATCTGCCCGGCGTAGCTGGCGTCCCCGGATTCGATCGCTGTCACAGACCGCCGGGTGTACTCGATCTGCCGGACTCGGCCTTTCGCAACCCGTCGATGTCGGCCAGCCGGCCGATGAGGTCCTCCCGCCGACACCGAACCCCCTCGGCGGCCGCTCCCTGAGACCGCCCGTCGGCTCAGTCTCACACAGCAAACGGGTGAAGGGTATAGGCCGTAAGTCCCTTAATTAAAGGGGAAAGTGCTTGCCAGTCAGCTGCTCGGACAACTCCCATAACTTCCAGGCGGTTTTGGTGTCACGGGCAAGCGGACTGCGGCCGACCTCGCTGATCGGCCCGCGGGCTCCGAACTTGGGCCCGATGAAGCTGTCCGGAGGCAGGTCCTGCGACGCCGCGTACAGCGTGGGGCCCGCCCCGTACTCGGGGCTGGCCCCGGCCACCTTGTTGAGCGCCAGCCAGATCGGGGTGCCGACCTTGTTGCCGGTGTGGCCCTGCAGGTTGGTAGCCGAATACCCCGGGTGGGCGGCATGCGCCTTGACGTAAGAACCCGCGGCGATCAACCGGCGCTGCAATTCGCTGGTGAACAGCAGATTCGCCAGTTTGGACTGGCCGTAGGCAAGCCACGCCGAATAGGGCCGCGCCTTCCAGTTCAGGTCGGTGAGGCTGATCCAGCCGGTCATGTGCATGATCGAGGAAACGGTCACCACTCGGTCGGTGATCTTGGGCAGCAGCAGGTTCGTCAGGGCGAAGTGTCCCAGATGGTTGGTGCCGATCTGGCTTTCGAAGCCGTCTTTGGTGATCGCATAGGGCACCGCCATGATCCCGGCGTTGTTGATCAGCACGTCCACCACGCTGACGCTGTCGGCGAAGTCGTGGATCGACGCCAGATCCTGCAGATCCAGCCGACGGACCTGGACGTCGCCGGTCATCCCTGCCGCAGCGGTCTCGCCCTTTCCGATGTTGCGGCAGGCCAGGATCACCCGCGCCCCCACCCGGGCCAACTCCCGGGCGGTGACCAGGCCCAGTCCGCTGTTGGCTCCGGTGACGATGACGGTGCGGCCGGCGAAGGAGGGAAGATCTGCTGCGCTCCACGACATGGCCGCAAACCTACTTCACCGCGACCGTGAAGCCCTCGATGACCTTCAGGACGTCCGGAGCCGCCGCGGCGGCCTGATCGGCCAGCGTGGTGACGGTGAACTGCACGAGGTAGCGGTCGAACTTCGGCGTCACCGGGAAGACGATTCGGTTGTAGGTGTGCAACCGGGTGCCGGTGTGGTCGTAGCTGCCCTCGATCATCGCGGAGGGAAACCCGGCGAAGTCGGCATTCGAATAGTTGAGTCGCACGAAGTTCTTCGACACTTCGGCGTCGTCGTCGGCATGTTCCAACGCTGCCGGAATGTCGAAGTTGCCGTCCAGTTTGAAGACCATGACCATGGCGGTCGGGTAGGTGTTGTTCTTGGCGATCGCCTCGGTGCCGGGGGAGAAGTTCGGGTTGGCGTAGGTGGTCCACCCCGGCGGCCGCGGCAGGGTCACGGTCAGGTCGGTGAGTTCGTCTAACGGCACCTGCTGCCCGGTCACCCCGACCCCGGAAAGGTACTGGGCGATCGGGGTCGGTGACGTCGTCACCGTCGTGGTGGTGCTCGTCGTCCCGGACGTCCAGATGGTCGAGTAGTCCGCGGTTTTGGTGGTGCAGCCTGCGGTGGTCAGCGCCACCGCCAGCAAGGCCGCGGCTGCGGTCCTATGCATCTCCGTCGAAAAGTCCTGTGACGGAGCCGTTTTCGAAAACAGCGCGGATGGTGCTGGCCAGCAGCGGTGCGATCGAGAGAACGGTCAGCTGGGGGAAATGCTTGGATTCCTCGATCGGCAGGGTGTTGGTGACGATCACTTCGCGGGCACCGCAGGAAGCCAGCCGCTCGGCCGCCGGGTCCGACAGCACGCCGTGGGTGGCGGCGATGATGACGTCCTTGGCGCCGTCCTCGCGCAGCAGCTTGACCGCGCCGGCGATGGTGCCGCCGGTGTCGATCATGTCGTCGGTCAGCACGCAGGTCTTACCCTCGACCTCACCGACCACCCGGTTGGACACCACCTGGTTGGGTACCCGCGGGTCACGAGTCTTGTGGATGAAGGCGAGCGGCGTTCCGCCCAGCGCGTCGGCCCACTTCTCGGCGACCCGCACCCGGCCGGAATCCGGCGAGACGACGGCGATGTCCTTGGTCGGATAGTTGTCGCGGATGTATGACGTCAGCAGCGGCTGGGCGCGCATGTGGTCGACGGGGCCGTCGAAGAAACCCTGGATCTGATCGGTGTGCAGGTCGACCGACACGATCCGGTCCGCGCCGGCCGTCTTGAGTAGATCGGCAACCAGGCGGGCGGAGATCGGTTCGCGGCCGCGGTGCTTCTTGTCCTGGCGGGCGTAGGGATAGAACGGCAGGATGGCGGTGATCCGTTTGGCGCTGCCCCGCTTGAGCGCGTCGATCATCAGCAGCTGTTCCATCAGCCACTTGTTCAGCGGTGCGGGATGGGACTGCAGCACGAATGCGTCCGAGCCCCGCACCGACTCGTCGAACCGGACGAAGATCTCACCGTTGGCGAAGTCGCGCGCCGTCGTCGCGGTGACGCTGACGTCGAGTTCCTTGGCGACCTGCTCGGCCAGTTCGGGGTGCGCCCGGCCGGAGAAAAGCATCAGGTTCTTGCGGCTGTCAATCCACTCGGTGCCCACTGAGTTGCCCTTGCCGGTTGGGGGTCGATACGCGGTCATCGTACGGGGTTGGGTTGCTCTCAGCCCGGTTCGGGGTCGGACCCTCCGGCCTTCGGTCCGTAACGGGCACGGGACGCCGCCGTGGCCGAGTCGCTGTCGGGCCGGTTGTGCAGCACCCAGTCCTCGATGATGCGCTGTCGGCCGGCCGAGACGGCCAGCGCGCCCGGTGGCACGTCGTCGCGCAGCACCGTCCCCGCACCGGTGTAAGCGCCGTCGCCGACCTTGACGGGTGCGACGAACATGGTGTCACTGCCGGTGCGGACATAGGAGCCGACGGTGGTGCGACTCTTGCTCTCGCCGTCGTAGTTGACGAACACACTGGAGGCGCCGATGTTGCTGTACTCGCCGATGTCGGCGTCGCCGACGTAGGTCAGGTGCGGCACTTTGGTTCCGGTGCCGATGGAGGCGTTCTTGGTTTCGACGAACGCGCCCAGTTTGCCCTCGACACCGAGTCGGGTGCCGGGCCGCAGGTAGGTGAACGGTCCCACCTCGGCGCCGTCTCCGACGATCGCCTCGGTACCGTGAGTGCGCACCACCGACGCGCCGTCGCCCACGTGTACGTCGGTCAGGGTGGTATCCGGGCCGATCGTGCACCGGGTGCCCACGCGGGTACTGCCCAACAGTTGGGTGCCCGGTGCGACCACGGTGTCACGGCCGATGGTCACGTCGACGTCGATCCAGGTGGTACCCGGGTCGATCACCGTGACGCCGGCGCGCTGATGGGCGGCGACGACGCGACGGTTCAGTTCGGCCCCGATGTCGGCCAGTTGAACCCGGTCGTTGACGCCGGCCACCAGGGCGGCGTCGTCGACGTGCCTGGCGTGCACAATCTGTCCGTCGGCCCGCACGATCGAGATCGCGTCGGTCAGGTACAGCTCATGCTGGGCGTTGTTGGAGGACAGGCGGCTCAGCGCCGAACGCAGCGCGGCGATGTCGAAGGCGTACACCCCGGCGTTGATCTCCCGGATGGCGCGCTGCTGCGGAGTGGCGTCGGTCTCCTCGACGATCGCAATCACCTCGCCGTCCTGGGTGCGCAGAATCCGGCCGTAGCCGTGCGCCTCGGGGACCGTGGTGGTCAGCACCGTGACGGCGGCCGGCTCGCTGGAGTGGGTGGCGATCAGATCGGCCAGAGTGTCGGCGTCGAGCAGTGGGATGTCCCCAGAGGTGATCACCACCGTCCCGTCGAAGTCCTCGGGCAGTCCGGACAGTCCGCACAGCGCGGCGTGGCCGGTGCCCAACTGCTGGTCCTGGACCGCGATATCGATCGGGCGGCCGAGTTCCGTGGCCAAGTCGGCGACCACCGGCGCGATGCGCTCACGGTCTTTACCGAGGACCACCACCAGATGGGACGGCGCCACCTTGGCAACCGCGTGCAGCGCATGCGCCAGCATGCTGCGGCCGCCCAGGGTGTGCAGGACCTTGGGGGTGTCTGACCGCATCCGGGTGCCCGCCCCGGCGGCCAGCACCAGTACGGCGGATTCCTTTGTCGTGGTCATGCCGACTCCTCAGTGTGCGGTTTCATTCGCGACACGCCATCTCGGCCGTATGCAGCGGCTTAATCGCCATCTCGGCAAGTCTCGCTTCGCCGCCAGGACTCGAACCTGAACTATCTGAACCAAAATCAGAGGTGCTGCCAATTACACCACGGCGAATTGTCTGTCAGAGACTTTAGTCGACTCGCTACCCTGGTAGCCGTGGCAGCACCGCAGGGCCCGTCGCGCCCGCCGCGCGCCCGGATGACCGGCAGTGAACGCCGCCACCAGTTGATCGACATCGCCCGGGGTCTCTTTGCCGAGCGCGGTTACGACGGCACCTCGGTCGAGGAAGTCGCCCAGCGGGCAGGGGTTTCCAAGCCGGTGGTCTACGAGCACTTCGGCGGCAAAGAGGGCCTGTACGCGGTGGTGGTCGACCGGGAGATGTCGGCACTGCTCGACGGTGTCACCGCGTCGCTGACCAACAACCAGTACCGGCCGCGGGTCGAGGCGGTGACATTGGCGCTGCTGACCTACATCGAGGAGCGCACCGACGGCTACCGGGTGCTGATCCGGGACTCCCCGCAGTCGCTGAGTCCGGGCACCTACTCGACCCTGTTCAACGACGCGGTCAGCCAGGTCGCCTCGATTCTGGCCGGCGACTTCTCCCGCCGCGGTTTGGACCCGGAACTGGCCCCGATGTACGCCCGGGCGCTGGTGGGTTCGGTGTCGATGACCGCGCAGTGGTGGATGGAAGCCCGCGAGCCAAAGAAGGAAGTCGTGGCCGCTCACCTGGTGAACCTGATGTGGAACGGGTTGACCGGGCTGGAACCTGACCCGCATCTGCAAGACGAGTGAGCCGCGTCGAATCATGGCCCGGGGCAACGCTTTTTGCCCCGCGGCATAAGCTGTCCCCATCATGACTGGGCGCCACCGGGTCCAGACCCCGCTGGCTGGTCTGGTCGACATCGCGCTTTCCGCGCCACCATTCGCCGAACTCGCCGAGCGTGCCGCCGAGCGGCCGCCCGAGCTGAACGTGGTGGGCCCGGTCAGCGCCCAGCTGTTCGTCGCGTGTGCACTGGCGCTCAAAACGTCCGAGGGTGAGCCGTTGCTGGTGGTGACGGCGACCGGCCGTGAGGCCGACGACCTGACCGCCGAACTGCGCGGCGTGCACGGCGATGCGGCGGCGCTGTTCCCGTCCTGGGAGACGCTGCCGCACGAGCGGCTCTCACCCGGGGTGGATACCGTCGGCGCCCGGATGATGCTGCTGCGACGCTTGGCCCGACCCGACGATGCGGTGCTGGGCCCGCCGTTGCGGGTGGTGGTCACCACGGTGCGCTCGCTGCTGCAGCCGATGGCGGCCGACCTCGTCGACATCGAGCCGGTGATTCTGCAGGTGGGCGCGGAACTGGACTTCGACACGGTGATCGCCCGGCTGGTGGAACTGGCCTATACCCGGGTCGACATGGTCGCCCGGCGCGGGGAGTTCGCGGTGCGGGGCGGCATCCTCGATCTCTTCCCGCCGACCGCCGAGCATCCGGTGCGGGTGGAGTTCTGGGGCGACGAGATCACCGAGATGCGGATGTTCTCGGTCGCCGACCAGCGCTCCATCCCCGAACTCGACGCGGGCGGCCCGGAAAACCCAGTGGTGGCCGTCCCGTGCCGCGAATTGCTGCTCACCGACGACGTCCGCTCGCGGGCCGCCGAGTTAGGTCGGCACATGCCCCGAGACGAGAATCGGGTCACCGGCAGCGTCGCCGACATGCTGGCCAAGCTCGCAGAGGGAATCCCGGTCGACGGGATGGAGGCGCTGCAACCGGTGCTGCGGCCCGAGAAACTGGCCTCGCTCGTCGGGCACCTTCCGGCCGGAGCGCCGGTGCTGCTGTGCGACCCGGAGAAGGTGCGCTCCCGGGCCGCCGATCTGATCAAGACCGGCCGGGAGTTCCTGGAGGCCTCCTGGTCGGTGGCCGCGATCGGCGGGGATGCGCCCATCGACGTCGAGCAACTCGGGGGCTCGGGATTTTCCGAACTCGACGACGTCCGCGCGGCCGCCACGACCGGTGGACACCCGTGGTGGACGATCGGCCAGTTGTCCGCCCCGGACGCCGTCGAACTCGATGTGCGGGCCGCACCGTCGGCGCGCGGCCAGCAGTCCAGCGCCGAGGAGATCTTCGCCCATCTGCGGGCCCACGTGCTGACCGGCGGCCTGGGTGCAGTCGTCGCTCCCGGCGTCGGTATCGCCCACCGCATCGTCGAGCAACTCGCCGAGCGTGACACCCCGGCGGTCATGCTGGAGGCCGGGGAAGCCCCCAGGCCCGGCCTGGTCGGCGTACTCAAGGGCCCGCTTCACAACGGCATCGTCATCCCCGGCGGGCACCTGGTGGTGATCACCGAGACCGACCTGACCGGCAACCGCGCCACCGGCCCGGAGGGCAAGCGGCTGGCCGCCCGGCGGCGCAACACCGTCGACCCGTTGGCGCTGACCGCCGGTGACCTGGTGGTGCACGACCAGCACGGCATCGGCCGGTTCGTCGAGATGGTGGAACGCACGGTGGGCGGGGCCCGCCGGGAGTACTTGGTGCTGGAATACGCCTCGAGTAAGCGCGGCCAGGGTGCCGACAAACTCTTCGTCCCGATGGATTCCCTGGACCAGCTGTCCCGCTATGTCGGAGGCGAGCAGCCCGCCCTGAGTAAACTTGGCGGCAGCGACTGGGCCAACACGAAAACCAAGGCGCGCAAGGCCGTTCGCGAAATCGCCGGTGAACTGGTCGCGCTGTATGCCAAGCGTCAGGCTGCCCCCGGGCATGCCTTCGCCCCGGACACTCCATGGCAGGCCGAGATGGAGGACGCCTTCGGGTTCACCGAGACCGTCGACCAGTTGACCGCCATCGGCGAGGTGAAATCCGATATGGAGAAGCCGGTCCCGATGGACCGGGTGATCTGCGGCGACGTCGGCTACGGCAAGACCGAGATCGCGGTGCGCGCGGCGTTCAAAGCCGTACAGGACGGCAAGCAGGTGGCCGTCCTGGTGCCCACCACACTGCTCGCCGACCAGCACCTGCAGACCTTCACCGCGCGGATGGCCGGCTTCCCGGTCACGGTCAAGGGGCTGTCCCGGTTCACCGACCCGGCCGAGTCCCGAAAGGTCCTCGAGGGCATGGCCGACGGCAGCGTCGACGTCGTCATCGGCACCCATCGACTTCTGCAGACCGGGGTGCGGTGGAAGGACCTCGGGCTGGTGGTGGTCGACGAAGAGCAACGCTTCGGCGTCGAGCACAAAGAACACATCAAGAGCCTGAGAAGTCATGTCGACGTGCTGACCATGAGCGCCACCCCGATCCCGCGCACCCTGGAGATGAGCCTGGCCGGTATCCGGGAGATGTCGACCATCCTCACCCCACCCGAGGAGCGCTACCCGGTGCTCACCTACGTCGGCCCGCACGACGACAAGCAGGTCGCCGCGGCCCTGCGTCGAGAGCTGCTGCGCGACGGCCAGGTTTTCTACGTTCACAACCGGGTCAGCAGCATCGACAACGCGGCGGCCCGCATCCGCGGTCTGGTGCCCGAAGCACGGGTTGCCGTGGCACACGGACAGATGCCAGAGGAGCAGCTTGAAACAACCGTGCAGGGGTTCTGGAACCGCGACTTCGACATCCTGGTGTGCACCACGATCATCGAGACCGGTCTGGACATCTCCAATGCCAACACCCTGATCGTCGAACGCGCCGATACCTTCGGGCTGTCTCAGTTGCACCAGTTGCGCGGTCGGGTGGGCCGGAGCCGGGAACGCGGCTACGCGTACTTCCTCTACCCGCGCGACACCCCGCTCACCGAGACCGCCCATGATCGGCTGGCCACCATCGCCCAGAACAACGAACTGGGTGCCGGCATGGCAGTCGCGTTGAAGGACTTGGAGATTCGCGGCGCCGGCAACGTCCTGGGCGCCGAGCAGTCCGGGCACGTCGCCGGGGTCGGCTTCGACCTGTACGTCCGACTGGTCGGGGAGGCCGTCGAGGCCTACCGGGCCGCGGCGGACGGCAAAACCGTGACCACCGCCGAGGAGATCAAGGACGTCCGTATCGACTTGCCCGTCGATGCGAATCTGCCGCCGGACTACATCGGCAGTGACCGGCTGCGCCTGGAGGCCTACCGACGCCTGGCCGCCGCCGCCGACGAGGCGGCCGTCGCGGCGGTCGTCGACGAACTCGTCGACCGGTACGGCCCGCTGCCCGAGCCCGCTCAGCGCCTGGTGGCGGTGGCCCGGCTGAGGCTGCTGTGCCGTCATTACGGCGTGACCGAAGTCGCCGCCGCTTCGGCGACGACGCTGCGCCTCTCCCCACTCACCCTGCCAGACTCGGCGCAGGTGCGACTCAAGCGGCTCTATCCGGCGGCCGGCTACCGCGCGACGACGTCGACGGTGCAGGTGCCGATCCCCAGGGAGGGCGGCGGCGTGGGAGCCTCCCGCATCCGGGATCTCGACCTGGTGCAGATGGTCGTCGACCTGTTACTCGCACTCGACGGCCGACCGGCGGGGGAGATTGATATAACGGCGTTCACACCGGCAGAGAGGGGGGCCCAGCGATGACGGTCATTCTGGTCGACGCCCGTCGGCCCGCACTGGTGCCGGTCGAAGCGGTGGAACTGCTCTGCGGCGATGTCCAGTACACCGAAGAAATGCCGATCCGGATCCAGTGGTCGCTGCCCTCGGCCCGGTCGGCCCTGATCGGGCCCGATGCTCCGGTGCTGTTGTCCTCCGACCGCGGCCATCCCGCGGTCAATGCCCGGCTGGCCGCCGGGGAGCAGTTGATCGCTGTGCCGGAGCCCCGCGCCGGTGAGCGCCTCATCGACGCCGTGGAGATCATGGATCGGCTTCGGACCGCCGGGCCATGGGAGAGTGAACAGACCCACGACTCGCTGCGCCGCTATCTGCTGGAGGAGACCTACGAACTGTTCGACGCAGTCCACGGCGGTGACCTGGCCGAATTGCGCGACGAACTCGGTGACGTCCTGCTGCAGGTGCTTTTCCATGCGCGCATCGCCGAGGAGGCGCCCGTCGACGCGTTCGGTATCGACGACGTCGCCGACGCCCTGGTCCGAAAGCTTGGCAACCGGGTGCCGGCAGTGCTGGCCGGTCAGCAGATCACCCTGGAAGACCAACTCGCCCAATGGGAGCAGCGTAAGGCTGCCGAACGGTCCGATCAGCGGTCCTGCGTCGACGGTCTGCCGACTGCCCAACCCGCTCTGGCGCTGGCCCAGAAGGTGATCGACCGGGTTACGGCCGCCGGTTTGCCCGCCGATCTGATCCCCGCGCAACTGACGTCGGTGTCGGTTAAGGCCGGCGGGGATGCCGAGAACGCCCTGCGCACCGCCGTCCTTGACTTCATGGACGAAGTTCGGGCCGTTGAGGGTGTCATCGCCGCGTCGTTGGATGCCGCCGGACCGGCCACCGCTGAGGATTGGCGGTTGCACTGGCCCGAACCGGTGGTCTAGGTACATCTAGGGCCGGCACGGGATAACTGACGGGACTGTCAGCATTCGCGATTCACGCCACCCTGCCGTGATTCGCAACCGCTAACGCCGCCCGACCCATGGGACGATGAAGCAATCAAACGCGGGCAAAGGGAGTGTTGTGTCGTCGGGTCGGACGAGGCCACGCTGGATGGGGGCCGCTCTGGTCGTTTCAGCGACGGCAGCGGTCCTGGCTTCCAGCTGTTCCTGGCAGACCGGCGCGCCGATCCCGGACGGCGTCCCGCCGCCTGCAGGTGACCCGGTGCCGGCCATCAACACCCAGGCTGCCGGCCGACCCGCCGACCAGCTGCGCGAATGGGCCGAGCAGCGGGCACCCGCCCTGGGCATACCGATCGAGGCCATGGAGGCCTACGGCTACGCCACCCGGGTGGCGCAGGTGGAGAACCCGGATTGCCACCTGGCCTGGACGACGCTGGCCGGCATCGGCATGGTGGAAAGCCACCACGGCACCTACCGGGGCGCGTTGATCTCGCCCAACGGTGACGTCAGTCCGCCCATCCGCGGCGTCCGGCTGGACGGCACCAACGGGAACCTGGAGATCATCGACCGAGAGGCACAGGAGGCATCGGGGCGGTCGGCCGACGACGCTCCGGTTTATGCGCGGGCGATGGGGCCGATGCAGTTCATCCCCGAGACCTGGCGGCTCTACGGGGTCGACGCCAACAACGACGGTGTGATCAGTCCGGACAACTTCGACGACGCCGCCTTGTCGGCGGCCGGTTATCTGTGTTTTCGAGGCAAGGACATGTCGACCCCGCGCGGCTGGATGAACGCGTTGCGGGCCTACAACCACTCCGATCTCTACGCCCGGATGGTGCGCGACTGGGCTGCTGCCTACGCGGCCGGTCATCCCCTCTAACGCGGCCCCCAAGGCGACCCCTCTGCGGCGTGAACCATCTAGGCTGTCGACGTCAGCTTCCCGACCAGCATTTCGACCAGCAAGGAGAACCCTGGTGCCCATCATCGAGCAGGTCGCAGCCCGCGAAATCCTCGACTCGCGCGGCAATCCCACCGTTGAGGTCGAGGTGCTGCTCATCGACGGCACCATGGCCCGGGCCGCTGTGCCCTCCGGTGCTTCCACCGGTGAGCACGAGGCCGTCGAGCTGCGTGACGGCGGACCACGCTATGGCGGCAAGGGAGTTCAGAAGGCTGTCGAGGGTGTACTCGACGAGATCGCTCCGGCCGTGATCGGGTTGTCGGCCGACGATCAGCGACTGGTCGATCAGGCATTGGTCGATCTCGACGGCACCCCAGGTAAGGGACGACTCGGCGCCAACGCCATCCTTGGGGTGTCCCTTGCGGTGGCCAAGGCCGCTGCCGAGTCTGCCGGTCTGCCGCTGTACCGCTACCTGGGCGGCCCGAACGCGCACATTCTGCCGGTCCCGATGATGAACATCCTCAACGGCGGCGCGCACGCCGACACCGGGGTTGACGTACAGGAGTTCATGGTCGCCCCGATCGGTGCGCCGAACTTCCGCGAGGCGGTGCGCTGGGGCGCGGAGGTGTACCACGCACTCAAGGCGGTGCTCAAGAAACAGGGGCTGGCCACCGGTCTGGGTGACGAGGGCGGATTCGCGCCCGACGTGGCCGGCACCAAGGCGGCGCTGGATTTGATCTGTTCGGCCATCGAGTCGGCGGGCTTCAAGCCCGGTGCTGATGTGGCTTTGGCCCTCGATGTCGCCGCCACCGAATTCTTCACCGCAGGAACGGGATACAGCTTCGAGAAGCAGACCCGCACCGCGGCTGAACTGAGCGAGTTCTACGCCGGACTGCTCGACGCCTACCCGCTGGTGTCGATCGAAGACCCGCTCGACGAGAACGACTGGGACGGTTGGGCCGCCCTTACCGCGGCGATCGGTGACCGGGTGCAGATCGTCGGCGACGACTTGTTCGTCACCAACCCCGAGCGTCTCGAAGAGGGCATCGAGCGCGGTGCCGCCAACGCTCTGCTGGTCAAGGTCAACCAGATCGGCACCCTCACTGAGACCCTCGACGCCGTCGCGCTGGCCCACAACAGCGGCTACCGCACGATGATGAGCCACCGCAGTGGTGAGACCGAGGACACCTTCATCGCCGATCTCGCGGTGGCGGTCGGCAGCGGCCAGATCAAGACCGGCGCCCCTGCCCGAAGCGAACGGGTCG
Source organism: uncultured Mycobacterium sp. (assembly GCA_964483865.1). Classification (GTDB taxonomy): domain Bacteria; phylum Actinomycetota; class Actinomycetes; order Mycobacteriales; family Mycobacteriaceae; genus Mycobacterium. The sequence goes on along the minus strand of CAZADG010000025.1, from coordinate 28,010 downwards.
CCAAGTACAACCAGCTGATGCGCATTGAGGAGGCCCTCGGTGACGCCGCCCGCTATGCCGGCGACCTGGCCTTCCCCCGCTTCGGTGGAGCAGAGTAGGGCACCTGTTGGCTGACGGTAAGCGGTCTGACCCCAAGCGCCGAGCGCCGGCTTCCCGGCCCGGCGCTTCGGGGCGGGGCCGTTCGCGCCCGGCGCGGATACCGGCGCGTGATCCGCGTCCCGCTGGATTGCGCGACAAGGCCGAGTCGGTCGGTCGCAGCATCACCGAGCCGATCCGTCAGGTCATCACCGCGTCGGTGCAGCAGCAGAACGAACAGCGACTGGGCTTCACCGCGCGACGTGCCGCCATCATGGCTGCGCTCGTCTGTGTTCTGACCCTCACCATCGCCGGCCCGGTACGGACTTACTTCGCGCAGCGGACCGAGATGAAACAGCTGTCGGCCAGCGAGGCGGCACTGCGCGAACAGATCGCCGAATTGGAAGGCCAGAAGGCCAAACTCGCCGATCCGGTCTTCATCGCTGCGCAGGCCCGCGAGCGACTCGGTTTCGTCAAGCCCGGCGACATTCCCTACCAGGTGCAACTGCCGCCCGGGGCGGTCGTCGAACAGGAGACCGGACCCAAGACTCAGACCGGCCGCAGCAGCGACCCCTGGTACACCTCGCTGTGGCATACCATCGCCGACACCCCGCACGGCCCGCCCGCTCCGGCGAAGTCCGAGCCACCGGGTCTGCCACCACCGGCGGCACCGCCGCCACCGCCGCCGCCGCCGCCACCACCACCGCCGCCCGGTGGTTGAGTCAGCAGACCTGGAGGCGGTCGCACGGCAGTTGGGCCGCGATCCTCGCGGAGTCCTGGAGATCGCCTACCGTTGCCCCAACGGCGAGCCCGGGGTGGTCAAGACGGCACCCCGATTGCCCGACGGCACCCCGTTTCCGACGTTGTACTACCTGACCCACCCGGCGCTCACCGCCGCGGCCAGCCGACTGGAATCCGATGGGGTGATGCGGGAGATGACGGCGAGGCTGGCCGATGACACCGAGTTGGCCGCCGATTACCGCCGCGCCCACGAGTCGTATCTGGCTGAGCGTGACGCCGTCGAACCGCTGGGTACCACCTTCTCCGGTGGCGGCATGCCCGATCGGGTGAAGTGCCTGCACGTACTGATGGCGCATGCCCTGGCCAAGGGCCGCGGTGTCAACCCGTTCGGCGACGAGGCGCTGGCCATGCTGGCGAACGACCCGGCGATGGCCGGGATCCTGAAGCGCGAGGAGTGGACGTGAGCCGAGATTTCAACGTCGAGCGGGTCGCAGCCATCGACTGCGGGACCAACTCGATCCGGTTGCTCGTCGCCGACCGCGCTGCCGACCGGGGTTTGACCGATCTGCACCGGGAGATGCGCATCGTCCGGCTCGGTGAGGGCGTCGACGCAACCGGGAAGTTCTCCGCGGAGGCGCTGGCCCGCACGCGTGCCGCGCTGGTCGACTATGCGGCACTGATCGGCCGCTATCAGGTACGCAAACTGCGGATGGTGGCCACGTCGGCCACCCGGGATGCGTCCAACCGCGACGAGTTCTTCGCGATGACGGCCACGGTGCTGGGATCGGCTGTCCCCGGCGCGGTCGCCGAAGTGATCAGCGGCGAGGAAGAGGCCGGATTGTCCTTTATCGGTGCGGTCGCCGAATTGGATTCAACCGCAGGCCCATTCGTCGTCGTCGACCTCGGCGGCGGCTCCACCGAAGTCGTTCTCGGTGACGCCAGTGGGGTGCGCGCCGGCTACTCGGCTGACATCGGCTGCGTTCGGATGACCGAACGGTGCCTGCACTCCGATCCGCCGACGTCGGAGGAGGTTGCCGCGGCACGGCAGGTGGTTCGGGAGAAGTTGGCCGACGCGCTGGCCGTGGTGCCGGTGCAGCAGGCCAGGACCTGGGTCGGGGTGGCCGGAACCTTCACCACGATCGCCGCCCTGGCCCACAAGCTGACGGCCTACGACTCCGAGGCCATCCACCTGTCCCGGGTCGGATTCCCAGACCTGTTGGAGGTATGCGAGCAACTCATCGGCATGACCCGTGCGCAACGGGCCGCCTTGGGCCCCATGCACGAGGGCCGCGTCGACGTGATCGGCGGCGGGGCGATCGTGGTTGAGGAGTTGGCCGCGGCGATGGCCGAGCGGGCCGGAATCGCCGAACTCATCGTTAGCGAGCACGACATCCTCGACGGGATCGCACTCTCGATTCTCTGATCACTGACGACAAACTCCGGCCCTGCCAGGTGGCGGGACCGGAGTTCGACGTTGTGAGCTACCTGTTCAGAGCTTGACGCGGCAACCGCTGCCGATGTTGCGGCAGTGCGCCAGGCTCTTGCACGCGCCGCAGCGGCAGGTGCAGGTGCCGGTCCGCTTGGTCTCGGTGATACGCATAGTCATCTCCTCTGTGCCCACGCCGCGCGGGCTCCACTTAACGATAGTTGTCGCGGTCGAGGTGTGTCAGCAACTGGCGGCCGTCAGCCGGATCACGGTTCGGTACCGCGTCCGCCGAACGTCGAGTTGTTTACGTGCTTCTGCCGAAATCTCACCAACAACTCGACGTCCGGCGGCTGAAGGGCGGTGGGTACGGTTGTCGGCACGCCCCCATAGCCCAATTGGCAGAGGCAGCGGACTTAAAATCCGCCCAGTGTCGGTTCGAGTCCGACTGGGGGCACGCAAGCTCCCCTTCGCAGTCGGCCTGAAGTTCGTTCACGCCGAGCAAGGGAGAGGTACGCGATGGCGGTTCCTGTGACACCGTCCGACCTCCATCGCCGTGCGGAGGAATACAACTGGGACAGTGGTGTTGCCGGCGCACGTTCCATCGCGGAGCATCCGGACTGTGATCGCGCGACAGCTCTGCTGTTGTACTGGCGGCTCTCTCCGCACTATTTCCGCCGCTACGCGAGCGTCGACGAGGCTCCCGCGCGCGTTCGGGATGAGGCCCATCTGGTCCGCGATATCGAAACCCGTCTATTGGCGGGAAATTACCGCACGAATGCGTTGTCCTTCGATCCTGTCGATGACCATGGCGTCAACCGCACCCGGGCATCGGATGAGGAGGAATCTCTCGCCGTCCGGCGCATCCCGGCCGAGTTGTACGAGGCATGTAATCCGGTACCCGGGTCGGGTGTATCCGAAGCCCTGCCCGACCGCTTGACACGAGGCTGCCGGTCAGGAGAACTGGGCGAGGTCGAGGCGGCGCTGGCCGCCGGGGCTTGGGAGCTGATGACCCTGTCCGACAGGAGAACGATGCTCGGGATGGCCGTGGAGCGTAACCATACTGCGGTCGTCGAAAGGCTCCTGGCGACAGGCGTTTCGCCCCAATTCACGCACGCCCATCGCACCCCGTTGGATGACGCTCCCAGCGTGGCCATGATCGACCTCCTTGCTGATCATGGGGCGGATCCGCAGAAGGCGACGTTGGCCTTGGCCGTGTCCAAGGGTGCTGCGGTGATCAAGCGCCTGGTCGCACTTGGGACACCGATCGACGGGTTGTCGAGATGGGGTGAGACGGCTGTCTACCGAGCGGCCGTCGACGGACATCTCGAGGTGCTCTGGGCACTCATCGAACTCGGGGCCGACCGTGACATCGTGGTGCAATCGGACGGCCGATCGGCGCTGCAGGCAGTCGACGAGCGCCTCGGTGTTCTCCGAGCCTTCCTTGACCGAGGTGCGCCCTATGACTGTCCCGAGCGCACCGAGTGCAGCGTCCTGACGTCGGTCCGAATCGCGCTGACCGGCGACCGGTCCACCGAAGACGCTCGCTACTGGTGACGGCGGTCGTGCGGGTCGGAGCTAAAGGCTGCGGATTTCAACCGTGAAGATCGCCCAGTCCGACGTGCCAAAGGTGTTGGGGTCGCCGTAGCGATTGATGTACTCCTGGGAGGCCGGGACGTCCCAGCCATCGATCTCGCGTTTGACCCACAGATCGATGTCTCCCCAGATCTCCTGGTGGGACTCTTCCTCTTGCCAGTCCCTGCGCACATTGACCGGGACCGCCCAGCCCGGCGGGATGAACTCTGTCATCGGCAAGCCAACGACACCGTCACGGATGATCAGCTTGGTGGGCAGGCCGACGGGCTTTCCCTCCGGTGCCTTGAAGATTTCCAGTGTCTGGTTTTGTTTCCGGTCGGGCCCGTCATCCAGCTGGTACGACACCTCGCCTTGGGGTTCCAGAATCGCATCCGAGATGCGGACGACACCGTTGCGCCGCCAGACGGTCCGCACCACGATGCGCTGGCCGCTCAAGTTCTTGATCATGCCCTGTGCTCCGTCGTTGGACAGCGAACCGGCCGACAGCGGGCCGCCTTGCAGCGGAGCGCCCGGGTTGCCCAACAGCGCCGTCGAGGGCAGCACCGCGGTGGCCGTCGAGCGGAACTCGTACCATTCCGGTCCGCCCTTCTTGTACTCCGGACCCGGCACGCTCGGGAACGGCGAGCAGGGACCGCTTCCGCCGTGCGGGCAGGTGGTCTCGGTCCAGTCCACGTAGCGCAAGGCCGTGGCGGTGATCAGATTGGCGCCGGTGAGGTTCGCGCGGCGCATGATGGCAAAGAACAAATCGGTTCTTGCCAGCATCGCGCTGGTGAGAACGGCGGCGGTGAAGTTGGCCCTGGAGGCGTCGACATTGGTCAGGTTCGCGCCGGCAAGATCGGCGCCGGTGAGGTTCGCACTGTTCAGTTTGCTGCCGGTGAGGTCGACTTTGCTGAGCTTGGCGCCTTCCAGCGTGGCGTTGGTCAGGTCGACACCTCTCATGCGGGCGTCGGTCAGGTTCGCCCGGGTCAGGTTGACGCTGACCAGTGACAGTCCCTGCAGGATGGTGCCGCTGAGGTTGGCCTCGGTGAAATTGGCGCCGGTGAGGGTTGGCCGATAGAGGTCCAGGACCACCCCGGCGAGATTGACCCGGGTCAGGTTGGCCTGCTCAAGGTTGGTCCCTCTGAGATCACTTCCCCGCAGGTCCTGACCTGTGAGGTTGGCGCGGGTCAGGTTCGCGCCCGCCAGTTTGGTGCCGGTGAGGTCTTTGCCTTCCAGGTTGGCGCCGGGCAGGGTGGCGCCGGTGAGGTTGGCGCCCTTGAGTCCGGTGGAGGTGAGATTCGCCCCGGTCAGATTCGCCCGGGACAGATTCGCCGATGCGAGGTTGGTGCCGGTGAGGTCCTTGCCGGCCAGATTCGAGCCGGCGAGGTTGGCCAGGAACAGATCAGCGCCGGCCAGGGTGGTGCCGGTGAGGTCTTTACCCTGCAGGTTCGCCCCGCCCAGTTTGGCCTGGTCGAGATTCGCCCCGGTCACGACCGTGCCGTTGAGGTTGGCGTTGGTGAGCGTCGCGCCACGAAGGTTCGCGTTGGTCAGATTCGCGTTATGCAGATTCGCCCGCGACAGGTCGTCGCCGCTGAGGTCCCGGCCGGACAGGTCCGCACCGGTCAGATTGGCGTTCGACAGGATCACGTCGGAAAGTACGCCGACGGCCAGGCCGGCACGGGTCAGATCAGCCCCGGAGAGGTTGGTGCCGACCAAGGTCGCACCGGTCAGGCTTGCCCCCACCAGATTTGCCGAAGTGGCGTTGGTGGCCGTGAGATTGGTTTGGGCCATGTTCGATGTCCGTAGGTCCGCCAGCCTGAGGGTGGCGTCGGTGAAGTTCACGCCGGACAGGTCCTGGCCGACCAGATCCGCTCCGGTGAGATCCTTCCCGGAACAGTCCTTGGTTTGTACGCATGCAGCGGTGCCCCATCGCCCGACGTCGGTGCCTGTCGGTAACAGGGTGCGACGCACCAGCCACACGGCCCCACCCAGGACATCAGAGATCGGGCCCGGCAGGAAACCGGTCAGCAACTGACCGACCACATCGACGACCCGCTCGACGCCGATGATTACCGGCGCGAATGCGCGCTGCAGAACAGGCGGCGCCGGCGCGACGACGGGCGAAACCGCGCTGGCCGCCGCACCGAGAGCGCGCGGCACCGGCACTGCGGACGCGCCGGTCACCACCGGGTCAGCCGGGTCGGTCACCTCTGCACCGGCCACTGGCTCGGATACCGCGGCCGCTGGAACCGGCGATGACACGACCGAGGCGCCGGCAGGGGTGACCTGGGGGCGAGGCGATGTGCCGGCGGTGCGCGATCCCGGCCTGGTCGCCGCTGCAGAGCGCGCGGGGGCTGGGCCCGCGGCGGCTTCTGCAGGGGCGTCCCCGGCAGTGGAGCGCACCGATGCGCCCGGTCGGCTGGCACGACCGTTATTGGCCCCCGACGAATTCCTCGACTTCGTGACCCGACCTGTGCCCGCAGGCCGTTCGGAGGAACCTGCCGACACCGTCGCGGCATCCGACTCTGTGTTGTCGGCAGCAGCTATACCCGCCGCGTGCGGGCCGGCCAACCACACGCCGGCCACCAACACCGCAGCCCCGACCCGACCACCCCACGTGAACACAGTCATCTGCGCATCCCAAAATCGTCAATAATCCTGAAAGTTTCCTGAAACTCTACTGTGGGCCAGATCACAACTCAAATCGACGCGGCCGATTCACGGCCGCCGGTTCAGCACATCCGGCGGCTGCGCACACAGTCGTACAGGACCGGACTTTCGAACCGATCGCGAAGGCCCCTAAAAACTCTCGACGACGATCGTGAAGATCGCGTAATCGTTCTCCTCGCCCGTCGGCCATTTCCCGTAGCGCTTGATGTAGGCATCGGATAACGGGATGGCCAGCCGTCGATCTCGCGTTTGAGGAACAGCGCCGCCGAACCGTCTGGGCGTTCACCAGACCTCGCCGATCACAGCCGTCACTGCTTGATCCTGGGCTTAGTCCCGACTGCAGTGCCTAGGGCAAGCATCAGGTCGCAATTAACCGGATCGCCAATTCCGGCAATGATCAGCCCCCATCCGTTTAAAATCTGTCGCCATGACAACGTCGCCGTTGCCCGCCGGAGAAGAAATCCGGATCGCCAGAGTCGGGAAGCGCCTGCCCACGGTCGCGCAAATGTTCGTCGAGCGCGTCGCCAAAACCCCGGGCCGGGAAGCGTTTCGCTACCCCCGCGGCGATGGGTGGGAGAGCGTCACCTGGCAGCAGGTCAATGACCAGGTAATGCCCATCGCCGCCGGTCTGATTGCGCTGGGCATCAACCCAGGGGACCGGGTCGCTCTGATCTCCTCGACGCGCTACGAATGGGTGGCCGTCGATTACGGCGTGCTGTGCGCCGGCGCGGCCACGACAACGGTGTATCCGACCACTATCGCCCCCGACGTCGCCTACATCGTCGGCAATTCCGGCAGCAGGCTGGTGGTGGCCGAGGACCAGAGTCAGGTCGACAAACTGATCGAGCGCCGTGCCGACATCCCCGATGTGGTCAAGGTCGTGGTGATCGACGGCGCCGGTGACGGGGACTGGGTGATTTCACTGGGCGAACTTGAGCAACTCGGCAAGCAACTGTTGGAGAAGTCCCCGGGTGCCGTCGATGAGCGGATCAAGGCTGGCCGCGCCGACGACCTCGCCGCCATCATCTACACCTCCGGGACTACCGGCAATCCCAAGGGGGTGCGGCTGACCAACGTCGCGGGCACGTACGTCGCCGCGGCCGTCGATACGTTGGACACCGTTACTCCTGACGACCTGAACTACGTGTGGTTGCCTCTGTCGCACTCGTTCGGCAAGGTCATGACGTCCATGCCGCTGGTGACAGGCTTCACCAGCGTGATCGACGGCCGCGTCCCCAAGTTGGCCGAGAACCTCAATGTGCTGCATCCCACCTTCCTCTGCGCGGTGCCGCGCGTAGCCGAGAAGGTTAAAGCCGGTGTCCAAGGGGCGATCTCCGAGATGACCGGGCTGAAGAAGACGATGGCCGACTGGGCGATCGACGTCGGCCACCAGGTTGCCCGGGCGCGGCAGGCCGGCAAGCAGCCATCGCCGGTGCTGAAGCTGCAACACCAGCTGGCAGACAGGCTGGTGTTGTCCGGGATCCGGGAGAAATTGGGCGGCCGGCTGCGGTTCGTCATGACCGCGTCTGCACCGCTGGACCGCGACGTCGCCTTGTGGTTCGACGCCATCGGCATTCCGGTGGTCGAGGGCTACGGCCTCACTGAATCATCGGCTGCGACCCTGCTGAATCGCATTGACGGCTACCGGTTTGGCACCGTGGGCGTGCCACTGCCCGGCACGGAGGTCAAGATCGCCGAGGACGGGGAGGTTCTGCTCCGGGGCCCCGGTGTGATGGTTGGTTACCACGAGATGCCCGAGGCAACCGCGGAGGTTCTCGAGCCGGACGGCTGGTTCCACACCGGCGACATCGGTGAACTCGACGCCGATGGATATCTGAAGATCACCGACCGCAAGAAGGATCTGTTCAAGACCTCGCAGGGCAAGTACGTGGCGCCGTCGGCGATCGCCGCGGCGTTCGGCGGAATCTGCCCGGTCGTCAGTGAGTTGGTGGTCTACGGCGAAGGCCGCCCGTACGCCGTGGCGCTGGTCGCGCTGGATCCGGACGCGATCAAAGCCTGGGCTGCAAAGAATGGCATGGGAGACAAGTCCTTCGGCGAGATCGCGCGGGACGAGAGGACCCGTGCCCTCATCGGCGGGTACATCGACCAGCTCAACGCGGGGCTCAATCGCTGGGAGCAGATCAAGAAGTTCTCCATCATCGACAGGGAACTGTCGATCGAAGCCGGTGACCTGACACCTAGCATGAAACTGCGCCGCAAGAACGTGGTCACCAACTTCGCGAAGGAACTGGACGCGCTGTACGGGACGTGACAGGTGGCCGCCGCAGCGTGATGTTCCCTAACTGATGACATCTGCGCAACTGTGCTCGTCGGGAAGCAGTTGCCGAATGGCGATGTTCCACAGACCATCTGGGGCCCGCCATGGTGCGAAGCGATCCTTACCGGCCGCCGCGGAGAGCACTGATTCGACGTCACTGCCGGTGACCACCAGACAGCGTGCCGACCGGTCCGGCCAGTCTGTTGGGGCGCCGGCATCGCCCAGGGCACCCAGCGGCCAGGTGGCCGGGGGAGCCTGGGATGAGGCACTGGCGGTGTCCAGGACGTACACCGCCAGTGCCGTTGGCGAGTATGGAGACGGCTCGCTGACGTCGGCGATGCGCTCCGGGTGCTCCAAGGTGTCGAGGAACTCCGAGAGTCGGGCGCGTGCCGCGACTGCTTGGTCGGACAGGCCTGGATTGGGGTACCCCAGCGCCGGGATCAGGACCGCATGTCGTTTGCCGGCGGTGACGACAACAACCTGGGTGACCATGGCGTCGGCGATGCGCGGATTACCGTAGTCCGGGTTCTCCTCAAGGAGCCCTGCCGTGCGGGCATCGGTGAGGAGTCCCGCCAGCGCCGCAACGGGAATCCGGCGTTCCTCCAATGCGATCAGCCCCGGATAGTCGGAATTGTCCGAGGACTGCTGCAGGTAACGGCCGTCACCGGCGATCCAGACCCGGGGCAGCGAATCAGCGACCCGTACCACCGGAGTCACCAGACCACCTCCGACGGACACCTCGATCACCATGCCGTCGGTGGTGCCCACGTCGGGCGCGCCCTGACTTTTGGTCTCGGTTTTGCCACAACCTGCCAGGGCGATGAAAACGCATGCCGACAGGAGGGCCATCACCGGTGTCCGGTAGCCGCCCATCAGCTCCGCCCCATACCGACTGAGGGTAGGCCTCTCCAATCGAGCCGAACAGGGAATTAGGTCACTCCGACGGGGAGTCGGCCCCCTACCGCCGGGGCTGCAATCCGCAGTGTTCGGAGCGTCTAGTCTGCGTTCGAGACGAGTTGGCACAAGTGCGGCGGTGACAACCCGACCACCATCCATCTCGACTCGGGTGCCATGCCCTTTCGATTCCAGACCCTGTTGTGAGTGCTACCCGTCTTCACCGATGACTGGCACTGGCACTGCCGGCTCTCTTCGCGCGGGCGTGTGTGCGTTCGGCTCGGCTCGGCAGTCCGCCATCGGTTGAACGAACCGTTGCCTGTGCCTGGCGGTTCCGCGATGGCGTTGCCGTCACCGGGGACGAAGTGCCGGTGGGTTCGGCCGGTCTGGAACTGAGATCAGCTGCCGCAGGATTAGATGGGGCCGGCGTCGCCGATGCGGTGTCCGCAATGGAGCCGACCCGCGCGTCAGGTGCCGGAATCGGCACCGGCCGGTTGTAGGCCTTCTCGATCGTGGGACGCAGCAGCGGATCAAGCACCGGTGCCAACGGGCCCAAGCCGGCCACCAACGGAAGCACCGGGTTGGGCACCCACACATAGGTGACATTCCCCGGCGATCCGTCCGCCCGGTCCGGGGTGTAGCGCACGTTGGCCGGATCCTTGATATCGACGTCGAAGTAGTTCGAGTGCACCGTGGTCATGCCCACGACCGCGTTGAACACCGCGAGCAGATTCGACCGATCATCCGGCCAGTCCGCCCACCCGTCGTACTGCCGAATGACTTCGGTTCCCCCATAGGGTGTTTCGGCGGGCCGCGCCTGTGCGGTGCCCAACTTCGTCCGGTGGCCGCCGATGGGGTTGTCTGGGTTGCCGATCGACACCCACGACACCCGTGCTGGGTCCGGGGCTGTGGAGGGGTCGTCTTGCCAGCGACGCAGCGCGGAGTAGATGACCTGGGCGCCCTGGCTGTAGCCCAGCAGAGCTACCGGTCGGGCGTCGGCGGGCAGGTCCCTGACCGCGTCGAGAAGTTTATCGGCCCCCTTCTCGTTGTAACGGTCTCCGGGCAGGGTCAGGTAGTCGACTGCCTGACAGTTGTTGGGGGCGGTACAGAGAGAACCCTGCAGCGTCATGGGGGTGAATCGATACAGGTTCTGGATTCCGACGATGCCCGGTTCCAAAGTCAAGACTGTGGTCGCTAGATCCTGGGACAGTGCGGTCAGGGTGTACTCGCGCACAGCGTCACCCATCCGGCTTGCCGTGGCGTCAGATGCATTCAGAGCCAAGGCGGCAACCACACCGACCGCTGCGCACAAGCCCGACCAGGACCCGGACCGATGCGAATACGTACGACCCGAAGTGCCTTTCAGCGGATTCGCCGAGCTTGCGTCACAAGGAGAGTCCGAGTCTGCACTGGCTAATTCCATAATGCGCCAAAATAACTACTGATGACCCCTTCAGCAAACCCGGAAGTGGAACCTTCCTGCTTCTGGAGACTGGTTGATCCGGCGGTACGCGAAAAACCAGGCAGGCTGACTCACGCCAATCCCGGTCCGCGGTTCTCTTGATCTCGGTCCGGGTAACGCGAATTCCGCGGTGAGAAGCGACAACCTAGGCCGCGTTGGCGCCCGGCTTCAAATAGGTCACCAAGCTGCAGTCCAGGCTTTCGTCGACGTAGTAGAACTGGCAGCCGGTCAGGTACTTCATGTACCGGTTGTAGTTCTCTTCGTCGGTGACGCGGATGGCCTCGTCCCTGTTGCGCTCCAACGCGGCCGCCCATAGGCCGAGGGTCTTGATGTAGTGGTTGCGTAGAGACATCGGCTCGGGCACGACGAAGCCGGCCTTTTCGCCGTGCTCGACCAGTAGCCGGGTGCTCGGGATCCGCCCGCCCGGGAAGATCTCGGTGTACATGAACTTGGCGAAGCGAGCCAGTTCGAAGGTCAGTTTCTTGCCGCGCTCGGCCAAGTCGAAGGGGTGGTAGCCGACGCTGCTCTGGATGGTCATCCGTCCGTCGTCGGGCAGGATGTCGAAGCAGTTCTTGAAGAAGTCGTCGAAGCGTTCGAAGCCGAAGTGCTCGATGGCCTCGATCGAGACGATCCGGTCGACGGGGGAGCGGAACTGCTCCCAGCCCTCCAGTCGGATGTCGAAGCCGCGCTCGGTGTCGATGCCGCCGAGCAACTGCTCACAGTAGGCCTTCTGGTTCTTCGACAGGGTCAGGCCGATGACGTTGACGTCGTACTTCTCCATCGCGCGCTTCAGGGTCAGCCCCCACCCGCAGCCGATCTCCAGCAATGTCATGCCCGGCTGGAGGTCGAGGGTATCCAGATGCAGGTCGACATTGGCGATCTGCGCTTCCGACAGCGTGACGTTGGGACCGGTGAAGTAGGCGCTGCTGTACTTGCGGGTCGGATCCTGGAAGAGCCCGAAGAAATCGTCGGAGAGGTCGTAGTGGGCCTGGATCTCCTCGAAGCGTGGACGCATCTCCTGGGTCTCGTTGGTTTCAGGCATAAAACGTTCGCTCCCCGCGCTGCTTGATTGGTCGACCACCACGGCCCCCGCGAGTGGCGCAGATGACCAGTTCTGCGACGATACCGTGCTCCCGACCTGCTTCAGGACCAGCCTTATGCTACCCGTGTCGGACTAACCGTCTGCTTTCAGCGCGCCAGCGAACTGGGAAAATGTGGCGTCGAGTTCGCTGATGATGTCGTCCCACAGCGGTTCGGGCAGGTTATGGCCCATCCCGTCGAACAGCACCAGACGTGCCCCCGGGATGGCGTCGGCAATCGCCCGCCCGCCCGCCGGGCGCATCAGCTTGTCGGCGCGGCCGTGGATCACTACCGTCGGCGCGTCGATCCGGGCGTCGTAGCGCCGCAGGCTGCCGCTGCCGAGCACCGCGTCGAAGTGCCGGCCGATGCCCTGCGGATAGAACGCCCGCTCGTAGTTCTCGATGGCGTCGGCGCGCAACTGCTCCTCCGGCACCGGGTAGGCCGGGCTGCCGATGATCTTGGACACCCGCACCGAGTTCTCCACGATGACCTCCCGGGGGGAGGTGGCCGGCGGACCCTTGATCAGGCACATCAGCGCGTTTGGCGCCGGTGGGGGCAGCAGGGCGGAGTTGTTCGACGAGAAGATGATGCCCAGCCCGGCGGTACGTTCGCGGTGGCGGGCGGCGAAGATCTGGGCGATCATTCCGCCCATCGACGCCCCCACGATGTGCGCCCGGTCGATTCCGAGGTGATCCAGGACCGCCGCGGCGTCGTCGGCCATGTCCTCGAGGCGGTACACCGACTTGCTGGGCAGTCCCACGAAGGAGCGCAGCAGGCGCGGGATCAACGGGCCGTCGGCCTTGCGGCCGTGCAGTTTGGTTGACAGGCCGACGTCACGGTTGTCGAACCGGATCACCCGGTAGCCCAGGCCGACGAGCTTCGCGCAGAACTCGTTGTGCCACAGGGTCAGCTGCGCGCCCAGGCCCATGATGAGGAGGATCGGTGGGTCTTCGGGGTTGCCGAGGTCCTCGTAGTGCAACTCCACGTCGTGAGCACGTGACGGCGCATAGCCGCTGCGGATTTCCATCAGACCTCGACGTCCTTCTGGTGTTCCCGGCTGACCTCCACCATGAAGTTGGCGAAGTACCCGGAGAATTGCGGATCGCTCATCATCTGCCATTTCGGCGCCAGCAGTTTCATGTAGCGCTCGACGTAGAGGAACTGCTTGCCGATCAGCACCAGTTCCCGAGGCAGTTTGACGTCGTAGGCGTCGGCCAGTGCCGAGAGTTGCTTGCCGATCTCGGCATAGGACATATCGCCGAGGGTCTTCATGGTCAGCGGTTTGGCGAACGCTTCCAGGTCTTTGGCGGCCTGCGCCTCAGGCTTGACAGTGCCCACTGCGCCGAGCAGCACGACGATCTTGCCCGCAGCCGCGTGGTCCTTCTTGACCAGCAGGGCGTAGATCAGCTCGCGCAGCAGCCACCGGGTGCGCGGATCGATACGACCCATGATGCCGAAGTCCAGGAAGACGATCCGGCCGTCGTCGTCGACCAGCAGGTTGCCGGCGTGCAGATCACCGTGGAACAGGCCGTGGCGCAGACCGCCCTCGAAGGTGGAGAACAGTAGCGCCTTGACCAACTCGGTGCCGTCGAAGCCCTTCTTGCGGACGGCCTTCACGTCGTCGATGCGCACCCCGTGCACCCGCTCCATGGTGAGCACCCGCTCGCTGGTGAACTCCCAATGCACTTGGGGCACTTTGATATTGCGTCCCAGGGGGGATCCGTGCAAGCCCGACACCCAGGCTTCCATCGATTGCGCCTCGATGCGGAAGTCCAGTTCCTCGGCGAGGTTGTCGGCAAAGTCGGCCACCACGTCCTGGGCCGAGAGCCGCCGGCCCAGCTTGGCCAACTCCACCACCTGGGCGAAGCGCTTGAGGATCTGCAGGTCCGCGGCCACCCGGCGGCGGATGCCTGGACGCTGGATCTTCACCACGACGTCCTCGCCGGTGCGCAGGGTGGCGTAGTGCACCTGGGCGATGGACGCCGAGGCGAACGGCTGCTCGTCGAAGCTGGCAAACAACTCAGCGGGGTCGGCGCCCAGTTCGCTTGTGAGGAGCTTGTGCACCTCAGCCGTATCCGCCGGCGGTACCGCGTCGAGCAGGCTGCGGAACTCCTTGGACAACTGCTCGCCGAACGCGCCGGGGCTGGAGGCGATGATCTGGCCGAACTTGACGTAGGTGGGGCCCAGGTCGGAGAAGGTCTGCGGGATCTCCCCGAGGACCTTGTCCTGCAACGGACCCTTGCCCGGCAGCTTGGTCAGGATCCGCAACCCGGTCCGGGTGAGTTGCCAACCCGTCACGCCGACACGGGCGGCCTCGACGGGCAACGGAACCCGATCCAGCTTCGCCATGTCGCGGTGATCGGTGGAGCTCATCTGGGCAAGTCTGCCAAAACGCCCCAGGCGGGGCCTAATTCCGACCGTTGGCCTGCGAGGTGAACAAAAAATGACGCGTCGAGAAATTGCGGTCATTAGTGGCCGAATCGATCTAGCGTTCGACGTGGTCAAACGCGGAACCGCGTTTCCGAGTGGAGGGGAAATGATTCCAGACCAACTCACCCAACCCCAATTCGACACCGTCTACAACTTCCTGTCCCTGGTGATCGCGTCGCAACTGTTCACCGCCCTGTTCCTGGTGTTCTCGATGAAACGGGTCCTGCCCCGCTACCGGCAGGCCCTGGTGATGTCGGCGATCGTCTGCGGTATTGCCGCTTACCACTACTTCCGGATCTTCGACTCATTCAAGATGGCGTTCGTCACCGAAGCCCAGGGCGGCCGCGGCGTGTACGAGCAGGCCGCCGGCCACTCGTTTAACGAGGGTTACCGCTACGTCGACTGGCTGCTGACCGTTCCATTGCTGCTGGCCGAACTGATCGTGGTGCTGGCCCTGGCCCGCAAGCTGCAGACCTCCCTGCTGGTGCGGCTCATCCCGGCCTCCGCACTGATGATCGCGCTGGGCTACCCCGGAGAGATCAGCAGCGACAACTTCACCCGCAACGTATGGGGCCTGCTGTCGACCATTCCGTTCCTCTACATCCTCTACGTGCTGTTCGTGGAGCTGACCAAGTCCCTCGACCGGCAGCCCCCGGCGGTTCGTCAGACCGTCAGCAACATGCGCCTGCTGCTCTTCGCATCGTGGGGCGTCTACCCGATCGCCTACCTGATCCCGATCTACTTCGGCGACACCGGGGCGGATGCGTGGGTGGCCAAACAGGTCGGATACTCGATCGCCGACATCGTGGCCAAGTGCATCTACGGCCTGCTGATCTACCGGATCGCACGGCTCAAGTCCTTCGCCGACGATCCTGCCTTCGCCGCGCAGGAGGGCGAGGTGCACGAGAAGGGGGCGGTCAAGACCGCCGTCTGAGGACGAGACGCAAACCGCCGGGCTCCCACGGGAGCTCGGCGGTTTGTTTCTCTGTCACCACATGGGCCGCGGTCGTGGAGGTCTGCCAGCGGAGGAGCTGCCGGTCCCCGTAGATTTGCCGACGTGCAGGTGAGCTCCGCGGAATCCACCGAACTGTTCGTCGGCGAGGCTGACGACCCGCTGCAACTCGTGCGGGTCACCTATACCGGGGACCTCGGCCCGGTCCGAATCGAGGGCGGCGGCCTGAACATCGCCGGTGAGCTGCGCCCAGCGGGCGACGGGGTGCTGGAAGTTCCGGTACGGGTGGCCGACGCCGTGCCCGGGCAGCGCCGAACGGCGCGGGTGCTGACCGGCGAGGCGGCGCTGGATTTCGAATTCGAGGTCGCCGAACCCGGCTGGACCATGCACATGATCAGCCACTTCCACTACGACCCGGTGTGGTGGAACACCCAGGGCGCCTACACCAGTGTCTGGACCGAGGACCCGCCAGGCCGGTGCAAGCAGAACAACGCGTTCGCGTTGGTGACGGCCCACCTCGAGATGGCCCGCCGCGACCCGGACTACAAGTTCGTTTTGGCTGAGGTCGACTACCTCAAGCCCTATTTCGATGCCCACCCCTCCGACCGCGCGGATCTGCTGCGGTTCATCGCCGAGGGCCGCGTGGAGGTGATGGGCGGTACCTACAACGAACCAAACACCAACCTCACCGGCCCGGAGACCTCGATCCGCAACTTCGTGCACGGCATCGGTTTTCAGCGCGACGTTCTCGGTGCGTCCCCGACGACTGCGTGGCAACTCGACGTGTTCGGCCACGACCCCCAGTTCCCCGGGATGGCCGCCGATGCCGGTCTGACGTCATCGTCGTGGGCCCGCGGGCCGCACCACCAGTGGGGCCCGATGGCGGACGGCGGGGATCCGCGGCGCATGCAGTTCCGCAGCGAGTTCGAATGGATCGCCCCGTCCGGGTTGGGTCTGCTGACCCACTACATGCCGGCGCACTACGCCGCCGGGTGGTGGATGGACTCCTCCACCTCGCTAGCCGAGGCCGAGGACGCCACCTTCGAGTTGTTCCGCGAACTGAAATCGGTTGCGCTGACGCGCAACGTGCTGTTGCCGGTCGGCACCGACTACACCCCGCCGAACACCTGGGTCACCGAGATCCACCGGGATTGGAACGCCCGCTACACCTGGCCGCGGTTCGTCTGTGCGGTGCCCGGCGAGTTCTTCGCCGCGGTCCGCGCCGAACTGGGCGGCCGTGCGCCCTCCCCGCAGACCAGGGACATGAACCCGATCTACACCGGCAAGGACGTCTCCTACATCGACACCAAGCAGGCCAACCGGGCCGCCGAGGACGTCGTGCTCGGCGCCGAGCGGTTCGCGGTGTTCGCCTCGTTGCTCTCCGGTGCCCGCTACCCGGAGGCCGCGCTGGCCAAGGCGTGGGTGCAGTTGGCCTGGGGGGCCCACCATGACGCCATCACCGGCAGCGAATCCGATCAGGTGTATCTGGACCTGCTCACCGGGTGGCGCGACGCCTGGGAACTCGGGCGGGCGGCGCGCACGGCCGCCCTCGAGGTCCTCTCGGCGGCGGTCGACGCCCCGCTTCCCTCGGTGGTGGTGTGGAACCCGTTGGGACACAAGCGCTCCGACATCGTCACCGTCCGACTCGAGCGGCCGGTCTCCGGGAAAGTCCTGGTTCTGGACTCCGCCGGCGGGCGGCGTCCGGCGCTGGTCGAGGATGACGGTTATTCGGTGAGTTGGCGGGCCGACGGGGTGGGGTCGCTGGGCTGGCGGACCTATCGGATCGTCGACGGGACCGAGGATTCGGGTTGGGTGAGGGCCGACGGGGTGGAGATCGCCAATGACTTCCACCGCGTCCGGGTGGATCCGGCCCGCGGCGGCGGGGTGGTGTCCCTGGTCGAAACCGGCAGCGGCCGCGACCTCATCGCGGCCGGCGCGGTGGGCAACGAACTGGCCGTCTACGAGGAGTACCCGGCCCACCCCGAAGCCGGGGAGGGGCCGTGGCACCTGCTGCCCAGCGGGCCGCTGGAATGCTCGTCGTCGTTCCCGGCGACGGTCCAGGCCTACCGCAGCCCGCTGGGCGAGCGGCTCGTGGTGCAGGGCAGCGTCGGTACACAACTGCGCTACACCCAGACGCTGACGCTGTGGCGCGGCGTCGACCGGGTGGACTGCCGCACCACTATCGATGACTTCACTGGCGCCGACCGCCTGGTGCGGCTGCGTTGGCCCACTCCGGTGCCCGGCGCGCTGCCGGTCAGCGAGGTCGGCGACGCGGTGGTCGGCCGCGGGTTCGGGCTCATGCACGATCACGCGCACGAGGACCGTGCGGTGGACTCCGCCAAACACCCATGGACGCTGGACAATCCGGCGCACGGTTGGTTCGGGTTGTCGTCGTGTGTGCGGATTCGGGTCGGCGGGCAGACCCGCCCGGTGGCCGTCGCCGAGGTCGTCGCTCCAGACGAGACCGCCGACGGTACCCGGGATCTGATGGTTGCACTGGTGCGCGCCGGGGTGACGGCCACCTGCAGCGCCGCGTCCAACCCCCGCTACGGGCACCTCGAGGTCGACTCCAACTTGCCGGATGCCCGAATCGCGATCGGCGGCCCGGACGACAACGCCTTCACCGCCGCGGTGCTGGCCGCCGCCGACCCGGCGTATGCCGCCGAGGTGAAACGTCAACTCGCTGCAGGCCAGGCGCGGGTCTTCGTGCCCGCCGCCTCTTCTCTGGACAGGGTGTGGGTGCCCGACGCCGACCTGCGCGGCGTACTCGACCTGCCGGTGCTGATTGTCGCCGGCGACGGGGCGCTGGAGGCGGTGGTGGCCGATCTCGAGGACGCCGAGATCACCGTGGAGCAGGTAATCGCCTCGGGTTTCGGGGAATTCGAAGCCCGCACCGTCGCTCTGATCAACAGGGGAGTGCCCGGCTTCGCCGTCGAACACGACGGCACGCTGCACACCTCCCTGATGCGGTCCTGCACCGGATGGCCGTCCGGTGTGTGGATCGACCCGCCGCAACGCAAGGCCCCCGACGGGTCGAACTTCCAGTTGCAGCACTGGAGCCACACCTTCGACTTCGCGATCATCTCCGGGTCCGGGGACTGGCGCGACGTCGAAATGCCGGCCCGCAGTGCCGAATTCAACCACCCCCTCCTCGGTGTCCCGATCTCCGGCGGCAGCGCCGGTCTGGCCGCCGACGGCTCCCTGCTCACCGTCGAACCCGCCGGTTCGGTGGCACTCGGGGCGCTCAAAGCCACCGGCAACCCGACCGCCACCGGCAGCGCGCACGTGGTCGACCCGGCCGAGGTCACCGTCCGCCTCGTCGAAACGGTTGGCGCCTCCACCGACGCCCGGATCACCACCTCGGTCGGCGAGATCACCGACATCACGTCGGCGAACCTGCTCGAGGTGCCCAAGGCTGGGGATCCGTTGCTGCTGCACGGCTACCAGATCGCCACGCTGACAACGCGATTCGATGTTGAGAAGGTCATCGACGCCACCGGCCGGCAACTGGCGCCGGACGCCGAACCTGCCCAACCGCTCTACGCCCGCTACTGGCTGCACAACCGCGGGCCCGCCCCGATCGGTGGGCTGCCCGCCGTTGCGCACCTGCACCCCGAAACCGTGGCCGCCCAACCCGGCGAGACCGTGCGACTGCGGCTCACCGTGGCCAGCGACTGCAGCGACACCGCACTCACCGGTGCGGTGCGGGTGCGCCACCCCCGCGGCTGGGAGGAGGACACCGACACCCGCATGTGGGCGCCGGGCCGCCACGGCGCGGGATCCTTCGAACTTCCGCCACGGGGATACCGCGACACCGCGATCACCGTCCACGTTCCCGACGACGCCGAACCGGGCCACTACCCGGTGCGCGCCGAACTCGCCCTGACCGGGGACATCCCGCCGGCCTGGCAACAGCGCGTCGAGGACCTCTGCGTCATCACCGTCGGTCAACCCGAGCAGGACCTGGTGCGATTGGTGAACACCGAACTCGCCGACATCGTCGTCGACCGCGGAGGCGCCGCCCGCCTCACCGCCACGGTGGCCAGTGGCGCGCACGCCGACCTCGACCTGGAGGCGCACCTGATCAGCCCGTGGGGAACCTGGGAGTGGGCCGGCCCGGCGTCGGTTGGCGCCACGTTGCCCGCGCAGTCGAGTATCGAGGTCGGCTTCGACATCACCCCGCCGCCGTGGATTACCCCGGGCCGGTGGTGGGCACTGATCCGAATTGGCTGCGCCGGCCGGCTGCTCTACACCCCGGCGGTCGAGGTGACCGTTCGATGAATGTTGCTGCGACAGTTGCCGGTTCACCGGTGCCGGTGTCGGAGGTCGACGCCCGCGAAGCCGTCCTGCGATCTTCGCCCCAAACCGCGGCGCTGCCGCGCCCCGGCACCAGCGAGGGACGTCAACTGCGGCGCTGGCTGACCCAGTTGCTGGTCACCGAACGGGTGATCGCCGTCGAGGCGTCTGCCCTCGGCGTCGAC
>CAZADG010000025.1:0-7849 GCA_964483865.1 uncultured Mycobacterium sp. | reverse complement strand
CGCTCCTGCCCGCCGTACCCAATCCCCGGGTCGCTCCGCTCCTGCCCGCCGTACCCAATCCCCGGGTCGCTCCGCTCCTGCCCGCCGTACCGCCACCCTCGCTCTGGACATCGGCGGCACGAAGATCGCCGCCGGCATCGTTGATGCCGAAGGTCACGTGCTGTACCGGAATCGGCAGCCGACACCGCGCAGCGACGACCCGGACGAAGTGTGGGCCGCCGCTGACCGGGCCATCACCGAGGCGCTGGTCGCTGCCGACGGAACGGTCAGCGGGGTGGGCATCTCATCGGCCGGGCCGATTCACATTGCAGACGGCACGATCAGTCCGGTGAACATCCCCGCCTGGCGCGGGTTCCCGGTTCTTGACCGAATGGTCGCCGCGGTTCCGGGGGTTCCGGTGCGACTGGCCGGCGACGGACTGTGCATGGCACTCGGGGAGTGCTGGCGCGGTGCCGGGCGCGATGCCGGATTCGTGCTCGGCATGGTGGTGTCCACCGGAATCGGCGGCGGCTTGGTGCTCGACGGAGTTCCCTATTACGGGCGCACCGGCAACGCCGGCCACGTCGGCCACATGATCGTCGACGTCGACGGGCCGCCCTGTGGGTGTGGCGCCCGCGGGTGCGTGGAATCCGTCGCCAGTGGCCCGCATCTGGTGGCGTGGGCCCGCGAACAGGGCTGGGCCGGGGCCGATGCCAAGGGTCTGGCCGTGGCTGCGGCGGCGGGCGATGCGATCGCGGGCGGGGCATTCCGGCGCGGGGCGCGGGCCGTCGCGGCGATGATCGCCTCGGTCGCCGCGGTCTGCGACCTCGACCTGGTGGTCGTTGGCGGGGGAGTGGCCAACGCCGGGCCGGTACTTTTCGATCCGCTCCGGGAGGCTCTGGCCGACTACGCGGCCCTGGACTTCACCCGCGGCCTACGGGTGGTGCCCGCCGAACTCGGCGGCGATGCCGGACTGGTCGGCGCCGCAGCGCTGCTGCGGAGACGCGCCCGAACCGGCGAGCAGACCTGAGGCCGACGACAGCGGAAGGTTCACGCGGATTTGGGGACGGGCATGGCCGCAAGGTAGCCTCACCACGTTCCACCGAAGACCGTTGGTCACCGACAAGCGCTCGCGCGAACTCGGTTGAAGGTTCCGGATCCCGGGCGGCCCACGCAGGAGGACGAGGCAAGACCGCTGCGCGTCAGCGAGTCTTCGTGCCCCGGCCGTCTGCGCCGGGGCTTTTTGTTCTCCGGAACCGACACGGCCAACTTCTTCAGTGGTGCACCCGACACCACCGAGGAGGCAATGCATGGCCAAGCCTGAAAAGGCCACCGCGGTCGCCGAGATCACCGAGCAGTTCAAGTCCTCGACGGCCACCGTGGTCACCGAGTACCGCGGCCTGACCGTGGCCAACCTGGCCGAACTGCGTCGCTCCCTGAGCGGCACCGCCACTTACACCGTCGCCAAGAACACCCTCGTCAAGCGGGCTGCGGCGGATGCGGGTATCGAGGGCCTCGACGATCTGTTCGCCGGACCGACCGCGATCGCGTTCGTCAGCGGCGAGGCCGTCGACGCGGCCAAGGCGATCAAGAAGTTCGCCAAGGACCACAAGGCGCTCGTCATCAAGGGCGGCTACATGGACGGCCACCCGCTGTCCGTCGACGAGGTCAACCAAATCGCCGACCTGGAGTCGCGCGAGGTGCTGCTGGCCAAGCTGGCTGGCGCGATGAAGGGCAACCTGGCCAAGGCGGCCGGGCTGTTCAACGCTCCCGCATCGCAGATGGCCCGCCTGGCCGCCGCGCTGCAGGACAAGAAGTCCGGCGAAACCGCCGCCTAAACCATCCACCGAACACAAGAAAGGGCCACAACCATGGCAAAGATGTCCACTGACGAATTGCTCGACGCGTTCAAGGAGATGACCCTCCTCGAACTGTCCGAGTTCGTGAAGAAGTTCGAAGAGGTCTTCGAGGTCACCGCCGCGGCCCCGGTCGCCGTTGCCGCTGTCGCAGGTGCGGCTGCCCCGGCCGAGGCCGCCGAGGAGCAGGACGAGTTCGACGTCATCCTCGAGGACGCCGGCGAGAAGAAGATCGGCGTCATCAAGGTCGTGCGCGAGATCGTCTCCGGCCTGGGTCTCAAGGAGGCCAAGGACCTGGTCGACGGCGCCCCCAAGCCGTTGCTGGAGAAGGTCAAGAAGGAAGCCGCCGAGGAGGCCAAGGCCAAGCTCGAGGCCGCCGGCGCGAAGGTCACCGTCAAGTAGACGAACCCGCTGTTTCCGTAGCAAATCCCCCGTGGACCCACCGGTTCGCGGGGGATTTGCCGTTGCGCCACAAACGTGATGCAGGCCCGACACCGTGCGATACAGTGACGGCAACCACAGGTGTTGCGGCGTGCGCCGGGAAGGAATTTGGCATGGGCGTTCAAATCGACGTCGAGAACCTCTCCAAGTCGTTCGGTTCCTCGAAAATCTGGGAAGACGTCACCATGTCTATCCCCGCCGGTGAGCTCAGCGTCATCCTGGGCCCGTCGGGTACCGGCAAGTCGGTGTTCCTGAAGTCGCTGATCGGCCTGCTGCGCCCGGAGCGCGGCAAGATCATCATCGACGGCACCGACATCATCCAGTGCTCGGCCAAAGAGCTCTACGAGATCCGCACCCTGTTCGGCGTGCTGTTCCAGGACGGTGCGCTGTTCGGCTCGATGAACCTCTACGACAACACCGCTTTCCCGCTGCGCGAGCACACCAAGAAGTCCGAGTCCGAGATCAACAAGATCGTCATGGAGAAGCTCGACATCGTGGGTATGCCCAACGACGGGCACAAGTTCCCCGGTGAGATCTCCGGCGGTATGCGTAAGCGCGCCGGGCTGGCCCGGGCCCTGGTGCTCGACCCGCAGATCATCCTCGTCGACGAGCCGGACTCCGGTCTGGACCCGGTGCGCACCGCCTACCTGAGCCAGTTGCTCATCGACATCAACGCCCAGATCGACGCCACCATCCTGATCGTGACGCACAACATCAACATCGTGCGCACGGTGCCGGACAACATCGGCATGCTCTACCGCAAGCACCTGGTCATGTTCGGCCCCCGCGAGGTTCTGCTGACCTCCGAGGAGCCGGCCGTCAAGCAGTTCCTCAACGGCCGCCGCATCGGCCCGATCGGCATGTCCGAGGAGAAGGATCAGGCGACAGCCGCTGCGGAGGCGGCCGCCATGGCCGCGGGCCAGGGCGACGGCGGAATCGAGGAGATCGAGGGCGTGCCGCCGCAGCTCACCGTCACCCCCGGCATGCCCGAGCGCAAGGGCGTCGCCCGCCGGCAGGCCCGGGTGCGTGAGATCCTGCACACCCTGCCGCCGGCCGCACAGGAAGCCATCATGGCCGACTTCGAAGCGACCGGAGCAACACGCTGACATCCGGCGTTCCCTGACCGGGGCGCCGTGACACCGGGTGTTCTGATACCTGGGGTGCCCTGACCAATGTCTGACGTAAAACCCGTTGGCTTCTGATTTGCTGTTTGCTGGCCGCCGTTCGGGGTAGCGTTTGCCAGTCGTCTACGAGGAGGCAAACGCTGTGGTTGATCATCGGGTTGTGCTGGGCACCAGCGCCGTTCTTGTCGGGTTGAGCTCAGCCCTGATCTCCGGGACGGCCGTGGCTGCCGCCGACACCGGCGAGCGTGATAGCCGGGCGGCCGACAAGTCCTCCGCGTCCTCCGACGACTCCTCGACCCGGGCCGCCACATCGAGGCGCGCCAACACTCGAGTCAAGAGCCGCCCCGCCCCGGCCGCCTCCACCAACGATTCCCCGCCGGTCGTCCGCAAGGCCCAGCGTCCGCTGCCATCGGCGGCCACCGCCGCTGCCATCGACGCCGACGTGCCGGCCCCGGAGATCAGCACCCCCATCGCCACCCCCCCGGCCCCGGTGACCGTCGCGCACACCGCCTACGGCACTGCGCGTGGCACCGTGATCCAGAGCGTCGCCACTCCCGCAACGACGGCCAAGGCGACGGCCAGGGCCGCGGCCTCTGCGAAGCCGGTCGCGGCATTTCTGACCAGCGTCATCGAGGCTCTCGGCGGCGTGCCCGCCGGACCCACCGCCGCCGCGACCCCGGCGCTGGCGTCGTTCACCGGCCAGCGCGGAAGCGCTACCCCGGCCGCGGTGATCGGTTCGCCGGTGGTGGCCGCGGCACCGCCGGATCCGACGCTGCAGGCGGTGACCAATCCCACCCTGCCCGGCTTCAGCAACGGCGTCACCGGTGTGCAGGTCGGCCGCTCCCGGCTGGAAATGCCGGGCGCCTTCATCGGCAATACCGTGGCCGCCGACTGGTACTTCCCAACGCAGGTCGACGGCACCGTCGACGCCCAGGGCGTGATCTGGCTACAGCACGGGTTCGGCGCCACCAACACCCTCTACTCGGCGCTGGCCAAGGATCTTGCGCAGCGGACCAACAGCATCGTGGTCGCACCGACGCTGTCCTCCATCCCGTTCACGCTCTCCGGCGGCTGCCTGATCTGCACCAGTTCCCAGGAGGCGGCGGCCGCTGCATTCCTGGACCCGAACCGCACCGCTCTGATCGACAGCGCGGTCGCCGCCGGTTACACCGGTGACACCGACCAACTCAAGGGCAAGTTCGCTCTGACCGGTCACTCGGCCGGCGGCGGGTTCGCCAGCGCGGTCGGCGGGGACTACATCGGGGAGGGCTCCGAATCTCAGGACGCCAACCTGGTCGGCGTCGTCATGTACGACGGCGTCTCCAACGGCGCCTTCAACGGCAGCTTCGCCCAGCAGGTCGAAACCCTGGCCGGCGCGGGCACGCCGATCTACCAGATCGCCGCGCCGGCCCAGACCTGGAATGCCTTCGGCATCACCACCAACCAACTGGTCAACACCTTGCCCGGGGAGTTCGTCGGGGTGGTGCTCAATGACGGCTCGCACGTCGACTCCGTGCTCGGCTCAAGCCCGTTGTTCGATTTCGTCCTGCAACTGGTCACCCAGCGGGTGCCGGCGGGCAACACCGCCGCCACCCACCTGCTGAGCACCGGCTGGCTCAACGACATGTACGCCGGCAACACCCCGCAGGACGCCGAGTACGGCTTCTACGCCGGGGCGAACTCGCCGATCATCATGGGTCCGACGGCCGCGATCGGCCTGCCCACCCCGGTCGCCAACCCCTCCACGCCGCTGTACAAGCTGACCTCGGCGGTGCTCGGGCTGTTCGGCATGGACATCTCCAGCGGCATCCCGACCAGCACCGACAACGGCATCAGCGGCGTCATCGTGCCGCCGCTGTCCAACGGGGTCACCGGGCTGCGCACCGGCAGCGCGGTGCTCAACATCCCGTCCGGCGACGGCTACGCGGCCCCGGCCGACTGGTACTTCCCGACCCAGGCTGACGGCTCAGTGCAGCCCAACGGTGTCATCTGGCTGCAGCACGGCTTCCTCGGCTTCAAGAGTTGGTACGCCGACATGGCCCAGGCGCTGGCACAGGAGACCAACAGTGTCGTCGTGGTGCCGCAGATCAACTGGTTCGACGACGCCTTCTCCGGGGTAGCCGCCGCCGAGATGTTCCTCGGTGACCGCGGCGCGTTGAACCTCAGCGCCAGCCTGGCCGGCCTGCAGGGCCCGCTGCCGGAGAAGTTCATCCTGACCGGACATTCCGCGGGCGGCCGGTTCGCCACCACGGCTGCCGCGGGCACCGTCGACAACGGTGCCGCGGTCAACCTGCTCGGCGTGGTCATGTTCGACGGCGTCTCCGGGCCGCCGCAGTTCGCCGAGCAACTCGCCACGTTGGATTCGGCCGGCATCCCGGACTACCAGATCGCCGCGCCGCCGCAGGACTGGAACGCCTGGGGGCTGGCCACCGAGGCGATGACCCTGCTGTACCCGGACCGGTTCAACGGGGTTCAGATCGACAACGGTTCGCACACCGACGTCGTGGAGGGTGACACCTTCTTCGCCCGGTTGGCGGCGATCGCCAGCGACATCATCGTCCGCACGTCACCGCCCGGGGCCAAGGAGGCCGTGCGCACTTTCGCCACCGGCTGGGTGAACGACTTCTACAGCGGCGTCTACGGCCCCTCCAACCCGTTCTACGGCACCTACGGCAACCCCAACGACGGCACCTACGTCGGCAATCAGTCGCTGGTGATGGGCCAGGCCGGCGCGACGACGCTGCCGGCGCCGCCGCCGGTGGACGTCAACCAGTACGCCGGCACGTGGTACGAGCAGGGCAGTGTCCGGCAGTTCTTCTCGGTCGGGTTGGTGAACACCACCGCCACCTACACGCCGCAACCGGACAACTCGATCAAGGTGGAGAACGCCGGCCGGTACTTCGGCCCGAACGGCCCGGCGGTCAACATCACCGGTGCGGCCGTGCCGGTCAACAGCCCGACCAATACCCGCCTGACCGTGGGCTTCGGCCCCAGGCTGCCCCAGGGCAACGAGCCGGGCAACTACTGGATCCTCGACTACGCGCCCGACTACAGCTGGGCCATCGTCAGCGACGCCAGCCTTCGCAGTGGCTACATCCTGACCCGCGATCAGGTCATCACCGAGGAGGCCTACAACGCTCTGGTGGCAAAGGCCTACGAACTCGGCGTCACGGGCCGGATCCTGCAAACCAAGCAGTTCCCGCCCACCTCGGCCGCGACGGTGTGACCGTTTGCCAGGAAAAAACCGGACCAAACACTGCGAAATCGCTTGACGGAAGGCCTTCGACGGTTCACTCTGTTGTCCAGCATGTGTCCCGGGTAGCAACTTCGCCAGCCAGCGTCAGCCCACCCCAGGGATGCACTGGTTGAGCGTGGCGCCGTTCTGCGGTATGGTTGGACGTTGCGCTGGCTTCCCCCTGCCTATCCTCAACTCGCACCTTGACACCGTGGTCTTGGTCTGAGCTGGTTATCCCAGTTCAGGAGACCATTTACGTGTCGTGCGCGTCATTCGGATCCGGTCGGGAACACGCCAGCGCGAACCTCGCAGATTAGCGGCGAAGGGGCCGGCTCAAGCCGGCATCCCGGGCTTCCGCGTTAGGTGCTGGAAGGATGCATCTTGGCAGTCTCTAGCCAGAGCAAGTCGACGAACAACACTTCGAACTCCGTTCCGGGGGCTCCGAAGCGAATCTCCTTCGCCAAGCTGCGTGAGCCGCTGGAGGTTCCAGGCCTGCTCGATGTCCAGACCGACTCATTCAAGTGGCTCATCGGCGACGACGGGTGGCGTGCCAAGGCCAAGGAGGCCGGCGACCCCAACCCCAAGGGTGGTCTCGAGGAGGTGCTCGAGGAGCTCTCGCCTATCGAGGACTTCTCGGGGTCGATGTCGCTGAGCTTCTCCGATCCGCGTTTCGATGAGGTCAAGGCGCCGGTCGACGAGTGCAAAGACAAGGACATGACGTACGCGGCGCCGCTGTTCGTCACTGCCGAATTCATCAACAACAACACCGGCGAGATCAAGAGCCAGACGGTCTTCATGGGTGACTTCCCGATGATGACCGAGAAGGGCACCTTCATCATCAACGGCACCGAACGCGTGGTGGTCAGCCAGCTGGTCCGCTCGCCCGGTGTCTACTTCGACTCCTCCATCGACAAGTCCACCGAGAAGACGCTGCACAGCGTCAAGGTGATCCCGGGCCGCGGCGCCTGGCTGGAGTTCGACGTCGACAAGCGCGACTCCGTCGGCGTGCGCATCGACCGCAAACGCCGCCAGCCGGTCACCACCCTGCTCAAGGCGCTCGGCTGGACCAACGAGCAGATCCGCGAGCGGTTCGGCTTCTCCGAGATCATGATGGCGACCCTGGAGAAGGACAACAACGCCGGCACCGACGAGGCGCTGTTGGACATCTACCGCAAGCTGCGCCCGGGCGAGCCGCCGACCAAGGAGTCCGCGCA
>CAZADG010000024.1:22571-41944 GCA_964483865.1 uncultured Mycobacterium sp. | reverse complement strand
CGCGCCGACCTGCCGTGCGGATCGACGATCGGGCCGATGACGGCCGCCCGCACCGGCATACCGACCGTCGACGTCGGTGCACCGCAACTCGCCATGCACTCTGCGCGCGAACTCATGGGGGCGGCCGACGTCGAGTCCTATAGCGCTGCGCTACAAGCGTTCCTGTCCCCCGGGTGAGGTCTGGTCAACCGCAAATCCCGGCCACCGCAAAATCGAGCAGTGACTCCAGGGCGGCCGCGCGCGTGGAACCCGACGCGAGGTCAACCGCACCGTCGAGGCACAGCCGGGCGAAGCCGTGCACGGTGACCCAGGCCTTGAGTTCGGCGCCGGGTCGCCGTGTCGGATCGAGCACACCATGGACGACCAGTTCATCGAGCGCGCTACCCAGCAGGCCGTAGGCGCCGGCCTCGTTGTCGGTCGGGTCGCCGGGCACGATCGGGTGCGCACCGCTGCCGCCGAACATCACCTCGAACAGCTCGGTGTGGTCCAGGGCGAACGCCACGTAGGCCCGGCCGGTGGCCTTGAACCGGTTGACGGCCAACTCCGCTGGACCTCTGCCGGTCCGGGTGGCGCTCATCGCGCGGCGCATACGATGGGCCAACTGCTCGAATCCATGCTGGGCGACCGCCTTGAGCAGGTCGGACTTGTCGTTGAAGTGGCGGTAGGCGGCGTTGGCGGAGACGCCGACCTCGCGGGCGGCGGCCCGCAGGCTGAAGTCCACGAGTCCCTCGTCTTCGATGAGGCGCACGGATGTGAGCACCAACGCGTTGCGCAGATCCCCGTGGTGGTACGTGTTCTTCAGCTGTGTCACCCGACCCATGTTGACAGTGTGAACACCCTGAGTAAAGTTCACGACCCGACATGCCGTCTCTGCCCGCGGATGGAATCAAGGCGTGAGGGCGCGCGAACTGCGCACGCCGGGGCCCGCGGGATCGGCGTCGGCTGACCGAAAACGGCAAATAGATGACCACGCAGTCATCTATTCTGGGGCGGTGACCACCCGACCGCCGCTGGAAGACGAACTACACATCGAGTCCGCCGGCGCCGGGCCGTCACTGATCCTGCTGCATGCCAACGGCGGGGACCGCCGCGACTTCGGCGCCGTAATCGGCCCACTGGTGCGTTCCGGGTGGCGGGTGACGGCCGTCGACTGGCCCGGCCACGGCGCAAGCCCGCGGAGTCAGCCCGAGACCGCGGTCGGCTTCGGCGGTCTTCTCGTGGGGCTGCTCGACCGCCTCGGCGGCCGGCATGTGCTGCTGGGAAATTCAGTGGGCGGCTTCGCCGCGCTGTACGCCGCCGCCCACCGGCCTGACCTGGTCGCCGGTCTGATACTGGTCTCACCAGGCGGGTTCACCCCACGCTGGTTCGCAACCATCCTGGCCTGCAGGCTGATCGGATCGGCGGCGGTGGCACCACGCGCCTACCGGCTACTGCCGCGGCTCTACCTGCGCGGCCGCAACCCGGGGGTCACCGCAGCGATCACCCGCGCCGAAGAGGCGTCGCGATCACCGCAACAGGTGCAGGTCTTCGCCCGTCTGTGGCGCAGTTTCGCCGATCCCAGTCACGACTCCCGGCCGTTGGCCGCGGCGGTGCGCTGCCCGACTCTGCTGGTGTGGGGAACCCGGGACCCGGTGCTGCCCTGGCCGGTTGACGGCCGGCGGGCGCGCGCGGCCCTGCCCGCCGCCGAGGTGCTCACCTTCCCCGGCGCCGGGCACCAGCCGTTCCTCGAGCGGCCCGACGAATTCCTCGACCGGACTGCACCGTTCCTTGTCCGGCTGCGTCGCGAGCTCCCGGCGTGACAGGCCCGCCGGCACCGCTCCGGCGCAGAGGTCCCGGGAGCCGGGCCGACCACGACCATCCGACGCGCCGGGAATTGATCAGCGCGGGGATCGCGCTGGCCGAACGTGACGGCCTGCGTTCGCTGTCGGTCGCCCAGATCACCGCGGCGGCTGGACATGCCAAGGGCACCTTTTATATTCACTTCCCCGACCGCGCGGCGTTCATGGTCGCGTTGCACCAGTGGTTCCACGACAGCGTGTTCGCCGACGTGATCGGCGCGACGTCGGACGCCGAACCGGGTCCGCAGCGAGCCGGCCGACGCATCGTTGCTTTTCTCGACGCATGTCGAACCTTGGCCGGAGTGCGGGCGCTGCTGATCGACGCTCGCACGGAACCGGCGATCGCAGCCGAGGTCGATCGGCGCAACCGCCAAGCGGCACTGGTTCTCTCCGGCGATCTGCGCGGGATCGCCGCCCACCCTGAGCAGACCGCGCGAATCCTGGTGCTCGCCGCCGCCGACATCGCCGCCCGCGAGTCGGCCCGGCGGCGTCGGCTCCCCGCGGCACGCCGGGCATTGCTTGACCTGATCCCGAAGCAGGCCTCTTCTCGCCGGGAAGCAATTCATGATCTATAATTAGCGACATTGGTTTCTATAAAGTGGCCGGCCTCGGACTCCGGCCCGGCGAAGGGGGTTACACCGGATGACACCACCGAGGGCTCTCGGAGCCGCCGCTATCGTCGCTTTCGCCCTGGCCGCCCTGACCCCGGCCGAGGCTGCTGCGGAAACCGTCGACCTCGGCGGCACCGCGGACGTCGACCTGATTGACATCGAGAACGGTGAGGATTTCGAGATCGACCAGGAATGGACCATCAGCGACCTGCGGCCCAGCGCGGACGCGATTCCCTACCGGGTTGCGGGCGCGCTGTGGGAGGCGACCGCCACCGCCGAACTCGCCGATGGCGGCGTTCCGGTGATGACTGGATTCTTCGCCCGATCGGGCTTCCAGAACTACCCGGTCCTGTGGAACGTGGCCAGCCCCCTGGGGGTCAACCCAGCCGCGCTGCCGCCTGCGGGATCGGTCACCGGCAAGTTCTACTTCGACGTCACCGGCCCCGCTCCCACGAGCGTGGCCTACGTGGACTACGAAGGGGAACTTATCGAGTGGGGGACCCCGGTCGGCTGAGCGGTTCCCGGGGCACGGCCCCTCCGCAGACGGGCCTGCGGCCCGGCGGCGACCAGCATGTCGACGAGGAACTGCACGATCTCGCCGAAGGGCCGGTCGCGGGGAATGGTGCTGCCCAGCAATCCCTCGAACATGATGTGCGCGGTGTCGGCGATCAGGTCGATGTCGGTGTCGGCGTCTAGTCGGGGCCGCACGACGGCCAGCAGGAGGTCGTCGAGCCAGGCATGGAACTCCTCGTGGACGCCGGCGACGGCGTCACTCTCCCCGACCCGGTCGTGGGCGTCGATGTGCATTCCGCGGTAGCGCTCCGCGGTCGCCAGGAAGCCCACCAGGGCCTCCATCGGGCTCGCCCCGGCGGTCCGGGCGGCGTCGACGGAGGCTCTTGAGTCCGCAGAGACCCGCGCCAACACGGCGGCGAAGAGGTCGTCCTTGGCCGGGAAGTACCAGTGGATCGACCCCGCGTTGACGCCGACGTCGGCGGCGATCTCGGCGATGCTGGTGCCCTTGTAGCCGTGGTTCTCGAAGCGCTGCCGTGCCGCGGCGATGACGGACTCGAGGCGGTCTTCGCGCGGGATGCGGCGCCGGTTGGGGGGCATGGACATGAGGCTAACGCCAGTCCGGTGGAGGCCAGCGACATCTTCTTGACTTTCCATCAAGAAAGCTCTTGACTGACGGCCAAGAATATGTCGGGCTGGGAGAGTCATGGAACGGAACGCGGGGACCGTCTCGGTCGGGGAACTGCCACTGGCACCGCGCAGTCCTCTGTCGCTGCGGCACCAATTGAGGGCGATCCGGGCATTTGACACCGGGCCGGAGACACTGCGAGACGCCGGCGGCCCGGTAACCCGGTTGCATCTCGGTCCCCGGTGGCTGGTGCCGCCGGTGGTCGTCGTTACCTCGCCGCAGGCGGCCCGCGATGTCCTGGGCCGCAGCGCCGAGGATATGGAGCGCACCTCGGTGCACGGCGAGATGCGTGATCTTCTGGGGCCCAACCTTTTTGATCTGCGCTACCAGCAATGGCTACCGCGCCGTCGGGCGCTGCAACCGGTCTTCACCAAACACAACGTGCACCGATTCGGCGGCCACATGGCCGAGGTCGCCGAGTCCGTCGCCGACCGCTGGCCCGACAGGGCACGGATCGACCTCGACGTCGAGGCGCGCCGGGTGACGTTGGGGGCACTCGGGCGCTCGGTGCTCGGTTTGGATCTGGAGTCCCGAACCGATGCCGTGGCCGACCCGGTCCGGACGGCGGCGCACTACATCGCCGACCGAGGCGCCAGTCCGCTGCGTCCCCCGCGATGGCTGCCGACCCCGGCGCGCCGGCGAGCCCGCGCTTCCAGCTCCGCGCTGCACCGGCTGGCCGGGGAGATCCTGCGGACCTGCCGTGCCGACCCCGAACACGACGCGCCATTGGTGCAGGCCCTGATCCGAGCCGAGGA
This sequence comes from uncultured Mycobacterium sp., assembly GCA_964483865.1. Lineage (GTDB taxonomy): Bacteria > Actinomycetota > Actinomycetes > Mycobacteriales > Mycobacteriaceae > Mycobacterium. Next base: position 37,542 of record CAZADG010000024.1, on the reverse strand, counting down.
TCCCGAGACCGGACGGCCGTTGTCCGACGCCGAGATCCGCGGCGAACTGGTGATCTTCCTGATCGCCGGGCACGACACCACGTCGACCACGCTGAGCTATGCGCTGTGGGCCCTCGGCCACCATCGCGACGTCCAGGACCGGGTGCGCGCCGAGGTCTCCGGCCTCGGTCGACGCCGTCTCGGCCCGGCCGACGTGCCCGAGCTGCGCTACACCGTGTCGGTGCTCAACGAGGCGCTGCGGCTGTGCCCGCCCGCGCCGATCGTCACCCGGACCGCGCTGCACGACATCGACGTGAGCGGGTACCGCATCGAGGCCGGTACCGAATTGGTGGTCGGGATCAGCGCCCTGCACCGCGATCCCGCACTTTGGGACAAGCCGCTGGAGTTCGACCCCGACCGGTTCAGCCCCAGGAATTCAGCTGACCGCGACCGTTGGCAGTACCTGCCCTTTGGCGGTGGTCCGCGATCCTGCATCGGCGACCACTTCGCCATGCTCGAGGCCACCGTGGCGTTGGCGACCATCGTCCGCGCCACCGACATACGTTCCAGCACCGATGATTTCCCCGTCGCAACACCCTTCACCGCGGTCGCCGCCGGACCCATCTGGGCCGACGTCGTCAAGGTCGGCGATGAGTGAACCCGGGCAATGTGCGCGCGCCTACCCGTTCGGTGAACGGGGAATTCCACCACGGCCCCGGCCCTCGGTGCGCTAACTCCTCGCTCTCCCCGACTGCGCGCTGCACGAGGCGCCGCGATCGCTGACGAAATTTTTATGTTGACAGTGTGAACACCAGGGGTAAAGTTCACATTGTGAACATCCCCCGGGCCCTTGAGCTGTCGCGGGCGCCTTGGGCGGCGGCATGAAGCTGGCCGTCTTCGGCGCCACCGGCCTCACGGGTGGACTTGTCGTCGCCCAGGCTCTCGAGGACCGGCACGAGGTCACGGCGCTGGTTCGTGAGCCGCACAGAGTGCCGCTGAGCCATCCGCGACTCACGGTTATCGGCGGCAGTCCCGTGGAGCCGAGCGACGTCGAGCGGTGTATTCGTAACGCCGACGCCGTCATCCACTGCCTGGGCATCGGCGGCAAGGGGGACGGCACGCCGACCTCGCTGATCTCGGACTCGGTACTGGTCACCCTCGCCTCGATGGAACAGCAGCGCGTCCCGCGGATTGTGTGTATGTCGAACGTGGGAGCCGGCGGCAGCGGCAGTTGGTTCGCTAACCGGATCGTCATCCCGCTCTTCGTACGCTGGCTGCGCCCCATCATCGACGACAAGAACCGGATGGAGGCCAGGCTCCGCGAGAGCGCGGTCGAGTGGTGCGCGGTGCGCCTCCCGAACATCGTCGAGGGCCCCGAGCAGCCGCTGCGCATCAGCCCCGACGGCCGGGGGATCGGCCTGTCGATCACCGCCGCCTCGGCCGCGCGCTACCTCCTCGATCAGGCGGCATCCGCCGAAATCATCCATTCGACGCCGAGCATCAGCAACTGAGGTGGAGTGATGAAACCAGACAACATCTATCTGAAGGGCAACTTCGGACCGGTAGCCAGCGAGGTGACGGCCTTCGATCTGGAGGTGATCGGGAAGATCCCGGCTGAACTGGAGGGCCGGTATCTGCGCAACGGACCCAACCCGGTGACCGTCGAGAGACCCGAGCAGCACCACTGGTTCGCCGGACCCGGGATGGTCCACGGCGTGCGGCTGCGCGGCGGCCGCGCCGAGTGGTACCGCAACCGCTATGTGCGCAGTCGCGCGGTGCGAGAAGCGTTGGGCGAGATGCCTACCGCCGACGATCCACCTGGCGCGCCCAACACCAACGTCCTGGCCTGGGCTGGGGAAACGTTGGCGATCGTGGAGGGCGGCGGCCCGCCGGTGCAGCTGGGCTACGAACTCGGCACCGACGGGGTGGGGACGTTCTCCGGGACCCTGCCCGGGGCCTTCACCGCACACCCCAAGTTCGACCCGCTCACCGGCGAGCTGCACGCGATGTGTCATGCCTGGGCGCAGTGGTTCGACCACATCAAGTACGTGGTCGTCGGCGCCGACGGCCGGGTCGCCAAGAGCGTCGACATCCCGCTGCCGGCCATGGTCATGGTGCACGACATGTCGCTGACCCGGAATTACGCCGTGGTCTACGACCTGCCGGTGACCGTCGACTTCGACCTCGTCGGCGCGGGGCGCTTCCCGTTCCGCTGGAACCCCGACTACACCCCGCGCGTCGGACTGTTACCCCGGTCGAGCACCGACGCCGCGGACATCATCTGGTGCGATCTCGACCCGTGCTACGCCTATCACCCGATGAACGCCTACGACGCCGAGGACGGCACCGTCGTCATCGATATCTGCCGCTACGACAGGATGTTCGATCGCGACATTCTCGGCCCGGCCGGGGACTGCCTGCCAAGCCTGTACCGCTGGACCGTCGACCCGGTGCGCCGCAAGGTCCGTCAGCAGCAACTCGACGACCGGACGATGGAGTTCCCCCGCGTCGCGCCGTCGGTCTCGGCGGACCGACACCGTTTCGGCTACGGCGTCGGCGTCGGCGATGGCTTCGCACCCGGCGACATCTACAAGCATGACTTCGACAAGGGCACCGTCGATGTGCACCACCTCGGCGCCGGCCGTGGCTCGGGGGAGCCCGACTTCGTGGCGCGGGAGCACCCGGCGAGCGAGGACGACGGCTGGCTGATGAGCTACGTCTACGACGCGACCACCGACAGCAGCGAGTTCGTCATCCTCGACGCCCGCGATGTGACAACCGGTCCGGTGGCCAGAGTTCCTCTGCCGCAGCGGGTTCCATTCGGATTCCACGGCAATTGGATCAGCGACCATGCGGCAGTGGGCATAGTGGCGAAGTGAGCGCGCTCAACAAGCGGGTCGAAACGAGGCTCGGAACGCTGGCGGTCGCCGACCACGGCAGCGGTGAGCCGGTGGTGCTGTGGCCCTCACTGTTCAGCGACCACCGGCTCTACCGTCAGGTCACCGGCCTGCTGGGTGGGCAGTGGCGCACCATTGCCGTCGACGGACCCGGCTTCGGTCGGAGCAGCCCGCCGGCCGGGGACGTCCAGCCCCGCGTGCACGCCGCGGCGGTGGTCGACCTGCTCGACGAACTGGGCATCGAGAAGGCCGTCATCGCCGGCTGTTCGTGGGGCGGACAGGTCGCTGCACACGTAGGGGTGCAGGCACCCGAGCGCACCGCGGCGGTGCTGATGATGAACACCCCGCTGGCACCCAGCCTGGGTGGGCACCGCATGCAGGTGCTCGGCACCAGATGGCTCGGTTCGACGGCGTTCTGGGGCAAAGGTGTGGCCCGGTCGATGATCGCCGCGGCCACCAAGCAGAAACACCCCGAACGGGTGGCGGACTTCGTGGCCGCCTTCGGCGATTTCGACCGCGCGGCGGCGACGGATACGGTGCGCACTGTGCTGGCCGGCTCTCCCGGCCTAGCCGATGTGCTTCCGCGGCTGCGGGTGCCGACGACGATCCTGATGGGTGGCGAGGACGCGTTGTATCCGCCGGACGAAGCTATGCCGTTGGCCCGACTGGCCGTCGGAGCGAGCATCGAGGTAGTTCCATCGTGCGGGCACCTGGCCCCGCTAGAGGCCCCCGAAGCCGTTGTCGCAGCGCTCAATTCGCTGGTTCAGCAGGTCTGAACCGGGAGGATTACCGAGTGGACCTCATCGAGACGCTGCGCAGCACCGGGGCGGTGCGCGAGTTCACCGACGTCGACCGGGCCGACGGCCCCGCTTTCGACACCGCACAGGAAGGCAGCCCATGACCGCACAACCCACAACCACTCTCGTGACCGGAGCCAGCAGCGGAATCGGGGAACAATTCGCGCTGCAGCTGGGCCGGCGCAGGCACAACCTGGTGCTTACCGCCCGCAGCGAGCACCGGCTGCAGACGCTGGCCAAGCAGCTGCGTTCGGATCACCCCGGCATCGATGTGGAGGTGATCGCCGCCGACCTCGCCGAACCGGGCAGCGGAGCCGCGCTGAACGCGGATCTCACCGCCCGCGGTCTCGAAGTCGACGTGCTGATCAACAACGCCGGTTTCGGGTCACATAACCCGGTCGCCGAGGAGGACCCCGAGAACCTCGCCCGCGAGATCCAACTCAACTGCTCGTCGCTGGTCGACCTGACCGCACGACTGCTGCCCGCGATGCTCAAGCGTGACCGCGGCGGAATTCTGAACGTGGCCTCCACGGCGGCCTTCCAGCCGCTGGCCACCATGGCGGTGTATGGAGCGACGAAGGCGTTCGTGTTGTCGTTCACCGAGGCGCTATGGGCCGAAACCCGCACCACCGGCGTGCGGGTGATGGCGCTGTGCCCCGGGGCCACCGAGACCGGGTTCTTCCAGGCACCGGGCAACAAGGAGTTCATGACACGGGGCCGTCAGTCCGCCGACCATGTCGCCGAATTCGGCCTGCGCGCCTTCTTCGACGGCCGAGCCCCCACCGTCATCCCTGGCGCGGCGAACAAACTTGCGGCCACCGGGTACCGGTTCCTCCCGCGCGCCGTGATGGCCCGCTTTGCCGGCGCCAGGGTGCGGGCTGCCTCGTGATCTGTCACATGTGACAAGCTCGTTCGGTGAAGATTCTCATGGTCCTGACGTCTCACGACCAACTCGGCGACACCGGCCATCCGACCGGCTTCTGGCTTGAGGAGTTCGCCTCGCCCTACTACGTGTTGAGGGATGCCGGCGCCGAACTGACGCTGGCGTCCCCCAAGGGTGGCCAGCCGCCGATCGATCCGAAAAGCGAGGCAGCCGACGCCCAGACCGCCGCGACCCGGCGGTTTGACGGCGACGAAGACGCCCGCGCCGCACTGGCCGCCACCGTGCCGCTGTCCACTGTCGACATCGCGGACTTCGATGCCGTCTTCTACCCGGGCGGGCATGGGCCGCTGTGGGACCTGGCCGAAGACACCGACTCGATCGCCCTCATCGAGCGCGCGATCAGTATGGGAAAGCCGGTCGCCGCGGTCTGCCACGCGCCGGCCGTGCTGCGCCACGCGAAGGACCCCGCTGGCGTGCCGTTGGTCCGTGGAAAACGGGTGACCGGATTCAGCAACACCGAGGAGGCCGGGGTGGGGCTCACCGATGTGGTCCCGTTTCTCGTCGAGGAGATGCTTCGGGCCAACGGCGGCGATTACCGTCGCGCAGAGGACTGGAACAGCCATGTCGAACATGACGGCCTGCTGATCACCGGTCAGAATCCGGCGTCCTCCGATGCGACCGCCGAAGCATTACTCGCCGCGTGCGGGCGCGGGCAGTCCCGCGTTTAGCTGCCGGTCCCTCGAGATCACCGCGCCGATCTGTGTGGCGGCGTTCAGGGCGACCTGAGCGCCAGCAGTGGAATCCCCAGGGCGGCGAGGAAGATCAGGTTGAACACCGCGTGCGTCGGAAACCCCAGCACCAGCGACATCCCCGTGTCGAGGACGAACCACACCGCCACCGATCGAATGAGAATCGACCGCGCCCAGGGCGATCCGTCGCGCAGTGGTCCCCGCACGATGTGCATCATCATCACGGCCCAACCGGCCAGCACTGCGCCCAGCACCATGAACGGGAGCTTCAGGTAGTTGCGCACCGCGGTGCTGTCGATCGATTCCGGTGGGCCGAACCCGAGTGCGGAGAACAGCTGTGCCGCAACAGAACCGGCGAACAGGAGTACCAGCGCGTAGGCCAGCAGCCCGGCGAGAACGACCTGCAGCCACGTGATCCAGGTCGCCCGTGAACTCATGACCGCCGAAGGCTCGTCGCGGGGGCCGCTCGTCCCAGCATGACCTGACCCGCGATGAGCAGGCCGGCGAAGGCGAAGATCAGTGCAGACGCCGTCCAGGCCAGCGCCTGCCCGGTCTGGCCGTAGAGGTGCGGCGCAAAGCCGATCGCCAATCCGTCGAAGGTCATCGCGCCCGCAGCCCCCCAGTAGAAGACCTCGCGCTGGTCGAGTCCGCGGATCCGGGCGATCCACTGCAGGAAGAGCACCGTAGGGGGAGCGGCCGCGGCGCACAGCGCGTACACCGCGACTCGCCAGTGGCCCTGCAGAAACAGCGACTCCGGCAGCAGCCTGATCAACAGGGCGAAACCGAAAGCCACCAGTGCCCCGACCACCAGACCCGTCGTCGCGGGCGCCAAATCACGCTTGCCCATATCCACTCCCGTAATTTGTAGTTGTGACTACAATTAGTGTAGTCGCCGCTACCACTACGATCAAGCGGTGGGTTACAAGCACTCCCGGGACGACCTGCTTGCCGCGGCAACCCGGCTGGCGACCACATCGGGTATCGGTTCGCTGACCTTCGGATCGGTGGGCGCGAGTCTTGGGATCAGCGACCGTACCGTCGTCTACTACTTCCCGACCAAGGACGACATGATCGCCGCTGTGATCGGAGCCCTCGGCGAGCAGATGGAAGCCACCCTCGCCGCCGCGTTCGGCGATACCGCACTCCCGGCCGACGAACTGCAACGGCGGGCCTGGCCGGTGCTGGCCTCGCCCTCGGCGGACCCGATCTTCGCGGTGTATCTCGAGATCATCGGGCTGGCCAGCGCCCGACGCGAACCCTATGTCTCTCTGGCGCCGGTGATCATCGAACGCTGGGTGGACTGGATCGAGCCCCGGATCATCGCGCCGACCGGGGCCGAGCGGCGGCGGATGGCGCTGGCCTCGATCGCGATACTGGACGGCCTGCTACTGCTGCGGCATGTGTCGGGAACACGAGCGGCGAACGCGGCAGCACGAGCGATCGGGATCGGCTGACCCTCGATACAGCGCCACAGCGCAACAGGTGCCGGATAGGCTTGGGTCTCATGACCCTGTCGATGGAGATGATCACCGTCGACTGCACCGACCCGCAGCGGCTGGCCGCATGGTGGGCCGAAGCGGTCGGCGGTTCCGCGGTGGACCTGCCGGGCGGGGATTTCGTCGTGGTGGCCCGGGAGAACTGGCCGGGGCTCGGTTTCCAGCGGGTCGATGCTCCCACCCCCGGGAAGAACCGCGTACACCTGGACATGCTGGCCGATGATCTGGATGCCGAAGTGGACCGTCTGATCGGCCTCGGAGCCACCGAGACCAGCCGGCACTCCTTCGGCCCCGGCTTCCGTTGGGTGGTACTGGCCGACCCGGACGGCAACGCGTTCTGCGTGGCCGCGCCTCGGCCGTGACCCCTCACTAGACTGACCCCGTGACGCAGACCGTCGACACCGTCGAGCACGCCAACGACACTCCTGACCACCCGCAGCCCTACCGGGAACTCGGGCTCAAGGACGACGAGTACCAGCGCATCCGCGACATCCTCGGCCGCCGGCCCACCGACGCCGAGCTGGCCATGTACTCGGTGATGTGGAGCGAGCACTGCTCCTACAAGTCCTCCAAGGTGCACCTGCGCTACTTCGGCGAGACCACCACCGACGAGATGCGGGCCGGCATGCTGGCCGGTATCGGAGAGAACGCCGGCGTGGTCGACATCGGCGACGGCTGGGCGGTCACCTTCAAAGTCGAGTCGCACAACCACCCCTCCTACGTGGAGCCCTACCAGGGTGCGGCCACCGGGGTGGGCGGCATCGTCCGCGACATCATGGCGATGGGCGCGCGCCCGGTGGCGGTGATGGACCAGTTGCGCTTCGGCGCGGCAGACGCGCCCGACACCCGGCGGGTTGTAGACGGCGTGGTGCGCGGTATCGGCGGATACGGAAACTCCCTGGGGCTGCCCAATATCGGCGGCGAGACAGTCTTCGATGCCTCCTATGCGGGCAACCCGTTGGTCAACGCGATGTGCGTCGGGGTGCTGCGCAAGGAGGATCTGCACCTGGCCTTCGCCTCGGGGACTGGGAACAAGATCATCCTGTTCGGGGCCCGCACCGGACTGGACGGCATCGGCGGGGTCTCGGTGCTCGCCTCGGATACCTTCTCCGGGGACGAGTCGGGTGCCGGCCGAAAGAAACTGCCCAGCGTCCAGGTCGGTGATCCATTCACCGAGAAGGTGCTCATCGAGTGCTGCCTGGAGTTGTACGCGGCCGGGCTGGTCGTCGGCATCCAGGATCTCGGCGGCGCCGGGTTGTCCTGTGCCACATCTGAACTCGCCTCCGCCGGTGACGGCGGCATGGCCATCGATTTGGACCAGGTACCGCTGCGCGCGGCGAACATGACACCGGCTGAAGTGCTGTCCAGCGAGTCCCAGGAACGTATGTGCGCGGTGGTCACACCGGACAACGTCGAGAAGTTCATGGCGGTGTGCCGGAAGTGGGATGTGCTGGCCACCGTGATCGGCGAAGTCACCGACGGCGACCGGCTCAAGATCACCTGGCACGGCGAGACCGTCGTCGACGTCCCGCCCCGCACCGTCGCCCACGAGGGCCCGATCTACCAGCGTCCGTTGGCCCGCCCCGATACCCAGGATGCGCTCAACGCAGACACCTCGGCCAATCTGCCCAGACCCACCACGGGCGCGGAACTGCGCGCGACTCTGCTTGCGCTACTGGGCAGTCCGCACCTGTGCAGTCGGGCGTACATCACCGAACAGTACGACCGCTACGTGCGCGGCAACACCGTGCTGGCCGAGCACGCCGACGGCGGGGTGTTGCGCATCGACGAGAATACGCACCGCGGCATCGCGGTATCCACCGACGCCTCCGGTCGCTACACACAACTAGACCCCTACACCGGCGCGCAGTTGGCTCTGGCCGAGGCCTACCGCAACGTCGCGGTGACCGGGGCGACGCCGATCGCGGTGACCAACTGCCTCAATTTCGGCTCACCGGAGGACCCCGGCGTGATGTGGCAGTTCGCCCAGGCGGTCCGCGGACTGGCCGATGGCTGCGCGGCGCTGGGCATCCCGGTCACCGGCGGCAATGTCAGCTTCTACAACCAGACCGGAGCCACCCCGATCCTGCCCACCCCGGTAGTGGGTGTCCTCGGTGTCCTCGACGACGTTCGTCGCAGGCTGCCCACGGGTCTGGGTAACGAACCGGGGGAGGCGCTGTTCCTGCTCGGTGAAACTCGGGACGAGTTCGACGGCTCGGTCTGGGCGCAGGTCACCGCCGATCATCTCGGCGGGCTGCCCCCGAAAGTCGACCTGGCACAAGAGAAGTTACTCGCGGAGGTCCTCGTCGCAGCTTCTCGCGACGGGCTGGCCTCGGCCGCCCATGACCTCAGCGAGGGTGGCCTTATGCAAGCCATCGTGGAAGCGGCGTTGGCCGGCGAAACCGGTTGCCGCATAGTGCTTCCCGAGGATATCGATCCGTTCGTCTTCCTGTTCTCGGAGTCCTCGGGTCGAGCGCTGGTGGCGATTCCGCGCACCGAGGAGAGCCGATTTCGGGCGATGTGTGAAGCACGCGGGCTGCCAGTCACCCGCATCGGGGTTTCCGATGACGGATCGGATTCCGTTGAGGTGCAGGGACTTTTCAGCGTCACATTGGAGGAACTGCGCAGTACATCAGAAGAGGTGCTGCCCAGGCTCTTCGGATGACGCGGGAGTCGGTGCTGCCCTGGGCGTGGAGTTTGGTTCGCCTGGACTTCACCGGCGTGCTGTTCGCCGCGGTATTCTTCTGCCTTTCGCTGACTCCTTCGCTATTGCCTCGAGACTGGTTGATGGGCGGCATCATCGGCGGCATCACCGCTGCCATCGGATACGGCATCGGGGTGCTGGTCGGCGCGGTTGTGCGGACCCTCGCTTTGCGCGGCCGCGACTGGTGGCCATTGCCGCGGCGGTGGCGGTTGGCCCTGCACGCCGCGGTCGTCGTCCTCGCTGTCGGGTCTAGCGTGCTGATGGTGGTGCCCGCGGCCGCCTGGCAGCGGCAGGTCGCCGCACTGATGGGCATCGAGGGCCCCGCCACGGCGACCTACCTGCGCACCGTTGCGGTTGCGCTGGGTGTCGGGGCGTTGCTGATCGCGGCGGCACGATTGGTCAAAGACGCCATCAAGGCGCTGGCCCGGCTGATGATCCGCCGCTGGGATGTCAACGACGAGGTGGCCACGTTCATCGGAACCGCGATCGTTGTCGTCCTGATCGTCACGCTGATCAACGGGGTGCTGGTCCGCGGACTGCTAGCTGTGGCCAGCGCGGTCTTCCAGCCGCAGAACAGCAGCACACGAACCGGTGTCGAGCAACCGATGCAACCGGAAAGATCAGGCAGCCCAGCATCATTCGCCCAGTGGGCGACGCTGGGATTTCAGGGCCGTAACTTCGTCGGCACCGGGCCGGGCGCCGCCGAACTCACCGAACTCAACGGCCGTCCGGCAAAGGAACCCATCAGGATCTACGCCGGACTGCAGTCAGCCCCCACCACCGAGGCTCGGGTCGCCCTGCTGCAGTCGGAGTTGCAGCGCACCCGCGCATTCGAGCGCAAGTTGTTGGTGATCATTCCCACCACTGGAACGGGATGGGTGGACCCGGTGGCGACCCGCGCGATCGAGTCGATGTACAACGGCGACACCGCGTTGGTCGCGATGCAGTATTCCTACCTGCCGAGTTGGATCTCGTTCCTTGCCGACCGGGATAAATCGGTGGAGGCCGGCCGGGCCATGGTCGACGCCGTCCACGCCCGCTGGCTGCAGTGGTCGGCGACCGCCCGGCCCAGACTTGCCCTGTACGGCGAAAGCCTGGGCTCGATGGCCGGGCAAGCCGCCTTCGGATACCTGCCCGACGTCGAGTACCTGGATTTCACGTCGGTGCTGTGGGTGGGCCCGCCGAACTCCAGCAACCTGTGGAGCGCTCTCACCCAGCGCCGGGATCCAGGTACGCCGGAAGTCCAGCCCCGCTACGACAACGGCCGCATCGTGCGGTTCGCCCAGGCCTCCGGTCCCGGCGAAATAGCCTCCGTCGCCGCGGCGCCGCCCTGGGCAGCAACGCGCGTTCTGTTCCTGCAACATGCCTCCGACCCAGTGGTCTGGTGGTCTCCGGACTTACTGTTCCGCAAGCCGGACTGGCTCGATGAACCACCAGGTTTCGATCGGAGTCCCGCCATGGCGTGGTATCCCATCGTGACGTTCTGGCAGGTCACCGCAGATATGGCGGGCAACGTCACCAATTCGACCGGCACCCCGACCGGGCATGGCCACAACTACGGCGACACCCAACTCGACGGATGGGTGGCGGTCGCGGCGCCGCCGGGCTGGACCCAGCTCGACACCGAACGCATCCGTCGGTCACTGGAGAAGGCGATGGCCGCCGGCGGGCCGGAGTTTGCATGAAAGCTCCCGTCGAGCGTCGACTTGTTGGCGCAAATTCCTCGATTTCACGGCAACAAGTCGACGCTCGACGCGTCAAGGCGGTGGGACTCGCGGCCGCGCTGGTGGGATGGAGTTTCACCGCGGGCTTGGACCAACCGTGGCGGCGCCACCCCCTGGCCCAGGCCGCCTATGGAACGGCGCTGGCCGCCCTCGCCGGTGCGCCACTGGGCTTCAAGCCCCCGGCCCTGCGTTCGGGCGTGCGGAGTGGCCTGGCCGTGGCCGGTGCGGTGGCCGCCGGGGTAGCCGCCAGCGCTGCAGTGCCTAAGGTCCGGACTGCGATGGCCGTCCGGAGTTTGCCCTCACGACGGGCTCACTGGCTGGGCGTGGAGATTCCCCTCGGCACGGTGTGGTCGGAGGAGACCGCCTTCCGCGGGGCTCTGGCAACGTTGGCCGCCGGAGCATTCGGGCCGACCGGCGGGAGGCTGCTGCAGGCCCTGACCTTCGGACTCACCCACATCCCCGACGCCCGCGGTACCGGCGAACCGATAGTGCCGACCGTCGCGGCAACCGGCCTGGCGGGTTGGGTGTTTGCCCTGCTCGCGGAACGTTCCGGGAGTCTGGCGGCCCCGATGCTGGCCCACTTGGCGATCAATGAGGCCGGGGCGATCGCCGCCCTGGCCGTGCAACGCGGCCGGGACCGATGAGCCGGCACGTCGACCCCCGGCAGGTCCGCGATGCCGTCCTCGCAGTGCAGCGCTGGCTGCACGACGACGGCGCCCCCCCACCCGATCGGGCTGACCTGGCCGCTGCGGTACGGCTGACAGCCCGCGCGCTGGCCGCCCGCGCACCTGGCGCGACCGTCGAGGTTCGAGTGCCGCCTTTCGTTGCTGTGCAATGCATTTCGGGTCCACGGCATACTCGCGGCACACCGCCGAACGTGGTGGAAACCGATCCCCGAACCTGGCTGCTTCTGGCCACCGGGCTGGCTGCGTTCGGCGAGGCAGCCGCCGACGGGCGGCTGAACCTGTCCGGATCCCGCTCGGGCGCTGTCGCATCGCTATTTCCCCTGCTTACGCTGACAGCGGCCGAAAACGGTGACGCATCTCACGTGAATTCCCGCTTTAACCCCCCGCCGCCGTAGACTCAAGACCGCCACCGACCCGCAAGGGAGCAATGTGACCGCCCAAGTGGAGAACGAACCTCGTGAAGAGTGCGGCGTCTTCGGCGTCTGGGCTCCCGGCGAGGAAGTCGCAAAACTGACCTATTACGGCCTCTACGCGCTGCAGCACCGCGGCCAGGAGGCGGCCGGTATCGCGGTCGGTGACGGTTCCCAGGTGCTGGTGTTCAAAGATCTCGGCCTGGTCAGCCAGGTGTTCGATGAGCAGACTTTGGCCGCAATGCCCGGCCACGTCGCCATCGGGCACTGCCGATACTCGACGACCGGGTCCACCACCTGGGAGAACGCCCAACCGGTGTTCCGTAACACCGCCGCCGGCACCGGTGTCGCGCTGGGACACAACGGCAACCTGGTCAACACCACCGACCTGGCGGCGCGGGCCCGCAGGGCAGGCCTGATCAACCACAACGCCCCTGGTGCGGCCACCACCGACTCCGACATCCTCGGCGCCCTGCTGGCCGGTGGCGCGGCGGACTCGAGCGTCGAGCAGGCCGCCCTGGGACTGCTGCCGACCGTACGCGGGGCGTTCTGCCTGGTCTTCATGGACGAGACCACGCTGTATGCCGCCCGCGATCCGTATGGGGTACGGCCGCTTTCGCTGGGTCGACTGGACCGCGGCTGGGTGGTGGCTTCTGAAACCGCCGCGCTCGACATCGTCGGCGCATCCTTCGTCCGCGATATCGAGCCCGGTGAACTGCTGGCGATCGATTCCGACGGCGTGCGCTCGACCAGATTCGCCCCGCCGACCCCGAAGGGCTGTGTCTTCGAGTACGTGTACCTGGCACGGCCCGACAGCGTCATCGGCGGCCGCTCCGTGCATGCCGCCCGGGTGGACATCGGCCGGCGTCTGGCCCGGGAGAAGCCGGTGGAGGCCGATCTGGTGATCGGCGTTCCCGAGTCGGGCACCCCCGCAGCGGTCGGCTACGCCCAGGAGTCCGGTATTCCGTTCGGACAGGGCCTGATGAAGAACGCCTATGTCGGACGCACCTTCATCCAGCCCTCGCAGACCATTCGGCAACTCGGTATCCGACTAAAACTCAACCCGCTCAAGGAAGTCATCCGCGGCAAGCGTCTCATCGTCGTCGACGATTCCATCGTGCGCGGCAACACCCAGCGCGCGCTGATCCGGATGCTGCGCGAGGCCGGTGCGGTGGAGGTACACGTCCGGATCGCCTCACCACCGGTGAAGTGGCCTTGCTTCTACGGCATCGACTTCGCCACTCCGGCCGAACTGATCGCCAACGCCCCGGGAACCCAGACCGACGAGGACGAGATGCTGGAGTCGGTGCGCCAGGCGATCGGCGCCGACTCCCTCGGGTATATCTCCAAGCAGGCCATGATCGCCGCCACCGAACAGCCGGCCAGCAGGCTGTGCTGCGCATGCTTCGACGGCAAGTACCCGATTGAACTACCGACCGCGACGGCACTCGGCAAGAACGTGGTGGAGAACATGCTCGCCGCGGTCCAAGCCGACAACGACAACGTGTCCGCGCTCAGCCGGCCGTAGCTAGCGGACCTGCGCGATCACTTTCTTGACCCGACGGTCCAGGGCCACTGCCTGCAGCGGACGCCCGGCGTACCAGTAGACCCGGCCCAGCAGCCCCCGAGGGTAGAAGATCGCCCGCTGTTCGTAGCGACTTCCGTTGCCCTCCGGGGTGATTCGCATCTCGAGCCAGCGGTCGCCGGCCGCCCCGCGCTCGGCGTGCAGTTTGAGCACCTCACCCGGTTCGCGCTCTTCGACCCGCCAATGGTCGGGCACGCTGTTCTCGACGGCCTTCCACAGCTGATCCGGGCTCGCGGAGGTATGCCGCGACCGGGTGTCGGTGTAGACCACCTCTCCGGCCCATTCCGGATCGCTCGGCGCCAACGCGGCAGTGCCGGTGTTCCAGGTGGTTTCGATCTCGCCCCGGGCTATCCGGGCCAACGCCAGCGACACCGACTTCTTGTACGGCGTAAGCCCGCCCTCGGGCGGGGGGATGATGGTGTCGATGTCGTGATTGGACATGACAGCGTCGCAATGCAGCGACTCCACCAACGGCCGCGCAAGTCCGGCCGGGATCGGTGTCACCAAGCCCACCCATAATGCGGCGATGCGCGGGGTCAGGACGGGCAGCACCAGGATCCGCCGGGGATGCAGTCCGGCGACCTCGGCGTAGATTTGCATCATCTCGCCGTACTCCAGCACATCGGGTCCGCCGATATCCCAGGTCCGCGAATTCGGGACCGGGCAGGTGGCAGCGGCGACGAGGTAGTAGAGAACGTCGCGGATAGCGATCGGCTGAATCTTGTTGTGCACCCACTTCGGAGTGGTCATCACCGGAAGTCGGTCGGTGAGGTGGCGGACCATCTCGAAGGAAGCCGATCCCGAACCGACGACCACGCCGGCCTGCAGCACGATGGTCTCGATTCCCGAGGCGATCAGGATCTCCCCGACGGTGGTGCGAGAACCCAAATGCGTTGACAGTTCGGCACCTTCGGGGTGCAGGCCGCTCAGGTAGACGATGCGGCGCACCCCGGCTTTGCGTGCCGCGGCCACCACGTTCTGCGCGGCGCGGCGCTCCTCGGCGGCGAAGTCCTTCTCGAAGCCCATCGAGTGCACCAGGTAGTAGACGACGTCCACGCCGG
>CAZADG010000024.1:14721-22471 GCA_964483865.1 uncultured Mycobacterium sp. | reverse complement strand
GGCAGCGGTGGGCGGCCGATGTCACAGCGTCGTCAGGAAACCGCGCAGCCCACCGGGCCTGGAACTTCCACGGACTTCGGCATGCCGACCGGATTGATGTAGACGACTTCCATCACCAACGGGGTGCTGCCCTCGTTGCGTCCGTTATGCACGAAACCCGGTCCGACGCCTTCCTTGACCGGCGCGCCGGCGGGGTAGACGGCGTCCACGGTGCACCTGCCGTCGTAGTGGGTCATTGTGCCTTCGCTGATGAAGCCGAAAACGTCTCCGGGGTGGTAGTGCCAGCCGGTGCCGCTCCCGGGCGCGACGGTGATCCGGGTGACGGCGTACTCAATGCCGTCGACGACGTTATGCGACAAGGTGACAACCTCGACGCCGACCGGCGGTGAGGCGATGACCGGGGGCGCGGCCAGGATCGCCGCCGCGGCTGCGGCGAGGGCGGCAGCAGGTAGCTTCATAGCCATTCAGGGTGTCACAGCCGAAACGGTGCACGCCCGCGAATCGGCCGGTTAGCGTCGGTGAGTGACTTCGTCCTACCTGCTGACCAACGGGCCGATCTGGACCGGCGACCCAGCGCAGCCGTGGGCCCAGGCCGCCGTGGTGCGGGGCGCCGATCTGGTGCACGTCGGCACCCGCGACGGCGCCGACGACTTCGTCGATTCGGCAACCGAACTGATCGACCTCAACGGCCGGATGTGCCTGCCCGGATTCATCGACGCCCACAACCATCTCACCGCCCTTGCGGTGTCCAAGCTCGGGGTGAACCTCTCCGGCGTGGTCGGGCGTGACGCCGTGCTCGCCGCGGTCCGCGAATGGGTGACCGCCCAACCGGCAGATGCGCCGTTGCGGGGCTACGCCTGGATGCCGGATTCTTTCGCAGAACGCTCCCCGCGTCGGGAGTGGCTGGACGAGGTCACCGGCGACCGACCGATGTACCTGTTCTCGGCCGACGGCCATGACGTCTGGTTCAACACCGCGGCGATGCGCGACGCCGGTGTCAGCCGGGACACCCCCGACCCGGACCCGGGTGCCCAGTACTGGGTCCGAGACCCCGATGGGACGCCGACCGGACACGGCGTCGAGGGGGCGCCCACCATCGCGATCGTCTTGGGGCAGGACCTCTTCTCGCCAGCCAATATCCGCGCCGCGCAGGAACTCACGCTGCGGCCGGCCCCGTCCTGGGGGATGACCGCGTACTTCGAGGCCGGTGTGGTCATCGGTAACAGCAGTGATGATTCCCGATGGGTCTACGAAGATCTCATTGCCCAGGACCGGGCTGGCACGCTTCCGGTACGCGTCGTCGGGTCGTACTGGACCCGTACCCCGCAGGATGATCCGCAGGCCATTGCCGACGGCCTGGCCCGCTGGCACCGCGAATTGCGGTCCGATCATGTTGAGATCAACACCTGCAAGTTGTGGTCCGATGGCACCTTCATGAGCGGGGGCGCCCTGCTGCTGCAGCCCTGCTGCGGGCACAGCGCCGATGACCTCGGAACGATGACCTTCCCGGCGGAGAACATCGAAGCGCAGATCGAGGCGGTGCAGGCCGCCGGTTTCGACATGCACATCCACGTCGACGCCGACGGGTCGACGCGAACTGTGCTCGACGCCTACGAGAAAGTGCTGGGCCGACGGCGGGCGGCGGGACATTCCGATAATCCCCGGCATGTGATTGCGCACAACTCGATGGTCGATCCCACCGATATCAACCGATACGCCGCGATGGGCATCATCGCGAACTGCACTCCACTGTGGGGCACCGACTACAACGGCCAGTACCGAGAGATCTACACCAACCTGCTCGGCGCCGACCGGGTCGACGAACGACTCTTTCCCTACGGCGATCTGGTGCGTTCTGGAGCCATCGTCACCTACGGCAGCGACATCCCTGGCGTGGACATCCCAGAGATCCCGCCGCTGATCCAGATCGAGGCATTGGTGACTCGGCAGCGGCCGGGCCACCCCGACGAGCTGCCATTGGTGCCGCGCCAGCGCATCGGCCTGCACGATGCCCTACGCGGCTACACCGCCAACGGCGCCTACCAGTTGCGGCTCGAACATCGGACCGGAAGCCTCATCGCGGGCAGGGCCGCCGACCTGACCGTCCTGGGGGCTGACCTGTTCCGCGTCGACCCGCACGAGATCCACGCGGTCCCGGTGGTGCTGACGATGATGGACGGACGGATCACCCACGACGCGCGGTGACGGGAGCGCGGTAATACTGACTCATGGCATTCACCGGTTGGCCCGTCGAGGCGGTCGAGTTCTACGAGGGCCTGGAGGCTGACAACTCCAAGGTCTACTGGCAGACCCACAAACAGACCTACGAACAGCATGTGCGCGGGCCGATGGAACAACTGCTCGCCGAACTCTCCGATGAGTTCGGGCCCGGCAAGCTATTCCGGCCCTACCGTGATGTCCGGTTCAGCGCCGACAAGACGCCCTATAAGACCAACTGCGCCGCCACCCTGGGAAGGGGTTACGTCTCGTTCTCGGCGGAAGGCCTGTCCGTCGGCGGCGGCCTGTACATGCCGGACGCGGCGGCACTGCAGCGCTACCGCACCGCCGTGGATCGCGAGAAGTCCGGCGCACAGTTGGCCGAGATCGTCGCCGACCTGCGCCGCGCCGGCTACCAGACCATGGCGCATGAGGTGCTCAAGACCGCCCCGCGCGGGTTCGACAAGGACCATCCGCGGATCGACCTGCTGCGACACAAGGGCATCGCGATGATGAAGAGCTGGCCGGTGGGGGCCTGGCTGGGGACCGCGAAAGCCAAGGACCGGGTGGCCGGCACCCTCCGGGACGGCATGCCGCTCAACGAGTGGCTCACCCGCTACGTGGACTGACATGCACGACCTGGTGGTGATCGGTGCCGGGATCGTCGGCTTGGCGGTGGCTCGGGAGTGGGTGGCGCGCCGGCCCGACGACGACGTCGTCGTCGTCGATCGTGAGACCGCCCCGGCGCAACACCAGACCGGTCACAACTCCGGGGTGATCCACGGCGGCGTCTACTATCAGCCCGGGTCGCTCAAGGCCCGGCTGTGCGTGGAGGGCGCACAGCTGATGTACCGATACTGCGACGACAACGCGATTCCCTACCAGCGGTGCGGGAAGCTCATCGTCGCCCTCGATGCCGACGAACTGCCTCGGCTCGACGACCTTGAGGCCAGGGGTATCGCCAATCGGGTTCCCGGGCTCCGCAGAATCGGCCGGGACGAGATCACCGCGATCGAGCCCAATGCCGTTGGGCTGCAGGCACTTCACGCACCCAACACCGGCATCGTGGATTACGCCCAGGTCGCCCGGGCGGTCGCCGGGGAACTGCAGAAAAGCGGCGTCGAGCTCCGGTTCGACACCGAAGTCCTGTCCATCGAACCCGGCCTCGTACACACCTCGCACGGGCCGATGGCTGCCCAGTCGGTGATCGTTTGCGCGGGCCTGTGGGCCGATCGGTTGGCGCGCCGGTCCGGCGCGCCGCGGGACCCCCAGATCGTGCCCTTCCGCGGCGCCTATCTGGGCCTCAAGCCCACCCCGGAACCGCGGCTGAACGGAATGATCTATCCCGTCCCCAACCCTGAATTGCCGTTCCTGGGCGTGCACATCACCAAACACATCAACGGGCGGGTAACCCTCGGGCCGACGGCCATGATGGTGGCCGCCCGCGACGGCTATTCGCTGCGCCGTTTCAACAGCAGGGACGCGATGGAATCCCTGACTTGGCCGGGAACCTGGCGGGTAGGCCGCCGGTACTGGCGGGTGGGTATCGAGGAGGTCCGGATGGCGGCCAGTCGGAAGGCTTTCGTGGCCGCGGCCTCCCGATACCTGCCCGGCCTGTCGGTCGATGATTTGGATGGCAGTTCGGAGGCCGGGGTGCGCGCCCAGGCGGTCGGCCGGGACGGCTCGCTCGTCGACGATTTCGTGATCTCGGGGGAGGGCGGTGCGACGCACGTTCGCAACGCTCCGTCCCCGGCCGCGACCTCCGCCTTCGCGCTTGCCGCCGAATTAGTCGACCGGGTCTGCCGGTCGGGGGTCCCCGGTCCAGGGCGGGACGAGTAGCCTTAGCGCCGATGTCTGGCGAGTCGACGAGCAGTCAACGCGGAGAGGGTGCCCGCGTCTCTTACGCATCCGCCGGGGTGGATATCGAAGCCGGGGACCGGGCAGTCGAACTGCTCAAGCCGCTGGCCAAACGGGCCACCCGACCCGAGGTGCGCGGCGGACTTGGCGGATTCGCCGGCCTGTTCGCGCTGCGCGGAGGCTACCGGGAACCGGTGCTGGCGTCGTCCACCGACGGTGTCGGCACCAAACTCGCCGTCGCCCAGGCGATGGACATCCACCACACCGTCGGCCTGGACCTGGTGGCGATGGTCGTCGACGACCTCGTCGTGTGCGGAGCCGAGCCGCTGTTCCTGCAGGACTACATCGCCGTCGGCCGTACCATTCCAGAGCGGATCAGCGCCATCGTCTCCGGGATCGCCGAAGGCTGTGTGATCGCCGGCTGCGCCCTGCTCGGCGGCGAGACCGCCGAGCATCCCGGTCTGATGGAGCCTGACCACTACGACATCTCCGCGACCGGTGTCGGGGTGGTGGAGGCCGACGAAATCCTCGGCCCCGACCGGGTGCGGCCCGGCGACGTCATTATCGCGATGGGATCCTCCGGACTGCACTCCAACGGATACTCGCTGGCACGCAAGGTGCTGCTCGAGATCGACCGGATGAACCTGGCCGGCCACGTCGAGGAATTCGGTCGCACCCTCGGTGAGGAACTGCTCGAGCCGACCCGTATCTACGCCAAGGACTGCCTCGCGTTGGCTGCGGAAACCCAGGTATCCACGTTCTGCCACGTCACCGGCGGCGGATTGGCCGGCAACCTGGAACGGGTCATCCCGAATGGACTGGTTGCCGAAGTAGACCGCGGAAGCTGGACTCCCGCGCCGGTGTTCGGGCTGATCGCTCAGCGAGGCCGGGTCGAACGCGAGGAGATGGAGAAGACGTTCAACATGGGTGTCGGCATGGTGGCACTCGTCGCGCCCGAGGACACCGACCGAGCGCTGGCAATTCTGACTGCCCGCCACTTGGACTGCTGGGTCCTGGGAAGCGTCAATAAGGCGCCCACCAAGGGAGGCGACGGCCCACGGGCCAGGTTGGTCGGACAGCACCCACGCTTCTAGGACGGAAGGGCCGGGTGTCATCGGGACGGCTCAGCGCCGCCAGTCGTCCTCGTCTTCGTACGAGTCATCGAAACCATTGCTCGAGGGTCCGGACGCGCTATCGCCCGAACTCAGCTCCTGGCGAAGCCGCTCGAAGTCGGTTTGCGGAGAGCTGTATTTCAGCTCTCGGGCAACCTTGGTCTGCTTTGCCTTAGCCCGGCCGCGGCCCATGGGGGAACCCCCTCGCGCAATAACGGAGCGGCCCGAAATCAGGCGGCTCCGATCTAATGTCAGTGTTTGTCCTGCCCATACTTTACCGTGCCGGGTGACAAAGTGGTGTCAGGCCCGTTCACCCGCCGCGTAAACGCTCCACCGCGAGGCGACCCGCGCCGGTCTGATCGGCCGGTGGCAGCGATTCCGGGTCGATGGCGGCGCCTACCGCGTGCTCGCCGCCGGTGCTCAGCGGCGTGTCGGCCGGCAGTCCGCGCTTCAGCAGAGCCAGGGCGATCGGTCCGAGGTCGACGTGGTCGACCACCGTGCCCAGCCGACCCACCGGGCGCCCCCCGGACAGGACCGGATCGCCGGTTGCCGGCCGCTCGACCGAACCGTCGAGGTGCAACAGCACCAGCATCCGTGGCGGCCGGCCCAGGTTGTGGACCCGGGCCACCGTCTCCTGCCCCCGGTAACAGCCCTTATCGAGGTGGACCGCGCCCTGCCCGGGCGGGCCGATCCAACCGACCTCGTGTGGGATGGTCCGCTCGTCGGTATCCAAACCCAGCCGCGGCCGATGCGCCGCCACCCGGTGGGCCTCGTAGGCCCAGATACCGGCCGGGCGGACGCCGGCCTCGGTCAGCCGCCGCACCAGCGCGTCCTTGTCGCCCCCCGGAACCAGTACGTCGAGTTCGATCTGACCTGTGCCGCTGGGGATACGCCGCAGTAGGCCGCCGCCCGGTAGCGGAGCGGCCGTCGACTCGGCCGGCAGTGCAGCAACATCGAGGGCCGCCAGCACGGCCGGTCCGGCCAGGCCGGGGCCCAACAGGGAGAGCACGGCGAAATCGGCGGCGGCAGGCTGCACGTCCGCCCAGAACACCATTCTGCGGAGGTAGTCCAACAGTGGTCCGCCTCGCCACGGCTCGGTGTCGAGGTAGGTGACCCCGCCCAGCTCGGTTTGCTGCCAGTGGTCCTCGACCCGTCCCTGCCCGTCCAGGCTCAGGTTCGCAGTACAGGCACCGTCCGGCAGTTCCGCGACGTGCTGGGTTGACAGCGAATGCAACCAGGACCGCCGCTCGGGGCCGCTCAGGGTGATCACCGCTCGGTTCGAGCGGTCAACGACGACGGCATCGTGTTCGGCTGCGCGCTGTTCCCCCAGCGGATCGCCGTAATGCCAGACCGCGCCGGCGTCGGGGGAGTCCACGGGTGCTCGAACGGCTGACACAGGTCAACTCTACGAGCCGGCCAGTAGGCTCTGCAGACCATGTCCGGCCAGCCCAGTGTGCTCGTCACCCTCGACGGGTCGGTTCATGATCCGAGCCAGCCGCTGCTGTTCGGCGACGACCTCGCGGCGGTGCGCGGCGACGGCGTCTTCGAGACGCTGCTGGTCCGCGATGGCGAGGCCTGCCTGGTGGAGTCGCACCTGAAGCGATTGATGCACTCCGCGACCATGATGGAACTCCCCGAGCCCGATCTGGTCGCGTGGCGGCGCGCCGTCGGTATCGCGGTGGGCCGGTGGTTCGCGCAGACGGCCGACGAGGGTGCGCTGCGACTGGTCTACAGCCGCGGACGGGAGAGCGGATCGTGCCCGACCGCCTACCTGATGATCAACCCGTTGCCACAGCGCGTGCATGACTCCCGCCGCGACGGGGTGGCCGCTGTGCTGCTCGGCCGGGGACTGCCGTCGGCCGGTGTAGACGCGATGCCCTGGCTGCTGGCCGGCGCCAAGACGCTGTCTTATGCGGTCAATATGGCTGCCCTGCGGGAAGGTGCCCGTCGCGGTGCCGACGATGTCGTCTTCGTCAGCTCCGACGGCCACATCCTGGAGGGGCCGCGCTCCACGGTGGTGATCGCCACCGACGGTGCCGACGGGCGGCCGTGCCTGCTGACTCCGCCGCCCTGGTATCCGATTCTGCGCGGCACCACCCAGCAGGCGCTGTTCGAGATGGCACGCTCAGCTGGATACGACTGCGACTATCAGGCGTTGCGCCCGGCGGATCTGGTTGGAGCCCAGGGCGTCTGGCTGGTCTCCAGCATCACCTTGGCGGCCCGGGTGCACACCCTCGACGGACAGCCGCTGCGCCCCTCACCGTTGCGCAACGAGGTCGCCGCCCTGGTCGAGGCGGCCATCCTCAGCGATCGGTGATCGCCGTAGGCGAAAAAGCCTTGGCGCACACCGCCTCCGGCCGGTAACGTCGGCCGTACACAAGAGAGGAGGTGGTCCGGAACTTTGAGTACTTCTTGGACATGTGAGGTGGCTGCCCGCTAGCAGCACCAGGGTGCCGGAATCACCTGCGCATCGGAGCGCGCTGGCGAATTCCAGGCAGCCACCCGGCCCCCGAGCTTCCGGTCCGTCCAACCAGGAACCATGGCTCGGGGGCCGTTCCATGTCA
>CAZADG010000024.1:0-14621 GCA_964483865.1 uncultured Mycobacterium sp. | reverse complement strand
GCTTCAGGGCTCAGAGCCGTCCGCGCCGCCGCCGCGGCGCATTCTCCAATTCGGACAGCGCAGATTCGATCCCGTCAGCCAGTTCGCCTATGTCGTCGGCGATCTCCGGTGTACTGACGAACCCGAAGTCCATCCAGTCGCGGTAGCTGAAACAGGTGACGTTCAACCCGACGTCCATCAACAGCGGACCGATCGGGGTGAACTCCTGCACTTCGGCTCCGGCGGCGTACAGCGCAAAGGGCGGCCCCGGAACGTTGGACACCACGAGGTTGATCGGCGGCACGTTCTCGCCGAGCCGACTGGCCGTGTATGCGCGTACCGCCAACCGGAACAGGCCCGGCGGCGTGGTCTCCGTCAGCCCCATGATCTGGTGCGCGGTCATGGCCTCGGCCATCTGCTTTGCGGCCTGGGTCTCGGTGTAGATGGCCCTGATCCGCTCGACCGGATCGGACACCCCGGTCGGCAGGCTGACCGTCATCGAGTTGATCGCGTTACCCACTGCGGTGGCGTCGGTACGGGTGGACACCGGAACCTGTGCCACCAGTGGACGATCCGGCAGTTCCCCGCCGCGGTCCAGGTAGGAGCGCAACGCACCGCAGACGACGGCCAGCACCACATCGTTGACCTTCACCCCGTACGCGTCCTTGACCGCCTTGACGCGTTGCAGGGGCACCCTCGTCGCGGCGAACCGGCGCTGCCGTGAGATCGGCGCATTGAAGCGGGTGGCCGGTGCGGTGAAGTATCCCGAGGGTTTGTCGCGGATGCTGCGGGCAGCCAGTTGCTGGCGCACTGTCTGGTCCAACAGTCGCATGATTCGGTACGGGGTCATGACGGCAACGTTGACCGCCGCGCCGAGAAGTCGTACCTCGGGCCGCGGCACCCCGTCGGCCCGCTCGGGCGGATCGGGGATCGCCGGTGGCCGTGGCTGGGGAGTGACGTCGAAAAGGATCTCGCTGACCCCCGCGCCGGAGACGCCGTCGACCAGGCAGTGATG
The DNA here is from genome assembly GCA_964483865.1 of uncultured Mycobacterium sp. Taxonomy (GTDB): domain Bacteria; phylum Actinomycetota; class Actinomycetes; order Mycobacteriales; family Mycobacteriaceae; genus Mycobacterium. Next base: position 13,627 of record CAZADG010000024.1, on the reverse strand, counting down.
GATCTTTGTCAGCAGCGCCACCCGGCCGCCCTCGAGACCCTCGATGAACCACATCTCCCACAGGGGTTTTGAACGATCCAGCTGATAGGACCAGAGCCGGGCGACCAAGTCGTCGAGCTGCGAGCGACTTCCCGGTGACGGCAGCGCGGAGTGGCGGATATGGAAGTCCAGATCCGGATCTTCGTCATCGAGGTACCAGGGCCGGTCGAGTCCGAGGGGGCTTTCGGACACGCGGTAACGGAGTTGGGGCAGCTCGGGGAGCCGCTCTTGCACCAGGCGGCGGATGTGGTCGAACGAGAAATCGGGGGCGTCACGAGGATCGCAGATGGTCAGAGCCCCGATGTGCATGTGCCAGGCGGATGTTTCGGCGAACCAGAACGCCGCATCCACGCTCGACATGCGAGGCATAGAGGAAAGGTTAGAACCGTGTCGGCTGGTTGACCGCCGAATGACGATTACGGTCCGGCGGGCCCTGGGGCGAGGGTGGCGCAGGCCTTCATCGCCTGATCCCACTTCGCCGGATCGACACCGGCAGGTGGCCCCAGAACCGCTGCGGGACCGCTTGATTCGGCAACGCCGTTCGCCTTGAGGCATTCGGCGAGCGAACCGTGCGCCGGCGTCTGCTGCTCGCCGGTGCTCTCGGGCTCCGACGGGGCCTGCTTTCCGGAACAGGCCGCCAGGAGCAACACGACCGCCAAGAGAGCAGCGGGCAATAGTCGCCTCATCCGATATGCCTGGACAGTCGGGCCGACAGGTGTGGAACCAGGCCACCGTCGGCATCCACCCGTTCCTCGACGTATGCCAAGTCTCCGTCGTCGACGATCCCGTAGAGACGCTTGGCGCCGCCCACCAGCACGCCGGACTTACTGCGGGCCAGTGCGTCGGTCACCAGTTCCCAGGAGGACTGGGTCCGTGGATGGCCGTAGAACAACTCGACGTAACCTGCGGAATGAGCGAGCAGCAGCTCGATGGCCTGCGATTCACCCGGGTCCGCCGGATCGTGGACGAAGCGCCAGAAGCCGGTCTCGCGTAGACCCTGGCTGTGATAACCACCCTCGTCGTCCAGTCGCCAGGACCGGGCCTCCCAGTTCAGGTAGTCGCTGCCGTCGTGGGAGACGATGATCTGCTGACCGAATCGGTAGTCGCCGTGTGGGCCGCGTCCCTCGCCCTCGCCGCGCCACACCCCGACCAGGGGAAGCAGCGCCAAAAGTGCATCGCTGAGATCCGCGCCCTGGCGCAGGTTTGCGGTGTCGGCGATCGGAAGGTCGTCGAAGACGGGGATGTTGCGGGTCGCGGTCAGCTTGGCGCGTTCGGCGGCAGCGGCTACCGCCCGATCGCCGCTGCCCGCAATGAAAGCTCGATCGTCGCCGCCCGCTACGGGTGCTCGATCACCGCTGCCCGTGAGGTCGTCGGCGCTCACGAATCGTCGGTGATGAGTCGGTAGACGGCGTACAGCGCGAACCAGGTGATCAGCACCGTCGCCATGACGAGCAGCAACTCGAAGAACAGCACCACGGGACGAGTCTATCCCGGCCCCGGCGGTCTGGCAGCCCCTCAGGCGACCTTGATGTCGACCTCATGGAGTCCCGCGCCCACGGGTGCCACCGTGACGTCGCCGCGCCCGGAAGCCGTCCGCGCCAGTACGGTCCAGGTTCCGGGTGCGGCGAAGAACCGGTAGTCACCGGTGGCCGTGGCGACCACTTCGGCGGTGAACTCGTCGGTGTCGTCCAGCAGGCGGACCTTGGCCCCGCCGATCGTCTGTCCGGAGTCGTCTACGACGCGGCCGGTGATCACCGTGTCCTTGTCCAGGTCGACGCCGGCGGGAAGGGTGCGGGTGGGGTGAGTTGTCATGGTAGTCCCTTTATCTGAATGGCTTGTGGGGCAGGAAGAGTGGAAGTTCTGGGTCGGGTCGGTCAGGCGAGATTCGAGGCGCGGCGCAGTCGGGCAGCCAGCGGATAGATCTTGCAACCCAGACAGATCCCGAATGCCGCGTTGAGGAAGGCGGCGGCCAATGCGAACGCGGTGGCGATCACACCGAGTAGTGGCGCGCCGGCCAGGAAGCCGATCGTGCCGAGGGCCGCGAACAGCAGGCCCACGCCCTGGGCGAACCGGAGGGGCGCGGCGGGCTCCCGTTCGGTGACGGGACCGAGTCGGGGAGCGACCACGTTGGCGAAGATCACACCGTACGGATGGCGGCGTGGGCCGCGCAGGGCGCCGATCGCGAAGACGACTGCCTGAACGCCGAGAATCGCTGCTGCGAGGGAGCCGCTGACCGCTGAGGACAGCAGGGCCGCGATCAGGACCGCGGTGGTGACCCAGGCGGCGAAGCGGGGACCCCGCACGTCGACCTGGTCCACGATGGGCTGGTTGATGGTGATCGACATCGAATGAACTCCTGTTGCTGGCATGGCTGAGAGGGCAGACCTGGGGGTTCTGCGCAGAGGAGTCGCGGGGGAACGGGTTACAAGCCCGGAATGGTCGCGGCTACTCAGCAGCTACAGCAACAACAGCAACAACCCGCGACGCGGCACAGATCAACTGCGCGGCGTTTCGTGAGCATCTGCTCAAGGCGGGGTGTCACGTCGGTCATGTTACCCGTGGAAGGGGCCTTCAGGTCAACTGTCAGCTCAAGAGGGGCGCGATGGCGGACTTGAGATCGGCTGCCTTGGGTACCCCGGTTGACCGGAAAAGCTGGCGGCCGTCGGAGTCGAAAATGAACGTCGTCGGCAGCGACAGCACCGACAGCTTTCGGGCGGCGTCCGGATTGGCGTCCATGTCGATCTCCACGTGCTTCACCTGTGGCAGTTCGGCGCAGACACCCTTGATCACTCTGCGGACCGCCGCGCACGGACCGCACCACACGGCCGTGAAGTGGACGATCGTCGGCCCCGTGTCTGCCAGACCGAGATCGGTGGTGTCGAGGTCTTCGAGATGGGCGGTGTCGCGCAGCCTTCCGGAACGGCGGTTGTGCACAGCGCCCGCCACGCCGGCAAGACCGAGTGCCGCCACAATGGCAGCGCTGGCCGTCATGATCGCGCTCATCGGCGGCCGCTCACTGGCGGAAGCCGTTCAATTGAACGGTGAGGTCCTCGGCGATGCCCTCGATGATGAGGTCCGAACCGCGGGCGCCCTGGGAGGTCGGTGCCAGTCCGAAGGGAAGCCGCTGCCCGGGAACAGTGGCCCCGAATGCGCCCAGGACGGCGGCCCGCTTGTCTTCGGGCACATCCTGATCGGCGGTGTTCGGGCCGGTCACCACCGCGGTGGGGGTGATCACCAGGGTGGTCCGCTCGGGGCCGGCGGTTGACAGATCGACCGTCACACTGACCGGCTTGTCGAATCCCGCTTTTGTCGGGGTGCCGGAGAAGATCAGGCCTTTGCTGCCCGAGATGCCGGACTCCGTCGTGCCTCCGGTGGCGTCGTCGGTCTCATCGGCAGGCGCCTGGACATTGAGGTCCTTGATTCCGATGAACGCACCGAGGTGCCGGGAGTCGATGATGATCCGGCTTTCCAGCATGCTCATCGGCAGGTCGGCGTCGGGCCGCATGAGCCAGGAGGCGTCGGTCAATCCGATGTCGTGCATGGTGGCTTCCAGTGTGACTTTGCCTACCACCGGGTGTTCAGCGCCCCCCGCCTTGATCTCCAGCTCGCTGTACTGGTGCCGAAGCGCTTGGGGAATGAACGGAAAGCCCAGAATGGCGACCCACGGATCGAACGTCAGACCTGCTGCACTGCGCACATGGCGGGACAGTTGGTATTCGGCGTAGATCGCCGCCCCGGTGTCGGCACCCACCGCACCGAGTCCGAGGACCAAGGCAGAGACACCCGCACTCGCGATCAGCTTTCGCACCCGGCCATTCTGGCCTACCGCGATGCTGCCCTGCCGGAATCGGCGAAACAGCAGGTCGCGGGTTAGAGTGGCAGCAAACCAGGAGAGTTCGTTGGACCTGCTACTGCTCACCGCCGACCCCGATCCGGAGTCGGTGCTGCCGTCCTTGGCGTTGTTGGCGCACTCCGTGCGCCCAGCGCCGATGGAGGTGGCATCGCTGCTGGAAGCCGGGTCGGCCGATATCGCGATCGTCGATGCACGCGCTGATCTGGCCGCGGCACGGGGACTCTGTCGTCTGCTGGGCTCCACCGGTGGCGTCGTCCCGGTGGTCGCTGTGGTCAACGAGGGCGGCCTGGTGGCCGTGAACGTCGGCTGGGGTATCGACGAGATCCTGCTGCCCGGAACCGGGCCTGCCGAGATCGACGCCAGGCTCAGGTTGCTGGCCGGCCGGCGGGGGGGACTTTCCGACCAGGAAAGCGCCGGCACGGTCAGCCTTGGGGAACTCATCATCGACGAGGGCACGTATACGGCACGGCTTCGGGGCCGGCCGCTGGATCTGACCTACAAGGAATTCGAGCTACTGAAATACCTTGCCCAGCATGCCGGCCGGGTGTTCACCCGGGCCCAATTGCTGCAGGAGGTGTGGGGTTACGACTTCTTCGGCGGCACCCGAACGGTCGACGTCCACGTACGGCGGTTGAGGGCCAAGCTCGGACCCGAATATGAGGCACTCATCGGCACTGTGCGCAATGTCGGTTACAAAGCTGTCCGCCCAGCGCGTGGCCGCCCCTCCCCGGACGGTGAACAGTCCGATACGGGTGGAGACGATGCACCGGCCGACGCGATGTCGGCGACGCTTTCCGGTCAGTGACCGGCCAGCAATGGCGCCGGACTCTGTCCGAGGCCGAACAGAGCGCTGTCCGAACTCTGCTCGCCGAGGTCGAGCAGTTCGACGGGGTTGCCCCGGCCGGTGAACAGGTGCTGCGCGCGCTCGCCGGCGAAGGCTCCGCACACCTGCTTGCCGATGACGCGGCAGGTGTACTGGCCGGTTATCTGAATCTTGCTCAGGACGGCACGGCTGAACTGGCCGTGCACCCCACTGCCCGCCGCCGCGGCGTCGGCACGGCTCTGGTGGCCGCGGCCCTTGACAGGGGCGGCGAGAACATACGGTTTTGGGCCCACGGCACCCTGCCCGCCGCGCAGGCGCTCGCCGCCAAGCTGCATCTCCGGGCTGCCCGGGAGTTGGTCCAGATGCGCCGCCCGCTGACGGAAATCCCGGAAGCCTCTGTTCCGCAGGGTATTTCCATCCGCACCCACACCGGTGGTCATGACAATGCCGAACTGCTACGGGTCAACAATGCCGCGTTCGCCTGGCACCCCGAACAAGGCGGCTGGACCGACCGCGACATCGACGACAGGATCGCCGAGTCGTGGTTCGACCCGCAGGGCCTGTTTCTGGCTTTCGACGACAAAACCGGCGCGCTGTGCGGATTCCACTGGACCAAGGTGCACGACGACCGACTGGGTGAGGTTTACGTGCTCGGGATCGATCCGGGCGCGCAAGGGCGCGGACTCGGCCGTGCCTTGACGTTGCGAGGTTTGGAACACCTCGCCGATCGGCTCGAAAGCGGTGAGTCGACGGTGATGCTCTACGTCGAGTCCGACAACACCGCCGCGATCAGGACCTATCAGTCGCTTGGGTTTGCGGCTGTGGCCAAGGACACAGCCTTCGCGCCTGCTTAACCGCCAGCTGTTCACCCCTCGTTCACCAGCCATCTTCGAAACGGCCACCCGTCGCGCATACCTTGCGGCTGCAGACGAAACTTCCAAACCAGGAGAACAGCCACCGTGAATTTGTCCGGCAAGATGCTCGCAGTAACCGCCTCGGCGGCATTCGTCGCCGCGCTGAGCGGATGCGGTAGTGACAACAACGCCGGTACCGCGTCCAGCGGATCCGAGGGAGCCAGTGGGATTGCCTGCGGCGGGAAGAAGTCCTTGAAGGCTTCCGGTGCGACCGCGCAGGCCAACGCCATGACGCGATTTGTGACGTCCTACGAGGCTGCCTGCCCGGGATTCACGCTCAACTACACCTCCAGCGGATCCGGTGCGGGGGTGTCAGAATTCGTCGGCGGACAGACCGACATGGGCGGCAGTGACTCGCCTTTGAATCCGGACAAGGGCGAGGTGGAGAAGGCTAAGGCCCGCTGCGGTGGATCCGAAGCGTGGAACCTCCCGATGGTTTTCGGACCGATCGCGATCACCTACAACGCCCCCGGTGTCGACTCCCTCATTCTGGACGGTCCTACGTCGGCCAAGATCTTCAACGGTGCCGTCAAGACCTGGGACGCCCCCGAAGTCGCCGCCTTGAACCCGGGCAAGACGCTTCCGGCCCAGCCGATCGTGGTGATCTTCCGCAGTGATGAATCCGGGACCACCGACAACTTCCAGCGCTATCTCGACGCTGCTTCCGACGGCGCGTGGGGCAAGGGTGCCGGCAAGACATTCAACGGCGGGGTCGGGGAAGGCGCCAAGGGTAATGAGGGCACTTCCGCCGCGATCAAGAGCACGCCAGGTTCAATCACCTATAACGAGTGGTCCTTCGCCAAAGCACAGGGCCTGGCTGTCGCCGACATCGTGACCTCCGCGGGCCCCGAGCCGGTTCGGCTGACCGTTGAGTCGGCAGGCAAGTCGATCGACGACGTGAAGCTGAAGGGCCAAGGCAACGATCTGGTGCTCGACACGTCATCGTTCTACAAGCCCACCGATCCGGGTGCCTACCCGATCATGCTCGCCACCTATTCGCTGGTGTGCTCGAAGTACCCGGAAGGTGACGTCGCCACCGCCGTCAAGGCGTTCCTGACGGCGGCGTTGGGTAAGGGTCAGGAGGGTCTGACCGACAACGGCTACATTCCCGTCCCGGAAGCCTTCAAGGGCAAATTGACGTCCGCAATCGGTGCAATTTCCTGACGATGTCAGTGGATTCGGACCGATCCTCGGCCGACGCCCCGTCCGCCGGGCGAACGGACGATACTGACCTGGTGGTCGTTGACGTGACTCCCCGGCGCGGGTTGCGAACCGGAGGCAATCGCTGGGCGGACCGGGTGTTCGGATCGCTCGCACTTGCCGCCGGTGCGACGATCATCGCGGTGATCGCGCTGATGGCGTTGTTCCTGGTCATCCGAGCTGTTCCATCACTGCAGGCCAACAAGGCGAACTTCCTCACCAGTTCGGAATTCGCCACCACCGACGAGGCGAACCTGCGGTTCGGTATCGCCGAACTGTTCCAGGTCACGGTGCTCAGTTCGGTGTTCGCACTCCTGATCGCCGTCCCCATCGCCATCGGCATCGCCGCGTTCCTGACCAACTACGCGCCGCGGCGACTGGCGAAACCGTTCGCCGTACTGGTGGACCTGCTGGCCGCCGTGCCCTCGATCGTGTTCGGCTTGTGGGGAATCTTCGTCCTGGCCCCGAAACTGGAACCGGTGGCGCGATTCCTGAACGACAACCTGGGTTGGTTCTTCCTCTTCGCCGACGGCAACGTCTCGCTGGCCGGCGGGGGCACGGTGTTCACCGCCGGCGTCGTCCTGGCGGTAATGATCCTGCCCATCATCACCTCGGTCACCCGTGAGGTGTTCAGCCTCACTCCTCGCGGCCAGGTGGAGGCGGCCCAGGCCTTGGGTGCCACCAAGTGGGAGGTGATCCGGATGACCGTCTTTCCGTACGGACGCAGTGGGATGATCGCCGGATCGATGCTCGGCCTGGGCAGGGCTCTGGGCGAGACGGTAGCCGTCCTAATCATCCTGCGCGCGGCGGCCCAGCCCGGTCACTGGTCGGTCTTCGATGGGGGATACACTTTCGCTTCCAAAATCGCCTCTGCTGCAGCGGAATTCAGTTCACAGCTTCCGACCGGCGCATACATCGCCGCTGGCTTCGTTCTTTTCATCCTGACATTCATCGTCAACGCACTGGCACGCGCTGCGGCCGGCGGAAGGGTCAGCGGCGGATGACAACTGAGACTCTGGTCACGTCGATGAAGGCACCGACCTTCCATCCCATCGGAACCGGCCGCAAGGTGAGGAATTCCCTCGCTGCCATCTTCTTCACAGGCTCGTTCGTCCTGGCGACCTTGCCGCTGCTGTGGCTGCTCTACACCGTGCTGGAACGGGGTCTCCAAGCGGTCCTGACCCCGGGTTGGTGGAGCAGGTCGCTGGCGGGCGTGCTGCCCGATCAGTTCGCCGGCGGGGTCTACCACGCGATCTACGGCACTGTCATCCAAGCTCTGATCGCGGCGGTGATCTCGGTGCCGCTGGGGATCATGGCCGCGATTTACCTGGTGGAGTACGGCAAAGGCCGGTTCGCCAAAGTGACGACCTTCATGGTCGACATCCTCGCCGGCGTCCCGTCGATCGTGGCGGCGCTCTTCGTTTTCGCGTTGTGGATCGCCACGCTGGGCTTGCCGCAGAGCGCCTTCGCCGTCGCTCTCGCGCTGGTCCTGCTGATGCTGCCCGTGGTGGTGCGAAACACCGAGGAGATGCTGAAGTTGGTGCCTGACGAATTGCGGGAGGCTTCCTACGCGCTGGGAGTTCCGAAGTGGAAGACCATTGTTCGGATTGTGATTCCGACGGCGCTTCCCGGGATGATCAGCGGGGTTCTCCTGGCGTTGGCCAGGGTGATGGGTGAGACGGCACCGGTTCTGGTGCTGGTCGGGTATGCGCGTTCGATCAACTATGACGCCTTCAGCGGGAACATGGCTTCTCTCCCACTGTTGATCTACACCGAGCTGATCAACCCGGAGGCGGCCGGCCAAATGCGGGTGTGGGGTGCGGCATTGACGCTGATCCTGCTCGTCGCCTCGCTCTACGTCGCCGCTGCCTTCGTCAATCGGTACCTCAACCGAAACCGTGCCTGAGAGAACGGGTTAAAGAACCATGACCAAGCGATTCGACCTCAAGGACCTCAACATCTACTACGGCTCCTTCCACGCCGTCGCCGATGTCACCTTGACCGTTCCGCAGCGCAGAGTGACGGCTTTCATCGGCCCATCCGGATGCGGCAAATCGACGGTGCTTCGCGCCCTGAACCGGATGCACGAAGTGATCCCGGGGGGGCGGGTCGAGGGTTCGGTGCTTCTCGACGGCGAGGACATTTACGGGGCCGGCGTCGACCCGGTCAGCGTGCGAAAGACCATCGGTATGGTCTTCCAGCGACCGAATCCCTTCCCCACCATGTCGATTCGCGACAATGTGGTTGCCGGGCTCAAGCTGCAGGGTGTCCGTAGCCGGAAAGTTCTTGACGAAACCGCCGAGCGGTCACTACGCGGTGCCAATCTGTGGAACGAAGTCAAGGATCGCCTCGACAAGCCCGGCGGCGGTCTGTCCGGCGGCCAGCAGCAGCGGCTGTGCATCGCCCGGGCCATCGCGGTGCAACCCGACGTGCTGCTGATGGACGAGCCCTGTTCGGCGCTGGACCCGATCTCGACGCTGGCGATCGAGGATCTGATCGCCGAACTCAAACGTGACTTCACCATCGTCATCGTCACCCACAACATGCAACAGGCCGCACGAGTCAGCGATCAGACCGCCTTCTTCAATCTTGAGGCCACCGGCAAACCGGGTCGGTTGGTGGAGGTCGACGATACCGGCACGATCTTCTCCAACCCCAGCCAGAAGGCCACTGAGGATTACATCTCCGGCCGGTTCGGGTAGAGCCCCCTAGTAGGTCGCTATTTCCTCTTCAGCCGGCAGTTGCCCGGTCACCTGGAAGATCACCCGGCGCGAGATTTCCACGGCGTGGTCGGCGAAACGTTCGTAGAACCGGCCCAGCAACGTCACGTCGACAGCTGCGGCTACTCCGTGGCGCCACTCGCGGTCCATCATCACGGTGAAGAGGTGCCGGTGCAGGTCGTCCATGGCGTCGTCGTCTTCGCGGATCTCTCGGGCCTTGTCCGGGTCCCGGGACAGCAGGACGTCACGGGCGCTGTCAGCCAGGTCCACCGCCAGCCGGCCCATTTCGGCGAAATAGCCGTTGACCTCTTCGGGCAGCGCATGCTGCGGGTGGCGGCGGCGCGCGATCTTGGCGACGTGCAGGGCCAGCGCGCCCATGCGTTCCACGTCGGCGACGATCTGGATGGAGCTGACGATCGCGCGCAGATCTCCGGCCACCGGCGCCTGCAGGGCCAGTAGAACGAAGGCAGTCTCTTCGGCGCGGGCACTGGAGGCCATGATCTGTTCGTGGTCGCCGATCACCTGTTCGGCAAGGACAAGGTCGGCCTGCAACAGTGCCTGGGTAGCGCGTTCCATGGCGACGCCCGCCAGACGGCACATCTCCGCCAATTGATTGTTCAGCGCGTCAAGCTGCTCGTGGTACGCGTTGCGCATGTCCCGATCCTACTGTTCGCGGAACGACCAGCACGGGACCAAGACCTGAACGGTAGGTGAATCCGCTAATCGCAGCGGATATCGGCGCCATTGGTGACGGTCAGATCCGACGGTAACTGGGTGGGAGTGGTTCCCCCGGTGTGGATGACGCTGACGGTCAGAGCTGTACCGCTGGCCTGCGGGTGTCTCACCGTTGAGAAATCCTGTCCGAGCACGACCTGGACCACCTCGCCGAGTCCGCTGATCCGCTCGATCCGCGCACCCGGCAAAGTCTCGGCGACCGTGGCGGCAGCCTGCTCGTTACCCAGTGAGTAGTACACGGTGGTCCGGTAGACGCTGCTCCAGTCCGAGTAGTAGTCCGGCTCCCAGACCACGAAGCCGTAGGAACCGAACTCTTCGGTGGCCGCATCGGCCAGACCGCTCACATCGGTGGCGTTGGCCACCTGGACAGTGACATCGCGGGGATCCGCGGCGACGGCCTTGACCTCCTCGGTGGTGGTCGTCGTTGCGGTGACCTCTTGGGAAGTTTCCGTTGTGGACGTTTCGGCGGATGTTTCGGTGGATGTCGAGGAGTCTGCCGAAGCGGACCCCGAGCTGGTGGTCGTGGTTTCCGTTACCGGACTGAGGGTTTCGTTGAGGTCGTTCTCGCCGGGCAGCGACTCGTCGTCGATGATCGCGTCGAACAGTGCCCGCACGTCCTGGGTGCGGGGAACCTCGTTGCCCTCCTCGTCGGCCTGGCCGGTGGTGGGGATGGTGACGAAGGTTATCCGGCCGGCGTTGATGCCCTGCAGCGACTGCCCCAACCGGACCAGGTCGCGAGTCTGGACGTTGTCGACGTAGCTGTCGTCGATGAAAGTGTTGACGACGTCGTCGAGTCGATCTATGTCGAACAGGGTCTCCGAGGAGATCAGCGAACGCAGCAGGGAGGACAGGAAGATCTGCTGGCGTTTGATGCGGCCGTAGTCCCCGTTGTCCTCCCGGGTGATGGACCTGGCCCGCACGTAGTTGAGCGCGGTGTGGCCGTCGAGTTTCTGGCGGCCCGCCGTCGCCAGCACGACACCGAGTTCGGCGTCCTCCAGTGGTGTCGTGCTGCACACCTCGACGCCGCCGACGGCGTCGACCATCTTCTCGAAGCCGGTGAAGTCCACCGCCATGAAACGGTTGATCGCCAGGCCGGAGAGTTTCTGGATCACCTTGACCAGACATTTGGGCCCGCCCAGTGCGTAGGCGGAGTTGAGTTTGGTGGTGGTGGGGCGCTCGTTGTCGCTCCAATCACCGTTGATCGGGTCGTAGACCGGGCCGTACTTGCCGGTCATCGGGTCCCAGGCCTGGCAGTTCATCGGGGTGATCGCCAGATCACGCGGGAACGAGACAGCGACGACCCGCTTCCGGTTGGCCGGGATGTTCACCAGCATGATGGTGTCCGCCCGGGCGCCTTCGACAACGGTGGTGTCACCGGCGCCCACCTCGGCGTTGGCTCCGATGCGGCTATCCACCCCGACGATCAGGAAGTTTTCGTCACCCGACTGGCCGTTGGGATCGCGGATGTCGCTGGAGTTGGGGTCCAATGCGGCGATCGTGTTGAGCAGTTTGTTCTTCGCGGACTGCCATTGCCAGGCCGCGCCGGTCAGGGCCAGGGCGGTCACCGCGATCAGGGCGGCGACGACCCGCGCCATCAGCAGGGCGCGACGGTGCCGGGGCTGGGCCGGCGAGGCGGGCGGGACGGCCGTCGGCAGGACCGTATTGGAGGGTGGCACCGGCCGGCCCGGGCCCATCGATTGACGCGCCCGTGCCAGCGCTGCCAGATCTGGAATCTCGTCGGGGATGGCGATCGGGACGGTGGCGTCCTCAGCGGCCGGGGTGACGTCGACGCTGCGCCGGGTGACGGGGTTGACGGTCGAGCTCCCGGTGATCTTGGCGATCAGGTCGGCGACGGACACACCTTCGCTGTGCATGCCGCTCGACTCGCTCGGCTCGGGGGAGCGCTCCCAGGGTGCCCGGCCCGCAGTGGATCGCGGCAGCCGAACCGTCCGGTCCTCACCCTCGGGTGCGCCGCTCTGGTCAGGAGTGGCGTTATCGCCGTCACTCATGTTCCAGACAGCCTCCGGCTTGGGGTGAAAGTTGCAGGTGCGTTGCGCCCACGACAGCGATGCCGGTTGAGGCACCCGGTCGGACCTGAGTCCGCAGCTGGGACGTAATCGTACTTACCGAACCTGAGAGGCTGCCAGCCTTCGAAGATGCCGCTGTCATTGCCGTTCGGTATCGATTTGAGTACCGAGTCAGCCGCCGGAGTTCATCACATCGGCCCCGGCCGGCACCGTGCAGTCGTCGGGATCGTCCAGCCAGCCCTCCGGCAGCGTGACCGAGGCGGCCGACCCCTGCCTGCCGCGCGGCCCCTGAGCTGCCGCCGGGAACGCGACGTCCGGGTCGAGTTGGGCCAGCAGGCTGTCGAGGTCCTCGAGTGTCCGCACCAGGGCCAGTCCGCGACGCAGGTCCGAGCCTGCCGGGAAGCCGTGCAGGTACCAGGCGACGTGTTTGCGGATATCCCGCATGCCCTTGTCCTCGCCGAAGTGGGCGGCCAGCAGCGCGCCGTGTCGGCGGATGATGTCGGCCACCTCGCCGAGGGTCGGGGGTGCCGGCGCCGGGAACCCTCCGAAAGCGGCGGAGAGCTCGGCGAACAGCCACGGCCGGCCCAGACAGCCCCGGCCGATCACGACACCGTCGCACCCAGTGGCGGCCATCATCGCCAACGCGTCGGGGGGCTCGAAGATGTCTCCGTTACCCAGCACCGGGATGGTTGTCACAGCCGACTTGAGTTCACCGATGCGGTTCCAGTCCGCGGAGCCGGAATAGCGCTGCGCTGCGGTTCGGGCGTGCAGCGCGACCGCTGCGGCACCTTCCTGCTCGGCGATGCGCCCGGCGTCGAGGAAGGTGGGGTGAGCCTCGTCGATCCCGACCCGGAACTTGACCGTCACTGGGATGTCGCTGCCCGCGGTGGCGCGGACGGCGGCGGCGACGATCTGGCCGAAGAGCCGCCGCTTGTAGGGGAGTGCAGCGCCGCCGCCGCGCCTGGTGACCTTGGGTACGGGGCAGCCGAAGTTCATGTCGATGTGGTCGGCAAGGCTCTCCTCGACGATCATCCGGGCGGCGTCGTAGGTGGTGGCCGGGTCGACGGTGTAGAGCTGCAGCGACCGTGGCGACTCATCGGGCCCGAACGTGGTCATGTGCATCGTGACCGGGTGCCGTTCGACCAACGCCCGGGCGGTGACCATCTCGCACACGTAGAGCCCGCTGACCGTGCCGACTTTCGCGGTCTCCAGTTCGCGGCACAGGGTTCGGAAGGCGACGTTCGTGACACCGGCCATGGGTGCCAAGACAACCGGGCTGCGGAGGGTCAGTGACCCGATCCGCAGCCCGGTTGACG
>CAZADG010000023.1:30443-42427 GCA_964483865.1 uncultured Mycobacterium sp. | reverse complement strand
TGTCGGTGGCGACAAATCGACGGCCCGATTGCCGGAAACCGCACGAGAGGCCATCGACCGGATGGCAGTCTGTTGGCTATGGAGCAAGCCACCCAACCCCGCTTCCTTGACGAACGACTCGCGCACTGGGCGCAGGTCAAGCCCGACGAGGAGGCCATCAGCTACCTCGGCCGCAGCATTACCTGGGGCCAGTTCAACGACCGGGTCCGTCGGCTGGCTGGCGCCCTGGCCGAGCGTGGCATCGGCCGCGGCGACGTGGTGGCCTTCCTGGACAAGAACCACCCCGCCTGCGTGGAGACCACCTTGGCCGCCGCCAGCCTGGGCGCGGCGACCGCGATCATCAACTTCCGTCTGGCCGGCGATGAGATGGACTACGTCCTCAACGACTGCGGCGCCAAGCTGATCATCGTCGGTGCCGAACTCAAGAGCTCGATCGACAAGATCCGCGACCGGCTCACTCATGTCGAGCACGTCATCACCGTCACCCCCGGCGGGGCCGAGGGCGACGAATACGATGAGTACGAGGCCATGCTGGCCGCAGCCACCCCGCGCGAACGCGGTGCCGACGTCACTCCCGACGACGTCTGCGTGATCATGTACTCCTCGGGCACCACCGGGAACCCCAAGGGGATCCGGCTCTCCCAGGCCAACCTGGTGGCGCACACCATCAACTCGCACACCTTCGAGTTCGAACCCGACGACAAGAGTCTGGTCGCGATGCCGCTGTTTCACGTCGGCGGCACGTCGTTCATGCAGTTCGGCATCCACGCCGGGATGCCGACCATCATGACCAGGGAGGCCGACGGCGCCACGTTGGGCGCGGCAATCTTCCAGGGCGCCACCCGAACCTTCCTGGTGCCCGCGGTGCTGGCCAAGGTCATCGAGATGGGTCCGGACGCCATCAACGTGTTCAACAAGCTGCGGACCTTCGTTTATGGTGCCTCCCCGATGCCGCCAGCCCTGCTGAAGCAGGCCCTGGTGGACTTCCCGGACACCGACTTCGTCCAGGTCTACGGCCTGACCGAGGTGTGCGGGGCGGTGACTCAACTCTCCCCGGAGGCCCACCGCGACGCCTCTCGGCCGGAGCGGCTCACCAGCGCCGGCCAACCCATGGGCGAGGTCGAGGTCAAGGTCGTCAACCCTGACACACTCGAAGAAGTCCCGCAGGGTCAGCCGGGCGAGTTGTGGTTCCGCACACCGCAGTTGATGGAGGGGTACCACAACAAGCCAGAGGCCACCCGGGAGGCGATCACCGATGACGGATGGTTCCGGACCGGTGATATCGGCCGGGTAGACGACGGCGGATTCGTCTTCGTCGAGGATCGGCTCAAGGACATGATCATCTCCGGCGGGGAGAACATCTACTCCGTCGAGGTCGAGCGGGCGCTTACCGACCATCCCGCGGTCATGGACGCCGCGGTCTTCGGCATCCCCGACGAGAAGTGGGGCGAGTCGGTCAAGGCCGTCGTCGAACTCTTCGACGGCCAGCAGGCCTCGCCCGAGGAGTTGATCGCCTGGTGCAAGGGGAAGTTGGCCGGCTACAAGTGCCCCCGCAGCGTGGAGATCATGGAGGAGTTGCCGCGTAACCCCACCGGCAAGCTCCTGAAGAAGGATCTGCGAAAGCCGTACTGGGAGAATCGCGAACGCGCGATCTGATGCGTCCGGCGGGCTGAGTGATGCTGCCGCCGCTGGATGACCTCTTGGACCGCCTGCATGTCGTCTCGCTTCCGATGCGGGTCCGGTTCCGCGGAATCATCGAGCGTGAGGTCGCGCTGATCGACGGCCCAGCGGGCTGGGGCGAGTTCGGTGCGTTCCTCGAGTACGAGCCGCCGGAGGCTGCGCAGTGGCTGGCCGCCGGCATCGAATCCGCCTACTGGCCAGGCCCTTCGCGGCTGCGGACGCGTATCCCGCTCAACGCGACAGTGCCGGCGGTGGCTCCTGAGCAGGTGCCGGAGGTGCTCGCCCGCTTCCCCGGCGCGACGACGGCCAAGGTGAAAGTCGCCGAGCCTGGACAGACCCTGGCCGACGACGTGGCCCGGGTCAACGCCGTGCGCGCGGCCGTCCCGACGGTGCGGGTGGACGCCAACGGCGGGTGGAGCGTGGCGGAGGCGGTCGCCGCTGCACAGGCGCTCACCGCCGACGGGCCGTTGGAGTACCTCGAGCAGCCCTGCAAGACGGTCAGCGAACTCGCCGAGGTCCGCCGCCGAGTCGCCGTCCTGGTGGCCGCCGACGAGAGCATTCGCAAGGCCACCGATCCGCTTGCCGTGGTGCGGGCCGGTGCCGCCGATATCGCGGTGCTCAAGGTGGCGCCGCTGGGCGGCATCACCGCGATGCTGAACATCGCCGCCCAGATCGACATCCCGGTGGTGGTCTCCAGTGCATTGGACTCCGCGGTGGGTATCGCCGCCGGACTGGCGGCCGCGGCCGCGCTACCCCGTCTGGACCACGCCTGCGGTTTGGGAACCGGCGGGCTCTTCGTCGATGACGTCGCCGACCTCCGGCCGGTCGACGGGTTTCTGCCCGTCGTCGAGGTCACCCCGGATCCGGCCAGGCTCGTTGCCGTGGCAGCCGCCCCGGATCGCCGTGAATGGTGGATCGCCCGTATCCGGCGGTGCCACGCTTTGCTAGCGTCGCCCGGATGACCAACCTGGCTTACGACGACACCGGCGCCGGCGAACCGGTTCTGTTCATCGCCGGAACCGGCGGCGCCGGACGCACCTGGCACATCCACCAGGTCCCGGTGTTTCTCGACGCCGGCTATCGCTGCATCACTTTCGACAACCGCGGAGTCGGCGCCACCGCGAACGCCGACGGGTTCACCACCACCCAGGTGGTCGGCGACACCATCGACATCATCGAGAAGGTCATCGGGGGCCCCACCCGGGTGGTCGCGATGTCGATGGGCGCTTTCATCGCGCAGGAACTAATGCTCGCCCGGCCCGACCTGGTCCGCCAGGCGGCACTGATGGGAACCCGCGGCCGCATCGATCCGACCCGGATCGCGTTCCGCACCGCCGACCTGGAACTGGCCGACGCCGGCGTCGATCTACCCGACACCTTCGCGGCCAAAGTCCGCGTCCTGGAGAACTTCTCGCCCAAAACCATCAACTCGCCGGCCGTCGACGAATGGTTGCAGATGTTCACTGCCTTCCCGCTGCGGTACACCCCGGGCTGGCGTGCCCAACTTGGGGTCGCTCCGGTGGAGAACCGGCTGCCGGCCTACCGTTCCATCCGCAACGAGGTCCTGGTCGTCGGCTTCGCCGACGACGTGATCACCCCGCCCGCGCTGGGCAAGGAGGTGGCCGAGGCCATCCCGCAGGCCCGCTACCTGCAGATCGCCAACACCGGCCACCTGGGCTTCCTGGAGCGGCCCGACGCGGTGAACAAGGCCGTGCTCGACTTTTTCGCCGGAACGCTCATCTAGCCCTGTTGGAGGCTGGGGCACCGTCTGGCCGTAGCGGGCTGTGCCACCCTGTAGGGGTGAACCCCTCGACGACCCAGGCCCGCGTCGTCGTCGACGAACTGATCCGTGGCGGTGTGCGTGACGTCGTGTTGTGCCCCGGTTCGCGCAACGCGCCCCTGGCCTTCGCCCTCGCCGACGCCGACCGAGCCGGACGGCTGCGACTGCACGTGCGGATCGACGAGCGCACCGCCGGCTTCCTGGCCGTCGGTCTGGCGACCGGTAGCGGCCGGCCGGTGCCGATCGCCATGACGTCGGGCACCGCGGTGGCCAACCTGGGTCCGGCGGTCGTGGAGGCCAACTACGCGCGGGTGCCGCTGATCGTCCTGTCGGCAAACCGGCCCTACGAACTTCTGGGGACCGGTGCCAACCAGACCATGGAACAGCTGGGCTACTTCGGCAGCCAGGTGCGGGCCGCTATCAGCCTCGGCCTGGCCGCCGACACCGACCGGCCCGACGCCCTCGCCGCGCTCAACGCGCAATGGCGCTCAGCCACCTGCCGGGTGCTGACCGCCGCCACCGGTGCGCGCAGCGCCAACGCCGGTCCGGTGCAGTTCGACATTCCGTTGCGCGAACCCCTTGTGCCGGAAACAGATTCACATCCGGAGGATTTCCCTTCCGGACGCGCTGACGGCAAGCCGTGGACCTACACGCCGCCGGTGAGCTTCGACGAACCGCTGGAGATCGACGTCACCCCCGACACGGTGGTGATCGCGGGTCACGGCGCCGGGGTTCATCCCAACCTGGCGCATCTGCCGACAGTCGCCGAACCCACCGCCCCGCACGCCGTCACCCCACTGCATCCGCTGGCATTGACGGTGCTGCGGCCGCGTCAGGTCATCATGCTGGGCCGGCCCACCCTGCACCGGCAGGTCTCGGCACTGCTGGCCGACTCCGCGATCCCGGTGTACGCGCTGACGACCGGGCCGCGCTGGCCGGACGTGTCCGGCAACTCGATGGCCACCGGAACCCGGGCGCAGACCGTCGGCACCCCGGACCCGGACTGGCTGCGCCGATGCGCGGACACCCACACCCGCGTCACCGCTGCGGTCCGCGGTCAGTTGGCGGCCCATCCCCTGACCACCGGTCTGCATGTGGCCGCCGCGGTCGCCGCCGCGATGAGCCCGGGTGACCAGTTGGTGCTCGGCGCATCCAACCCGGTGCGGGACATGGCCCTGGCCGGGCTGAACAACGAAGGCATCGCGGTGCGCTCCAATCGCGGGGTGGCCGGTATCGACGGAACGGTGTCCACCGCCATCGGCGCCGCGCTGGCCCACCCTGGGCGGACCGTGGCCCTGCTCGGTGATCTGACCTTCGTGCACGACGCCTCCGGGCTTCTGATCGGTCCGACCGAACCCACGCCTGACGACCTCACCATCGTGGTGTCCAACGACAACGGTGGCGGCATCTTCGAACTACTCGAGCAGGGCGATCCTCGGTTCTCCGATGTGTCCTCGCGTATCTTCGGTACCCCGCACGACGTCGACGTCGGTGCGCTGTGCCGCGCCTACCACGTGGACTCCCGCCAGATCGAGGTCGGTGATCTTCACGCCGCACTGGGCGAACCGCATGACGGGCTGCGGGTACTCGAGGTCAAGGCCGACCGGTCATCGCTGCGACAGTTGCACGCCGCCATCCGGGCGGCCGTATCGTGACGGGTCCCGGCGTCGCCAGGGTGCGCGCACTGCTGGAGGCGGCGCTACCGAGCCGCAATCCCCAAGTCGTCGACTCGTTCGACCGAAAGATCCTGCGCTGGGCCAAGATTGCGGTGTGGGTGCTGATCGGCGTTATAACGTTGCAGTCGATGCTGTTGGTGGCGGGGGCGTGGCGCAACGATCGTCAGATCGAACGCAATCTCGGAGTTGCCGAAGCCGAGGTGCTTTCGGCCGGGCCGCGTCGCTCGACCATCGAGTTCGTCACCCCTGATCGGGTGACCTACCGCCCTGAGCTCGGAGTGCTGTATCCCTCCGAACTCGCCACCGGCATGCGCATTTACGTCGAGTACGACAGGACCGACCCCAATCTGGTTCGCGTGCAGAACCGCAACGCCTCGCTGGCTGTCGTCCCCGCCGCATCCACGGCTGTGGCGGGATGGCTGATCGGTGCAGCGGTGCTGGCCGGCTTGGTCGGGCTGGAACGCAGGCTGCCGAACATGCAACAGGTTGGAAACACAAAGTTCACCTGAGATCTTGGTAAGAGCTCTTTCCTCCCGATCCGATGCGGCGCACAATCGAACGCAGGGACATTCCTGAAACTGTAACCAGCACAGTCACTTTCGATAGCGTCATAAATGACTGGGGAGGGATCCACTCATGGATGACAGTTCATTTCGCCAGGACTTGCAGGGTTTTGCGGTCGAACTGCGGCGGTTGGCCTACACCATGCCACCCGGCCACGAGGACCGGTTGATCCATCTCAGCGAGCGGATGGCGGCCCGCAGCCACCAGATCCCGGAGGCGGCCAAGCGCCGCGCTTGATAGCGTCTGCCAGGTGAGCCGCGCCTCCCTGGACAAGAACCCCCGCGATGTGGCGTCGATGTTCGACGGAGTGGCTCGTCGATACGATGTCACCAACACGGTGCTCTCGCTGGGCCAGGACCGGTATTGGCGTCGGGCCACCCGGGCGGCCCTGCAGATCGCGCCCGGGGAAGCGGTGCTCGACCTGGCTGCCGGGACCGCCGTCTCCACGGTCGAACTGGCCAAATCCGGCGCCTGGTGTCTGGCCGCCGATTTCTCGGTGGGCATGTTGCACGCCGGCCACCGCCGGACCGTCCCGAAGATCGCCGCTGACGCGACCCGGCTGCCATTCGGCGATGAGATCTTTGACGCGGTCACCATCAGCTTCGGTTTGCGCAACGTCGTCGACTTCAGCGCGGGTCTGCGCGAGATGGCGCGGGTCACCAGGTCGGGCGGACGGTTGGTGGTCTGCGAGTTCTCCACTCCTGCCGTGCCGGTGTTCTCGACCGTCTACAAGGAATACCTGATGCAGGCGTTGCCGCGGGTGGCCCGCGCGGTGTCGAGCAATCCGGAGGCCTACGTCTACCTCGCCGAGTCCATCCGGGCCTGGCCCGACCAGGCCGCGCTCGCCCGCCGTATCGAAGAGTCCGGCTGGTCCCAGGTGCGCTGGCGCAACCTGACCGGCGGCATCGTCGCGCTGCACGCCGCCGTCAAACCCTGACCCGCCCCGCCGCCGCTCCGCGGGATTTCGTCGCGTTGGTCACCGGTGGGCGCACACAGGCGCGCCGGAGTGGGCAGACTGGGCAGGATGGACGTCGTCGCCACGGTGCTGCTCAGCCTGATCGCCCTCGCCGCGGCGGCCGCGGTGCTGTTCACCTCGCCGTTTCTGGTGATGGCCACCGACGCCGCGGACCGCAAACCCCGGATGAGTATGCTCGGCGCGGCCTTCGCGGTCACCTGGAGTGGCGTGGCGGTCGGGGTAATAGGAGCGGCGTTCGGGATAGTCCGGGCCGCCCGCCATGACACCGTCATGTGGATCTGGCCGGCGATGGGCATCGCCTTGATCGGTGTGTGCTTCGCCCTCGGTGCCTGGCTGGCCACCAAGGTGGTTCGGCGACCAAAGTCGCGTGAAAAGCCAACTAGCTGAACGGCTTCCGGCGATCCACTAGGCGTGACCCGGCTCCGGCCGACCGCCAGGCCCGGGCCACCAGGTCGGTGTCCTGCTCAGTCACCAGGTTGCCCATGACACGCACCGCGACACCCATGAGCGCGGAGGACCGCATAGCCAGCGGACCGGTCAGCGGCAGGAACCGCGGCAGCGTCAGCAACAACCCGAGTCGGCGCGCCACCGAGAACCCGCGCCCGTAATGCGACTGCAGCAGCGCCGGCCAGGCCCGCGACATATCGGCGGCGCCGAGGAGACCGGCGGCCAGTCGCCCGGTCTCCAGGCCGTAGTCGATTCCCTCGCCGTTGAGCGGGTTCACGCAGGCGGCGGCGTCTCCGATCAGCATCCAGTTCGGCCCGGCCACCCCGGAGACCGCTCCGCCCATCGGCAATAGCGCCGAGGACACCGCCCGCGGCGGTTCGTCGAACCCCCATTCCTGCCGCTTCATCTCGGCGTAGTGCTTGATCAGCGGCCGCAGGGCCACATCCGCGGGCCGCTTCGCGGTGGCCAGCGCACCCACGCCCAGGTTCACGTCTCCGTTGCCCAGCGGGAAGATCCAGCCGTAGCCAGGCAGCACCTGCCCGTCGACCGAGCGCAATTCCAGATCTGAGGACAGCCAAGGCTCGTCGGACCGGGGCGAGCCGAGGTAGGCCCGGGCGGCCACCCCGTAGACGGTCTGCTGGTGCCATTGCCGCCCCAGCACCCGGCCCAGGGTGGAACGGGCTCCGTCGGCGACGATCAGCCAGCGGCACGCCACTCGACGACCATCGACCAGCACCACGGCGGTCACCCGCCCGGCCGAATCCCGTTCCACGTCAACGGCTTTGCAGCCCAGAAGCATCGACGCCCCGGACGACTCGGCGGCCTTGCGCACGCGGTCGTCGAGTTCGGTGCGTGGCACCGCGGAACTCGCTCCGGGAAATGACCTGCCCGGCCAGCGCACTTCCAGCTCACTGCCAAACCCGGCCAGCCGCAGCCCGTGGTGGCGGATCCGGCCGTCGAGCCAGTCGCCAAGGCCAAGCCGGTGCAGTTCCACCACCGCCCGCGGGGTCAGCCCGTCTCCGCATGCCTTGTCCCGGGGGAACTCAGATGAGTCGATCACCAGGACTTCCGAGCCCGCACGGCAGGCCCAGGCGGCGGCCGATGACCCCGATGGCCCGGCACCCACGACGACGACGTCCGCCGCGAGGCGGGGCGTCGGTTCGACCTCAGATGTAAGTGGCTCCACGATGACCAGTATCTTGGCACCGTGGGTACACCGGTGAGCGTGGTGGCGGGGGTTGACCTCGGCGACCCGGTATTTGCCCAGAGTGTGCGCGACGGGGTCGCCCGGGTAGAAGAGCTCATCGCCACCGAGCTGCGCGGGGCCGATGACGTGATGGCCGAGGCCGTGGTGCACCTCTTCCAGGCCGGCGGCAAACGCTTCCGTCCGCTGTTCACCGTCCTCTCAGCCCACGTCGGCCCGGATCCGGACTGCTGGCAGGTCACCACCGCCGGCGCGGTCATCGAGCTGGTGCACCTGGCCACGCTCTATCACGACGACGTCATGGATGAGGCCCAACTGCGTCGTGGTGCCCCGTCGGCCAACGCCCGCTGGGGCAACAACATCGCGATCCTGGCCGGCGACTATCTGTTCGCCACCTCATCCCGGCTGGTCGCACGGCTGGGGCCCGACGCGGTTCGGATCGTCGCCGAGACGTTCGCCCTGCTGGTGACCGGTCAGGCACGTGAGACCAAGGGCGCCGCCGCCGGTGATGATGCGGTGTCGCACTACCTGAAGGTGGTTTCGGAGAAGACGGCCTGTCTGATCGCGGCGGCTGGCCGCCTCGGCGGGACGTTCGCGGGCGCCACCGTCGATCAGGTGGAACGCCTGGGCCGTCTAGGCGGGATCATCGGGACGGTCTTCCAGATCTCCGACGACATCATCGATATCGAGAGCGATCCCGACGAGTCCGGGAAGCTGCCGGGAACCGACCTGCGCGAGGGTGTGCACACCTTGCCGGTGCTGTTCGCCCTCGCCGAGACTGGACCGGCCGCAGACCGGTTGCGAGTGCTCCTGACGGGGCCCGTCACCGACGACGACGCGGTGGACGAGGCACTCTCGCTACTGCGGGCCTCGGGGGGAATCGCCGCCGCGAAGGCGACCGTCCAGCAATATGCCGCCCAGGCGCGCGCCGAGCTCGCCGAGCTGCCGGACGTGCCCGGACGGCGGGCCCTGGCTTCGCTGGTGGACTACACGGTTAACCGACACGGTTAACGGATCCGGAACTCCCGCTGCCTTCGGAGGCGTTAATCTGCGCAGGAGCCGTCTGAGGAGGACCTTGATGACCTGGCATCCCACCGCCAACCGGATGAAGACCTTTCTGTTGCTGGTCTTGATGTCGGGCCTGATCGTCTTCGTCGGCGGTCTGTTCGGGCGAAACACGATGTACCTCTCGGTTCTGATGGCTGTCGGCATGAACGCCTATGTGTACTTCAACAGCGACAAGATGGCGCTTCGCGCCATGAACGCCCAGCCGGTCACCGAGGTTCAGGCCCCGCAGATCTACGCGATGGTGCGCGAATTGGCCACCACCGCGCACCAGCCGATGCCGCGTCTCTACATCGCCCAGACCGACAATCCCAATGCCTTCGCCACCGGCCGTAATCCACGCAACGCCGCAGTGTGTTGCACCACAGGGATCCTCAATCTGCTCGACGAGCGGGAACTGCGGGCAGTGCTGGGCCACGAACTCTCCCACGTCTACAACCGGGACATCCTTATCTCCTGCGTAGCCGGGGCGTTGGCGTCGATTATCACCGGCTTGGCTCAGATGGCGATGTTCGCCTCGTACTCGGGTGGTCGTGGTGACGGGCGCACCAATCCGCTTGCCCTGCTGCTGGTTTCGTTGCTCGGACCGTTCGCGGCGACGCTGATCAAGATGGCTGTCTCCCGAACGCGGGAGTACCAGGCCGACGAATCGGGCGCCGAGTTGTCCGGTGATCCGCTGGCACTGGCCTCGGCCTTACGCAAGATCAGTGGAGGCGTGCAGATGGCTCCGTTGCCCGATGAGCCCCGTCTCGCGGATCAGGCGCACCTCATGATCGCCAACCCGTTCCGCGCCGGCGACCGGATGGGCAAGTTGTTCTCGACGCACCCGCCGATCGAGGACCGCATTGCGCGTTTGCAGCGGATGGCTGACGGGCAGTAGGTCCCCGCTAGGGCTCCCGCAGAGATTACGGTCCGGAGGAGCCGCTGCCGCCCCGCGATTCCCCGGATCCGGGCGGCCTGTTGGACGCCCCCGGGTTGATGGCCTTGCCGACAGCGTCGGTCACCGCATCCACGGCCGAGCCCAGGGCGTCCTTCATCTTGCCCAGAACCGGGAAGTTGGGCTTCTGGCCGCCGGTGCTGGGTGAGCCGCCGGTATCGGAGTCCGGACTGAAGTCCATCGGGGGCCGCACCACATTGACCCGCGGGCCGCGTCGTGAATCCTCGGAATCCGGGATTCCGGTGACGGGTGCGATCGGTCCGGGGTCGAAGCTCGGTGTGGTGATCTCCGGGGAAGGTACCGGCACCGCCGCAGCCGTGGGCAGCGACGGCGGGGTCACCGCTTGGGTTGCGGTCGGGACTGCCGGGGAGCCCAGGAAAACCTGACCGGGCTCCGGCACCGGCGGAAGCCAGGCTGCGACCTCATCGGGCAACACATCCGTCAGCGACTTGTAGGCCACCACGGTCAAGTCATTGACCTTCTGGACGATCGCGACGATTCCGTCGGGATAGGTCACCGTGGTGACGTTGGTCGTCGGGTCGGTCTTGCAGCTCACCGATCCGGTGCAGTCCACCTTGCCCTGGGCATCGACCACCGGTTTGACCGGTAGGGTCGCCGCGTCCTTGAGGGTCGGGGGGACCGTCGGGCTGATGCTCGGCACCAGGAGCGGCGCCGCCGGGCTTGTGGTGGTACCCGCTTCGAAGGCCGCCCGGATGGGGGAGTCGGGCATCTCGGCGGTGGGACTGGCCGGACCCTTCAGCAGGGCGGCCAGTTCAGAGGCGTCGTCGGCTGTGCCGTCGCCGATCGCCAGGATGTCCGACGCACGGCCCGGGCTGAACACGTCCATCGGGCCGCCGAAGCTGGCGTGGATGAATCCATCGGGGGTCTGCGAGGTGGAGGCCAGCACCATGAGACTCGCAGCCACGCCAACGGCAGCCGCGCCAGCGCGCAGCCCGTCTTTGACGTGCTCGACGATCATGATTCCTTTGCCTCTCAGCTTCTGCTCATGCCAATCATAGATTAGGTCATCCTGATCCGCATCAAACACCCTGGTTTCCTGGTGATTCCACTTCGGTACGGTGTCGTGATGATCCTCAGATTACCGGTCATCGCGTTGTTATGCGCAGGGCTGGCTTTGCCTGCCACCGCTTCGGCTGATCCGGATGTAACTCCACCCCCGCCGATACCCAACGTCAACGCCTATACGCCGCTGAACCCGGCTGAGTACGCGGTCCTGGGCGGCACCTGGTATGCGTTTGCTGGGCCTCCGGGTGTGATTTGCATCATCAACAGACAGAACGGTGACTACGGATGCAGCGGTCCGCTGCCCGGGGCGCCGGGCGGCGCGAATCTGGTCAGCGCGGGGCAGTCCGGGGCGCCGACGTTCTCCGCCACCGCGCAGCCGTTGTTCGAGGCGGCGGGTCCGGTGAAGGCGTTGCCGGCCAATACCCGGTTAAGTTTCCGGGACGTCAGCTGCGGAGCGGACGCCGCGGGCGCGGTCGCCTGCCTGAACGCTCGCGAACAGGTCGGATTCGTCGTCAGCGCGGCGGGCTCGTGGGTCAACGGAATCAACCCGATGGTGGATCGCCCGGAGGGCACCCCTCTGCTGCCGGGGTTGCCGCCCGCTTTCCCGGGCATGCCGACCGGCTGAGGCC
>CAZADG010000023.1:0-30343 GCA_964483865.1 uncultured Mycobacterium sp. | reverse complement strand
GGGGCGGGAACGACTCAGAACGGCGTGCCGTCGACCTCGTGGCCCGGTTTCTGCGCCATCAGGCCACGGTAGGCCTGCTCTACGGTGGCGCCGTGGTTCACCACCGCGTCCACCTCTTTGGCGATGGGCATGTTGACGCCGAATTTCTCGGCGAACTCCATGATCACGCTGGCGGCCTTGACGCCCTCGGCCACCTGGTTCATGCCGGCGATGATCTCCTGGACCGTCTTGCCCGAGCCCAGTTCCTCGCCGACGTGACGGTTGCGGCTGCGCTTGGAGGTGCAGGTGACGATCAGGTCACCCATGCCGGCCAAGCCGGCGAAGGTGTCGCGCTGGCCGCCGATGGCCACGCCGAGTTTGGACATCTCGTTCACGGCGCGGGTCATCACCATGGCACGGGTGTTCTCGCCGATGCCCAGCGAGTAGCCCATCCCGACGGCGATGGCATAGACGTTCTTCAGCGCTCCGGCGATCTCCACGCCGATCACATCGTCGCTGGTGTAGGTGCGAAACCGGCTGGTGCGGAACATGCTTGCCAGGTTGGCGGCCAGATTGCGGTCGGGCATTGCCAGGACGGCCGCGGCGGCGTAGCCCTCGGCGACCTCGCGGGCGATGTTGGGCCCGGCCAGGATGCCCGCCGGGTGGCCCGGGAGCACCTCCTCGACGATCTGGCTCATTCGCATGTTGGTGCCCTGCTCCAGACCCTTGACCAGGCTGACCACCGGAACCCAGGGACGCAATTCCTTGGCGAGTTCGATGAGCACGCTGCGGAACCCGTGCGACGGTACTCCCATGACGATGACATCGGCGCAGTTGGCGGCCTCGGCGAAATCGTTTGTTGCGCGGAGGGTTTCAGGAAGGGCGACTTCCTCCCCGAGGTACTCGGTGTTGCGGTGGTTCTTGTTGATGTCCTCGGCGGTGTCGGCCGAGCGCACCCACTGCAGGGTGGGGCCACGTCGGGCACAAATGGACGCGACAGTGGTGCCCCAGGAGCCACCGCCCAGCACGACGACTTGGGGTGCACGACGATCAGGTGTCATGCCATGAACGTAGTGCGATGGAGCGTCTTTTAGGTCGAGTTCGGCATGACTTCGGCCAACTCCGAGGTCCCCGCAGCCGATGGGCACGCCGCCATGAAGCCCTCTCCCGCACGAAAGCAGTCGAGTGCGCCCTCGACGTAGTCCTGCGGTAACGCGTCCGGATCGGCGTGGGGGCTGTCGATCGCGGTGCGCTGGGCGCCGGCCATCTTCTCTAGGCCGTCCGCCCAGAGGGACAGATCGGCCCCGATAGCTGGGGAGTCGACGTGCGGAATACGACCGCGGATCTCGGCCGCTGTCGCCTGGCGCGCCTCGACGGTCGAATCTGACTCCGCATCGCCGCTGAATCTCTGTTCCAGCCAGGTACCCGCTTGCGAAACAGTTGATTGCCACTGCCGCAGCAGGTCTCCCACGATGCGGCAGTCGTCGGACGTCGGCAGGGTGGCCCGGCCGGGCAGGATCAGCATGGCCGCCGTCGTCATGGCGATCAGCGTCACCGCCAAAGTCGTTGCCGGCCAGACCGTTCGCGAACCCCAACGGCCCGTCATCGCGGCGCTCTCAGGTCGGGGGCGTCCGGAATTGCGGCTGACGGTGCATCCGAGCCGATAACCGTCGGCCTGCCACAGATATCCGGAACGCTGAGCGTCAGTCGGGTGTTTCGGCTGCTGATCCGGTAGACGTCCTGGATGCTCAGTGGCCGTGGGCGGCCTGAGAAGCCCATGTCGTTGAGGGGGTGCAGAAGGTCCATCTCGCTGGCAATACCCAGTTGACGGATACCGGTGAACCGGTAGTCGATCCATCGCGCTCGATACCACTTGCCGTTCTCCCGCGCCCAGCGGACGTGATCCAATGAGCCGTTGAAACTTCGCCCGGCGAGCTGCAGTTGCCACGACTCCTGCAGGCGTGCAACGGGTTCGGAGCCCGGTCCGGGATTGTTGGGTTCGACGACATCGACCAAGGGGGAGCGGTGGCCGGTGCGGGCCGGATTGTCGTCATCGGAGGTGAACGTCTGGTCGAAGACCGGCAGCGGGCCGATCACCGGTTCCGGCTCGGCGTAGGCCTTCGAGGTGTCCAGCGACCAGTAGCCGCCACCTCTGAGGGAATCCGGCGGCGGCGTGGTGATGTCGTTGAGGTCGGGTGCCGCGGCGCGCTCGTCACCGAAGTTCAGCGAGTCGATGCCGGCGCCGGATTCGGAAACGGCGGTGGCGACTTCGCTGTCTACTGCCGCGAGTTCCGTTGCGGCGGTCCGTAGCCGGCTGGCGAACTCTTCGGCGTGAAGCTGCAGGTTCGTCGCAGTCGCCACCGGGACGCGGTGTGGGTAGCTGACCGACAGGTCCTCCCTGACAACAAACCCGGCGGCCACGGCGGCGTTCGCAACGTCGAGGGCGCGCTGCCGCGCTGCTGCAATCCGGGTCGCCCCGGTGCTGGCCGCCTCCGCCGTCGCGCGGATCCGGTCAGCGACCCCGATCACCGTCATCCGATCCAGGTAGGCCCGCAACTGGGCTTGATCGGCGGCCGATCCCTCCCAGGGGTGTCCGCCCGGGCGCGCGGACGCCTGGTATGCCGTGGTGAAGACCGATTCCCAATGTGCAGCTCCCCAGGACCAGTACTCGGCGGCCTGGCGAAGGTGCTCGGTGTCCCAGGCCCGGATCTGAGACAGACTCGGGACGACAGACGTGGTCACTCCGTTAGGGACCTCAGACGGGTGGCGGAGTTCTGTTCGCCGGCTTCCAGGCCATCGGCGTTCGCCCGTGCCGCAGTCGCGGTGGAGCGCATGCGATCCACGACGGTTGAGCGGGCTACCGCGAAGGATCCGTGCACTGCGGCGACGGCGGCGGCGGTCGCCTGGAAGCTGTCGGAGCACGCCGGGGCGGTGCTGTTGCGGAGTTCGTTGGCCAGGCTCTCGCACAGGGTGGCATGCCGGCGCAGAGCGTCTGGATTGGCGTCGAGTCTCCCCACGCCGGAAACTGTAGGACGGTGTCGCTGAATCGGGTACTCACCCCGAATCCGGCTGCTGTGATGGTCGATTCGGAAACCGGCGCTCACCAGGCGGGTGACCCGTCAACGCTCGCAGATACAGATTCAGTGGGACGGCGGCCGCCTGGCGATCAGCCGACGAGTTGGGCAGGGGCCTTCACTCGGCCGAACACCATGTCCTCCTCGATCTTGTCCAGAAAGCGGTAGTCGAAGGCGTCGGCGAGGAAGTCCTGGCGGACCACCCAGGGCCGCTTGGTGCCGGACTTGGGCAGCGCATGGGCGTTGCGCAACACATAGCCGGACTGCAGATCCCAGGTCGGCTTCTCGGGCATCGCGCCACCGACCGGGTGCGGGTAGGCGTGGGTATAGCCGTTGGCTTTCATGTACTCCAACAGCTTGGCGGTGGCACGGGCGGTGATGTCGGCGCGCAGCGTCCAGGACGCGTTGGTGTAGCCGATGCACCAGATCAGGTTCGGGACGTCCTCGAGCATGTGGGCCTTGTAGGAGAACCTGTCCTGCGGCTTGACCTCGGTGCCGTCCACGCTGATTCGCACCCCGCCCAGGGCCAGCAGGTTTAGCCCGGTGGCCTTGACGACCACATCGGCATCGAGGTGGCGGCCTGAGGTCAGCGCGACTCCGGTCCGGTCGAAGTGGTCGACGTGGTCGGTGACCACCTCCAGGGTGCCCTGGTTGATGGCCTCGAAGACGTCGCCGTCGGCGACCAGGCACATGCGCTGGTCCCACGGGTTGTAGCGCGGTTTGAAGTCCCGATCGACGGGATAGCCGGCGGGCAGCATCTTGGTGTTCTGCCAGCGCACGATCTTCTTCATCCCAGTCGGCAGTCCCCGGGACAGCACCCAGATGACTTTCTCCCAGGACAGCGCGACGGTCCGCACGATCGAGTAGGAAACCTTGTTGGGCAACAGTTTTCGGATCGGCTGCATCCAGCGCGCCACCCGCGGCATGGAGAACAGATAGCCGGGGGAGCGCTGCAGCATGGTGACCTTGGCGGCCTTGCGCGCCAGGGCCGGCACCAGCGAGACCGCGGTGGCGCCGGATCCGATGACCACTACCTTCTTGCCGGTGTAGTCCAAGTCCTCGGGCCAGTGCTGGGCGTGCACGACGGTGCCCTGGTAGCTGTCCAGGCCGGGGAAGTCCGGGCTGTAGGGCTCGTCGTAGTTGTAGTAGCCGGATCCGAAGAACACGAAGCGGCCACGGTAGGTCTTGGGCACCCCGTTCTCGGTGGCGTGCACGGTCCAGGTGTCGGTGGCGGAGTCCCAGTCGGCGGACTCGACGGTGCTGTGGAAGCGGATCTTGTCGAAGATGCCGTGCTTACGGGCGGCGTCCTCCATGTAGTCGCGGATGACGTCGCCGTCGGCCACGTACTCCCGGCCGCGCCAGGGCTCCCAGGGCCAACTCAGCGTGAAGATCGAGGAGTCTGAGCGCACCCCGGGATAGCGGAACAGGTCCCAGGTGCCGCCGATGCGGTCCCGGCGTTCCAGGATGACGTAGCGGGTGCTCGGGTCAGCCTCGGCGAGGCGGTAGGCCGCCCCGATGCCGGAGATCCCGGCGCCGATGATCACGACGTCATAGTCGCCGGCGGGTTGTTCGGCCGGTCGGGTGTCTTCCTGGGGGCTGACGGTCATCGCGGTCCTCGCTGACTAGATGCAGGGTGACGTAAACCACCTTATGCATTCCGCCGCGGGACGGGCCAGAGGCCTTTGGTTGTCAGCGGTAGTTGACGAACTGCAATGCGACTTCGAGGTCGGCGCCCTTGAGCAGCGAGATGACAGACTGCAGGTCGTCGCGGCTCTTGGAGGTCACCCGGACCTCTTCGCCCTGGATCTGAGTCTTGACGTTCTTGGGACCCTCGTCTCGGATCAACTTGGTGATCTTCTTGGCATTCTCGCTGCTGATGCCCTGCTTGAGGGTGCCGCTGACCTTGTAGGTCTTGCCCGACGCCTGCGGTTCGCCGGCGTCGAAGGCCTTCATCGAGATGTCGCGCCGAACCAGTTTCTCCTTGAACACGTCGACGGCGGCCTTGGCCCGCTCCTCGGTGGAGGAGACGATCTCGATGACCTCGTCGCCCTTCCAGGCGATGGTGGTGTCGGTGCCGCGGAAGTCATACCGGGTGGATAGTTCCTTGGCAGCCTGGTTGAGGGCGTTGTCGACCTCTTGGCGGTCGATCTTGCTGACGATGTCGAAGCTGGAATCAGCCACTGCGATGCCTCCTCGCGATTCCGGCCTGCGGTGGCCGGTTTGTGTCCGGGGTACATCCTCGTTGTACCCTGCTACTCGCACAGAGGCGGGGTATCCCGGTTCTGATGCGCCCAGGCAGGTTGCCCGAGCGGCCAATGGGAGCGGACTGTAAATCCGTCGGCGGAAGCCTACACAGGTTCGAATCCTGTACCTGCCACCAGCGTTTCGCCAGCTCAGAGGTCCTTCGCTGAGAGCTTTGCAGTTCTGAGCGTCTATAGATACGCCAGCGCCCCGGCACGTTCTCGTGCCGGGGCGCTGGCGTTACTGCTGTGGTGTGGGGTCAGTGCGACCGTCCCTTCGATGACCGGCCGCGATTGCTGCTGCTGTTGTGATCGTCACCGGCGTGGCGGTGGGCGCCGGCCTGGGCGGGCGCGCCGACGGCGGGGGCCTTGTGCGCCGGGGCGGCAGGGGCCTTGCGGGCCGGGGCGGCGGGAGCGGCCGGGGCGGCCGGAGCAGCCGGGGCGCGAAGGGCCGGTGCAGCGGGAGCGGCGGGCGCCGGGGCGGCAGGGGCCTTGCGGGCCGGGGCGGCGGGAGCGGCCGGGGCGACGGGTGCCGGGGCCGGGGCGCGAAGTGCCGGTGCGGCCGGAGCAGCCGGGGCGGGGGCAACCGGCGCAGCCGGGACCGGTGCGGGGGCGATCGGGGTGCGTTCGATCCGGGGGGGCGGGGGAGCGGGCGCGATCGGGGTGAAGGCCGGGGCGTCGACCGCGGGGGCGATCGGATCCCATCCGTCGGCGGGGG
Organism: uncultured Mycobacterium sp.; assembly: GCA_964483865.1. Classification (GTDB taxonomy): domain Bacteria; phylum Actinomycetota; class Actinomycetes; order Mycobacteriales; family Mycobacteriaceae; genus Mycobacterium. The sequence continues at coordinate 24,332 of CAZADG010000023.1, read as the reverse complement.
CGGCGGAGCCGGTGCCGGCTGAGCCCAGGGCTCCGCCGAACACGGCGGCGACGGAGAGGATGCCGCCGGCGACGTACTTACGGATCCGGTTGTTGGTGGAGTTCGTCATGTCTTTCTGCCTTTCGTTTCGGTCCGCGGTGTCTGTTCGCGGTGACACCAGAAACGATGCCGCACAACGGGTTCGGGGACCGTCGGCAAGAAAACCCCTGTGCTTGACGAACTCGTGTCCTACAACGTGAGGACATCCCGCGTGGGTGTGCTTGACGACCCCGGCGGGTTCTTCAGATCCGGCGGTCGCTCAGCAGCGCCTGGGCGGCCCGTCGGCCACTGACCAACGCGCCCTGGATGGACGATGTATCGCGGTGGTCTCCTGCGACGTAGAGGCCCTTGGCCATGCGCACCGGGCGTTTCAGGTCGAAGGGCACCGCCATCGCCGGCAGCGCGTAGCGGATCGGATAACGTGCGATCAGATCCCAGCCCCCGGTCGGCACCCCGTACAGATAGGCCAGGTGATCGCGCACGGCGGCGTCCCGTTCGGGGTCGTCCCACGTACCGAGCGCCGACGCCGCAACCAGGGCGCTGCCCGGTGGGGCGTAGTCGGGTGCGGCGTGGCTGAGCACCACGGTGTTGACCAGAGGCCCACGGCGGGAACCGTCGAGAATGAGCACCGCGTCGCCGTCGGCGAGTTCCTCGGGCGCGCAGTTGGGACGGTAGTACCAGGTGGTGACGGAATTCGGCCGAGGCGCAGGGACTTCCGCGATGAGTTTCGCCGCGTTCGGCGGATCGGTCGCGACGATCACGGCCTCGGCGGAGTGGAAGTCACCGCCGGCCACCTCGACCCCGCGCGCCGAGACCGACGCCGCCCGATGCCCGAACCGCACGTCGAGGCCCGAGGCGAGTTGCTCGGGAATGCGTTGCATCCCTAGTGCAGGGACGCTCGGGGTGCCCCGCACGAAGGATTTGAGCACCACGTCCAGGAAGCGCCGTGAGGTCGCGAGTTCGGACTCCAGGAAGACCCCGGACAGAAACGGGCGAAGTACCGTCTCCATCAGGGTGTGATCCACGCCGGCCCGCCGCAGCGCCTCCTCGGTCGTGACATCGGGGTCGCGAAGCAGCGACGGGACCGGCTGGACGGCCCGTGAGACGGCGTAGGCGCCGAAGCGGGCGATCGAAAGCGGCGATCCGACCCGCGCCAGCAGCGATGGCACCGCCCAGGACGGCTTGCGGAGCGGATCGGCGACCCGCGCGACCCGGCGGCGTCCGCCTCGCTCGACGACGATGCGGGCCCCGGCGACGAAGGGCTTCAGGTCAAGGGCGCGATGGTCGAGGACACGGGCACCTTCGGGATAGGCCGGGTTGTAGAGCTGGAATCCGCGATCGAGTCGATAACCGTCGACCACATCGGTGCGAACACGTCCGCCCACCGCATCGGAGCCCTCGAGCACGATGGTCTCGACACCGTGCTTATCGAGATGTTGGGCGGCGGCCAGGCCGCTCAGCCCTGCTCCCACGATGACAACGGCCATGCCGTCACGGTAGTCGGCCGGGCCTTGGGGCCGGTACGCCGCGAGAAGGCGCTCAGCCTGATCTCAGCCAGATCACAACCGCCAGGAAGTTGCACTAGCGCAAATTGCTTTACACAGCTGAAACGTCTGATACCCTGAGAGCCACCTGAGTAAACAGTAGTTTGAATATAAGTTTTTGAGACCATTGTCCTGAGGGGCAAGGCCGAATCCCGAACTTCCTCCGGTGAGAGCCGGAACAACCGCCCACCGCGAGGAGGCTGATGTGGTCGACATCGGATCGATCAGAAGCTGGCAGCCCGGAAACGGGCCGGTCACGACGTGGACTGCGTCGCCGGCCAGCCGTGCAGCCATGGCCCGAGCCGGGCACGATCCCGTTCCGCCCAGCTTCCAGCAGGAGCAGCACCTGCGCACCGCGCAATTCGCCAAGGAGCTCGGCCGGGAGGTGCCGCGGTTGATCATGGCCTCCTGGCAGGTCGACGGAGTGTGCGACATCGCGGCGATGACGCAGGCGATCAACCTCCACATCCGTCGCCACGACACCTACCACAGCGCGTTCGACGTGCTGGAAGACGCCATCATCCGTCGGACCATCGACGACCCCGCGCGCATTGAGTTCGTCCCGGCCTCGCTCGGCTTCATGGAGGCCGACGAGATTCGGGACCACGTGCTGACCGCCACCCCGAACACCCTCGAATGGGACTGCTTCACCTTCGGTGTCATCCAGAAAGCCGACCACTTCACCGTCTACGCCAACATCGACCACCTCCACACCGACGGGTCCTCGGCTGTCGTCGTCTACCACGACATCAGCCTGACCTATCAGGCTTTGGTGCGGGGACTGCCCGACGAGCTGCCGGCCACCGCCGGCTACCGGGACTTCGCGGCCAAGCAGAACCTGCAGGTCGGCTCCATGACACCGGAATCCCGGCCGATCAAAGACTGGGCCGACTTCGCCGTCGAGGCCGAAGGCAATTGGCCGAGCTTCCCGCTGCCTTTGGGTGACACCTCGAAACTGTGCGCTGGCGGCGTCGTCACCGTCGAACTGCTCAACGGCGCCGAGACTCAAGCCTTCGACAACGCCTGCCGCGCCGCCGGGGCCCGGTTCAGCGGCGGCGTGATGGCCTGCGCGGCGATGGCCGACCACGCGCTCACCGGCGCCGACATCTTCCACGGGTTCACCCCTTCGGAGGTTCGCTCGGGCGATGCTCAGGCACTCAGTGCCGGCTGGTACGCCAGCATCTTCCCGTTCTCGGTCGCCGTGGAGGAAGCCGGCTTCGGACTGATGGCGAGGGCAGTTCAGAAGTCCTTCGACGCCAATAAGCATCTTGCCGCGGTGCCGTTCAAACGGGCGATGGACCTGGTTTCCGACCAGCTCGGCGAGGTGTCCGCCAACGGGGTGGCGATGATGGTCTCGCTGATGGATTTCCGCAAGATGGCCGGTGCCAATGCCAGCGGCCTCGGAATCTACATCGACATGCTGTCCCACGGCGGCATCAACATGTGGGTCACCCGCAACCCGGATCAGACCATCGTCACGGTGTCCTACCCGGACACCGAAGAGGGCCGCGACTCGGTCGACCGGTATCTTTGCGTACTGCGTTCGGCGTTCGCCGATGCCATCGCGCTTCCTGACGACCAGGATTTAGCCCGATCCGCCTAGAGCGGCACATCTCGCCCCATATCAACCTTCGAATGCAGTTTGCTGGAAAGTGCTGGAGCTCGTGACGAATCAGGTAGGGAAACAAAGTTGGAGCCGTGGTGCCCGGTCCGCCGCGATCGGCCGGGTCGGGGCTTTGGCACTGTTCCTCGGCGTGGGTTCGGTCATCACACCGCTACCTGCGGTGGCCATGGCGGACTCGGGTGAGTCCACGGACGCGACAGCTTCATCGACGTCGTCCGACTCGCCGCGCTCCGTGTCTCCGCGGCATGCGCGAGGCGGTCGCGGAACCGCGGTCGACCGAGGCTTGAACAGTTCCCCGTCACCTTCGGTTGAGCGGCGCCGTTCGAAGGATTCGGCCGATGGCGCCGTCGCTGGCATCCCCAATCCGCGCGCCACGACCTCCGCAGAGGTGTCTTCGGCCGCCGCTGTCGGAGTCCCCGAATCGCCGCGCGCGCTGAAGATTGTCGGAAACTCATCGGCCACAATGCTTTCTGTGCAGGACGCCCCAGTGGTCGAAACAGCGCCGGTACCCGATGCGCAGATCGCCGTTGCCGTACCCCAGTCCGCCGCGGCGACCCCAGCGATGGCCGTTGCCGCACCCCGGGGCGCGGTGTTGGCGTTAGCCGCCGATCAGTTGGCCCGGCTGAGGGGCGGTAGTGATCCGTTGGCTCCTATCGCCGCGCCTCTGGGGTGGTCGGTACTGGCGTTCAGCCGTCGCGAGTTCTCGCGTACCGCGGCCGCGGTCACGGCTGCGGCGGTGTCCATCGGCGAGCCCGCCCCATCAGTACTGAGCGACGCGTTGGCCCAACCGGGCGCCACCACCGCACTGGTCGCTGCAGCCAAACAGTTCGTGCTCACCGTCGCCGGTGGCGGTAGTTCGGTCACCGCGTTGCGGGACGGGATTCTTTCGCTGGAAAACGACCCGCTCTTCAGCGAAATCTCGCTGTCATCTGTGCTGGCCGACCCGGGCCTGTCGCAGACGGTCGGTTCGGCAACCGCTTCGGTGGTCACCGCGCTGGCCGCCGACCCGCAGGTCCGCACGGCGGTGGGCGAGGCGATCAACGGATATCTGGCATCGGTCCTCGGAGACCTGCCGGCGAGTATCGCCCCGTCGGTGGCCGGCGCGGCGGTGGCACTGCTGGCCGACCCCGCGGCAGGCGAAGCTCTCGGCTCTGTTGCCGGCTCGATGGTGAGCTCGTTCCTGGGCCAGCCCGACGTCGTGTCGGGTTTGTCCGGTGTCGCCTACCAACTCCAGGGTGCGTTGAACGGCAACGGTTTCGGCTCCGCGCTCGACGCCGCGTGGGTATCGCTGCGTACCGCATCAGCTGTCCGCGCCGGTCTGGTCAGCGCCGTCACCGCAGGGGTCGCCACAGCCTTGAGCGAGCCCGGCCTCGTCACCGCACTCGGCGCCGCCGCCACATCGCTGGTCGCCGATCTGAGCTCTGACCCGTCCACCTGGCGGCTGATCGGCGACCTGGTCGGGCCGACCTACGGCAACACGATCGTGGGCCTGCTGTCCGATCCCGCCACCGCCGGCGACCTCGCCGACACCGTGGGCACGGTGCTGACCGACTTCCTCGGTCAGCCCGGGGTCGCCGCTGCCTTATCGGGCGCTGCCGGCCGTCTCACGAATGCCCTGCTGTCCGGAGCCGAGGCCGCCGACGCCATCGACGAATTGTTTGATTCGCTTCAGGCCGACCCCGCCGTCGCGGCCGCGCTGGACTCCACTGTCGCGGTTGCCCTGCGGGATGTTCTCGGCAGTTCGGCTGTGCAGGACGCGGTGAGCGTCGTGGCCGAGAAGGTCGTCATCACTCTGGTCGGCGAGAACTCCAATCTGGGTTCGGTCGTCAGTCAGTTCGTCGGCCCAGCCGTGGACTCCCTCATCGAGGACCCGGCAGTGCAGGACCTGATCAGCGATATCGCACCCGCCATCGTCGGCGGCACCCCGGCTAGCGAACTGGCGAACACCGTGGTCCAGGCGGTCATCGATCAGCCTGCCTTGCAGGCCGCCGTCGGCACCGCCGTCGGGCAGGCCGTGGGCTCCGTGATCGGCGACAGCCCGATCGGCAACCTGGTCGGGCGCGCGGTCGGCAGGACGGTGACGTCGCTGATCCGCGTGGCCGCCAGGCTCGCGCCCCTGTTCAACAATCGGTTCGCGTCGGTTTAGGGCTTCATCTCGTAGGTTCCGCTGTAGGACAGCACCTCTGAGACGAACGCCTGCTCGGCGTCGGCGTTGATGCGCGGCTTGCGCACGATCGCCAAGGCCGCGGTACTTTGCGCCTCGGAAGCGGAGGCCTGCCCGTGCAGGGCGACCCCCTGATCGGCCATGTCTTGAATGAAGACGCCGAAGATCCGATCGACGTGCGCTTCCGTCAGATCGGACAGGTCGCTGACCGAATCCGGGCGGGTCTGTCCGTCGTCGATCGCCAAGGCTGCGGACTCCACAATCAGCTGGGCGTAGACGATTTGGGTGAACAGCTGGCCCAGGATCTGCAGATAGTCCAGGTCCTTCTGCTGAGCCTCGGTTGGTGGAGCCGTCATCACCAGTTGGGTGAAGGCATCGATCTGGTCGCGGAAGATCGCCACGTTCGGCAGGTGACTGAATCGGTCGAACGCCGGGCGCCAGTCACCGAATCCGATCGCACCGAGTCCCTTGGCCGGTCCTTGGTGGAACAGGTAGGTGTCATCGCCGGCGTCTTGTCGCACTGGAACCTGCGGATAGTCCTGGGCCGCGCCGTGTGCGGCGCCGAGGTAGCGTGGCATGAACTTGAGCACCAGAGCGATGTTGACGTGAACGGTGCCTTCCAGCTTGGGCAGCGCGCGAATGTCGGTGGCGGCCCGGCTGAAGTAGGTATCGCGTTCGAAGCCGCGGGCTGCGATCACATCCCACAGCAGATCGATGACGCGTTCGCCCTCGCTGGTCACCTTTGCCTTGGTGATCGGGTTGAACAGCAGGAACCGACGGTCGTTCTCGCCGGCGCACCGGAAATAGTCGGTGGATCGGGCGGCGAAGATCTTCATCGCCACCAGTCGGGCGTAGGCGTCGCCGAGCATGCGCCGCACGTGGGGGAAGTCGGTGACCCTGTTGCCGTACAGAATTCGGTTGTGGGCGTGGGTCACTGCCTCGTAGAAGGAGTGCTCGCAGATCCCGATGCTGGCCCAGCCCAGGTTGACCTTGCCGACGTTCACGGTGGCCAAGGCGGCGTCGAAAGCGGCCGCGCCGGTGTGCAGGATGTCGCCAGCGGCCACCGGGTAGTCATGCAGGTTGAACGCCGCGACGAACATCTGGCCGGCGACGACGTTCTTGATCAGTTCGTAGTTGGGGTGGCTCGGGTCGACGAGGAAGAAGACGTGCTCGCCGGGGTGCTCGAGGTCGTCGTCGGCGAACTTGCCGTACACGCTGAGCCGCCCGGCGGCGTTGCCGTTGCCGATGTACCACTTGCCGCCGCTGGCGCGGTAGCCGTCGGCAGTGCGGGTCAGGATCATGTCCGAGGAGTAGATGTCGGCGCCGTGCTCCCGTTCGGACAGGCCGAACCCGAAGATGTGACCCTCGTTCAGCAGTCCGGCCACCTTGATGCGGGCGTCGTCGTTGGCGCTCAGCCACACCGGCCCCAGGCCCAGTACCGAAACCTGCCAGGCATACCAGTGCGCCAGCGAGTAGAAGCCGAGGATCTCGTTGAGTTCGTTGATCCGGGCGAGGTCCCAGCGGGCGTTCTTGTCGCCGACCAGTTCGCCGACCTCGGCGGGGGTGCCGAAGGTGGCGAAGATCTTCTTGTCGGCAATGAGTGTCAGGAAATCGGTGTACCACTCGCCGGAGTAGTACTCGTCTTTGTTGCGGGCCAGGCCCTTGGTCTCGAAGAAGTCGACGAGCGCCAACAGTTGCTGCCGGGTGCCCTCGTCGTAGGACTTCGGGTCATAGGTGCTGGGGTTGAAGAGCAAGGACACGCAGAACAGCCTACTTCCGGACGGCTAGGCACCCAGTCTGGTGGCGGTCTCCCGTTCGGCGAACGCGACAAGGTTCCCGGCCGCCGCGTAGTCGCATGCCGCCGCCGAGCGGCCAATGAGAACAGGGCCGCCGCGTAGGCCGAGCCTGCCGCTGACCCCGACATAGCTGCCCGGCGGTATTGGTTCGCTGATGCAGTACAGCGTCGGAGCGGCACCCTCGTGGATGTCATTGGCCACCCGGTCGGCGAGGAACTTGACAGTCCGGTGGGCCGCTGACATCAGCGGTGAGTCGGACACATGAGACAGGTTCGAGGCCACCCAGCCCGGGTGGGTGAGATGCGCGACGACGCCGGATCCCGCGGCGCGCAGTCGCCTGTCGAGTTCCAGCCCCCACAACATGTCGGCCAGCTTGGACCGGGCGTAGGCACCCATCGGGGTCCATCGGTGGCTGCGCAGGTGCATGTCGTCGAGCCGCAACGTCGCGGAGCGGTGGGCTTCGGATCCGACGATGATGATCTGTGAACGGATCTGCGGCAGAAGCAGATTCGTCAAGGCGAACGGCCCCAAGAAGTTCGTGCCGAGGGTCTTCTCGAAGCCGTCGACGGTTTCGGTGCGGCGGTCGGTCACCGCGCCTGCGTTGTTGATCAGGATGTCGACATCGCCGTCCACCTCGAACGCTCGGACCGAATTCAGATCCGCAAGGTCCAGTTCGGTCACCGAGGTCGAGCCGCCGATCTCGACGGCCCGGCGTCGGCCGAGTTCGGTGTTTCGCACCGCGAGGATCACGTGTGCGCCGGCTTTTGCCAGGGCGGCCGCCGTCGCGAGTCCGACGCCGTTGGTCGCACCGGTAACGATCACCCGCTTGCCGGTCAAGTCGCCGAGGCGGCTCGGGGACCACGGTGCTGTCACAGCGACCAGGGTACGGCCCGGAGCGTGTTTGGATATGGGGCGTGGAACGTCTCTTCAACACCATCCTGGGCCTCAAGGAACGCGGGCTGCTCCCCGACGCGGCGATGCGCGCCTTAGTGCGACTGATGTGCGCCCAGTGGGTCAAGACCTTCGAGTGCGGTGGCGACGTCGACAAGCAGGCGTACTACAAGAAGAAGTACTTCCAGAAGCTGCGGTCCAGCGCCGGGGCGCTGCACCAGGACGACGCCAACATCCAGCACTACGAGGTGCCCACCGGGTTCTTCCACCTGATGCTGGGGCCGTACCTGAAGTACTCCTGCTGCGAGTTTCCCCTGGCGACCACGAGCCTGGCCGACGCTGAGGTGTCGATGCTGCACACCTTCCTCGAGGAGCGGCTGCGGCTGAGCGAACTAGTCGCGGCCGAAGGGACCCTCCGCCTGCTGGACCTGGGCTGCGGCTGGGGTTCGCACGGCAGCTACGTCCTGGACAACTACGACAACGTTCACGTCACGTTCCTGTCCAACAGCGCCACCCAGCAGGAGTTCATCAAGGCCAAGAACGCCAAGCACGCCGGCCGGTTCGCCTGCGTCAAGGCCGACGCCAGCACCTTCGACGACCCCGACTTCCGCGGGGCGTTCGACGTGATCGTGTCCTGCGAAATGCTCGAGCACATGAAGAACTACGACATGGTGCTGAGCAAGGTCGGCTCATGGCTGCGGCCGGAAGGCCGGATGATGGTGCAGATCCTGGGTAACCGGCGCTTCGCCTACGACTTCAAGACCACCGACTGGATGGGTAAGTACTTCTTCGCCGGCGGCACCATGCCCAGCCGGGACCTCTTCGAGAACTTCCTGCCGGCCGATCTCCGGCAGAGTCGGGTGTGGGACGTCAACGGACGTGAATACAGCAGGACCCTCGACGCCTGGCTGGAACGCCTGGACGCCAACAAGACTCAGTGCCTGCAGATCCTCGAAGGCGGACCGACGTCGGCGCCGGTGGCACTGGAGCGCTGGCGGATGTTCCTGTTGTTCTGTTCGGAGGTGTTCGGCTACCGCGACGGCAACGAGTGGATGGTCTTTCACTACCTTTTCGAAAAGCAGCCGGCCTAGACCGCCCTTTGTGCCGAGTGCCTTGTAACGAAAAGCGGGCCGGCAGGTTTCCCTGCCGGCCCACACGTTTCGGGGTGCGCTTACTCCGGTCGGACCGCGAGCGCCTGGGGGCCCTTGGCTCCCTGGCCGATGTCGAACACGACCCGCTGGTTCTCCTCCAGCGAGCGGTAGCCGCTGCCGCTGATCTCGGAGAAGTGGACGAAAACATCTTCCGCGCCACCGTCGGGCGAGATGAAGCCGAAGCCCTTCTCGCTGTTGAACCATTTCACAGTTCCCTGTGCCATTCTTACTTCTCTCATTCGTGGACGTCTGAAGACGACATCCTCAAGCCGGACTGAACGGATCGCAGCCGGCATCTCCGCACCGCAGGGTGCGAAAGTCCGCCAACGCGTTGGCTATTGGTGAATCTGGGCTTCCTGATCCGAGAACACCGGGTTCTTAATGGGATCAGCGGCCCCCTCGTGGGTCGGCGGAACGTACTGCGACTCCACGGGATGGGAAAAAAGGTTGTCGTTCAATCGTTTTTCTTTCCTGCAACCGGCACAGACTTCCGGTTGGGCAATGAATCGAGTCGCGATAGCGGTCCGGTGCTCGGACATACATTCTGCGACGCCATGAAGACGTAAGCGGCTCTGAGATTCAGACTACACGATCCGAAGCGCCACCGTTCCTGCGACCCACCGGGGCGAATGCTGCCGGACGCCAGTCCTTGCCGCCTACGATTGCCGCGTCAGGCAGACGCAAGGGGAGGGGTGGCCGATGCCCATCACCCTGCCCGAGGATCCGCGACTGGCCAACCGCAGTGAGCGCCTGGTCTGGGATGCGCTGTGCGCGCAACTCGGGGACGACGACGTCGTCATCGCCGGCAAACGGGTCACCGATCACCTCAAGGACCACGAGATCGACTTCGTCGTCGCCATCGACGGGGCCGGCATCCTCTGCATCGAGGTCAAGGGCGGCGAGGTGTGGCACGACGGGGTCACCTGGCGGCAGCGATCCCGCAGCGGCAAGGTCAAGACCATCGACCCGGTCCGGCAGGTGCGCCAGGCCCGCTACGCGCTGCGGGACTTCATCGAGTCCGACCCCCGGTGGACCCAGGCCCGACCCCGGTGGAACCACGTCGTCGTACTGACCGAAAGCGAGGTGCCCGACGGCTTCGCGCTGTCGGACTGTCCGCGCTGGATGGTGATCGACCGCAACGAGATTGGATCGCTGGCCCAGAAGCTGCGCGATATCGCACTCAGCCAGAAGGCCGACCTGCCACTGCTGTCGGCCGCGGCCTCCGAGCAGTTACAGGCCGCACTGGGCGGGCGCGGACTGCCGCAGCGAGACGTGGTGGCCCGCGCGTTGGAGAACGAGAGCGCCGCCGACATCCTCAACGAACAGCAGGCCGTGATCCTGGGCGCGACCCGCCTTCTCAACCGGGTGGAGATCCGCGGCGGCGCCGGCAGCGGCAAGACGTTCCTGGCCCTCGAGCAGGCCCGTCGGCTGGCCAACGCCGGCCAACGGGTGGCGCTGCTCTGCTACTCCCACGGCCTGGCGTCCTACCTCAAGCGGATCACCGCCGGCTGGAACCGCCGTCAGCAGCCCGGCTACGTCGGCGAGTTCCACAGCCTCGGCATCGAGTGGGGCGCCCCAGCAAGCCCCGACGAACTCGAGCGCACCAAGGAGACCTCCCAGTTCTTCGAACACGATCTGCCCGCCGCGATGCTGGCGCTGGCCTCGGGTCTGCCGGACGGAAAACGCTTCGACGCCATCGTCATCGACGAGGCGCAGGACTTCGCCGACAGCTGGTGGGAGCCGGTGCTGGCTGCTCTGCGCGACCCCGACGAGGGCGGGCTGTACGTCTTCCTCGACGAGGGCCAGCGGGTGTTCGACCGGCAGGGCACACCTCCGGTGCCGTTGGTACCGCTGATCCTGGACCAGAACATCCGCAACACCCGCCAGATCGCCACCGCCTTCCAGCCGTTGGTCGACCATCCGATGCGGTTCCTCGGCGGCGACGGGCCGGAGGTGCGGTTCGTGGCCTGCGACGCCGACGAGGCGATGAACGTCGGCGACGACCAGATCGAGGTCCTGCTCGAACAGTGGCGACCGGAGGACGTCGCGCTGCTGACCACGGGCAGCCGCCACCCCGAACAGAAGGCCCGGCAGGCCGGCGGCAACGAGGCCTACTGGGACAGCTTCTGGGACGCCGAGCAGGTGTTCTACGGCCACGTGCTGGGCTTCAAGGGCCTGGAGCGGCGCGCCATCGTGCTGGTGGTCAACGACCGCTACGCCCTGGAACGCGCCTCCGAACGGCTCTACGTCGGGCTCTCCCGGGCCCGCGACCAACTGGTGGTGTGCGGCGACCCGGAATCCATCGTCACCTACGGCGGACCGGATGTGGCCCGGCGGCTGGGTATCGGGGACTGACGTCCCGGACTAGACGGCTGGCGACCCCGCCGCGCGAGATCCTCTGCGCCGCTGGCCCGTTCGTGCCGGGCGTCCCTGCGGAGAGCCGGGAACGCGTCGACGCTGCTGACCCGAACCGTTGTTCCGGCGGGGTGCATTCGACTTGGGTTGGGCCGGTGCGACGGCGACGGGTGCCTGATACGGCGCGATCTCACCGACCAGATCCAGCACCGCCGGCGAGTCGGACGACACCTGCTGCGGCGCGGCGGTGATGCCGGCCTTGCGCAGCAGCACCTGGGTCTCCTTGCGCTGCTCGGGAAGCACCACGGTGACGACGTCACCGGCGCGGCCCGCGCGGGCGGTACGCCCGGAGCGGTGCAGGTAGGCCTTGTGCTCGGCGGGCGGGTCGATGTGCACGACGAGTTCGACGTCGTCGACATGGACTCCGCGGGCCGCGATGTCGGTGGCGACCAGCACCCGGGCGGTCCCGGCGGTGAACGCCGCGAGGTTACGGTCCCGGGCGGGCTGGGACAGGTTGCCGTGCAGGTCCACCGAGGGGATACCGGACTCGGTCAGCTGGCGGGCCAGCTTGCGGGCCTGATGCTTGGTGCGCATGAACAGGATCCGGCGGCCACTGCCCGAGGCCAGCGTGCGCACCAGGTCCTTCTTGGCGTCCGCCCCGGCCACGTAGAACACATGGTGGGTCATCGCCGCGACGGGGGAGTTCTGGTTGTCCACCGAATGCGACACCGGATCGTTGAGGAACCGGGTGACCAGTTTGTCCACCCCGTTGTCGAGGGTCGCCGAGAACAGGAGGCGTTGCCCGCCCCTCGGGGTGGCGGCCAAGATCCGGGTCACCCCGGGCAGGAAGCCGAGGTCGGCCATGTGGTCGGCCTCGTCGATGACGGTGACCGCGACACCGTCGAGGCTGACGAGCTTCTGGCGCATCAGATCCTCGAGTCGGCCCGGGCAGGCCACCACGATGTCGACACCGGACTGCAGTGCCTTGACCTGGCGAGCCTGGGGGACACCACCGAAGATGGTGGTGATCCGCAGGCCGTAGGCGGCCGCCAGGGGTTCCAACGTCGCGGTGATCTGGGTGGCCAGTTCGCGGGTCGGTGCGAGCACCAGGCCGGTCGGACGGTTGGGACGGCGGGTGCCGTCGGCCAGTCGCGCCACCAAGGGAATGGAGAAGGCCAGCGTCTTGCCGCTGCCGGTCTTTCCACGGCCCAGCACGTCGCGGCCGGCCAGCGTATCCGGCAGGGTCGCGACCTGGATCGGGAACGGTTCGGTGAGGCCGGCATCGGTCAGCGCGCGCACCAGAGGTGCGGGCACGCCGAGGGCGGCGAAGGTGGTTGCGGTGGTCATGAGATGCCTTTCGGGGCAGGGATGCGCCGTCGGCGGGCGACGTTGGTCGTCGCGCAAAATTCGGGCGCTAGGTGGGCGAGATTGCCGGTGGGCAATATCGGTCGCCGCGAGACGTAGTGCGCTGCCAGGCGCGAATCAATCGAACTCGGCGCGATCGGACCCTCTGGGGTCACGTTGCGCCGGTGGAGTGAAGGCGTTCCACGACGTACTGACTCGTGTGTTCCCGAGACAGCGTTGCCCCTAGTCTAACAGGCGTCAAGATCCAAGTACCTCGATGTGGGCCGGTTACCGCTTTCCAAGTGTCGCGGTTGGCGATTTTCAGCAAACCTCCCAGGGTTGGGTTCGTGCCGCCCGGAAGTCGCCTGCCAGCACCGACGCACAGTGTCGTGTGCCACGCCACGGACGTTTGCTAAACCCATACCGACCGGCATCGCTCGCCGGGTTCGAACCACCCCCCGGCTGTGGCTATGATCTGGGAGTCAACGGTGACGTCTGACCCTTCGACAATTGTCCTGGAGTGATTCGGTGAGGTTCCCCCGTCCTGCGCGGACGACGAGTGTGGTGGTCATTGGTCTGATGGCCGGCGTGCTGGTCAGCGACGTTGCCGGGCTGCCGGGATGCCAGGAGGGCTGCAAGACCCCCGCCGCCACCGCCGCCGCCGCGCCGGTGAAGCCCGCCAAGCCGCGGCCACCGCTGATGGGGATCGCGCCGTTCAACGGCGCCGAGGACGTCAATCCGCTCACCAAACCGGTGGTCGACGTCGTCGACGGCAAGATCACCGAGGTTTCCCTGTACGACGACTGGGGCAACGCTATCGAGGGCAAGGTCAGCGAGGACGGCACCTCCTGGGAGCCGTCCCAGCGGCTGAACTACGCCCGCACCTACACCATGACCGTCGACAGCAAGAGCGCCGCCGGAGTGCCGTTGTCCCGCACCAGCACGTTCAGCACCCTGGTCCCGAACAACTACGTGCACCCCTACATCGAGGTGCAGGGCGGTTTCGCCCCCAATCCCGACCAGCGCTACGGGGTCGGCACCATCGTGATCGCCCACTTCGACGAGGCGATCGCCGATAAGGCGCTGGCCGAGAAGAACATGATCGTGCGCACCGAACCGCCGGTGCAGGGCACCTGGAACTGGATCAGCGACTCCGTCGCGCACTGGCGTCCCGAGCACTATTACGCGCCGGGAACCCGAATCGACGTTGACATCAACACATTCGGGCTCAAGCTGGGCAACGGTCTCTACGGTCAGTCCGATGCGCAGGCGACCATCAACATCGGCTCCTCACGAATCTCCGTCGCCAACGACATCACCAAACAGGTCAGCGTCTTCGAGAACGGCCGGTTGGTGCGGACAATGCCGACGTCGATGGGGCGCGGCGGGACGTCGACGATCGGTGACAAGACGTTCCACTGGTGGACCCCGCCGGGGGTCTACACGGTCCTCGACAAGGCTGAGACCATCATCATGGACTCCTCCACCTACGGTGTCCCGCAGGGCACCGCTCTGAGCTACAAGCGCACGGTCGGCTACGCCACCCGGATCAGCACCGACGGCATCTATCTGCACCATTTGGATGACACCCTCTGGGCGCAGGGCAACACCAATATGTCCTCGGGTTGTCTGAACCTCAATCTCGACAACGCCAAGTTCTACTTCCAGCAGGCGCAACCAGGTGACGTCGTCGAGGTCCTCTACACCGGTGGCCCGGGCTTGACCATGGCTCAGGGCGGTGACTGGTCGGTCCCGTGGAGCGAGTGGGTCAAGGGCAGCGCGTTCGCGCCACAGCAGACGGCCCCCCCGGCGCCGACCGCTGAGGCCCTCACCGCACCCGGCCCCTGAGCCCGGCCCCTGAGTCGGGGGAAGGTCGAGTCCGCGGAACCGCTCCGCCACGTTGCGCTGCGCAAAACTACGCCGAGTGGCAGGATTCGCAAATCCTTACGGAGGCGACATGGACTTCATTCAGGCCAACCTGATCGACCCGGTCAGTCGGGTGCTCTACACCTACGTGCTGGTCTACCTGCTGGTAGCGGCAGGGCTGTACTTCACCGTGCGGACTCGATTCGTTCAGTTCCGGTACTTCCGGCGGATGCTCGGGCAACTGTTCAACTCGCGGGTCGGCGACGGCGGCATCTCGTCGTTCCAGGCGTTCTGCGTGGGCCTGGCTTCCCGGGTGGGCACCGGCAACATTGCCGGGGTGGCGATCGCGTTGACCGTCGGCGGACCGGGCGCGATCTTCTGGATGTGGGTGGTGGCGCTGATCGGCATGGCCACCGCCCTGGTCGAGGCCACCCTGGCCCAGATCTTCAAGGTCCGGGCCGGTGACGGCACCTTCCGCGGCGGCCCGGCGTACTACATCCAACGTGGGCTGGGATCGCGGGCCGGGGGCGTCTTGTTTGCGGTCTTGCTGATCTTTACCTTCGGTTTCGCGTTCAACATGGTGCAGGCCAACGCCATCGCCGATGTGCTCAACACCACCCATGAGATCGAGCAGCACTACACGACGATCGGCCTGGTGCTCCTGGCCGCGCCGGTGCTGTTCGGCGGCGTCCGCCGCGTCGCCAAGGTGGCCGAGGTGGTGCTGCCCCTGATGGCGCTGGCCTATGTGCTGTTGGCGTTTGTCATCATCGTCGTGAACATCACCCGCATCCCCGAGGTTTTCACCCAGATCATCGGTGGCGCATTCGGTGTGACCGAAATGGCCGGCGGCTTCGCCGGCGGAATGGCCGCCGCGATGCTCAATGGCGTCAAGCGCGGACTGTTCTCCAACGAAGCGGGTATGGGGAGCGCCCCCAACGTCGCCGCTACCGCAACTGTCAGCCACCCCGTCAAGCAGGGGCTCATCCAGTCCCTCGGCGTCTTCGTCGACACTATGATCGTCTGCACGGCAACGGCTTTCATCATCCTGGTGTCCGGGCCTGCTGTTTACGATCCCAGCGCGCCGACGAAAATGGCCGGGGCCTCGCTCACCCAGTCGGCGGTGTCGGCCAACCTGGGATCCTGGACCACCTGGATGATGACCATCCTGGTGTTCATCTTCGCGTTCTCGTCGGTCCTCGGGAACTACGTATACGCCGAGGTGAACCTGTTCTTCCTCGGCGCCAAGGAACGGGCCATCACCATCTTCCGGGTGTGCGTGCTGGTCGCCATCGGCATTGGGGCGCTGGCCCGCCTTGACGCGGTCTGGGGCATCGCCGATATCTCGATGGGGCTGATGGCGATCGTCAACCTGATCGCCATCGTGCTACTCGGCAAGTGGGCGTTCGCGGCCTTGCGCAACTACCACCTGCAGGCCGAAGGTGGGGAGGATCCGGTGTTCATCGCCGATGAGGCCAGGATGCCCGGTCCCCTCGACGGCGACATCTGGGTCCGGTCGGAGAAGTCGGTCCTGAAGTAGTCGACTTAGATGGGTGTGTGGACTTTCTGCGCACGCCGGACTCGCGTTTCGACAACCTGGAGGGCTACCGCTTCGCTCCGCACTACCGTGACGTCACCGCCCAGGGGGCGCCGTCGCTGCGGATGCACTACGTCGACGTGGGGCCCCGGGACGGGAAGCCGGTGCTGCTGCTGCATGGCGAGCCGACGTGGAGTTACCTCTACCGCACCATGATTCCGCCGCTACTGGCGGCCGGGCGCCGGGTGCTGGCGCCGGATCTGATCGGTTTCGGCCGATCCGACAAGCCCACCCGCATCGAGGACTACTCCTATCAGCGCCACGTCGACTGGCTCGCCGAGTGGGTCGTCGGCCTCGACCTGCGCGACGTCACCGCGGTGGTGCAGGACTGGGGCTCACTGCTGGGCCTGCGGATCGCCGCCGAACACCCGGACCGGTTCTCAAAGTTGTTCATCGCCAACGGTTTCCTGCCGACCGGCGATTCGCCGACCCCGCTGGCGTTCTCCCTCTGGCGGGGCTTCGCCAAGTACTCGCCGCTGTTCCCGATTGGGCGCATCGTGGACTTCGGCTGCGTCTCGAGGCTGTCGCCGGCCGTGCGTGCCGGCTACGACGCCCCCTACCCGGACAGCCGGTACAAGGCCGGTGCGCGGGCCTTTCCGCTGCTGGTTCCTACCTCGGCGAACGACCCCGCGATCCCGGCCAACCGTCGGGCCTGGGAGGTCCTGGGCCGTTGGGACAAGCCGGTGCTGTGCGTGTTCGGCAACCGCGACCCGATCCTCGGTAAGGCCGACCGGCAATTGATCAGGCACATTCCAGGAGCGGCCGGGCAGCCGCACGCCCGGATCGCCGCCGGCCATTTCATCCAGGAGGACGCCGGCCCGGAACTGGCCCGCAGGCTGCTCGACTGGGCTGGGTGATTTCGGCGCGGCCTTCGTCGCGAGCGGGCGATTAGCGCGTCGAAATCGCGGGATCCGGTGGGCCTAGCGGGGCCAGGTCTCCGGCAGGCCGTGACCGCCGTCGACCACCAGCACCGCCCCGGTGACGAATGATGCCGACTCGTGGGCCAGAAACGCTACGCACGAAGCGATTTCGGCCGGGGTGCCGCTGCGGCCGATCGGCCCGGCCGCCGCGGCGGCGGCCTCGAAGTCCAGTTGCGAACCGGTGGCGACATAACCGGGGGCGACCACGTTGACGGTCACCCCCTGACCGGCGACCTCCAACGCCAGCGCCCGGGACAGGCCCACTAGTCCGGCTTTGGCGGCAGTGTAGGTGGACTGGCCTGGCATCGCGTTGACGGTGCCCGTCGTGGATCCGACCGACACGATGCGCCCGTAGCCGGCTGCCGTCATCACCGGCACAGCGGCCCGACACATCAGGAACGCGGTGGTCAGGTTCCGGGCGATCGCGGTGTCCCATTGCGCCAACGACAACTGCGCGACGTCCCCGTCGGCGTCCCAGCCCGAGGACACCGATGTCATACCGGCGTTGTTGACCAGGATGTCCAGCCGTCCCCAGCGGTCCAGTGCCTTACGTACCAGGTTCTCGGCGCTGCCCTCGACGGTCAGATCGCCGCTGACGCCGACCGCGGCCCCACCAAGTTCGGCGGCCCGGTCTTGTACCCGGGCAGAGGTTGCCCCCAGCACCACCCGCGCGCCTTGGGCGACCAGTTCATGGGCCACGGCCGCGCCGATCCCGTTAGGGGAGCCGGCGCCGGTGATGACGGCTACGCGGCCGGCGAAGCGGGACGACCCTGCCGACGGCGACTCGGGGACACTCAGAGCCCGAGCTCTTTGTGCATGTTGTCGATGCCGCGGCGCATGGCGTCCAACGTCTCCTGGCGGGCCCGCATCTTCGACGCGTAGTGGGCTTGGGCGTTGAGGGTGGCCGCGAACTCCTTGGCGGCCTCGATGGCGCGCTCCAGCACCAGGTCGGGCATAGCGAGTTCGTCCACCCAACCCCCGGACACGGCGGTGTCGGTGAGGTAGACCCGGGCCAGTCCCACGGCCTGCTGGTAGGCCGAACGGGTCAGCCGCAGCTTGAGGACCTCCAGCCCGGGCCACGGAATCACCATGCCGTTGATCACCTCGTTGGCGTGGAACTTGTAGCCCGGGGCGGCAATTCGATGATCGACGCTGCACGAAAGGAAAGCGCCCATGGCGATGGCGTGCCCAGTGATCGCGGCCACGACGGGCTTGCGGAACGACAGCAGGCGGTGGGACAACTCGAAGCCCGCCTTGAGCATGTCGAGCGCGGCCTGGGGATCCCCAGACCCGAACACCTTCAGGTCGAAGCCGCCACTGAACACCTTCTGGTTGCCCGCGAGGACCACGGCGCCGGCGTCGTCGGCTTCGGCCCGGTCGAAGGCTTTGTCGATCTCGCCCAGCATGGCCGGGCCCAGAACGTTGACCTTTCCGTCGTCCATCGTGATCACGGCGATCGCCTCGTCCCGGCGGTAACTGACGCTCATCGGTGCTCCTTAGTCGTGTGGGGCATGACGTTACCGAGGCGCATCCCACTGGTGGTGACCGACCGGTGTTGCATATTTCTCAGCAAAGCTTAAGGTGACTAGTGTGTCGGGTATGCGCGCATCGGGGGCAATCGGCCGGGTCGGGGGACTGGCAGTTGCCCTCGGGATCGGGGCCGCCGCGGCGACCGGCTCAGTCGGGCTTGCCTCGGCCGCGCCCGCTGAGGATTCCCCGTCCCCGAGCGCGAACTCACCCACCTCGTCGTCGTCCACCTCGTCGTCGTCCACCTCGTCGTCGTCCACCTCGTCGTCGTCCACCTCGTCGGCGCGGAGCCCGCGCGCCGAGGCTCGCAACCGCGCCGCCCGCGCTGATGAGGCGCCACGACGTGCGCGGCAGGACAACGATCCGGCCCCGGCGGCAACGGCGATCCGCCCAGTCAAGCCCACTGCTACCACCAAGGAACCCAAGGTCAGTCCAGCGTCGTCCGAACCCGCCGCGATTCAGGTCCCGGTCGTGGCCAACCCGGCAGGATTGGCGGCGCCGGTGCGTCCCGCCACAACGCCGGTCACGAGGGCTCCCGCCGCACTTCGCGCCGCCGTCGCACCCCGGGTCGCCGCCACGGCGACGGCGGGAGCCGTGCGCTCGGTGCCCGTGCCGTTCAGTAGTTCCGGGCCCGGCTCACCGGCCGAGTCGGCAATGGGGTGGACCATCCTCGCCGCGGTCCGCCGGATGGGCCGTCCTGATCTCGCGCCCCCGCCGGCGGCCACGGTGTCCACCGGACAGACCGTCAAGCCCAGGGCATCGGCGACGGTTTCCTTCTTCTCGAGGCTGTTCAACAAGACCCCGACGGTCGCGCCCACCCAGGCCCCGCAGACCGCCACCGGCGCGATCGCCGGATCCCTCAACGCCGTGGACCGAGACGGCGACGCGCTCACCTTCACCGTGGTGACCAGCCCGGCCAAGGGCACCGTGCAGGTCGACCAGAACGGCGCGTTCGTCTACACCCCAGACAAAGCCGCCGCCCATGACGGCCTCACCGACTCGTTCGCCATCACCGTCAGCGACGAAGCCGCGGGAAGCCACCGGCACGGTTTCTTCGGCAGGAACCGGCACTCGGTCACCGCCACCATCACCGTCACCGTCACCCCGGTCAACGCCGCACCGACCGCGAACTCGACCATCGGTCTCCCGAACCCCTCAACAGGGATTGTCAGCGGCCAGATCGCGGCGTCCGACGGCGACGGCGACCCGATCACGTACACCGGGCCGGCGACGACCGGCAAGGGTGCGGTAGTGGTCGGTGCCGACGGCGCATTCACCTACACCCCGACCGCGACCGCACGGCACGCCGCGGCGAAGCTGACGGCCACCGCCGCCGACAAGGCCGACAGCTTCACCGTCACCGTCTCAGACGACCGCGGGGGTTCGACGGACGTCCCGGTGAACGTCCTGATCTCCCCGGCCAACTCCGCACCTACCGCCACCGCTAGCGCCGGCAGCCCGGATTCACAGACGGGTGCGGTGACCGGTCGGGTTTCCGGCGCCGATGCAGATGCAGATCCGCTCAGCTATACCGGTTCGACGACCACCACCAAGGGCGTGGTGGTGGTTGGCGAGGACGGCGGTTTCACCTACACGCCCACCGCCGCCGCCCGGCACAACGCTGCGGCACAGGCTGCCACGGCATCGGACAAGATCGACCTCTTCACCGTTACGGTCAGCGACGGCTACGGCGGTTCAAAGGTTGTGCCGGTGACGGTCACGGTCAGCCCGTTCAACACCGCACCGACCGGCACCGTTTCTGTCGGTACTCCGAACCCCGGCACCGGGGTGGTGCTGGGCACCCTCGCCGCCGCCGACGCGGACGGCGACTCGCTGAGTTACGCCGGTTCCACCACCGCCAAAGGCTCGGCGACGGTAAGCCCCACAGGCCAGGTCACCTACACGCCAACTGCCGCGGCGCGGCACGCCGCGGCCTCGTTGACGTCGACGGCGGCCGATAAGGCCGACGCCTTCACCGTGACGATCCGCGACGGCTACGGCGGCGCCACCAACGTCCAGGTGACGGTCGCCATCGCCCCCGCCAACGCCGCGCCGACGGGCACGATCAGCATCGCGAGCACGAACACGACCACCGGTGTGGTCATCGGTTCGGTGGTGGGCGCCGACGCCGACAGCGATCCGCTCTCCTACACGGGATCGACCACCACCGCCAAGGGTTCGGCGGTGGTCGCGGCGAACGGCGCTTTCACTTTCACACCCACCGACGCCGCCCGGCGTCAGGCGGCGTCGCCGAACGCCACTGCCGCAGACAAGACCGACACTTTCACCGTCACGATTCGTGACGGCTACGGCGGATCGACCGCCGTGCAGGTGATGGTTCCTGTCGTCCCGGCGAACGTCGCCCCGGTGATCAGCTCAGCCAGCGTGGGCGCGCCCAGTCCCAGCACCGGCGTGGCGACCGGATCGGTGGTGGCCACCGACGCGGACGGCGACACGCTGAACTACTCGGGTTCGGCGACCTCCAAAGGCACCGCCACAGTTGCGGCCAACGGCGCGATCACCTACACGCCGACCGCTGCCGCCCGGCACGCCGCCGCGAAACTCACTGCTACACAAGCAGATAAGACGGACACCTTCACGGTCTCAGTCAGCGACGGCCGCGGCGGCACCGCCAGTGCGCCGATCTCCGTCGCTATCGCTCCGGCCAATGCGGCACCGACCGGCACCGCCAGTGCGGGCGTACCGGACGCCACCACCGGCGTCCTTGCCGGTGCTGTGCTCGGAGCGGATCTCGACGGCGACGAGCTGAGCTACGTGGGTTCCACCACGACTTCCAAGGGTACTGTCACGGTCTCGCCCATCGGCACCTTCACCTACACGCCTACCGCACTGGCTCGCCACGTCGCAGGCCTTGCCGGGGCCACCGTCGCCGACACCACTGACACCTTCCTGGTGACCATTACCGACGGCTATGGCGGAACCGTCCAGGTTCCGGTCACCGTCGCCGTATCGCCGGCCAACGTCAACTTCAACTTCGTCTACAGCGGGTCCGGTTGGACAGCGGAATCCCAGGCCGCGATGCAGACAGCCGCCACCCGACTGTCGTCTTATCTGGTGGTGGGGACACCCGTGACCGTCACCTACAACGCGACAGGGCAGAACAGTTCGAATTCGGGCTACCTGGCCAGCATCTACACAGGGTTTACCAGCGGAAGCCCCGGCTTCTACAACACCGTGGTTGCGTCGAAGATCCTCACCGGTGCCGATGCCAACGGCGCGAACGCGGACAGTGAGATCTTCTGGAACTTCGATTACCCATGGGCGTTGGGCAACACGGTGCCCAACAACCGGTACGACTTCCAGTCGGTGGCGATGCACGAACTCGTGCACTCGCTGGGCATGCTGACCGGCCTCGGTGCGCCTTCTTCGATCGATCGGAACTGGACGGTCTACGACAGCTATCTGGTCACCGCCAACGGCACCGACCCGATCGGCGGCGACTACGTGTGGGACGGCGCGTACACGCCGAATCTCACCGGGAGCAGCGGCGGCCTGTACTTCGGCGGCCCCAATGCCGTTGCGGCCTATGGCGGTCCGGTCCCCCTCTATACCCCGGGGACGTGGCAGTCCGGCACCTCGTTGGTCCATTTCGACCCGGCCTACGCCCAACCGGGGACCACGTACCTGATGGATCCGAGCGACGGCTACGGACCGGGTGTGCGGGCGCTGACTCCGGTCGAGGTTGCGATGCTCAAAGACCTGGGATACACGGTGTACCAGTCGGGAGGTATCGCTTTCATCTTCGTCTTCGGTTTGCGGCGCCGCCGCCGCTAGCCGCCCATCAGGGAGCGCCACTGCTCCAGGTTGGACACCCGGTAGACGTAGTTGGTGTGCTTGACCTCCGAGAGGGGGGCGCTGGGATCCACTGAGTACCAGTGGCCCGGGAACACAGTCGGGTCACCGGACAGCGCGGCCAGTTGCTGCAGGCTTCGGAACATCTCGTCGACGTCCCCGCCGGGGAAGTCGGTACGCCCGCAGCCGTCTAGGAACAGGGTGTCGCCGGCGACCAGTCGGCCGTCGAGCAGGAAGCACTGGCTCCCCGGGGTATGTCCGGGAGTGTGGAGCAACTCGATCTCGATGTCGCCGACGGTCACCTTGTCGCCGTGGTGATGCGAGGTGAGATCGCTCATCGGGATGCCCGTAACCCGCGAAACCCATTGCGCCTCATGTGTGTTGACATGCACTGGCACGCTGACCCGCTCCAGCAGTTCGGCCAGGCCCTTGAGTTCGAAGCCCATCATCGACCCGCCGACGTGGTCGGGGTGGTGGTGGGTGACCAGCACACCGGACAGCGTCATACCGTCGGACTCCAGGGAGTCCAGCAGGTCACCGGCGGCGTAGGCCGGGTCCACCATCACCGCCTCGCCGGTCTCGCGGTCGCCGATGAGGTAGGCGAAGTTGCGCATCTGCTGGGCGATCACGTCGTCGGCGGCGAAGTCGCGGCCGGAGAGCAGTTGGCGGAAGTAGAGGCGGTCTGATCCCATATGCACAACCCTATGCCCGCTCCTTGTCGCGGCTAGGATCATCCGGCATACACAGCGAGGAGGCATGGTGAGGGTTAATCCGCCGCTGGTTTCGGGCCTGCTGGTGCCCATGACTGCACTGGCGGTCGCTCTCGGGCCGGCCGTGGTCCCGGCTCCGTCCACCCCGCCGGCGGTGCCCTTGGTTCACGTGGATGCCGTTCAGTTGGCCGGGATCGGTCAGGACATCTACAACGCGGTCACCCCGGTTGTGCAGTACGTCGTCGGCGGGGTGTCCTACCTGATCAACTTCGTCCCGGTGGTCGGCGCCATCGCCGCCGCCCAGATCAACATCGACTATTACCAGGGCATCCAACCTGCGGTCGCGGCCACGGTGAACTACGCCGCCGCCCTGGTGCAGGATCCTTTGGACTTCGTCCCCATCACCCGCGGCTACGTCGACTCCCTGGTTGGGATCCAGTACGACCTGGTCTCGGCCCAGCTGCGGTTCCTGGGCTTCAGCGAACTGCCGCCACGGCCGGCCTCCGGTGGCAGACCCGGCCCCCGCTTCGCGGCGGCGGCCACCCGCTCCGACCGCTCCGATAAGGCCCGCACCCAGGCCAGGAAGATACGGCCCAGCGCATCAGCCAGGCCGGCCGTGGCGGCCGTCGACGAACCGTCGGTTCAGCCCCGGGGGTCGGCCGAGACGCGTCGACAGAAGTCCACGACGGGACGGACCAGATCGGCGATCTGAGCTCCAACCCGGGCGCAGACGTCGGCTCTCTGTTCTGAGAACGGTGTGGCACTGCACGCTCGGAATCCTCGATCGGGTCGATTGCGCAGAAGGCGGCGGCCAGGCCGTTCAGCGGTAGGGAAGCGGCCGATGGTGCCAGTGCAGACGAAGAGCGTGTGCACGTACCGCTCCTCGGTGGTGGGTTTGGCCGCGACGAACCTGACGCTGTACTCTCTCTAAGGCCCGCAGCGCGGGTCAGGCCCCCTTAGCTCAGTCGGCAGAGCGTTTCCATGGTAAGGAAAA
>CAZADG010000022.1:21022-42604 GCA_964483865.1 uncultured Mycobacterium sp. | reverse complement strand
CAGGTGGCGGTTCTCGGCCTCGCGGACCGAGGCGATGATGGTGGCCTTGGGCGCCAGTTCGCGGGCGGTCAGGGTGACCAGCACCGCGGTCGGATCGCTGTTGGTGGCGACGACGATCGCACTGGCACGCTGGGCGCCGGCCAACCGCAGCACGTCGGACTTGTTGGCGTCACCGCGAACCGTGACAAGACCGGCGGCGTTGGCCCGGTCCAGAGAAGTCTGGTCGGTGTCGACGACGACGATCTCGGACGGCGGCACCCCGTCGCCGACCATTGCCGACACCGCGGTGCGGCCCTTGGTGCCGTAGCCGACAACGACGGTGTGGTTGCGCACGCTGTTCCTCCAACGCTGAATCTTCAGGGCTTGCCGCGACGCCGCGGTCAGGGTCTCCACGGTGGTGCCGATCAGGACGATCAGGAAGGCAAACCGCAGTGGGGTGATGAGCAGGACGTTCATCAGCCGGGCACGATCGGTCAGAGGGGTGATGTCGCCATAGCCGGTGGTCGACAAGGACACCGTGGCGTAGTAGAAGCAGTCCAGCAGAGTCAGAGTCGTCGGTCCGCTGTCGACGTCGCGGTAGCCGTCGCGGTCGAGGTAGACGACCAGCGCCGTGGCGACCAGGGCGCTCAGGGCGTAAAGCAGTCGGCGGGCGATGCGCCGTCCGGGACTGACGTACTTATCCGGGATCCGCAAATAGTCGACCAGCGCGGCGTCAGGTTTGGCGGCGAGATCCTGGTCGATGGCATCCAGGTGGCGTCGCAACCGGCGATTAGCCACGGGAGCCCGTCATCAACGGACCCGGCCGAATCGCCGGGGAGAATGCCAACACACGCCATTATGTAACCATGCCGAACTCCCCTGCCGAACCCGTGAGCCAGCGCCCCGCCTACCGGATGGGTCTGATGCTGATCGGAATCGGCGCCGGGCATTTCCTGGCGCCCAAGCCGTTCGACACCATCGTGCCCGCCGAGTTGCCGGGCAGCCCGCGGTTCTACACCTACGCCTCCGGCGTGGCCGAGGTCGGTGTGGGCACCATGCTGCTGCTGCCGCGCACCCGGCGGCTGGGGGCACTGGCGGCGGCGGCACTGTATGTGGCGGTGTTCCCGGCGAACCTGAACATGGTGCGGCTGTGGAAGGACAAGCCGCTGCCGATGCGGTTGGCGGCCCTGGCCCGGCTGCCGATGCAGCTGCCGATGATCACCCGCGCGCTGGCGATCCGGCGTAACGCTCCCCGTCGGGGTTGAGCTCGGGATTGAGCCCGGGGTTGAGCTCGGGATTTATGAGCGCCGCCAGTTCCTCGGCGCCGTAGAGCACGTCGGGAACCACGGTGCGCCCGGCGCGCACGTAGTGGAAGGCTGCCCGAACCTCGGCAGCCGGACGCCCGCTCAGGCCGGCCCAGGCCAGCCGGTACACCGCCAACTGGACGGCAGCATGCCGACGGGCATCGGCATGGGTGGGCGGCTCGCCGGTCTTCCAGTCCACCACCGTCACCCCACCGTCGGGGTCGGCGAACACCGCGTCAATTCGACCGCGGATCACCTTGTCGCCCAACACCAGTTCGAAGGGCACCTCGACATCCAGCGGGGTACGGGCGGCCCAGGGGGAAGCATTGAAGGCCTCCTGTAGCGCGGCGAGTTGGTCGGCGTCGGCGGTCTGCGCGTCACCGGCCCCGGGTAGGTCGTCGAGGTCGAACAGCCGCTCGGCGCCGTAGAAACGCTGCACCCAGTCATGGAAGGCGGTGCCCAGAATGGCGTGCGGGTCCGGCCGGGCGGGCAGCCGCCGGGTCAGCCGGACTACGGCGGCGGGGTCACGGTCGAGTTCGACCAACGCACTGACCGACAGTTGGGCGGGCAGCGTCCGGGGTGCCGGGCTGTGGGCGCGGGCGCGTTCGGCCAGCAGGGCGTCGACGTCGGCGATCCAGTCGGGCACCGGGCCCTCGGATTGACCAGGCTCAGGATCGGCCAGTGTCCCGGCCATCGCGGCGGCCACCAGGTGGGCACCTCGCTCGATCTCCCCGCGTCGGCCCCCCAACGGATCGACCGGCCACAGCGCCTCGACGGCGTTGTCACGCAACGGGTTCGGATCACCGTCGGCGGGCTCGGGCTCCCAGTGCTCGACCTCGCCGCACGGATCGCCCGCCTCGGCTGAGGCTTCGATGATGCCGCGGATCTCGCTGAGGAATTCCGACGGGCCGCGAGGTTTGCTATCGGCGGCGCCCCAGTGGTGCCCGGAGAGCAGCAGGGTGTCCTCGGTGCGGGTGAGCGCGACGTAGAGCAGACGGCGTTCCTCGTCGAGGGCGCGCTGCATCAACTGGTCACGGTGCGCACCGATGATGTCCTCCAGGGCCTTTCGGTCATTGGCGCCCGAGGTATCCAGTACCGGAACCCCGTGCAGACCCTCCTCGGCGCGGTCGCCGCGTAGCAGGGGCGGCAGGTCGGCCGGGTCGTTGAGCCAGGTGCGCTTCTTGGCCGTCGACGGGAACAGTCGGGCACTCATGTGCGGGACGGCCACGATCTGCCATTCCAGACCCTTGGCGGCGTGCACGGTGAGCACCTGCACCCGTCCCGGGGCGACCCCCACCTCGGCAGGCGCCAATCCCTTTTCGGCGACGGCAGCCACATCGAGATAGGCCAGCAGTCCGGAGATGTCGGCGCTGGCACGTTCGGTGTAGCGGGCGACCACGTCGGCGAACCGGTCCAGATGCTCACCACCTGCCCCGGCCGCGCGGACTTCGGCGTCGAGTCCCAGCGTCCGCCGCACCTCGGCGACCAGGTCGGTCAGCGGGTGCGACAGGTAGCCGCGCAGGCGAGCCAACTCGGCGCTCAGTGCTCCGATGCGCCGGTAACCCTCCGCGGAGTAGTTCTCCGCGGGACCCGGGTCGGCCAAGGCGTCGGCCAGGGACGCGGTGTCGGCATCGGCGGCCGCCGCGGCGACGATCTGTTCGGGTGAGGTGACGGCCGGGCCGTGCCCGTCGAGCAGGACTGCCCGGCGCCACAGCGCGGCCAGATCGCGCGCCCCCAGCCGCCAGCGCGGCCCGGTGAGGACGTCCATCGCCGCGGTGCCCGCGGTCGGATCGGCGACCAGCCGCAGCGTCGAGACCAGTTGCGCCACTTCGGGAATGGACAGCAGACCGGCCAGACCGACGACCTCGACGGGTAGTCCGCGGGCCGACAGTGCCTGGGCGATCGGGCCGGCGTCGGAGTTGCGACGCACCAGTACGGCGGCGGACACACCGTCGCCGTAGCGGGCGGCAATCTGGTCGGCCAGCCAATCGCGTTCGGCCTCGACGTCGCGGTGCAGGGCGCAGCGCACGGCCCCCGGTGCGGCGTCCGGACGGGACTGCAGCGGCCGAACGCCCACCGAACGACGGCGGGCCTCGGCGGAGACCGCGTTGGCCAGGGTCAGCGCCCGCGGCGGGTTGCGCCAGCTGGTGCTCAGTTCCAGTGTCGGCGCGGGCCTGCCGTCAGCGAAGGGGAAGTCGGTGGTGAACCGGGGCAGGTTGGTCGCCGAGGCGCCGCGCCAGCCGTAGATGGACTGGATCGGGTCACCGACCGCGGTCAGGGACAGCGTGTCGTCGACGCCGCCACCGAACAGCGCCGAAAGCGCGATGCGTTGGGCGTGGCCGGTGTCCTGGTACTCGTCGAGCAGCACCACCCGGTATCGGGCCCGCAGTTGTTCGCCGACCTGGGGGCGGCTGGCAGCCAGCCGTGCGGCCGCCGACATCTGGGAGCCGAAGTCCATCACCTTGGCCTCACGCATCCGGGCGTGCAGGGCGTCGATGAGCGGGACCAGCGCGGCGCGTTCGGTCTGGGTGTCGAGCATGTCCAACAGCCGCCGGTTAGGGCCATCGCCGCGCTGGCGTGGGCCTGCGGGCAGGGTGTGCACCAGGGCGTCGAGTTCGACGTGGGTGTGGCGCAGCTGGTCGGTGTCGATGAGGTGCTCGGCCAACTCGTCGGAGAGTGTGAGCACCATCGCGGTGACCGCGGCCGGGGTCTTGCCGATGGCCAGCGGTTCGGGGTAGCCGGCGACCACCTCGTAGGCCAGTTGCCAGCGTTCGGTCTCACTGAGCAGACGGGCGTCGGGTTCGACCGGCAGCAGCAGCCCGAACTCGCGCAGCAGCGTCCCGGCGAAGGCGTGGTAGGTGCTGACGACAGGTGACCCGGCGGCGGCGTCGACGCGCTCGCCGAGGTGCCCGGACAACCGGGCCAGCCGGGAGCGCACCCGGCGCAGCAATTGACCGGCAGCCTTGCGGGTAAACGTCAGGCCGAGCACCTGCCCCGGATCGGCGTAACCGTTGGCCACCAGCCACAGCACCCGGGCAGCCATCGTCTCGGTCTTGCCTGCTCCGGCTCCGGCCACGACGACCAGCGGGCCGGGCGGGGCGGCGATCACCGCGGCCTGCTCGTCGGTGGGTTCCGGAAGGCCAAGGGCCGCAGCGAGTTCGGCGGGACTGTAGGTCAACTCGACTCCCCGTCCTGGTGGGGCTGGCTGTGGGCCGGGCAGCTGGGGCGCAGCGGGCAGTGCGCGCAGCCGTCGTTGACCCGGGCGGCGAAGTGCGGACCGGCCGTCGCGGCCGCCGCAGCCCGCACACTCTGCTGCCAGTGGCCGGTGTCATCGGCGCCCAGCGCGGTCTGCTCGCGTTCAGTGGCGGCGCCCGCAGCCGACGGCTTACCGATGTAGACCAGCCGGCCGCCGCCGGGCTGGTCACCGTCGGGCAGTAGACCCGCCGACACCGCCAGTTGGTAGAGGCCGAGTTGGGCGTGGTTCTGGGCGTCGTCCTTGCTGACCGGGCTCTTGGCCGTTTTGAGGTCGACCACCACCAGCCGGCCCTGGGCGTCACGCTCGAGCCGGTCGATGCGTCCGCGCACCCGGACCCCGGGCTGCCCGTCGGACGGTTCGGCGATGACGCCGTCGAGTTCGATCTCGGTGCCGACCTCGGTGAGTTCGTGGCGGGTGGCGACGCGCCAGGCCACGAATGCGGCGAGCATGCTGCGGTGCCGTTCCAGTTCGTTGGCGGCATACCAGGGCGAGTCGAACGGCAATGCATCCCAGAGGGTTTCCAGTTCAGCGACCAGCTGGGCCTCGCTCTTGGCCGAATCTGCCAGCAGGGCGTGGACCAGCGAACCCAGGGTGGAGTTCAACGCGCGCGCACCGCCGCCGCCATGACGTTCGACCAGCCAGCGCAGCGGGCAGTCGGTGAGGGTTTGCAGCGTTGACGGGCTGAGGTTGACGGTGTGGTCCTCCCCGGACCACAGCGGCTCGTCGGTGCTGACCTCGGCCAGGCCATGCCACTGCGCAGGATCGGCGCCGGGCACCCCGGCGGCAGCCAGCCGCGCCAATTGCTCTGCGGCGCAGGCACGCTCACCGTCGGTGATCGCGTCAGCCGGGGCGCACACCGCGGCACGTAGCCGACCCACCACCGCAGTCGGTGAGAGTACCGGCGGGGCGGGCTGCGGCCGCGGCGGTGCCGGCTCGCCGCCGCCGGCCACTGCAGCCAGTTCCGCGATGAACGGCGAGGGCAGGCTGACCTCGTCACCGGTGTCGCTGTCCACGGCGGTGATCAGCAGTCGCCGCCGGGCCCGGCCCATCGCCGCGATGAGCAGTCGGCGTTCCTCGGCCAGCAACGGAGCCCGCGCCGAGACCTCATCGCCCAACCCGTCGAGAACGTCGAGCAATCGCTGGGTACCCAACACGCCGCCGCGCGGAGTGGTGTTGGGCCACAAGCCATCCTGCAGACCGGCGATGACGACCATCTCCCAGTCCCGGCCGAGTGCGGCGTGCGGGCTGAGCACTGCGACCGCTTCGCCGGCGGGCGCGCCGTCGAAGACCGGCGGCAAGTGCAGGCCGGCGACATGGTCGAGCAGGCCACTCAGCGACGCCCCGGTGGTCCGGGCGACATAGCCATCGGCGATGTCGAACAGTGCGGTGACCGCGGCGAGGTTGCGTTCGGCCAGCGCCCCGTCGGCTCCCCCGCGTTCGGCCGCGGTCAGCCAGCGCCGCTGCAGTCCGCTGCGCTCCCAGGCCTGCCACAGGGTGTAGCGGGGGTCGTTGCCGGCGCGGTGGCTGCGGGTGGCGGACTTCAGCACAGCCCGCACCCGGTTGACCGGTTTGGCCAGGGTGGCCGGAAGCAGCGGAGCGGCACCGGTGAGTGCCCCGGCCAGCCCGGTGTCGGTACGGCGCAGCGCGCGGCGCAGCTGGCGCAGCGTCACCGGATCCACCCTGCCGATGGGACCGGTCAGCAGCGCCTCGGCCTTGTCGGAGTCCGTTCCGTCAATGACGACGTTCAGCACCGTCAACAAGGCGCGGGCCGCGGGCTGATCGCTGATGGCGACGCCTGCGGAGGGCGTTGCGACCGGCACCCCGGCCACCGCCAGGGACCGCGACAGCGCCGCAGCTGCCGCAGCCGAGCGGGTGATCACCGCCAACTGCGACCACGGCACCCCGTCGACCAGGTGTGCGCGGCGCAGTGCGTCGGCGACGGTAGCGGCCTCGGCGTGTGCCGACTCCGCCACTCGGACGACAACCGCGCCGGGGTCCCCGTCGGCTCCGTCCAGACTCCGCCAGCCGTTGCCCGGGAGCGCGGCGGCCATACCGCTGACGGCCCGGGCGATCGCCGGCGCGCAGCGGTGCGAACGGGTCAGCTCGACCACATCGCGGCCGTCACCGGTGAGCAGTCCGGAGTCGGCGCCGCGGAATCCGAAAACGGTCTGGTTGGGATCGCCGGCCAGCAGGGCCACCTCGGCGCTGGCGGCCAGCACCCGCACCAGGCGGGCGGCCTGCGGGTCGAGGTGCTGGGCGTCGTCGACCAGCAGCACCCGGACCCGGGCCCGCTCGGCGGCCAGCAGGTCGGGGTCGGAGGCGAGGGCGTCGAGCGCCGCGCCGACCAATTCGGCGGCGCCGAGCGCGGGGACGGTCGCCTGGGGCGCGGCGGTTCCTACCGAGGCGCGCAGCAGCATGACCTGCTCGTACTGCTCGGCGAAGCGGCCGGCGGCGACCCATTCCGGGCGGCCCTGCTCGCGCCCGAGGCGCCGCAGGGCCGCCGGGTCCACCCCGCGCTCGGCGCAGCGGGCCAGCAGGTCGCGAAGTTGGGTGGAGAAACCGCCGGTGCTCAGCGCGGGCCGCAGCTCCCGCGGCCAGTTCTTCGCCCCGTCTTCGAGGTCTCCGGCGAGGAGTTCGCGGGTGATGGCGTCCTGCTCGGCTCCGGTGACCAGCCGCGGCGGCGGGTTTCCGGCCCGTTCTGCGGCCTTTCGCAATACCGCGAAGGCGTAGCTGTGCACCGTGCGCACCAATGGCTCGCGGACCGCCGTGAGTTCCGCGCCGCCGGCAGCCGAGGATGCACCGAGCAGTCGCGCCGTCAGCGCCCCGCGGGTCCCCGTGGCCAATCGCTCGGCGGTCAGCAGCAGCACCGACTCCGGATCGCCACCGTCGGCGATATGGGTGACGGCAGCGTCGATCAGCCGGGTGGTCTTGCCGGTACCCGGCCCGCCGACGATGCGAACGATGCTCACGACCGCATGACACCACGCGGGTCCGACAGAACCGGTGATCTGCGATCAGGGCGTGGCGGGTGCTAACGGTCCTCGACGAGGGTCTGCGGGATGCCGACGATCTGCTGCTGAGCGCTGACCCGGGGTTCGAGCTCGCCATCTTCCACGACCTGCACCCTAGCGCCGACGGAGGCCCCAGCCGAGTGGTTATCCACAGGGCCCCGACGACCTACCCGACCAGCAGCAGACCGCCCTGAATAGCACTCACCGCTGCGGCCAGCAGAACCACTCCGACGGCCACACGCGACAGGATGGGCGAGCTCTGCCCACCCCCGCTCCGCCGGACCCGCAGCATCACCAACCCGACAAAGCTGACCAGCAGAGCCACCGCCATCGCGACCATCCGGGGATGCAGATGCGGGTCGTGATGGGCCAGAAGCCGGTCGAAGCCGGTGAAGTCCCCGCCGGCCACCGCTTGCTCGTAGGAGGCGTCCTCAACACGCTGGTAGAACCACTCCCCGCTGGTGAGCGGTGTGAGGATGACGTTGACCGCGGCCAGTCCGACCACTGGCCAGAGGAATCGGCGGGGCGGTGACCACAGCGCACACCACACCGTCAGCAACGCCGTCAGGAGCGGCAGTACGGTAAGAATGCGCACGCTGTCAGACTAGGGCTGCTCGCCGGAGTCCCCTGATCGACGGACCCCGGTTTCATCACGTCGCTACTCCGATTGTCGGGCGTGCGAGGCTTGGAAGCAGTAAAGAGTTAGAGCTGTATCACCATCGAGAGTCGCCGCATCGGCGCACCACAGGAGGAAACCATGAACTCAACATCCACAGTGCGCCGGACGGCTGTCGCCGTCGGTGCGGCGGCTGTGCTCGGTATGGGAGTGCTGGGAGCGTGCGCATCCAAGGACAAGGACAAGCCCGCCGAAACCTCGCCGCCGGCATCGCCGAGCGCGACCGCACCGGCGACTCCGACCGAGAAGGCCGTCGCTCCGGGCGCGGGATCGGGATCGGGCGGCGGGAACTCGTTCACTCCTTCGGTGAAGGCCCGTCCCGCCCCGACGGCGTTGCCGGGCAATGTAGTCACCGGCGGCTGAGCGTGCCGGCGGCGACCAACCGGAAGGTACTGACGGCGGCCGCCCTAGCCGCCGTCAGTGTCGCCGCCCTACTCGCCGTCGACGATGGACGCCAGAGCTCCCACAGCCGGATCGAGGGTCCCTACGCGGTCCTGCTGGAGGAGTCGACGGACCTCGGCTCGGCACGCGAGGGCAAGGTGCGACTGACCGCTGCGCTACGCGACGACTCACGACCGGCCGATCTGCTCGTGTGGGCCCGGGAGCGCGGCGTGACGGTGCGGTGGCGCAACGGCCAAGACTGGGCGTTCCTCGAGGGTCCGGCCACTGCCGTCGCTAAGGCGTTCGGTGTCGATGTGCGTGACTATCGCGGCAGCCAGGGCCAGCTGTTCTACGCCTCGCCGCAACAACCCGCCGTGCCGGTCGAACTGCGCGGCGACGTGGCCGAACTGGGCCGCATCCTGGGCTACACCCCGTACCGGGAGTCCAATCGCTGGCACCTGCCGCTGGAGGTCCCCGGCCAGGGACTGACTCCACAGACTTTGTTGCGCACCTACAACCTCGGTCCGCTGCGGGATGCCGGATTCACCGGCAAAGGCATCACCGTCATCGTTTTCGCCTTCGACGGGTTCGATCAGGCCGACCTGGACACTTTCGCCGAAGAGTTCGACCTGCCGAAGTTCACCCCTGAGGTGGTGGGAGGCCAGCCGCCGGCCAGGCGCGGCGAGGCGACGATGGATCTCGAGGCCATCCACGCCATCGCCCCGGACGCCAGAAAGGTTCTGGTCAACGCCCGCCCGACCGTCGAGGGGGACGGCACCTACGAGAAGATCGCCGAGATGATGCGGGACGCGGATCGCCGCTATCCCGGCGCGGTGTGGAGCTTCTCCATCGGCTGGGGCTGCGACAAGCTGATCACCGCGGCTGACCTGGTCCCGGTCCGCGCAGCGCTGGCCGACGCGCAGAAGAGCGGCACCACCGCCTTCAACGCCAGCGGAGACCTGGCCGGCCTGGAATGCAAAGGCGGCAAGGAATGGTCCGCTCCGCCCAACGAGAACAACATCGGACTCGACGCCATCGCCTCCCTCCCGGAGATCACCTCGGTTGGCGGCACCACCGTGTCCACCGACGCCGGTGGTGCATGGGTCGCCGAGAAAGCCTGGTTCGACCCCCCGTTGTCGCAGGGGACGGCCGGCGGTGTTTCGGCGTTGTTCGACCGGCCCCGATGGCAGGCCGCGGTCAACTTCGAACCCGGGGCGAACAAGCGCCTGACCCCGGATGTCTCCGCGGTCGCCGACCCCTTCACCGGAGTGAAGATCGTGTTCAACCAGACGGTGCTCGTCGGGGGCGGCACGTCGGTGTCCGCACCGTTGTGGGCGGGCTTTGCCGCGGTGATCAACCAGTACCTCACCGCCCGGGGCGGCACGCTGCTCGGGGATTTCAACCCCCTGCTGTACCGGATCGCCGAAGGTGCGCGACTGCCGGCGTTCCACGATGTGGTCCGCGGCGGCAACGCCGTCTACAACGCCGGCCCGGGATACGACCCGGTGACCGGGTTGGGCACCCCTGATGTGGACAACCTGGCCAAGGTACTGCTCGACGTCCAAAGGTTGCGGTCGTGACCACCTGTCCACACTGCGGAACCGAGGTACCCGAGGGAAACTTCTGCGGATTGTGCGGCGACCCGATGGATGCCAGCAGCGGAACTGCACCGATGTTGCTGCGGCCCAGCACGTTCGGGGCTTCGCCGAACGAGCGTGTACTGGTTCCCCATTTCGCCAGCGCGATGTTCCCGCACCTGCCCGGGCGTTCCCGGACTCCGTTCCGGGTGACGCTGCTTCTCGGTATTCTCGCCTTGGCGGCATGCGTCCTGATGCGGATTCCGGCCGCCGGAGTAGCGGTGTCCGCGTTGGGCCTTCCGCTGTTGTTCGTGCTCTACCTGCGGGCGTCGAGCCTGGTCCGTGACATACCCCGCACTTCCCTCGCCCTCGCGGCGGTACTGGGCGCCGGACTCGGAGCAGGTTGGGTGCTGCTGACCGGCGGTCTGGTTGCCCGAACCTACAACGTCTCGATCAGCGCCGGTTTGGCCCTGCACCACCTGTTCGCCCAGGGCATCGCGATCCCCGCCGCCGGAATGCTGCTCATGCTGTTACCCGCTGTCGTGCTCAGGATCGTGCGCCCCGGGACCCGGGAATCGTTGGACGGCTTCGTGATCGGCGCGCTGGGTGCCCTGGTCTTCACCGGCGCCGCAACACTGGCGAGGCTCGCTCCGCAGTTCACCACGGGGTTGTTCGCGCACGCGCGGCCGATTGAGGGGCTTCTCGTCGAGCTCGTCATGACGGGGGTCACCATTCCGGTGACCGCCGCAGCAGCGGGCGGACTGGTCGGCATTCTGCTGTGGTTCGAACCCGCCGGCCACCAAGACCACCGGGTACGCCGGTTGCTCGCGGCCATCGCCGCGACGGTGGTTCTGGCACACACCACGGTTGCTGTGGTCAACATCACCGGTATGCCCCAAATGGCCATGCTGGCCATCCATCTGACCGCGGCGGTGCTGGCCGTGCTGGCACTGCGGCTCGCCCTGCAACTGGCACTACTGCACGAAAAGCCAGACCCCCTCCGGCCGGACCAGCCGTTGCTGTGCTGCCATTGCGAGATGGTGGTGCCCGATATGGCGTTCTGCCCGGCCTGCGGGGCGGCAACCCGGGCCTCGACACGCACCTCCCGCAACGAGCGCCGCACCATCCGGCCGCAGCCGGCAGGCACCGACCGGGAGATGGCGGCTTACCCGGGATACGCACTGCCGGACGAAACCTATTGGGCCCCAGCGCTGCAGCGGCCGCGGTTCGGGTGGCTGTTCGGCCGGTGGGGAACGACGGTGGCAGCCGGTGCGGTGATTCTGGCGGGAGTCACGTTGATGCTGACCCCGAAGATCGCCCACTACATGTGCCCACCGGAGTGCGGCCGGCCCCCCGGCGGGACGCCGGTCGTCGGCCTGCCCCGGTTCAGCAACCCACAGTTCTCGGTGTCCTACCCGACGCCGGAGTCGGCCTATGAGATCACCACCTTCGACAACGGCGTGACCGCAAAGTTCGTCGGCGGCGACACCGGTGTCATGCAGTTGTTCTCCGAGCCCGCCAACGGCCGCTCGGCCCGCGACGTCGTCGAGTCGCTGCTGAAGAAGCGCTTTCCCGACGCCAAAGTCGCCTACCAGGTTCCCAACGCCATGGTCGGCTACGAACCCGGCTACGGGGTGTTCGCCGATGACTGGCCGCAGAATCCGGCAGCCAGCTTCACCCGCCAAAGAATCCTCGCGATGGCGGCGGTGAAAAACGACCTCGCGTTGGTGATGTTCGCGACCGGGCCCTACCGCTCCTTCGGCCCCAGCTCGGGCCCCGGCCTGCCGTCCGCGGCCAATCTGCAACTGGCAGAGGATTTGGGTAAGTACGTCAACAGCTTTGAGTGGGCCGGCGACGCCGCCCCGTGAGCGGAGGGCACGAAACTACGATGGCTGGCATGCACTCCATGACGCCGTTGCATGTGCACCGCTACGGCCCGCCCGGCCCAGCCAAGGTCCTGATGATCCACGGGCTGACCGGGCACGGTGCCCGATGGCACCGCCTGGCCACCACCTACCTGCCCGAAATTGGTGTGTTGGCGCCCGATCTCATCGGACACGGCCGCTCGTCGTACGCCGCACCGTGGAGTATCGATGCCAACGTCACCGCACTGGCCGGATTGATCGAGAGCGGGGCCGACGGTCCGGTGCTGGTGGTCGGGCATTCGTTCGGATGCGCGGTGGCCCTGCATCTGGCCGCCCAGTGTCCCGATCTGGTCTCCGGCCTGGTGTTGCTGGACCCGGCGGTGGCCCTCGACGGTCAGTGGATGCGGGAGGTCGCCGAGGCCACTTTGGCCTCCCCTGATTACACCGACCGCGCCGAGGCCCGAACCGAGAAGACCACCGGGGCGTGGGCAGATGTGCCGCCCGCCGACCTTGACCAGGACCTGGACGAGCATCTGATTGCCCTGCCCAACGGCCGGTACGGCTGGCGGGTGTGCATCCCGGCGATGGCGTCCTACTGGAGCGAGCTGGCGCGGGATATCGCTCTGCCGCACAAGGGCACCCGGACGACGCTGGTGCGCGCCGCGTTCCAGGATCCGCCCTATGTGACCGAGAATCTGGTCTCCACCCTGTCTGCACAGCTGGGATCGGACTTCACACTGGTCGACTTCGGATGCCAGCACATGGTGCCGTTGGCCAAGCCGGCCGAGACGGTCGCGGTCATCCGCGGCATGCTCTGACGGTGGCCAGGATCACCGACGAGCAGGTCGAGTCGGTGCGGGCCCTGGTGGCCTCGATCCCGCGTGGTCGTGTCGCCACCTACGGCGACATCGCCTGCGCGGCAGGGCTTTCCAGCGCGCGCATCGTTGGGTGGATCATGAGCACCGATTCTTCGGACCTGCCGTGGCACCGGGTGATCGGAGCGACCGGACGGCCCGCTGCGCACCTGGCGTCGCGGCAGTTGGAACTGCTGCGCGCCGAAGGGGTGCCGGTCGCCGGATGCCGAGTGCCGTTGGCGTCGGTGCGCCACCGATTCGACTAGAGCGCCATCCGAACCACTGCGGCTGTTCGCAGCAGACCCGCGAACGCCTCAGCGGTGGAACGTGGATGCAACGCATGCACAGCAAGCCGGAACATCAACGCCCGCAACAACATCTGCGGCCACTCGGGCAGATCACCCCACCGCTCGATCAGTTCGTCGTCGGCCTCACCCCAGGCCATCGCGTCGATGACGGCCACCCCGGCCGCCCAGGACGCCGGCCGCCAGTACGGGGTGATGTCGGTGATGCCGGGTGCCGCGCTGCCGGCGAACAGCACCGTGCCGTAGAGGTCGCCGTGCACCAGCTGGCTCGGGCTCTCGGTGGGCTTGCGCAGACCTGCCAGCTGGGTGAGGAGTTCCATCGACTGGCTGCGGTCCGGCGATTCGGGCAGCTGCGGCGCACCCAGCGGAAGGGTGTGCAGCGGGCGGTCCTCCCAGGCGGCGCGGTCGGCGACGGTGAACACGTCCACCTCGGTCCACGGCGGCACCGGACCCTGGGTCAAAAACCGCGGCCGCTCCAGGGTCGCGGTGACCTCATGCAGGCGCACCCCCACCGAGACCACCTCATCGTGGCGCGCCTCGGGCCCACCGGCGACGTAGGTGTCGGCCCGCCACCCCGACACCACGTAGCGGCCGTCGGTGGAGCGGACCGGCCGGGCCAGCCGCAGGCCGTCGACGAACAGCGATTCGCGCACCTTGGCCGACCAGGCGGCACGGGCGTGGTCAGCGATCATCGACATCACGATCTCGCCGTAGCGCCAGCCGCCGTCCCAGGCCGGCTCGGGGTCGATGTCCTTGAGACCGAACGCAGCCAACACGTGGCCGGGCGGACGCTCGTCGATCACATGGTCAGGGTAAGGCGTCGCCGCCCGAACAGGCCGTCAGTAACGGGCCATGTCGGGCTCAAATTGCTGCGCCCAGGCCACAATTCCGCCACGCAGATGTAACGCCCCGGTGACCCCGGCCCGATTCAGGGCCGCCAACGCCTGCGCCGAACGTGCCCCACTCTTGCAATACAGCACCGGAATCCGGCCGGCAGGCAGCATCCCCGGACCACCCGCCTCCAGCTCCGCCTTGGGGATCAACCGGGCTCCTGCGATGCGGTTGATCTGCCACTCCGCCGGTTCCCGAACGTCGATCAGCGCGACCTCGGCACCGGAATCCAGCAGCGTGCGCAGTTCGGTCGGGGTGATGCCGGGGTCGGTGTCAGCGGCAATCCCGCACAGTGCCTCGTAGTCGACCAACTCGCTGATGGGCGGGGCGAGCGGATCCTTGCGGACGGTGATGGTGCGGTACGACATCTGCAGCGCGTCATAGATCAGCAGCCGGCCCAGCAGCGATTCGCCGATCCCGGTGATGAGCTTGATGGCCTCGGTGCCCAGCACCGAGGCGATCGACGCGCAAAGCACACCCAAGACCCCGCCCTCGGCGCAAGAAGGCACCAGACCGGCCGGCGGCGGTTCGGGATACAGGTCGCGGTAGTTCAGGCCGCGCTTTTCGCCGTCGGGCCCCTCCGGAGCGTCCTCCCAGAACACCGAGGCCTGGCCGGAGAACCGGTAGATCGACCCCCACACGTAGGGTTTGCCCGCCAGCACCGCGGCGTCGTTGACCAGATAGCGGGTGGCGAAGTTGTCGGCGCCGTCGACGATGAGGTCGTATCCGGCGAACAACTCGACGGCGTTGTCAGCCGCCAGCCGAAAAGGATGGACGCGGAACTCGACCAATGGATTGACCTCGAGGACGGCGTCGCGGGCGCTCTCGGCCTTGAGCCGGCCGACGTCGGAGGTGCCGTGGATGATCTGGCGCTGCAGGTTGGACTCCTCGACGACGTCGAAGTCGACGACGCCCAACGTTCCCACCCCCGCGGCGGCCAGGTACAACAGCGCCGGAGAGCCCAGTCCCCCGGCCCCGACGACCAATACCCGCGCGTTCTTGAGCCGCCGCTGGCCCTCGTCCCCGATATCGGGCAGCAGCAGATGCCGGCTGTAGCGGGCGACCTCGGCGGGGGTCAGTTCCGTGGCGGGCTGCACCAGCGGCGGAAACGGCATGGCTCCCATTCTGTCGCAACCGCGAGCGGGCGTGTCGGTACGCCGACACGCCGCATGAGTGCGCAGTTAGCGCACGCTCGCGGCAGAGAGAGGGTCAGAAGGCTCTAGGCGATCGGATACGGCCAGGCGTTGAACCGGCAGGTCTTGCCGTCCGGCTTGACCGAACCCGGGTCGAACCGGGAGGCGTCGTTGTCCGACGTCGAGAAGGTCTGCTGCATCATGATCGGCGCCAGGGCGCCGGTGCGGTCGCACGGCTCATGGGTGGTGTAGCCGATGGCGTGCCCGACCTCGTGGTTGATCAGGTACTGCCGGTAGGACCCGATGTCGCCCTGGAACGGCACCGCGCCGCGCACCCAGCGGGCGAGATTCAGGAACACCCGCGGTTCGGCGTCCGGCCCGTAAATCGGGTTGTAACAGGAGGTTTCGATCTGGATTTCGTACCCGCAGCCCTCCCGCACCGTTATCGGCGAAGTCAGCGAGACCCGAAAGTCCGGCTTGACGGTCGGGTCGTCGGTGCGCTCGAACGCAAACTGCGGGTTATGCGTCCAACTCTTGGGGTTGGCCAGCGTCTCGGTGACCATCCGGGCGAAACCCTCATCCCCGCCGAAGGACGAGGTGTCGATGCCGTCCTCCACCTCGACGGTGTAGGTGAACGTCTTGGCGGTACCCTCGCCCACCTTCGGCGACGTGCCAGGAACCATGTGCCAGGTCTTGGCGCCTACCTCGATGTAGGGGCCGCCCGCGGGCAGGATTCCGGTGGGCAGGTTCGCGTCGAACTCGGTCAGGCCGCGCGGCGGGGCGCCGATGATGCTGGTGCCTGCCGAACCGATCGTCGGCGGACCCTTCACCGGCTCCTCTGCCACCTGGACCGTCGTGCCCGTCATGGTCTGGTAGAGCACGACACCGGTCAGTGCGATCAACACCGGTAGTGCATAGGCCCGCCAGCCGTAGGTGGCCAGGAAGTGCCCGAGCCAACTCTGCTTGCGCACGTCAGCGCGTTCCTCGCGATTGGCCCTGGGCCGCCCGGAGTCCTCGGCCATCGGGTCACGCAAGGCCCGCAGCGGCTCGTCCCGCTCGCTGAGCAGAGCAGGCACGCGGCCGCCACCGGGTGGCCCCGACTCTTTGGTCACCGACCCAGGATGGCATAAACCGCACGCAGGCGACTCCGGGGCACGCCCACGGCGAGGGGCGGATAGTAGTGTCGGGGGGTGAGCAACCTGACCGATACGGCCGCCCGGAAGCGGGCCCGCAGTGGTCGGCTACCCCGTGGCGAACGCCGCGACCAGTTGCTGCTGATCGCCAGCGAAGTATTCGTCGACCGCGGCTTCCACGCCGCGGGGATGGACGAGATCGCCGTCCGCGCCGGGGTCAGCAAACCGGTCCTCTACCAGCACTTCTCCAGCAAGTTGGACCTCTACCTGGCGGTGCTGCAGCAGCATGTCGACATCCTGGTGGCCGGGGTGCGCCAGGCGTTGCGGACCACCACCGACAACCGCCAGCGGTTGCGCGCCGCGGTGCAGGCGTTCTTCGACTTCATCGAGCACGACAGCCAGGGCTACCGGCTGATCTTCGAAAACGACTACGTCAGCGAACCGCAGGTGGCCGCTCAGGTGAAAGTGGCCACCGAAGCCTGCACGGACGCGGTGTTCGACCTGATCAGCCGGGATTCCGGACTCGATCCGCATCGGGCCCGGATGATCGCGGTGGGCCTGGTGGGCATCAGCGTGGACTGCGCGCGGTACTGGCTGGACGCCGACCGGCCGATCTCCAAGGAGGACGCCGTCGAGGGCACGGTGCTGTTCGCCTGGGGCGGCCTGTCGCACGTGCCGCTGACTCGCGGCTGAGCTCGCGGGGGACGACCCGGTCAGGAAGCGGGACCGAAGCCGACCCGGCGCGCATCCGCGGCGCCGATCTCGACGTAGCTGATCTTGCCGGTCTGCACCAGGAAGCGACGACCCTTGTCATCGGCGAGGCTCAGGACTTCGGTGGCACCGGCAGCCAGCGCCGACTTGATGTGGTCCTCGACCTGCTCAGGGGTCTCGGAGCTGTTGAAGACCAGCTCCCGCGGGCTGTCCGAGACCCCGATCTTGACCTCCACACCGACCCCTTTCCTCGAGCGCGTCTGAATGCAGGCTAGTGGACGCCGCGCGGAGCCTTGAACGCGGTACACGGGGCGGCGACGCAAACAAGGTGGTCAAGCTGCGGTAACAGCATGACAACTGCCTCGTGCGCCGGGTCCGGGCCGCACGCCTGCCGTCCCAGACTGGCCGGGTGAACGAAGATCGACGGACCCAGTGGACCCGCGTGACGATGGCAGTGCTGGGCCTGATCTCCGCCGTTGCGGCGGTGATGTTCGTCATGAAAGCCGGCGACGCGGCCAGCACCAGCAGCGGACCACGAACGGTGGTGGCGACCATCGGTCCGGCGTCCCCGGCGGTCGCGCAGGGCGCCGAGCGGGGTGCGGAGGTGCCGGTGCGGGTGGAAGCCAACCCGCTGGCGGCCGCCCAGCCGAAAGTCGATCTCCGCCAGATCGTCTACACCGTCGCCGGTAATCAGCGGCCCAACGATCCGGTCACTGTCGTCTACGCCGACGAGACCGGTGCGCTGCGCACCGTCGAGAACGTGACGCTGCCCTGGACCATGTCGATCATCCCGAACCTGCCGGTCAAATACGTGACCGCCAACAGCCGGGGCAGCCAGTTGAACTGCTGGATCACCGACGCGGGCGGCGCGACGGTGGTGTCCCAGACCGACTACGGGATCAGCACCACCTGCAACCGCTAGACCCGTCAGGCCAGGCCCAGGTGCTGCATGCGTTCGCTGTGCGTCCGCTGCAACCGCTCGTAGAGGTCGTTGACCTGCCCCAGACCGCCCCCGGCCAGTACCAGGTCCACCAGTTCGTCGTGGTCGGCCAGCACGTACTGGGCCTGGGTGATGGCCTCCCCCAACAGTCGGCGCGCCCACAACGCCAGCCGGCTGCGCTGCCGTCCGCTGGCGTTCACCGCGGTCACCACCTCGGCCACCACGAACTGCGAGTGCACCGTCTCGGCCAGCACCGAGCGCACCACGTCGGCGACCTCCACCGGCAGTGAACCGGCGATGGCCAGGTACAGGTCGGCTGCCATCGCGTCGCCGACATAGGTCTTGACCAGTGCCTCCAGCCAGGTGCTGGGGGTGGTGAGCCGGTGGTACTGCTCCAGGGCCGGCGCGTACCGGGTCATGGCGGGCAGCATCTCGACCCCGCGCTTCTCCAGCGTGGAGCGCAACAGTTCGTAGTGGCCCATCTCGGCGGCGGCCATCCGGGCCATATTGATGCGGCCGCGCAGGTCCGGCGCCATCCGCGCTTCCTCGGTGAGCCGGTAGAAGGCCGCCACCTCGCCGTAGGCGAGCAACGCGAACAACTCGTTGATGCCGGGGTGGTCGGCCGGGACCTTCGACATCGAGACTCCCGGCTGTTCCATGGCTGTCACTGTAGTCGCCGGCACTGGTGGCAAATGCCGAAAATACCCCCGACCAGGTACCATGGGAATCGGTAATGTGCGTGCACGCAGTGGGCCCGCCTCCTCGGCGCGAGGCCCGCATTCTTTCGACATCACTCGTGCGCGCGTGGAAAGCAAGCGCGAGGAAGACAACGGAAGAAAACCCATGACACATCTGCATACCCACGCCCCGACCAGTTTCACCCAACTCGGCGTGCGCGAGGAGATCGTCCGCGCTCTGGCCGAGCAGGGCATCGAGAACGCCTTTGCGATCCAGGAACTCACCCTGCCGCTGGCGCTGGCCGGCGACGACCTGATCGGCCAGGCCCGCACCGGTATGGGCAAGACCTTCGCCTTCGGCGTCCCCCTGCTGCACCGCATCACCGCCCCCGGTGAACCGGAACTCAACGGCGTCCCGCGCGCACTGATCGTGGTACCCACCCGCGAGCTGTGCATCCAGGTCTACGACGATCTCGTCGGCGCCTCGAAATACCTTGCGGCAGGCGGAGGCGCGGAGCCGCCGACATCAGAAAAGAGCCGGAAGTTCACCGTCACCTCGATCTACGGCGGGCGTCCCTACGAGCCGCAGATCGAGGCGTTGCAGAAGGGCGTCGACGTCGTCGTCGGCACCCCGGGCCGGCTCCTCGACCTGGCCAACCAGGGCCACCTGCAGCTCGGCGGGGTCTCGGTGCTGGTGCTCGACGAGGCCGACGAGATGCTGGACCTGGGCTTCCTGCCCGACATCGAGCGCATTCTGAAGCTGACCCCCGACGGCCGCCAGACCATGCTGTTCTCGGCGACCATGCCCGGCCCGATCATCACGCTGGCGCGCACGTTCATGACCCAGCCCACCCACATCCGCGCCGAGGGTGTCCAGGGTTCGGCCACCCACGACACCACCGAGCAGTTCGCCTACCGCGCGCACGCGCTGGACAAGATCGAGATGGTGGCCCGCATCCTGCAGGCCGAGGGTCGCGGCGCGACGATGATCTTCACCCGCACCAAACGCACTGCCCAGAAGGTGTGCGACGAGTTGGCCGAGCGCGGATTCAAGGTCGGCGCCGTGCACGGCGACCTGGGCCAGATCGCCCGGGAGAAGGCGCTCAAAGGATTCCGCGAAGGCGACGTCGACGTGCTGGTGGCAACGGATGTCGCGGCCCGTGGCATTGACATCGACGACATCACGCATGTCATCAACTACCAGATCCCCGAGGACGAACAGGCCTACGTGCACCGCATCGGCCGCACCGGCCGGGCCGGCAAGACCGGTATCGCGATCACCCTGGTCGACTGGGACGAACTCGAGCGCTGGTCGATGATCGACAAGGCGCTGCAACTGGATTGCCCGGACCCCGCGGAGACCTACTCGACCTCCCCGCACTTCTACGAGGAACTGGGCATCCCCGCCGGGGCCGGTGGTTCGATCGGGGCTGCGCGCAAACCCCAGGGCGCCCGCCGTCCCGCCAAGGATGAGAGCAGGATCAGCTCCACCGACAAGAGCGACCGGCCGGCTCGCAGCCGTTCGCGTCAGCGGACCCGCGGTGGCGGCGGGGCCGGCGCACGCGTCGAAAGTTCTTCGGCCACCGCCGATTCAGGAACTCCGGCCGCCGGCGGTGAGGGAGCCGCGGGCAAGCCACGCCGTCGTCGTCGCCGCGGGCCGCGCAAGGCCGCCGAGGCCGGGGCCACCCCGAGCTAGATGATCCGACC
This sequence comes from uncultured Mycobacterium sp., assembly GCA_964483865.1. GTDB lineage: Bacteria > Actinomycetota > Actinomycetes > Mycobacteriales > Mycobacteriaceae > Mycobacterium. Next base: position 22,204 of record CAZADG010000022.1, on the reverse strand, counting down.
GGAGCGCCGCACCAGAGCTGACCTCATCGCCGCGGCAGCGATCGCCGCTGTGGTGCTGACGGTCATCGCAATGTTCTGGTGGCGCAGTTCCGAGCGCGCGACGATAAGCCGTCCGGCCGCTTCACCGGCACCGAGCACCACCGCTGCCGCAGCCGTCCCGTCGACCCTGACGCAGCGGTGGACCGCTGCGAGCGGAGCCACCTTGGCCCCGATCCTGTTGAGCGGCAACGTGATCACCGGCGAAGGCCGCACCATGGCAGGCCTGGACCCGCAGAGCGGCGAGCAGCGCTGGAGCTACGCCCGCGATCTCGAGCTGTGCGGCGTCTCCTACGTCTACGACCTGGCCGTCGCGGTCTACCCCGATGAGCGCGGCTGCGGTCAGGTCAGCGGAATCAAGGCCGCGACCGGCCAGCGCGGCCCCACCCGCACCAGCTACGCCGATGAGGTGGTGACCCTCAGCTCGGACGGCAGCGCAGTGCTGTCCTTCGGCGCGACCCGGCTGGAGCTGTGGCGTACGGATCTGGTGCGGATGCTGTCCTACGGCGAGATCGACGCCCCGATCAAGCCGGTCAACACCAAACTGGGCGAGGGCTGCACCCTGATGTCGGCGTCGGCCAGCGACGCCGCGGTGGGCGTTCTCCAGGCCTGCCCCGACGAGAAGGATCTTCAGCTCGCTCTGCTCAAACCGGCCAAGGAGGAGGACGAACCCGACCTCAAGACGGTGCCGTTGGCCGGAGTGGCCGTCGACTCCGACGCCCGGGTGCTGGCGGTCGTGGGCACCACCACCGCGGTGTACCTGCCCACTCCGCGCCCGGAGGTGGTGGTCTACGACGACACCGGCTCCAAGGTCTCCAGCACCCCTCTTCCCGGCCCCCCGAAGCTGGTGGAGGAATTGCCCGCCGTGACCCGCGCCGGTGAGCAGATCACCTGGTGGACCGGCAGCGCGGTGATGGTGTTCGACAACAAGCTGGCCTACCGCTACACACTTGACGCCGCCGACCGGAAGACCCCGCTGGGCCCGGCCACCATGATGGCTGGGCGGCTGCTGGTCCCGGTGGCCGACGGCTTGGCGGTGTTCACCCCCTCTGACGGCGTATACGAGCGGACCATTCCGCTCAAGCACCCCGAAGGCGAGGGCGCGGTGATCCCCGCCATCAGCGGTCAGATGGTGATCGAGCAGCG
>CAZADG010000022.1:0-20922 GCA_964483865.1 uncultured Mycobacterium sp. | reverse complement strand
ACGACCAATACCGTCACCGACCCGGTGAACACCGGCCAGCCCAGCACCACGGACATCGCGATCTCCATCACGATGACGTGCAGCAGGAAGATCTCGTAGGAGATCTCGCCCAGCCATACCATCGGCCGGCTGCTCAACAGCTGCGAATAGCGACTCCCCCCGGGACCGGGGAGGGCGGCCGGTGCGACCAGTAGGGCGGCGATCGCCGCGTACAGCAGGGTCTTGGTCAGGTCGGCGCCCAGGCTTGGGGCAAGAAAGCCGGCGAACGCCAACGGCAGTGCCACCCACCACCGGCACCGCACCCCCATGGTCTGCAACACGGCCAGCGCCATCCCCGCGGCGAACCACGCCAGATAGGTCGGCAGCCACAGTCCCGCACCGGCCGGCAACCAGTCCGTGCGGTGCAGCGTCAGCAGCCACAGCGGACTGATCGCCGCCACGCCCGCCAGCAACACCAGCAGCATCCCCGGCCTGCCACGACCCAGCGCCAGCAGCAGCCAGGCCAGCGCCGGCAGCAGCAGGTAGAAAGCGGCCTCGACGGCAAGGCTCCACATCTGGGTGAGGCCCTGATGCTGGTAGCGAGAGAAGTAGTCACCGTAGATCTGGGTCAGGGTGAGGTTGCGCACCAAACCGACCCAGGTGTGCCCAGGATTGGGTTCGAGCGGCCGGAACTCGTACAGCAGGTAGGCGCTCACGACGGTGAGCAGGTAGGCGGGCATGATCCGCCGTACTCGCCGGCGGCCGTAGCGGCGCACCGACGGACCGGGTGTGCCGGCGGCCGCGGCCCGCACCCACGGACCGAACAGCAGCAGCCCGGAGAGCACGAAGAAAATCGCCACCCCGATGTCCAGGCGGCCGAGTAGCTGGCCGAGGTAGCCGCGGTTGAGCGCGCCGGTCCCGTACGCGGCGTGGGTGCCCAGCACCGACAGCGCGGCGACGGCCCGCATTCCGGTCAGCGCCGGATTACGGTCGGCGGCGGCGACCTGCTCCAGCCCGCCCTGTTCGTCGTCGGATGCGGTCACGGCAGCTCGACCAGGACGGCAGGCGATGATCAGGCCCGCTGGGCACGCGTTGTGCAGCCGCGGTCGATGACCTCAGCAAGCTCGTTGTCAGTGAGTTGGTGGGCGCCGTCGCCGGTCACCAGGCAGGTGCGACCCGATTCGCCGCGGGCAGCGTTGCACTGCGCGACCGCCGGTGTTGGCATTCTTCTCCCCGATACTGATGGATGGGACCATCCGAGCATGGCCATTCTCGCCGACGCGGTGCTGGTGATCCACGGATTGTTCATCGTCTGGGCGGCATTGGGAGCACTGGCGGTGTGGCGGTGGCCCCGACTGGCGCTGCTGCACCTGCCCGCGCTGGCGTGGGCGGTCTGGATCGAAACCTCCGGTCGGGTGTGCCCGCTGACCCCGCTGGAGAATTCGCTTCGCCGCGCGGCCGGCGAGGCCGGTTACAGCGGCGGTTTCATCGAGCACTACCTGGGCCGGATCATCTATCCCGCCGGGCTGACCCGCGAAGCGCAGTGGGCCGTGGCCGGTCTGCTGCTGCTGATCAACGCCGTCGTCTACGGGCTGATGCTGAGGCGGGCTAGACGCTCGGGGTGAACGTCGGCAGCGGCCTGCCGTTCTTCCAGTGCTTGAGCAGCGCCTTGGCCAGTTCCCGGTAGGCGAGCGCGCCCTTGTTCTTCTTGCCGGACAGCACCGAGGACCCCGAGGCGCTGGCCTCCGCGAACCGCACGGTCCGCGGGATCGGCGGCCCCAGCACCGGCAGGTCATAGCGGTCGGCGACGTCGAACAGCACGTCGCGGCTGTGGGTGGTGCGGGAGTCGAACAGCGTCGGCAGCGCGCCGAGCAGTGTGAGCTTGGGGTTGGTGATCTGCTGCACGTCGGCGACGGTCCGCAGGAACTGACCGACACCGCGGTGGGCCAGCGTCTCGCACTGCAGCGGCACGATCACCTCGTCGGCGGCGGTCAGCCCGTTGAGGGTGAGCACCCCCAGCGACGGCGGGCAGTCGATGATCACCACGTCGAAGCGGTAGTCCGGCGAGGCGTCCAACTTGTCCAGCGCCCGCTTGAGCGCATACTCCCGGCCGGCCCGCATCAGCAGCATGGCCTCCGCGCCCGCCAAGTCGATATTGGCCGGCAGCAACTGCATACCCTCGGGCGTCGTCACCAGCGCAGCGCTGGGCTCGACGTCGCCGAGCAGCACCTCATGCACCGACACCGGCAGCTTGTCGGGGTCGGTGCCCAGCGAGAAGGACAGGCACCCCTGAGGGTCGAGGTCGACGAGCAGAACCCGCTTGCCCTCCCGCACGAACGCCGCCCCCAGCGACGCGACCGTAGTCGTTTTGGCCACCCCACCCTTCTGGTTGGCCACTGCCAGAACGCGCATCACGACGACCATCCTCTCAGGTTCGTGCACAATCGGTTGACGTGAGTGTCGGTGAGCATCGGATGGTCCTACTCCGGCACGGCGAAACCGAGTGGTCACGCAGCGGTCAGCACACCAGCTACACCGACCTCGACCTCACCGAGAACGGCCGTGAACAGGCGAAACTGGCCGCGATCACGCTGGCCCGACTGAACCTGGACAACCCGCTGGTGATCAGCAGCCCCCGCACGCGGGCAGTCGCGACCGCCGAGTTGGCGGGGCTGGCCGTCGACGAGATCTCCCCGCTGCTGGTCGAGTGGAACTACGGCGACTACGAGGGCCTGACCACCCACGAGATCCGCACCCAGACCCCGGGCTGGCTGCTGTGGACCTACGGCTGCCCCGGTGGGGAGAGCGTGGATCAGGTCAGCATGCGGGCCGACCAGGCGGTGGCCTTCGCGTTGGATCACATGGGCGAGCGGGACGTGGTGTTCGTCAGCCACGGCCACTTCTCCCGATCGGTGATCACCCGCTGGGTGGAGCAGCCACTGCGCGAGGGCGCCCGGTACGGGTTCGGCACCGCCGCGGTGTCGGTGTGCGGCTTCGAGTACGGGCTGCGCCAGCTGTCGGCCCTCGGTTTGACCAGCCCGGGCTTGACCAGCCGGTGATCAGCTTCGCACTGACCGGGGTCGCCGGAACGGTTGTCGCCGAGGGCATCAAGACCGGATACGACGACGTCACGACCGCCGGGGCGGCGTTGCGCGACGGATCGGCCGACCTGATCGTGGGCGCGCTGCCCTTCGATGTGCGCCGCCCCGCGGCACTGTACGAGCCGGTTCGTCTGGCCGAATCCCTGCCGCCGGACTCAGGCACCCGGCTGCCTGCGGTGCGGATCGCCGAGACGCTGCCGGACCCGGCGGTGCACCTGGCCCGTGTCGAGGCTGCCGTGGCTCTCCTGCGGGATCCGGACAACCCTTTGCAGAAGGTGGTTCTGGCGCGGGCACTGCGGCTGGTGGCCGTCAGCGCCCTCGACCCGATGGCGGTGCTGCACCGGCTGATCGACGCCGACCCGGAAGCCAGCGCCTACCTGGTCGACCTCTCCCCCGCCGGCCACCCGGACGAGGTGCTGGTGGGTGCCAGCCCGGAACTTCTGGTGGCCCGCCGCGGCGATCAGGTGACCTGCCAGCCGTTCGCCGGCTCGGCGTCGCGCTCACCGGAGCCCGACGTCGACGCCGCCAACGGCGCCGCGCTGGCCGCCTCGGACAAGAACCGCCACGAGCATCAACTCGTCGTCGACACCATGCGGGCAGCGTTGGAACCGTTGTGCAGCACGCTAGAGGTGGCACCGGAACCTCAGCTGTCGCACACCGCCGCACTATGGCACCTGAGCACACCCATCCGCGGGACTCTGCGCGAAAAGTCAACCACCGCATTGGATCTGGCGTTGGCACTACATCCGACCCCGGCCGTCGGCGGGGTGCCGACCGCAGCGGCGGTGGACCTGATCGCCGATCTCGAGGGTGACCGCGGGTTCTACGCGGGGGCCGTCGGATGGTGTGATGCCCGCGGTGACGGACGCTGGGTTGTCGCCATCCGCGGCGCGCAACTGTCCGCCGACCGTCGCACCGCGCTGGCCCAGGCCGGTGGCGGCATCGTGGCCGAGTCAGATCCCGAGGAGGAGGTCGCCGAAACCACGGTAAAGTTCCGGACCATCCTCGCGGCGCTGGGAGTCCCGCAATGAGCACTCAGATCAGACTGGCTCGTCCCGGCGACGAGCCCGGCATCGTCGCGATGATCCACGAGCTGGCCGAGTTCGAGCGGGCACCCGAGGAGTGCACGGTGACCGAAAGCCAGATCACCGCAGCACTTTTCGGCGACGGGGCCGTCGCCTCCTGCCACCTCGCCGAGGTCGACGGTGCGACGGCGGCGATGGCGCTGTGGTTCCGCAACTTCTCCACCTGGGACGGCGTCGCGGGCATCCACCTCGAGGACCTGTTCGTGCGCAACGACTTCCGCCGCCGCGGCCTGGCCCGCGCACTGCTGGCAACCCTGGCCCGGGTGTGTGTGGAGAACGACTACAGCAGGCTCAGTTGGGCGGTGCTGGACTGGAACACCGACGCGATCGCCCTGTACGACTCGGTGGGCGGCCGGCCGTTGAACGAGTGGATCACCTACCGGGTATCGGGTGCGGACCTGTCGGTGCTGGCCGAGTCCTGAGAGCCTGAAATCCATTGCAGGGTGTCACGGCTGAACAGCAGCCACAGGATCAGCACCGCGATCAGGGCGACCGGGATGGCGTACAGCCACTGGTGCGACCCCACCCCGATGTACCAACTCACCGGCAGCAGCAGCATCTGCGCGTAGATCGCGATACCCCTGCCCCACCGCCGTCCCGTCCACAGCGCCCACGCGGCGGCCAGCAACGCCGCCCCGAAGATGCCGAACCAGGCCGCGTTGCCGTACCCGTCGACGATCTTCCGGTCGGCGCCGGCCAGACCGCGGATGATGAACATCACGGCCGCGGCGGTCACGACAGCACCCTGCAACGCCACCAGCACGGCCGCCCGCCGCACGCTCTGCGGGATCACGCGCCCACCCGGTTGGTGATCTGCTGCAGGACGGCGGTCGCGATCCGGTCGGAGTCGCCGAACTTCGAGGCGCTGACCGCGATCAGCACCGGCCCGGCCGCCCGGTAGAGGGTGGCGCACTGGGCCTGGCACAGCGCGAAACTGCTCTGGTCCAGGAGCTGGGTGGTGACCGCCATGTTGTCCGCACCCAGCTCCGAACAGGCCCGCAACGACGATCCGACGCGGGTCAGGGCCGCCCGGGCGGCGGAATCGTCCGGATACACCGCGACGGCCTGGGTGACAGCCCGACTGGCCGCCCCGGTGTAGGTCACCGACCGGAACTCGCTGAAGCCGCCGGCGAAGGCGTCGTCCTGGTTGAAAACGGCATGGCACTCACTCGGGAACTGGGCGTCGTACTGATGCTGACCGCCCGGGGAGTCGACTTGCGGCCCCGGAACCAGGTCGGCGTTGCCGGAGATGGTCCGGACCTCCTCAACGCTGAGCACCAACGCCGGGGCGGGCGGCGCGGCCACAGCGACCGGGGCCGCCGGCGCCACGGCGAGGGTGCAGGAGGCCAGGACCGCTGCGGCTGCCATCAGTTCGCGCATGCCACTCAGATTAGGCTCATCGCTCGTGCGCGCCGTGTTGATCGTCAACCCCAACGCCACGTCGACCACGCCGGCGGGCCGCGACCTGCTGGCGCACGCCCTGGAAAGCCGGGTGGACCTGGTGGTCGCGCACACCGACCGGGCCGGACACGCCGTGGAAATCGCCGAGGCGGCCCACCGGGACGGTGTCGAGGTGATCATCGTGCACGGCGGCGACGGCACGGTGAACGAGGTGGTCAACGGCCTGCTGGGCCAGCCGGGGCAGAACCGGCCCGCCGCCGACGCGCTGCCCGCGCTGGCGGTGGTCCCGGGCGGGGCGGCCAACGTGTTCGCCCGCGCCCTGGGCATCAGCCCGGACCCGATCGAGGCCACCAATCAGCTCGTCGACCTGCTCGACGGATACCGCCGCGGCGGGTCCTGGCGGCGAATCGGCCTGATGGACTGCGGCGAACGGTGGGCGGTATTCACCGCCGGGATGGGGGTCGACGGTGACGTGGTGGCCGCCGTGGAAGCCCAGCGCGCCAAGGGCCGCAAGGTCACCGCGGCCCGCTACATCCGCATCGCCACCCGGGAGATGCTGACCAAGGTCGGGGCCGCGCCGCTGCTCACGGTCCATCTGCCCAACCGCGAGCCGGTCGAGGGCGTCTACTTCGCCTTCGTCTCCAACGCCAGCCCCTGGACCTACGCCAACCGGCGGCCGATCTACACCAATCCGGACACCACATTCGAGGGCGGACTCGGGATTTTCGCCGTCACCACGATGAACGTCCTGGCCAACCTGGCCGTGGTACGCCGGATGTGGTCCAAGAATCCCGACATCAAGGGCAAGAACCTGATCCGGGAGGACGACCTGGCCTGGGTGCGGATCACCGCGGCCGAGCCGATCGCCTGCCAGTCCGACGGGGACTTCCTGGGGATGCGCACCGAAATGACGTTCACCTCCGTCCCCGATGCCCTCAATGTGGTCGCACCGACCCCCCGGGTACATGCCTAGAACCGGGCGGGGTACTCTCCCCTCACCTGGGTCTAAACCCGCTCCCGGAGTGAGATAGCCCACGGTTCTGTCAAGTTCCCTTGACTTCCGTCGCGGCTGTGAAAGCATCTTCGTAACAGAGCAACAACATTTGTATGTGCGCAGGTTAACGGCTCCGGCCGCTGGGAAACCCCTGATTTACTGCGCGTACAACTAGTGAGGAGTAGGGACTAATGGATTGGCGCCACAAGGCGGTCTGTCGGGACGAGGATCCGGAACTGTTCTTCCCGGTGGGAAACAGCGGTCCGGCTCTGGCCCAGATCGCTGACGCGAAGCTGGTCTGCAACCGCTGCCCGGTGACCACCGAGTGCCTGAGCTGGGCACTGGAGTCCGGCCAGGATGCCGGCGTGTGGGGTGGCATGAGTGAGGACGAGCGTCGCGCACTCAAGCGCCGTAACGCCCGCACCCGGGCCCGCACCGGCGTCTAGGCAGAACTTTCACCTGAGGGCCCCGGCAGTTGCCGGGGCCCTCAGTTTTTTGCCTGTCTGGGGCGGATCGGCACCCGCAACATCACGTCGGTGCCCCCGTCACGGGCCTGCCGCATCTCCAGCGTGCCGTCGAGCTCGGCGGACACCAGCGTGCGCACGATCTGCAGTCCGAGCCGATCGGAGTCGTCCAGATCGAAGTCCGCCGGCAGGCCGCGACCGTCGTCGTGGACGACGATGTCCAGAGACCGTGCCGACCGTTCCGCCGAGATCACCACCCTGCCGCCCTTGTCCGCCGGCCCCGGGACATGGGAAAAGCCGTGCTGGATGGCGTTTTGCACCAGCTCGGTGACCACCATGACCAAGGCGGTGGCCCGGGCGGCGTCGAGCACACCGAGAGTGCCGTCGCGGTTGATCCGGATCGGTGCGTCCACGCGTGCCACATCGTTCATGACCGGCAGGATCCGGTCGATCACCTCATCAAGGTTGACTTCCTCGTCCACCGACATCGACAGGGCCTCGTGCACCTGGGCGATGGCGGCCACCCGCCGCACCGACTCCAGGAGAGCGTGGCGGCCCTCCTCGTTGCTGGTGCGACGGGCCTGCAATCGCAGCAGTGCCGCCACCGTCTGCAGGTTGTTCTTGACCCGATGGTGGATCTCCCGGATGGTGGCATCCTTGGACAGCAGCGCCCGGTCCCGGCGCTTGACCTCGGTGACGTCGCGGATCAGCACCGCCGCACCGGCCGACTGGCCGCCGACCATCAGCGGCAGGGTGCGCAGCAGAACGGTGGCGCCGCCGGCATCGATCTCCAACCGGGTGCCGGACCCGCCGGCCGCCGCCGCACCGACATGCTCGCCGAGTTCCCGGGCTTCGAACGGATCGGAGATCAGCGGGCGGGTGATGGCGACCAGGTTGTGGCCTTCCAGATCCGCGGTCAGGCCCATCCGATGGTAGGCCGACAGGGCGTTGGGGCTGGCGTAGACCACCACCCCGTCGACGTCGAGTCGGATGAACCCGTCACCGACCCTGGGGCTGGAACGGGAGCTGGCGACATCACCGGCGTCCGGGAAGCTGCCCTCCCCCACCATTTCCAAAAGCTTTGCGGCACAATCCGAATAGGCTTTCTCCAGCGGCGACGAGGTGCCTCTGCCGTCGGCGGCGCTCTGGTGGGTCAGCAGTGCCACCACCTCCCCGCGGTAGCGCACCGGCACGGCCCCGGGCAGACCGTCCTCGACGACGGTGCCGACGGCGTCGGTGGCCAGCAGTGTGGAGGCGGTGTTGGGTCGGCACTGTGCGACGCAGACCAGGGTGGCGTCGTCGCGGCGCACCCACATCAGCAGGTCACCGAAGGAGAGGTCGGCCAGCAACTGCCATTCGCCGACGACGGCGTGCAGATGATCGACTGCCCCGCCGGGCAGGACGGTGTGCTCGGCGAGCAGGTCCCCAAGGGTGGACACGGGCTCTTAGGTGACTGTGCGACTAGTCGTCGATGACGGCGATCAGGTGGCCGGCCTGGATGACATCACCGACGGAGACGTTCACCTCCGAGATGGTGCCACCGACCTCGGCAAGTACCGGGATCTCCATCTTCATCGACTCGAGCAGCACCAGGGTGTCACCGACCCCGATCTGGTCACCCTTGCTGACCACGACTTCCAGCACACTGGCCACAATCTCAGCGCGCACATCCTCGGCCATGTCCCTATCGAACCACACAGGTGGATTACTGGCGCCGAAGGCTGGCGTGAGACACTGAAGTCAATTCACCGCCCCGGGGTCAGGCAATTAACCCCCGGATCACGACCGAGGAGAACACCGATGGCGAAGCGTGGCCGTAAGAAGCGTGACCGCAAGCACAGCAAGGCCAACCACGGCAAGCGGCCCAACGCCTGATTTTCTTTGCCGCAGCGTAGGGCGAAAGCCTAGATCTGCCGCCGGATGATCGTGGTCTGGCTGATCTGAATCCGCACCCGCTCCACCAGATAGGACGGAGCTTTCTCGCCGCTGCATTTCGTGGCGATCAGCGATTTGATGCGTTCCTCGACGCCGTAGTGGCGCAGACAGGCCGGGCAGTGGTCGAGGTGCTGGCGTAGCCGCTCCCGCTCGGTGTCATCGACCTCACCGTCGAGCAGGGCCCAGACCTCCCGGATGACCACCGCACAGTCGGTGTGGCCGGGGTCCGGATCCGGTGAGGCGTCGGCCGCCGGGTTGTCGAGTGTCACGACGTGACCCCTTCTTCCTGGTCGACGGACTGGTCAGCTCCGTCGCGGCCACGCAGCAAGCCGCGGTCCCGGGCCACGTCGGCGAGCAGTCCGCGCAGCTGGCGCCTGCCTCGATGCAGGCGGGACATCACTGTCCCGATCGGCGTTTCCATGATCTCGGCGATCTCCTTGTAGGGCAGGCCCTCGACGTCCGCTAGGTACACCGCGAGCCGGAACTCTTCTGGTAACGCCTGGAGCGCCTCTTTGATTTCACTATCGGGAAGATTTTCCAGCGCCTCGACCTCGGCGGAGCGCAATCCGGTCGAGGTGTGCTCGGCATTGGCGGCCAACTGCCAGTCGGTGATCTCGTCGGTCGGGTACTCGGCGGGCTGCCGTTGCTTCTTGCGATAGCTGTTGATGTAGGTGTTGGTCAGGATCCGGTACAGCCACGCCTTGAGATTGGTGCCCTCCCGGAAGGACCGAAAGCCCGAGTAGGCCTTGACCATGGTTTCCTGCACCAGGTCCTCGGCGTCGGCGGGGTTGCGGGTCATTCGCAGCGCGCCGCCGTAGAGCTGGTCCATCAGGGGGATGGCGTCACGCTCGAACCGTGCGGTCAGTTCGGCGTCAGTCTCCTCGCGGGCGTCCTCGATATCGGTCATTGGGTCCTGATCCTAGGCGAACGGCGTGGGAGAACGGCGGGGCCGACCCGCGTTCAGTGTGGCCTCATTCGACGAGCCGACGCCGCATCGCCTCGGCGACCGCGGCTCCGCGGTCGGACACCCCGAGCTTCTCGTAGAGCCTTTGCACGTGGGTGCGGATCGTCGTCGGCGCCAGGTGCAGCCGTTCGGCGATATCGGGTACCGACAGACCATTGGCCATCATGGTGATCACCTCGGCCTCGCGCGGCGAGAGCAGCGTCGCCTCCCCACGCGAACGCTGGTGCATCTCGGTGGCCAGACCGCCGGCCAGGTGCGCGGGCACATATCCGCCGCCCTTGGCGACGCTGCAGACGGCGGCCACGATGTCGTCCCGGTCGGACTCCTTGGTCATGTAGCCGGCCGCTCCGGCGGCCAGTGCCTCGTACACCGTCGCCGGGTCCTCGGTGGCGCTCAGTAGCAACACCCGGGTCGGCAGTCCGTCGCGCGCCACCGCGTTGACCACGGCCAGTCCGTCGAGTTCGGGCATCCGGTAGTCCAGCAGCGCCACCTTGGGCTCGTGCTCGCGGATCGCCTCCAGCGCTTCGCGACCGTCGCCGGCCTCGGCGACCACCCGGATACGTCCGCTCTCCTTCAGCGCTCGGACGACGCCGTCGCGGTACATCGGGTGGTCGTCACCGACCACAACGGTGACCGGCTCGGATCCTTGCGCCATGCGGTTATCGTGTCACGATGACGGCCGGTCCCGAGGGGAAAATCTCAGGCGAGACATCGGAGCTCGCGCAGATCCGCCGCACCCGGGAACTCGGCGCGTTGCGGATCGTCGCGATCGTGCGCCTCGGGGTGGCACCGGTGATGGTCGCCTCGTCCTACGTAGGCCTCGAACAGAGCTGGCCGTTGTTCTGGCCGCTGCCGTGGCTGTATCTGCTGGCCGCCATCTGGGCCGCCGTCATGTTGTTCGGGCCGAGGTCCCGGACGCTGGCCGTCTCGCGACTCCAGCTGATGCTGCTGATACTCGACGTCGGCATGGTCGTGGCCTACAACCTGGCGACTCCGGACGGCGCCTACATCCCGCTGCTGATCCTCACCCTGCTGCCGGTCATGGTCGTCCTGGACGTCTCCTGGCGGCGTGCGGCCGTCGCACTGGTGATCGTCGCGCTGACGTTCATGATCGAGTTCTACACCGACCCGATCCTGACCAGGGAGGTCGGTTACGGCCGGATCACCCTGGCCGCGGTGGTGCTCATTTTCCTGTGCGGCGCGGTGTTGCTCGCCGTGTACGCCCAGGGCCGCCAAATCGACGAGATCGCCCAGTTGAGCCTGTCCCGGCAACGGCTGCTGGCCGACATTATGACCGCCTCCGACGAGGAGCGGCGCACCATCTCGGAGTCCCTCCACGACGGGCCGCTGCAGACGGTGCTGATGGTCCGCCAGGACATCACGGCGGCACTCAAGAAGAACCCGGACCCGGCGCTGGAGCGGGCGCTGGAAGGACTGCGCGACGTCACCACCCAGATGCGGGAAGCCACCTTCGAGCTGCATCCCGCGGTCCTGGCCGGGGCGGGCCTGGCCCGCGCCCTGACCCAGATCGCCGACACGAACTCCGCGCGCTCGGGGATTGAAATCAGCACCGACATCGAGCATCCGGGTGCGGACCCGAGTGACCGGATCCTCTTCGGCGTGGCCCGGGAGCTGATCTCCAACGTGGTTCGCCATTCCGGGGCCACCCGGGCGACCGTGACGCTGCGGGTGGCCGACGGGGTGTCGCGCCTCGACGTCGTCGACGACGGCGTGGGCATGTCCGAACAACAGGCCGCCGAAAGGCTACGCCGCGGGCATATCGGCCTGTCCTCGCATCGCGCCCGGATCGAGGCGGCCGGCGGCACGCTGCGCCTGGTCGACACCCCCAAAGGCACCCATATCGCGGTGAGACTGCCTCGCGTCGTGTCCTGACGCTGTAGGACATCGCGTCCTCATCGGAATCGTCAGGTCGCCGGATGACCGGACCGGCGCTGCCCTGACATCGTCGTCCCTGTAGCGAAAACCATTCGGAGACAGGGATTCATGATGAACAGTCAGACACCGTCACACGGTCGACAGCCCTCGCGTCGACAGCAGGCCCCCGCCGTCGTCCTCGCCGACGGCTGCTTTGCGACGCTGGAAGGCAAGGTAGCGCACGGACTGGTGCGCGGCACAGAGCGGTTCGCCGTCCGCGCCGTGATCGACCACACCCTGGCCGGCCACGACGCCGGCGAGGTCCTCGACGGCACCCCTGCCGGCATCCCGATCGTCACGGGTCTGGCCCGAGCGCTGCAGGTGGCACCCGACATCACCACCGCGATCGTCGGCCACGCGCCACACGGCGGCCGGGTCACGACCGACCTGCGCGCCCTGCTGATGCAGGCCGCCGGCACCGGCCTGCACCTGGTCAACGGTTTGCACGACCACCTCGTCGATGACGCCGAACTGGCCGCGCTGGCCGCCGTTCACGGCGCCACCATCACCGACGTACGGCGCATGCCGCCCGCTCGCGAGCTGCGGTTCTGGGACGGTTCGGTGCATGCGGTGCGGGCCCGGCGGATCGCGGTGATGGGTACCGACTGCGCCATCGGGAAGCGCACCACCGCGCGGATGCTGACCGCCGAACTCATTGCGCGTGGAACTGCCACCGAGATGATCTACACCGGGCAGACCGGGTGGATGCAGGGCGGCCGTTACGGCATCATCGCCGATTCACTGCCCTTCGATTTCATCGGCGGCGAGTTGGAGCGGGCCTTGGTCACCTGCGACCAGGAGGTCGATCCCGACGTGATGATCATCGAGGGGCAAGGCGCGTTGCGCTATCCGGCCGGCCCCTTCGCATCACTGATGGTGTCTGCCGGGGTGTGCGGGGTGGTTCTCCAACATGCCCCCGCCCGAACCCATTACGACGGCCTGGAACATCTTCCGTCCGCCCGCATCCCGAGCCTGGCCTCCGAGATCGAGCTCATCGGCCAGTACGGGGTGCCGGTGCTGGCCGTGGCACTGAACCTCAACGGGGTGGCCCGCTCCGACGTCGACCGCGTCATCAGCGAGTGCAGCGCCCAGATCGGGGATGTCCCGATCGTCACCCCGCTGGACACGTCACTGCCCAACATCGCGGAACTGGCCGACGCCATCCTGGGCCCTGTCGGGCAGATGGCCGCGTGATGGTCGTGCTGTGTCCTCCAACCGCCGTGTCCTCGAACCGCCGTGTCCTCAAACATGAGGACACCGAGTTCCTCAACCACAAGGGTCGGTTTGCCGACAGACAACCCGTGATGGCTGCGGCATCGTTGACACCATCACCGGAAAACCCTCCGGCACAACGCAAATCGAAAGTAGAGATCATGACTACCACCGCCGCTCGCATCGTCGCCGGCCTCATCATCGCCGCCGGACTGACCGTCGGAGCCACACCCGTGGCCGCCGCCGAGGCGGGCACCCGGGGAGACTCGACCACGGACACCCGGACCTCCAACACCCGGACCTCCGACAGCAAGACCGGCCTGAACGGCAACCTGCCAGGACGGGCCGGCGCGGGCGCCTCTCTCAACCAATTCGGCCACCTGCCGTTCAACCCGGCCATGCCCGGTGGCGACTGATCACCCACCGATACCCGGGTTTCCGCTCCGATCCCCTGCGAACCCCCGCTGACATCCTCGGCGGGGGTTCGTCATTGCGGGGTCCGCGCCCGGTGTCCTCACTTTTGGGGACACAGGTTCATCAGTCACAGGGGCCGGCGCACCCACAGACACCCCGCCAGGGTTGCGGAATCGTTGTTCCCATCACCGGAAAACGCTCCGGCACAACGGAAAACGAGAGAAGAGATCATGAGAACCACCATCGCCCGCATCGCCTGCAGCGTCATCGTCGCCGCCGGAGTGGCCACCGGCTCTGCGGGTTTGGCCCCCGTCGCATTCGCAGAGACCGGCTCAGTCGCGAGCCGCGGCGACTCCACGTCCCGCACAGACCGAAGCAACAAGCCCAAGCACAACGTGCACCGTGTGCAGATTCGCAATCCGGAGAGGCGCGGCCCGGTCGGCCTGAACGGCAACCGCCCACAGTCCCCCGGCAAGCCGGATCAGTTCCAGTACTTCCCCAAGACACTCGATCAGTTCAAGCATCTGCCGTTCGACCCGGCCATGCCCGGTGGCGACTGATCACCCACCCTCTGCGAACCCCCGCCGAACACCACGGCGGGGGTTCGTCGTTGGGGACCACTTCGAACCGCCGCAAGGCGCCTTGTCCTCATTCTGCAGGACCTGCGTTCGTCTCTCCGATCGTGCTCCAGCGGGATACCCGAGCCGGCCGGACGCTGGCATTTTTGCAGGTGAAAGCCGATCGGAACCCCCGATCAGCCCGAACCCCAGGAGTAGAAATGGTCGCCCTCGGACCCATCAGCGAGTGGAATCCCGGCACCGGTCCGGTCATCACCTGGACGGCCTCCGCGGCCACCCGCCAGGCGGTGGCGACGGCCCCGGCCGACGATCTGCCGGCCACCTTCCAGCAGCGCAGCCACCTGCTCTCGGCCTTCTGCGGCCGCCAGTTCGGCCGCCCGATGGCCCGCCTGATGGTGGTCGCCTGGGACATCCCCGGCGTCTGCGACATCGCGGCGATGACCGAGGCGATCGGCATCCACGTGCGCCGCCATGACACCTACCACAGCGCCTTCGACGTGTGCGACGGCGTGATCACCCGGCGCACCCTGGCCGACACCGAATGGATCGGCTTCACTGCGAGCCTGGCCGGGGTGATGGGTCCCGAACAGATCCGCGAACATGTGCTGAGCACCACCCCGGGCACCCTCGAGTGGGACTGCTTCACCTTCGGGGTCGTTCAGAAGGCCGATCACTTCACCGTTTACGCCAGCATCGACCACCTGCACATCGACGGGATGTCGGCGGGGATCATCTATTGCGACATTCACACCACCTACGCCGCGCTGACATCCGGGCGGCCGGTGGAGCTTCCGCCGACCGGCGGCTACCGCGACTACAGCGCCCGCCAGCAGGCTTCGATCGCCGCGATGACGCTGCAATCCAACGGGATTCGCGACTGGATCGACTTCGCCCGCGATATCGACGGCCAGTGGCCGAGTTTCCCGCTGCCGCTGGGCGACAACAGCGCCACCGGGGCCGGAAGCTTCGTCGAGATCCAACTCCTGGGCGCCGCGCAGACCGAGGCTTTCGACACCGCCTGCCGCGCCGCCGGCGCCCGCTTCAGCGGCGGCGTGCTGGCCTGCGCGGGGCTGGCCGAGCATCGGCTCACCGGCACCGACACCTACTACGGCTTCACCCCGTCGGACACCCGAACGCCCGACGCCGAGAACATGTGCGTGGGCTGGTTCGCCAGCCTGTTCCCGGTCACCGTTCCGGTCGCCGACGGCGACTTTCCCTCGGCGGCCCGTGCCGCCCAGGAGTCGTTCGACTCCTCGCGTCACCTCGCGGAAGTGCCCTTTGAACGCGTCGCCCAACTCGCCTCGCTCGACGAGCTCGGAATCAAGCTGCCGACCAAATCCTCGATGATGGTGTCCTACATCGACGTCCGCAAGATCCCGTGCGTCGAGTCCTTCACGCAGAGCAACTTCGGCGCTTACGGCGACCAGCTGTCGCACGGCGGGGTCAACATGTGGATCAACCGCCATGCCGATGCCACGACGGTCACCGTGTCGCTCCCCGATACCGCCGAGGCGCACGAGTCGGTCCGCCGGTACCTCGGTGTGCTCAAGGCCGTATTCGCCGAAGCAGCAGGGCGTACCGAGGCCTGGATCGACACCATCAACGCGCACGCCAACACCGCCGCACTCGTGGCCGGGATCCGGTGATCACCATGACCACACGCAATCTCCTCGACTACACCGACCAGACGGTCTTCCTCGCCGAACAGGCGACCGGGACCACGAACGTCATTCAGTGCGTGTGGGTGTACCGGCGAGCCGTCGACATCGACGGTCTGCGCCGCTTTCACCACAACCTGCAGCGCGGCCGGCTGTCCCGTCGCATCGAGCGTTCGGCGATTCCGTTCGGACGCCACCGCTGGGTGTCGGCAGGCGATTCCACCGACCTGAAGATCAGCGACCCGCGCCCTCCCGCCGACGTCCACTGCTGGCTCGCCGAGCAGAGCCGCACTCCCCTGGATTGCGTGGCCGGCCCGGGGTGGGAGCTCGCGATGCTGCCCCTGACCGACGGGGGCACCGTTGTGAGCCTGGTGGTCTCGCACTGCCTGGCCGACGGAGTCTGGCTGCGCACAGCCCTGATGGAGGCGGCGGCCGGCGAGCCCACCGCCGCGCCCTGGCCATCCGGAGGATCCCGTTCCCGAAGCGCCGCGCTGCGCGAGGACCTCGGCCAGAGCGCACGCGACCTGCCGACCGTCGGCCGGGCGCTGCGCGCCGCCGTCACCATGGCACGCCGCGATCGGCACGCCGTGCCGGCCACCAAAACGGACACGACAACGGACACGGCCCCAGACGAACAGATCGCCATCCCCACCGCTGCCGTCGTCATCGACGCCGCGGAGTGGGACGCGGCAGTCGCTCGCCTGGGCGGAACGGGCAACGTGCTGATGGCCGGACTATCCGCCGACCTCGGCCGGCGCCTGGGCAGGTTCGATCCCGCGGACGGAACGGTGAGCCTGGCCATCCCGGTCGCCGACCGCACTGTCGACGACACCCGTGCCAATGCCGTGACCAACATCGATGTGGTCGTCGACCCCGAACCCGCGACGACCGACCTTCGGCAGATACGTGCCGCGATCAAGGCGGCCCTGGCCCGGCGCCGCGACGTCCCCGACGAACGGTGGGCACTCCTGCCGTTGACCCCGCTGGTTTCCCGCCGGCTCTTCCGGCGGATGCTCGCGATGGCGACCGGCAGTCCCCGGTCGGTGATCTCGTCCTACATGGGCGAGAGCGACGCCGCCGTCAACCGACCGGACGGTACCGCCGCCGATTCCCTTGTGGTCCGCTCGCTCTATCCCGACATCACCCGGTCGACCCTGCATCGCGCGGGCGGCGTACTGGCACTGCTCTGCGGACGGGTCGACGGCCGCGTCTTCATCTCGGTGCAGGCCCATCTCCCGGGCAAGCGCAATTCCGAGCACGCGCTGCGCCAAGCGGTGGCCGCGACACTGGACGCCTTCTCGCTGAACTGGTCTGATCCCTGGCCCACTTTCCTGCCCACTTCCCTGCCCACTCCGGCACCCGCCGGCCGACCGGCGCGCTGAAAGGACAACGACGATGAGTGCTTTCGACCGACTCGGGCGGGCCTGTGTTCGCGCCCCGTGGTTGATCATCTGCGCGTGGATCGCCGCCGCGATCGCCCTGGCGATGACGGTGGTGCCGCTGACCACCGTGGTGGAAAGCCAGAAGGCGCAACTCCTTCCGCCTCAGGCCATGGCGGCCACCGAGCAGATGGCCGCGGATTTCGGCGAATCGGCGCAGAACAGTCTGGTCGTCGTGCTCAGCGACGACAACGGCATGGGGCCGGCAGGCGAGGACGCCTACCGAGCACTCGGTGAGCGCCTGCGCGCCCAGACCGGCGATGTGGCGGCCGTCCAGGACTACCTGAGTACCCCGGCTTTGCGTGACCTGATGGTCAGCGCCGATGCGAAGGCGTCCTACCTCCTGGTCAACCTCACCGCGCCGGCAGGCTCACCGGAGTCGACCGCGGCCTATCAACGGGTCACCGAGCTGGTCAAGGAGTCCACCCCCCCAACGGTGACCGCCAACGTGACCGGGCAGGCGGCGATCGTCGGGGACCTCTCAGCGGTCGGCGCCCGCGACATGCACGTCATCGAGATCGCCACCGCTCTGCTGGTGCTGGCCATCCTCGGCCTGATCTACCGCCGGCCGGTGACCATGCTGCTGCCGCTCATCACCATCGGTGTGACGGTGGTCGCCGCGCAGGGAACGGTGTCGGCACTGACCGGGACCGGCCTGCAGGTGTCATCGCTGACCGTGGTGCTGATGACCGCGATGATCGTTGGCGCCGGCACTGATTACGCCGTCTTCATCATCAGCCGCTATCACGAATACCTGCGCGCTGGAGACGATTCCGACACCGCCGTAGTGAAGTCGCTGCGTTCCATCGGCGAGGTGATCGCCGCCTCCGCGGCGACCGTCGCGGTCACCTTCGTCGGCATGGTGTTCACCACACTGCCCGCCTTCACCACCATCGGCCCCGCTCTCGCGGTCTCGATCGCGGTGGCCTTCCTGGCGGCGATCACCCTGCTGCCCGCGCTCATCGTGTTGGCCGGCCGGCGCGGTTGGATCGCCCCTCGCGGCGGTGCGGCAGCCAACCGGTTCTGGGGCGCCCTGGGGGTCCGGATCGTCAGGCGCCCTAAGGTGTATCTGCTGGCGAGCCTGAGCGTGCTGCTGGTGCTGGCCAGTTTCGTCTTCTGGCTCACACCCACCTACAACGACCGCAACCAACTGCCCGCCGATGCCGAGAGCAACCGGGGCTATGCGGTGATGGCCGCCCATTTCTCTGCCAATGCGCTTCTGCCCCAGTACATCTACGTCCGATCACCGCAAGACCTACGCAATCCGCAGGCGCTCGCAGACCTCGAGCAGATGGCACAGCGTGTTGCTCAGATCCCGGATGTCGCCGCCGTTCGCGGCATCACCCGCCCGGGTGGTGAACAGATCAAGGAGACCAAGGTCAGTTTCCAGGCCGGCCAGGTCGGCGCCACGCTCGACGACGCCTCGACCCAGATCGCCGACCGGACAACTGATCTCGATGCGCTGAGCAGCGGAGCCGATCAGCTCGCCGACAGTCTCGCTGCGATCCGCGACCAGGTGGGTCAGGCCGCCGGGTCGGCAACCGCGGTCACCGACACCGTCGCGCAGGTGCGCCAGGAACTGATGGGCCCGCAGATCACCGAACTGGTGGCGTCGGTCGAGACCGCCGCCGGCGCGCTCGAATCCGATCCGGGCCCGATCGACGCCCTCGTCGCCGCCGCACCGGCGATGCTGGCCGCGCTGAACACCCCGCAGTGCGACGCCGATCCACTGTGCGTCCAAGGCCGGGAGAGCCTCCGGCAGCTGACGGGAGCGACCGGCGCCGGCGCCGCGCAGAACCTGGTGTCGGCGGCGCGGCAGCTCAGTTCGCTGGTGGGTTCGGCGACCGCCGCGTTGCAGTCCGGGGGAATCGGCGATCCGGCGGCGATCCAGCAGCAGATCGCCCAGATGCAGCAGGGCGCCGACCAACTGGCCACCGGCAGCCGGACCCTGGCCGACGGAGTCGGGCTGCTCGTCGACCAGACCAAGAAGGTCGGGGCCGGGATCGGCAAGGCCGCCGGGGCCCTGCTGACGCTGCAGCGCGACGCCGCAGAGCCGTCCATGTCCGGCATGTATGTGCCGCCCCAAGCGCTGGCATCCGATGATTTCCGCAAGGCCTCGACGGTGTTCGTCTCCCCCGACGGGCACGCGGTGCGCTACGCGGTGGAGTCGACGCTCGACCCGTTCAGCACCGCCGGAATGGATCAGGTGCGCACCATCCTGGCCACCGCACAGGGTGCGCAGCCGAACACCGCACTGGCCGACGCCACCATCTCCATGGTCGGGACCACGCCCACCTACAGCGCCATCCGGGACTACTACGAAGACGACCTGCGACTGATCGTCGCGCTGACCCTCGGCGTGGTCTTCGTCATCCTGATGCTCCTGCTGCGGGCCGTGGTGGCACCGCTCTACCTGATCGGCACCGTCGTGCTCGCGTTCGCCTCGGCGCTGGGCCTGAGCGTGCTGGTGTTCCAGGTGATCGGCGGGCAGCCGCTGTACTGGAACGTCGCGGCGATCGCCTTCATCGTCCTGGTGGCGGTCGGGGCGGACTACAACCTGCTGCTCATCAGCCGGATCCGCGAGGAGTCCGGCAACGGTATCCGCTCCGGCATCATCAGGGCGGTGCGATCCACCGGCGGAGTGATCACCTCGGCCGGCATCATCTTCGCCGCGTCCATGTTCGGCCTGGTGTTCGGCAGCATCACCACCATGGTGCAGACCGGCTTCCTCATCGGCACCGGCTTGCTCATCGACACGTTCCTGGTCCGGACCGTCACCGTCCCGGCGCTGGCCGCGCTGTTCGGGCCGGCGAACTGGTGGCCCCGCAAATCCCCGGCACCGGTGAAATAGGCTCATCGGCATGGCAGCCAGCGCATCCGGGTTCTCCGGCAAGACCATGTTCATCTCCGGCGCCAGCCGCGGCATCGGCCTGGCGATCGCCAAGCGGGTCGCCGCCGACGGCGCCAACGTCGCACTGGTGGCCAAGACCACCGAACCGCATCCGAAACTGCCCGGCACCATCTACACCGCCGCCAAGGAGATCGAGGAAGCCGGCGGTCACGCCCTGCCGATCGTCGGTGACGTCCGCGACGGCGACTCGGTGGCCGCCGCCGTCGCCAAGGCCGTCGAGCAGTTCGGCGCCATCGACATCTGCGTCAACAACGCCAGCGCGATCAACCTCGGCTCCATCGAAGAGGTGCCGTTGAAACGCTTCGACCTGATGAACGGCATCCAGATCCGCGGCACCTACGCGGTGTCCCAGGCGTGCATCCCGCACATGAAGGGCCGGGAGAACCCGCACATCCTGACCCTGTCCCCGCCGGTACGGCTGGAACCCAAGTGGCTTCGACCGACCCCGTACATGATGGCCAAATACGGGATGACGTTGTGCGCGTTGGGTATTGCCGAAGAGATGCGGCAGTACGGCATTGCCTCGAACACGCTGTGGCCGCGCACCGCGATCGCCACCGCCGCGGTGCAGAACCTGCTCGGCGGCGACGAGATGATGAAACGCTCACGCAAGCCCGCGGTGTACGCCGACTCGGCGTATGCGGTGCTGAGCAAGCCCGCCCGTGAATTCACCGGCAATACGCTGCTGTGCGAGGACGTCCTGCTCGACAGCGGCGTCACCGACCTGTCGGTGTACGACTGCGTGCCCGGCTCGGAACTGGGCGTCGACTTCTGGGTCGACTCCCCCAACCCGCCGGGCTACGTCCAGTCGTAGACAAGGCCTCGCTGGATCATCCGGAGACCGTCAGTGTG
>CAZADG010000021.1:18334-42980 GCA_964483865.1 uncultured Mycobacterium sp. | reverse complement strand
AGGCTCGGGGTGGTCAGGCCCGGAGCGGTGAGGCTCGGGGTGGTCAGGCCCGGAGCGGTGAGGCTCGGGGTGGTCAGGCCCGGAGACAGCGGCCCGGCCTGCACCGGCTGCGCCCCGGCCGGGCTGAGGCCGGTCGGCAGCGGCGGCAGGTTGATGCCGAACTGCGACAGGCCGGCCTGCAGGGCAGACATGATCTCGTTGGGCAGGTCGGTGACCACGGCGGCCCGGGTGAAGTCCCGGTGCTCGGGTGCTTTCGGCCCGGAGGTCAGCTCGATGACACCGACGACTGCGAAGGGGCTTGCGACGGCAAGGGCGGCCACCGCGCTCATGGCAGTCGAGATCTTGCGTCGACGTTGGTTCGGCACGGGAGTCTCCTCAATCTGAATTACGAACCCTCTTCGCCAGCTCCGATTTCGGCGGTGTGGCCGACGTCGAGGCTGACGTTTTCGATGGTACGAGTGAGGTTGCTGAGACTGGAGTGACGATGCTGAATCGTGAGCGAATCGCGACAATGTAATTCCGGGCTGAACAGGCCATCCCGGCGGACTTTCTGCGGGTCAACCGGTTCGCCGCGCGGTTGCCGGCGGGTAAGTCCGATAACCTTGGGGCCGATGAGCGCCTCTGAAGTCGACCGTCCCCGCGGTTATGACCTGTTCGTCGTCGGCTCCGGCTTCTTCGGCCTGACGATCGCCGAACGGGCGGCCACCCAACTGGGCAAGCGTGTCCTGGTGGTGGAACGCCGGCCGCACATCGGCGGCAACGCCTACTCCGAACCCGAGCCGCAGACCGGTATCGAGATCCACCGTTATGGCGCACACCTCTTCCACACCTCCAATTCCCGGGTGTGGGACTACGTGCGCCAGTTCACCGAGTTCACCGGTTACCAGCACCGGGTCTTCGCCATGCACGACGGCCAGGCCTACCAGTTTCCGATGGGCCTGGGCCTGGTGTCGCAGTTCTTCGGCCGCTACTACAGCCCGGACGAGGCCCGTGCGCTGATCGCCGAGCAGGCCTCGGAGATCGACACCGCCGACGCGCAGAACCTCGAAGAAAAGGCCATCTCGTTGATCGGCCGGCCGCTCTATGAGGCGTTCGTCAAGGACTACACCGCCAAGCAGTGGCAGACCGACCCCAAGGAACTGCCCGCCTCGGTCATCAGCCGGCTACCGGTCCGCTACACCTTCGACAATCGCTACTTCAACGACACCTACGAGGGCCTGCCCGTCGACGGCTACACCGCCTGGCTGAAGAACATGGCCGCCGACGAGCGCATCGAGGTTCGTCTGGACACCGACTGGTTCGACGTCCGCGACGAACTGCGTGCTCAAAGCCCCGGCGCGCCGGTGGTCTACACCGGCCCGCTGGACCGCTACTTCGACTACGCCGAGGGCCGGTTGGGTTGGCGCACCCTGGATTTCGAGGTCGACGTGCTGCCTACCGGTGACTTTCAGGGCACTCCGGTGATGAACTACAACGACGCCGATGTGCCCTACACCCGCATCCACGAGTTCCGGCACTTCCACCCCGAGCGCGACTACCCGACCGACAAGACGGTCATCATGCGGGAGTACTCGCGCTTCGCCGACGACGACGACGAGCCCTACTACCCGATCAACACCGACGCCGACCGGGAGCTGCTGGCCATCTACCGGGCCCGCGCCAAAGCCGAAACCGCCTCGGCGGCCGTCCTGTTCGGCGGCCGGTTGGGCACATACCAGTACCTCGATATGCACATGGCGATCGCCAGCGCACTGAGCATGTTCGACAACATCCTGGCGCCGCACCTCCGCGACGGTGCGCCGCTGACGGCCGACGAAAGCAGCACCACATGAGCGAGATTCCCGCCGGACCGATCACGGGAGGCGAATCCCGCGCGGTGAGCCTGCTGCAGCGGATCATCCTGCCGCGCCCCGGCGAGCCGCTGGACGTGCGCAAGCTCTACATCGAGGAATCCGAGACCAACGCGCGCCGCGCGCACGCCACCACCCGCACCACCCTGCAGGTCGGCGAAGAATCCGAGGTGTCCTTCGCCACCTACTTCAACGCATTCCCGGCCAGTTACTGGCGGCGCTGGTCGACCCTGACCTCGGTGGTGCTGCGGGTGGAGCTGACCGGCGCTGCCCGCATCGACGTCTACCGCTCCAAGGCCACCGGTGCGAGGATCAGCGTGGGCGGAACCGAGATCAACAGCGACGGGTCAGCCCCCGCCGCCGCCGAATTCGAGGTCGAACTGGCGCCCTTCGAGGACGGCGGCTGGATCTGGTTCGACATCACCACCGACACCAAGACCACGGTGCACAGCGCCGCCTGGTACGCCCCGGTGCCCGCCCCCGGCCGAGCCGACATCACCGTCGGTATCCCCACCTTCAACCGCCCCGCCGACTGCGTCAACGCCCTGAAGGCGCTGACCTCGGATCCGTTGGTGAACAACGTCATCGGTGCGGTCATCGTCGCCGACCAGGGCACCAGCAAGGCCAAAGACCATCCCGATTTCGCTGAGGCCGCCGCTGCGCTGGGGACCCGGCTGTCCATCCACAACCAGCCCAATCTCGGCGGGTCCGGCGGTTACAGCCGGGTGATGATGGAGGCGCTGCGCACCACGACCTGTGAGCAGATCCTCTTCATGGACGACGACATTCGTATCGAGCCGGACTCGATCCTGCGCGCATTGGCGCTGAGCCGGTTCGCCAAGACACCCACCCTCATCGGCGGGCAGATGCTCAACCTCCAGGAGCCCTCGCACCTGCACGTGATGGGCGAGATCGTCAACCGCGCCAACTTCATGTGGACCAACGCCCCGCACACCGAGTACGACCACGACTTCGCCAAGTACCCGCTCGACGTCGAAAGCAGCAAGGACGACGAGGACGGCCGCAGCAAGTTGCTGCACCGGCGCATCGACGTTGACTACAACGGCTGGTGGATGTGCATGATCCCACGCCGGGTCGCCGAGGAACTGGGCCAGCCGCTACCGCTGTTCATCAAGTGGGACGACGCCGACTACGGATTGCGGGCCGGCGAGCACGGCTACCCCACGGTGACGATGCCGGGCGTCGCGATCTGGCATATGGCTTGGAGCGACAAGGACGACGCCATCGACTGGCAGGCCTACTTCCACCTGCGTAACCGGCTGGTGGTCTCGGCCCTGCACTGGGACGCCCCGGTTGACGGTCTGATCAAGAGCTCAATCAAGGCCACCCTCAAACACCTTCTCTGCCTTGAGTATTCGACTGTCGCCATCCAGAACAAGGCCATCGAGGACTTCCTGGCCGGCCCGGAGCACATCTTCTCGATCCTGGAGTCCGCGCTGCCCGAGGTGCGGGCGATGCGGCAGGAGTTCCCCGACGCGGTGGTGCTGCCGGCGGCCACCGCCCTGCCGCCGCCGAGTGGGCGAACCAAAGTGCACAAGCCGCCGGTGGCGCTGCCGGTCATCGGGCTACGCCTGGCCCGCGGACTCCTGCACCAACTCGGCCAGGCCGACCCGGCTCACCACGAGCGCCCGCAACTCAACGTCGCCACCCAGGACGCGCGCTGGTTCCTGCTGTGCAACGTCGACGGAGTGACCGTCACCACCGCCGACGGCCGCGGAGTGGTCTACCGCCAGCGTGACCGCTCCAAGATGTTCGCCCTGCTGAAAGCATCGCTCCGCCAACACATCCGGCTGTACCGCAACTATGACCGGATGCGGCGGATCTACCGGGAGGCGCTACCCGAGCTTTCCAGCCAGCGTAAGTGGGAAACGGTGTTGCTGGACCAGGCGGCCATCCATGCATGAGTTCCCCGAACCCGACATCATCCCGGGGGCACCCACCGGCGAGGTGGCGGCACTGGTGGCCGTGCAGTCCACCCTCGCCACGCCCCCGGTCGTCGGCGTCGCTCGCGGTATGTCGCACTTCGGCGAGCATGCCGCCGGCTGGATGGCGCTGTCCGCGCTGGGCGCGGTGCTCTCGCCACGGCGCCGCCGGGACTGGCTGCTGGTCGGCGTCGGTGCGGTCGCCGCGCACGCCGCCGCCATCGTCATCAAACTCGCGGTGCGGCGCCGTCGCCCGCACCACCCGGACATCACTGTGAACGTGGGCACGCCCAGTGCGCTGAGCTTCCCGTCCGCGCACGCGACCTCCAGCACCGCCGCGGCTATGCTGCTGTGCCGGGCCACCCGGTCGCCGCTGCCGTTGGCCGCGATCCCCTTGATGGCGTTGTCGCGCCTGGTGCTCGGCGTGCACTATCCGACCGATGTGCTCGCCGGGATGGCCGTCGGCGCCACGGTCGCCGGCACCACTGCCCGGCTGGGCGGCCGAAAGGAAAGCAACCGACCATGAGCAGCGAGACAGCGGTCACCGGCCCGCCGAGCAACCTGTTGACCGGCATCGTCAAGGCGGTCCGACCCCGGCAGTGGGTGAAGAACCTGCTGGTCTTCGCCGCCCCGCTGGCAGCGCTCGGCGGCGGCGCGCACTTCGACCTCTCCGTTCTCTACAAGGTCTCGATCGCCTTCGTCGTGTTCTGCATGGCCGCCTCGTCGATCTATCTGGTCAACGACGCCCGCGACGTCGAGGCCGATCGCGCGCACCCGACAAAGCAGTTCCGGCCGATCGCCGCCGGAGTGCTGCCGGTGGGCATGGCCTACGGGATCGCCGCCGTCCTCGCGATCGCCTGCCTGGCCATCTCGTGGTGGGTCACCCCGCACCTGGCCGTGGTGATGGCGGTCTATCTGGTCATCCAACTGGCCTACTGCTTCGGGCTCAAACACCAAGCGGTACTGGACATCTGCATCCTGTCCTCCGGCTTCCTGATCCGCGCCATCGCCGGCGGTGTGGCCGGCGGCATCCCGCTGTCGCAGTGGTTCCTCTTGGTGATGGCGTTCGGTTCGCTGTTCATGGCGGCCGGAAAGCGTTATGCCGAACTGCAACTCGCCGAACGCACCGGTGCCAAGATCCGCAAGTCGCTGGAGAACTACACCAGCACCTACCTGACGTTCGTCTGGACGCTGTCGGCCACCGCCGTGGTGGTCTGCTACGGACTGTGGGCCTTCGAGCGGGACGGCGACAGCGGATCCTGGTTCGTCATCTCGATGGTCCCGTTCACCATCGCGATCCTGCGCTACGCGGTCGACGTCGACGGCGGGATGGCCGGAGAGCCCGAAGAGATCGCGTTACGTGACCGGGTGCTGCAGTTGCTCGCCCTGGCCTGGATCGGAACCGTCATTGCCGCCGCCGTCCTCAGTTAGCGCGCCGGCTGTCCGTCAGACCGCGCTGACCCGGATCAGCCTGTGGCTCAGCGTCACCCTGGTTTCGGCGCTGTGGGCGTGGGGAGCCTGGGAGCGGCGCTGGATCGCCGACGACGGACTGATCGTGCTGCGAACGGTCCGCAACCTGCTGGCCGGAAATGGTCCGGTGTTCAACGCCGGGGAACGGGTCGAGTCCAACACCTCCACCGCCTGGACCTACCTGGTGTACCTCGGAAGCGTCATCGGCGGTCCGCTGCGCCTGGAGTACGTCGCGCTGGCGCTGTCTCTGATCTTCAGCGTCGCCGGGGTGGTCATGGCCATGCTGGGCACCGCCCGGTTGTGGACCCCCGGCCTGCGCGGTCGGGCCGCACTGATCCTGCCGGCCGGCGTGCTGGTCTACATCGCCATCCCGCCGGCCCGGGACTTCGCCACTTCGGGCCTGGAGAACGGTCTGGTGACCGCCTGGCTGGGCGGGCTGTGGTGGATGATGGTCGCCTGGTCGCAGAAGCGGCCACACCCGGCCTGGTTCTCGACGTTCTTCACCGCCGCCCTGGCCTTCGTGGCCGGACTGAGCGTGCTGGTCCGCCCCGAGTTGGCACTGATCGGCGGCCTGGCGCTGGTGATGATGCTGATCGCCGAACCGAGTTGGGGCCGGCGCGGGCTGATCGTGGCCGCCGGCGGCCTGCTGCCGGTGGGCTACCAGATCTTCAGGATGGGCTACTACGCGCTGCTGGTGCCGCAGACCGCGCTGGCCAAGGACGCCTCGGGCAGCAAGTGGGACCAGGGGTTCATCTACCTGAACAATCTCACCGGGCCCTACGCACTGTGGATCCCGGCGGTGCTGCTGGTCGCCCTCGCGCTGGTACTGATGTCCGGACGGCAGCCCCGTACGGACACCCCGACCGGCGGTCTGGCGGCGCGGGTACGGACGCCCGCCGCCGTCGTCGTGTTCATCGTCCTCAGTGGTGTGCTCCAGGCGCTGTACTGGATCCGCCAGGGCGGTGACTTCATGCACGGCCGGGTGTTGCTGGCGCCGCTGTTCTGCCTGCTGCTCCCGATCGCGGTGATTCCGGTCGGGATCCCGGCGGGCGGGTGGCGCGCGATCCTCACCCCGAGGGTCGCCGGGGCCACCGCCGCGCTGTGGCTGGCACTGGCCGGGTGGGCGCTATGGGCGGCGAACTCACCGGGGATGGGCCGCGACGCCACCCGGGTCACCTACTCCGGGATCGTCGACGAACGCAGGTTCTACTCCCAGGCCACCGGCCACGCCCACCCTCTGACCGCCGCCGACTACCTGGACTATCCGCGCATGCGTGCGGTCATGGTGGCCATCAACAACACCCCCGATGGTGCGCTGCTGCTGCCGTCGGGAAACTGGGACGTCTGGGATGTGGTGCCGGCGGAGCCGCCCACCCCGCCGCCGCCCGGCGTGCCGATGGAGACCTGGCGTCGGCAAACCGCGCCGCACACGGTGTTCTTCACCAATCTGGGCATGCTGGGGATGAACGTCGGTTTGAACACCCGGGTGATCGACCAGATCGGACTGGCCAATCCGCTGGCCGCGCACACCGCTCGCCTGGAGGACGGCCGCATCGGCCACGACAAGAACCTCTTCCCGGACTGGGCGGTGGCCGAGGGGCCGTGGCTCAAAGAACGGCCGTGGATTCCGCAGTATCTCGACGAAGGCTGGATCGAGCAGGCCGGGGTTGCGCTGGGCTGTCCGGAGACCGTGGAGATGTTCAAGGCGATCCGCGACCCCATGACGCGGCCCCGTTTCATCGGCAATCTCAACCGCGCGTGGGAGCTCACCCGCTACCGCATCGACCGGGTGCCCCAGTACGAACTGCTGCGCTGTGGTCTGCCGGAGCCGCCCCCGGACCGACCGCCCTACGCCGGCCTGCCGGCGACCGGGCCGTAGTCGGAAGGCTTGAGGACCACAGCGCTGGGCGTATTGGGCCGGGACCGTCGTCCTATGTGATTCACTACCGATAACAACGCGACGTGAGGTGGGTATGAGCATGTTCCGGGGCAAAATGCTGAGCGCTGTCAGTGCCGCAATGCTGGCGCTGGGCCTGTGGGGGGCCACTGCGCCGACGGCGCCGCCCGCGTCCGCGGCCGGCCCGGAAATGCTGATGGTTCCGTCGGCAGCCATGGGCCGCAGCATCCCGGTGGCGTTCCAGGGCGGCGGCCCGCGCGCCGTGGTCCTGCTGGACGCGTTCAACGCCGCCCCCGACGTCAGCAACTGGGTGACCGTCGGCAACGCGATGGGCACCCTGGCCGGCAGCGGGCTGTCGGTGGTCGCCCCGGCCGGCGGCGCCTACAGCATGTACACCAACTGGGAGATGGACGGCAGCAAGCAATGGGAGACCTTCCTGGCCGACGAACTGCCGAACTGGCTGGCCGCCAATAAGGGCGTGGCCCCCAGCGGAAACGCCATCGTCGGGGTATCGCAGGGCGGGACCGCCGCGGTGACGATGGCGGCCTTCCACCCGAACCGCTACGGCTACGCCGGGTCGCTGTCGGGCTTCCTCAACCCGTCCGACACCCAGACCAACGGCGTCATCTCCAACGCCATCAACGGCGGCGGCGGCAACATCGACGCGATGTGGGGTGCCCCGCAGTTGGGCCGCTGGAAATTCCACGACCCCAACGTTCACGTCAACCTGCTGGTGCAGAACAACACCCGGCTGTGGATCTTCAGCCCGGTGACGACCCGCTGCGGCGATCCGGCCGCGATGGGTGGCGGCGACTGCGGCGTCGCGCAGGGCAGCAACCGCATCTTCTATGCGCACTACCGGTCCCAGGGCGGCCGCAACGGCCACTTCGACATCACCGGCGGCGGCGGCCACGACTGGGGCAGCTGGGCCGGGCAATTGGGTGCCATGGCTGGCGACATCAACGCCGCACTCGGGTAGCACCCCCCGATCCGTTAACGTTCCGCAATCTCAGCGGCGTTGAGCACCCGCGCGAAACCGGTACTGTGGATGCCGTGCATGGTCTCGGGAGCAGATCGCCCAGCAAACACTTGCTGAGCCGTCTCCCGATGGGACGGATGCCGAACCGGGTTCTGTTGATCGGATTCGTGGCTCCCGTGGCGTGGTTGCTGGCCGGCTGCTCTTCGTCGGGCGGTGACATCATCAGCTCCGTGGCGCTGCCCTCGCACCAGTCCGCCGCCGCGGCGGAGAACGACGGTTTCGTCATGTCCCCACCGCAGGACGCCGGGCGGGTGCCGGGGGTGCCCAACCTCACCGAAAACCAGCGCGGCTACCTCGACGGACTGCTCGACGCGGGGGTCCACCCGACGAACGACCTGCGTGCGCTGAGCATCGGCGCCTACGTATGCCAGGCCCGCGCCGCGGGCCAGAGCGATCAGGCGGTCTGGGATTCGGTGGCCCCGATGGTCCGCAGAGACATGACCGACTCCCACGGCTTGGAGGCGCCGGAAGTCTCCTACCTCGACGTCGACGCGACCATCGGGCGCTACATCGGCATCGCCACCGAACGACTCTGCTGAGAGATGACCCGCAACAGACGGAACTCTAAAGCCAGGCCCGGGCGCAAACCCGACCCCACCCGGCGCCGGCGTCACCGCATCCTGGCTCTGATCGCCGCCGGTGCCGTCGCTCTCGTCGTCGGTCTGATCGTCGCGATCATCGTGATCGTGGTCCGCCGCCCCGGCCCGCCGCCGACCGCCGCGCCGCCGTCGGCGCTGCCGCCCACGAGTGTGCCGGGCGTCAAGCCGCGACCGGCTTTCCAGGACGCCAGCTGTCCCGATGTCCAGTTGCTCGCCATCCCCGGCACCTGGGAGTCCTCGCCCACCGATGACCCGCTCAACCCGGGGCAGTTCCCCATCGCGTTGCTGCTCAACGTAACCCGACCGCTGCAACAGCAGTTCAGCCCGGACCGCGTGCAGGTTTACACGGTCCCCTACACGGCGCAGTTCCGTAATCCACTGTCCGCCGACCGGCAGATGTCCTACAACGACAGCCGCAAGGAAGGCACCTCCGCGGCCGCCCGGGCGATGGCCGAGATGAACAACCGCTGCCCGCTGACCAGTTACGTGTTGGTCGGGTTCTCCCAGGGCGCGGTCATCGCCGGTGACCTGGCCAGTGACATCGGCAACGGCCGCGGTCCGGTGGACGAGGATCTGGTGCTCGGGGTGACCCTGATCGCCGACGGCCGCCGTCAACCGGGGGAGGGCCGGCCCGTCGGCCCGGAGGCGCCCGGACAGGGCGCCGAGATCACCCTGCAGGAAGTCCCGACGCTGTCCACCCTGGGGTTGACGATGAGCGGTGAACGTCCGGGCGGCTTCGGGGCGTTGAACAACCGGGTGAATCAGATCTGTGCGGCGGGCGACCTGATCTGCTCGGCGCCGCAGTCGGCGTTCAATATCGGCAATCTCCCGCGCACCCTGGAGGTGCTCACCAGCGGGGCAGGGCAACCGATTCACGCCATGTACGCCACCCCGCAGTTCTGGAACGTCGATGGACGGCCCGCCACCGTCTGGACGCTGGATTGGGCGCGGGCAGTGCTGGACAACGCGCCGCACCCACCGCACGGCTGACATGGATCGTGAATCAGCTGATGTGAATCACGAGTTGACGGCGTTGTGATTTTGACCAGCCCCTCCGACCGCCTAACATTAAGAGAAAAATAAGGGCAGATAGCGGCCGGTTATCGGCCCAAGTCACTGAGGTGACGGCGATCCGGTCGGGTCCGACTGCGGCCGCCGGATCCCCGGTAGCATCTCGGGTGGCTCGGTCGGTCACGAGGCCATGTTCGGCGATTCGTTGAGCGCCACCAGAAATGCGTTCTGACAGGAGAGTGGTATGCCGTTCCATAACCCGTTCATCAAGGACGGACGGATCGTCTTCCCCGAGGGCGCCAGCCTGGTCAAGCACGTCGAGCGGTGGGCAAAGGTCCGCGGCGACAAGCCGGCCTACCGGTTTCTGGATTTCTCCACTGAACGCGACGGTGTCGCGAAGGTTCTGACCTGGGCCGACTTCGGCGCTCGCAACCGCGCGTTGGGGGCCCGCCTGCAGCAGGTGACCCAACCCGGTGACCGGGTGGCGATCCTCTGTCCCCAGAATCTGGAGTACCTGGTCGCGTTCTTCGGCACCCTCTACTCCGGCCGCATCGCGGTGCCGCTGTTCGACCCGTCCGAGCCCGGCCACGTTGGCCGCCTGCACGCGGTGCTCGACGACTGCCAGCCCTCGGCCATCCTGACCACCACCGAGGCCGCCGAAGGTGTCCGCAAGTTCTTCCGCAGTCGCCCCGCCAAGGAGCGCCCGCGGGTGATCGCCGTCGACGCGATCCCGGTGGAGGTCGGCGCCACCTGGGAGCGCGTGGACGCCGTCAACGAGGACACCATCGCCTACCTGCAGTACACCTCCGGGTCGACCCGGATCCCCAGCGGTGTGCAGATCACCCACCAGAACCTGGCGACCAACGTGGTGCAGGTCATCGAGGCACTCGAGGGCGAGGAAGCCGACCGGGGCGTTTCCTGGTTGCCGTTCTTCCACGACATGGGTCTGGTCACCGCGCTGCTGCCGTCGCTGATCGGACACTACTTCACCTTCATGACCCCGGCCGCCTTCGTCCGTCGGCCGATCCGCTGGATGCGCGAGATCGCCCGCCAGCCCGGCGACACCGGCGGCACCATCTCGGTGGCGCCGAACTTCGCCTTCGACCACGCGGCGGCCCGCGGTCTGCCCAAGGAAGGCGAGGAACCGCTGGACCTGTCCAACGTCAAAGCCGTCCTCAACGGCAGCGAGCCGATCTCGGCGGCAACCGTCGAGCGGTTCAACAACGCCTTCGGCCCATTCGGCTTCCCGCGCAAGGCGATCAAGCCGTCCTACGGATTAGCCGAGGCAA
The DNA here is from genome assembly GCA_964483865.1 of uncultured Mycobacterium sp. Taxonomy (GTDB): domain Bacteria; phylum Actinomycetota; class Actinomycetes; order Mycobacteriales; family Mycobacteriaceae; genus Mycobacterium. The sequence continues at coordinate 31,882 of CAZADG010000021.1, read as the reverse complement.
CACTCTTCGTCTCGACGACCCCGTCCACCGAGGAGCCGAAGATCATCTCCGTCGATCGCGACGCGCTCAACGCCGGCCGGTTCGTGCCCGTGCCCGACGATTCCCCGAAGGCGGTCGCCCAAGCCGGCGCCGGCAAGGTCGGCGTCGGTGAGTGGGCGGTGATCGTCGACTACGAGACCGCCAGCGAGGTTCCCGACGGCCAGATCGGCGAGATCTGGATCAGCGGCAACAACATGGGCACGGGCTACTGGAACAAGCCCGAGGAAACCATCGCGACCTTCCAGAACACCCTCAAGTCGCGGACCACCCCGTCGCACGCCGAAGGCGCGAACGACGACGCAACCTGGGTGCGCACCGGTGACCTCGGCGCCTACCACGACGGCGAGCTTTTCATCACCGGCCGAACCAAGGACCTGGTGATCATCGACGGCCGCAACCACTACCCGCAGGACTTGGAGTACTCCGCCCAGGAGGCGTCCAAGGCGGTGCGCACCGGATTCGCCGCGGCGTTTTCGGTTCCGGCCAACCAGCTGCCCGAGGAGGTGTTCGCCGACGCCCACTCTGGCCTCAAGCGGGATCCGAGCGACACCTCCGAGCAACTGGTGATCGTCGCCGAACGGGCGGCCGGAGCGCACAAGATGGAACTCGGGCAGGTCGCCGACGCCATCCGCGCGGCCATCGCCGTGCGCCACGGCGTCACGGTCCGCGACGTGCTGTTGACCCCCGCCGGGGCCATCCCGCGTACCTCCAGCGGCAAGATCGGTCGGCGGGCCTGCCGGTCGGCATACCTGGACGGCAGCCTGCGGTCCGGGAAGGTGGCCAACGCCTTCCCTGACGAGGCGTGACACCCGAAGGACCCATGTCTGAATCGCCGGACGAGATCGTCATCGCTCCCGAGCACGAACTGAGCGCACCCCGCACCGACATGACGGTGAACGAAATGCGCGAGTGGCTGCGCAACTGGGTGGCCAACGCCACCGGCCAGCCTGCGGATTCCATCGACGAGTCCGTCCCGATGGTCGAACTGGGCCTGTCCTCGCGGGATGCGGTCGCGATGGCCAGCGACATCGAAGATCTCACCGGGGTGACCTTGACGGCGACCGTCGCGTTCCGGCACCCGACCATCGAGGCGCTGGCAACGGTGATCGTCGAGGGTGAGCCCGAGATCGACACCGCCGACGACGTCGAGGACTGGACCCGAACCCGCGACGTGGCCGACATCGCCATCGTGGGCCTGGCCACCCGCTTCCCCGGCGATATGAACACCCCCGAGGCGATGTGGCAGGCGCTGCTGGAGGGCCGCGACGCCATCACCGATCTGCCGGAGGGTCGCTGGTCGGAGTTCATGGACGAGCCACGCCTGGCCGACCGAATTCGCAAAGCCCGTACCCGCGGCGGATACCTCAGCGACATCAAGGGTTTCGACGCCGAGTTCTTCGCCCTGTCGAAAATGGAAGCCGACAACATCGACCCGCAGCAGCGGATGGCTCTCGAACTCACCTGGGAGGCCCTGGAGAACGCTCGCATCCCGGCATCGGTGCTACGGGGGCAGAGTGTCGGGGTCTATGTCGGCAGTTCCACCAACGACTACAGCTACCTGGCGATGATGGACCCGCGCACCGCGCACCCCTACGCCATCACCGGCACCGCCAGTTCGATCATCGCCAACCGGGTGTCCTACTTCTACGACTTCCGCGGGCCGTCGGTGGCGGTGGACACCGCGTGCTCGTCGTCGTTGGTCGCCGTGCACTCCGGTGTGCAGGCGCTGCGCTCGGGAGAGGCCGACGTGGTGCTGGCCGGCGGGGTGAACGCGCTCGTCACACCAGCTGTCACAATCGGTTTCGACGAGGTCGGTGGTGTGCTGGCGCCGGACGGCCGGATCAAGTCGTTCTCCGCCGACGCCGACGGCTACGCCCGGTCCGAGGGCGGCGGCATGCTGGTGCTCAAGCGCCTCGAGGATGCCCGGCGCGACGGCGACGACATCCTCGCGGTCATCGCAGGCAGTGCGATCAACCACGACGGCCGATCCAACGGCATGCTCGCCCCGAACCCGGACGCTCAGGCCGAGGTGCTGCGCAAGGCCTACCACGACGCCGGCATCAATCCCCGCACCGTGGACTACATCGAGGCGCACGGTACCGGCACCATTCTGGGCGACCCGATCGAGGCCGACGCCCTGGGTCGGGTGGTGGGCCGCGGGCGCGCCGCCGATCAGCCAGCCCTGCTGGGCGCGGTGAAATCGAATGTCGGCCATCTGGAGTCCGCGGCCGGCGCGGCCAGCCTGGCCAAGGTGGCGTTGTCGTTGCGCAACAACAAGATTCCGCCGTCGATCAACTACGCCGGACCCAACCCCTACATCGACTTCGACGGAGTGCACCTCAAGGTCGCCGACACCGTCACCGAGTGGCCCCGGTACAGCGGGCACGCCATCGCCGGGGTGTCCGGATTCGGCTTCGGCGGCGCCAACGCGCACCTCGTGCTGCGCGAGGTGCTGCCGGAGGATCTCGTCGAGCCCGAACCCGAACCCGAGCCCGAGTCCGACGACTCGCCGTTGACCCAAGCCGACGCCGTGTACGTCGGCGGCGTGCTGGTCGAGGATGACGAAGACTTCGGGGAAGAGGAGGTCGCCGCCGCCTACGACTATGAGTCGGCGGACTACGGCGTCGCGGACGGTGAGCCCGAACTGCCCGGCCTCACCGATGAGGCACTACGTCTGCTCGAGGTGGCGCGTGCGGAGTGGGAGTCCGCTGAGAAGCCCGCACCCGTTGTGCCGCTGGCGGTTTCGGGCTTCCTGACCTCCCGCAAGCGGGCCACCGCCGCCGAACTGGCCGACTGGGTGGATAGCGCCGAAGGCCGGGCGACGTCGCTGGAGGCCATCGGCCGGTCGCTGTCCCGGCGCAACCACGGCCGCTCCCGCGCCGTAGTGATGGCCCGCGACCACGACGAGGCGGTCAAGGGCCTGCGGGCGATCGCCGATGGCAAGCAGACCCCACTGGTGTACAGCGCCGACGGTCCGGTGACCAACGGCCCGGTGTGGGTGCTGGCGGGCTTCGGCGCCCAGCACCGCAAGATGGGCAAGAGTCTTTACCTGCGTGACGACGTGTTCGCCGAGTGGATTAACAAGGTGGACAGCCTCATTCAGGACGAGCGCGGTTACTCGATCCTCGAACTGATCCTCGACGACTCCATCGACTACACCGACGAGACCTGCGAGTACCCGATCGAAGTGGTGCAGTTGGTCATCTTCGCCATTCAGATCGCGCTCGGCGAATTGCTCAAGCATCACGGTGCCAAACCTGCCGCGGTGGTCGGGCAGTCCCTCGGCGAGGCGGCCGCGGCGTACTTCGCGGGCGGCCTGTCGCTGGCCGATGCCACCCGAACAATCTGCGCGCGTTCGCATCTCATGGGTGAGGGCGAGGCGATGCTGTTCGGCGAGTACATCCGGCTGATGGCCCTGGTGGAGTACTCCGCCGACGAGATCGCAGGAGTCTTCTCCGATTTCCCCGACCTGGAGGTGTGCGTCTACGCCGCGCCGACCCAGACCGTCATCGGCGGACCGCCCGCCCAGGTCGATGCGATCATCGAACGCGCCGAGGCCGAGGGCAAGTTCGCTCGCAAGTTCCAGACCAAGGGCGCCAGCCACACCCAGCAGATGGATCCGTTGCTGGGCGAACTGGCCGCAGAACTGCAGGGCATCGAGCCGCATCCGCTGAAGATCGGCTACTTCTCCACCGTGCACGAGGGCAACTACATCCGCCCCGGCGAGGCGATCCACGACGTGGACTACTGGAAGAAGGGCCTGCGGCACAGCGTCTACTTCACCCACGGTATCCGCAACGCGGTGGACAACGGGCACACCACGTTCCTGGAGTTGGCGCCGAACCCGGTGGCGCTCATGCAGGTCGGCCTGACCACCGCGTCGGCGGGGTTGCACGACGGGCAGCTGATCGCGACGCTGGCCCGCAAGGAAGACGAAGTCGATTCCATGGTCGCGGCGATGGCGCAGTTGTACGTCTACGGTCACGATCTGGACTTCCGCACCCTTTTCGCTCCCGGTGACTACGCCGACATCCCGCCGACCCGGTTCAGGCGTAAGGAGCACTGGCTCAACGCGCATTTCTCGGCCGACGGCTCTGCGCTCATCCCCGGCACGCATGTCGCCATGCCAGACGGCCGGCACGTGTGGGAGTACGCCGGCGGCGGTGTGACCGATCTGGCGGCTCTGGTGAAGGCCGCTGCGGTGCAGGTCCTTCCGGATGCCACCCTCACCGCATCCGAGCAGCGCGCGGTCCCCGGTGAAGGCGCGCGGCTGGTCACCACCCTGACCCGCCATCCCGGCGGGGCGTCGGTTCAGGTGCACGCCCGTATCGACGAGTCGTTCACGCTGGTCTACGACGCCATCGTCACGCGCTCCGGCGCCGCGTCTGCATTGCCCGCCGCGGTGGCGACGGGTGTGGCTGTGGCGCAGCCGGTTTCGGAATCGCCGGAGATCGTCGAGGAGCAGCCGGACGCGGAGATCCTGCACGACAACCTCACCGCGGGAGCCGGCCTGGCCGCCAACCTCGGCAAGTGGTCGCCGGATACCGGTGAGGCCGTGCGGGACCGGTTGGGACTCATCGTCGGCAGCGCCATGGGCTACGAGCCCGAGGACCTGCCGTGGGAGGTGCCGCTGATCGAGTTGGGCTTGGACTCGCTGATGGCGGTGCGGATCAAGAACCGCGTCGAGTACGACTTCGACCTGCCGCCGATCCAGTTGACCGCGGTGCGCGACGCCAACCTGTACGCCGTCGAGCAACTCATCACCTATGCCATCGAGAATCGCGAGCAGGTGGCCGAACTCGCCGAGCACCAGAAGGGCATGACGGCCGAGGAGATCGCCGCCGAGCAGGCCAAGCTGGCTGCCGGTGAGATCCCGGAGGCGCTGGCCGAGAAGCTGGCCGCCAAGCATCCCGAGGCGCATGCGGACATCCCCCCGCCGCCGACCGACCCGCTGGGTCCCGGCATCCCGCCTCCGCCGACCAACCCGGCCGGCCCGGATGCCCCTGCCGAGGCCAACACCCCGGCCGCAGCGGCCGCGAAGGTCCTCACCCAGCAGGCGGTCATCGACGCCCTCGGCACCGACGTCCCGCCGCGCGAGGCCGCCGAGCGCGTCACCTTTGCGACGTGGGCGATCGTCACCGGAAAGTCCCCCGGCGGCATCTTCAACGAGCTGCCCGAGATCGACGCCGACACCGCGGCCAAGATCGCCGCGCGGCTCACCGAACGCTGCGAGGGCACCATCACCGTCGACGACGTGACGGCTGCCACGACCATCGAGGAACTGGCCTCCACGGTCCGCGAGCACCTGGAGTCCGGCGAACTCGACGGGTTCGTCCGCACCCTGCGCGCTCGCCCCGAGGGTTCGGACAAGATCCCGGTGTTCGTCTTCCACCCGGCCGGCGGATCGACCGTCGTCTACGAACCGCTACTCAAGCGGCTCCCCGAGGGCACCCCGATGTACGGCCTGGAGCGGGTCGAGGGCTCCATCGAGGAGCGTGCTGCCGAGTACGTGCCCACGCTGATGGAGATGCAGGGCAACGGCCCCTTCATCCTGGCGGGCTGGTCGCTCGGCGGGGTGTTGGCCTACGCCTGCGCGATCGGGCTGACGAAGGCCGGCGCCGACGTCGAGTTCGTCGGGCTGATCGACACGGTCCGCGCCGGCGAGGAGATCCCGCAGACCAAGGAGGAGATCCGGGCCCGCTGGGACCGCTACGCGCTGTTCGCGCAGCGGACCTTCAACGTCGAGATCCCGGCGATCCCCTACGACCAACTTGAGGTCCTCGATGACGACGGCCAGGTCCGGTTCGTCCTCGACGCGGTCAAGCAGAGCGGGGTCAACATCCCCGGCGGCGTCATCGAGCACCAGCGCACGTCGTATCTGGACAACCGGGCCATCGACACCGCCACGATCGAGCCCTACGACGGGCACGTCACCCTCTACATGGCAGATCGCTACCACGACGACGCCATCATGTTCGAGCCGCGCTACGGCACCCGTAAGCCCGACGGCGGCTGGGGCGAGTTCGTCTCGGACCTTGAGGTGGTGCGCATCGGGGGCGAGCACATCCAGGCCATCGACGAGCCGTACATTGCCAAGGTGGGCGCTCATATGAGCGAAGCCATCAACCGGATCCAGGCGGAGCAGCAGGAGAAGCAGTGACCAACAAGTCCACCGCCGAGTTGCTGGCCGAGCTTCGCGAGAAGCTGGAGCTGGCCAAGGAGCCCGGCGGTGAAGCTGCCGCGGCCAAGCGCGACAAGCGCGGCATCCCCAGCGCCAAAGCCCGCATCTACGAACTACTCGACCCGGGTAGCTTCCTGGAGATCGGCGCGCTGGCCCGCACCCCCGGCGATCCCAACGCCCTCTACGGCGACGGCGTGGTCTGCGGCCACGGCACCATCAACGGTCGCCCGGTCGGCGTCTTCTCCCACGACCAGACCGTCTTCGGTGGCTCGGTCGGAGAGATGTTCGGCCGCAAGGTGGCCCGGCTGATGGAGTGGGTGGCCATGGTCGGCTGCCCGATCGTCGGTATCAACGACTCCGGCGGCGCCCGCATCCAGGACGCCGTCACCTCACTGGCCTGGTACGCCGAACTGGGCCGCCGCCACGAACTGCTGTCCGGCATCGTGCCGCAGATCTCGATCATCCTGGGCAAGTGCGCCGGCGGCGCGGTGTACTCACCCATCCAGACCGACCTGGTTGTCGCGGTGCGCGATCAGGGCTACATGTTCGTCACCGGCCCGGACGTCATCAAGGATGTCACCGGCGAGGACGTCAGCCTCGATGAACTCGGCGGCGCGGACTACCAGGCTCGCTACGGCAACATCCACCAGGTCGTCGACTCCGAGAAAGCCGCCTTCGCCTACGTCCGCGATTTCCTGGATTTCCTGCCGCCCAACACCTTTGACGACGCACCGGTGATCAACCCGGGACTGGAACCGGAGATCACCCCACACGATCTGGAACTGGACAGCATCGTGCCGGACGCCGACAACACCGCCTACGACATGCACGAGATCCTGATCCGGATCTTCGACGACGGCGACTTCCTCGATGTCGCGGCGCAGGCGGGGCAGGCGATCATCACCGGGTTCGCCCGGGTCGACGGCCGGCCGGTCGGGGTAGTGGCCAACCAGCCGATGCACATGTCCGGCGCGATCGACAACGAGGCCTCCGACAAGGCGGCCCGGTTCGTCCGGTTCTGCGACTCCTTCAACGTGCCTCTCGTGTTCGTCGTCGACACCCCGGGCTTCCTTCCTGGCGTTGAGCAGGAGAAGAACGGCATCATCAAGCGTGGCGGCCGGTTCCTCTACGCCGTGGTGGAGGCCGACGTTCCCAAGGTGACGTTGACCATCCGCAAGTCCTATGGCGGGGCGTACGCGGTGATGGGCTCCAAGCAGTTGACCGCCGATCTGAACTTCGCCTGGCCCACCGCCCGGATCGCGGTGATCGGTGCCGAGGGTGCCGCCCAGTTGCTGGTCAAACGTTTCCCCGACCCCACCGCGCCGGAGGTGCAGAAGATCCGCGCGGATTTCATCGAGGGCTACAACCTCAACATGGCGATCCCGTACATCGCCGCCGAGCGCGGCTTCATCGACGCGGTGATCGAGCCGCACCAGACCCGGCTGCTGCTGCGCCGTTCCATGCGGCTGTTGCGGGACAAGCAGATTCAGCGCGTACAGCGTAAGCACGGCCTGATCCCGATCTAATGACCGGCCCGCAATCGGAACCGCGGACCCAGCCGCGGCTGTTCATCTTCCCCCATGCCGGCGGCTCGGCCGACTTCTACGTGCCGTTCGCCCGGGCGTTCTCACCCGAGGTCAAGTGTGTCGCCGTCCAGTACCCGGGAAAGCGGACGGGCAAGGACATGTCCAAGTACACCGGGATCACCGAAATGGCCGACAAGCTGGCGGCGATGGTGAACCCGCAGGAGACTCCCGGCGCCGAGGTGGCCTTTTTCGGTCACAGCATGGGAGCCCTGCTGGCGTTCGAACTCGCGCTGCGTTTCGAGGCCGCCGGCAATCCGATCTCCAGGCTCTTCGTGTCCGCCTCGGCGGCGCCGGGCCTGCTGCGGCGAATCTCCAAGCTGGAAGGCTCCGATCAGCAGATGCTCAACGTGGTCTGCGAGATCACCGGCGCCAACCCCGAGTTCCTCAAGAACGAGCAGTTTGCCGCGACGCTGTTGCCGACGCTGCGCGGACTGAAGGCCGTCGCCGCCTACGAGCGCCCGCCGGAAGCCGTGGTCTCGTGCCCGCTGCACGCCCTCATGCCGGAGGACGATGAGTTGGCCACCGAGGAACTGGTCAGCCCCTGGCAACAGCGCACCACCGGGCATTTCGACGTGACGGTTTTTCCGGGCGGTCACTTCTACATCAACGACCATTTGCCGGAGCTGCCGCAATGGATCGAGCGGCGGGTGCTCGGAGACGACTCTCGCGTCCAGTAACGGCGCCGCGACTCAGCGGGTGGCGACCGCGGGCAAAGTTTGCTGGTTCGAACTGAGCCGCCGCGGAATGGTAGACTAGTGTCAATTCCCGCACGAGCGGGGGTCGCGGGGGCGCAATGTCGCGTCGATGTTCAATCGCGTGAATTTACGGCCGCAGTGCATCACAGCTGGTGACAGCTGTGCGGACGTGCCGCATCCAGACGTATCGGACCCGCACCGACACGTGATCGAACAACGCAATGAGGTTACCCCGAATGCTGCCCACCGAAGCGAAAATCACCGAACTGACCCTGCCGGCGCTGCTGCGCCACCGGGCGGCCACCCAGGGTGACACCCTGGCCTACTCGTTCATGGACCGTTCCGTGCTGGGTACCGGACACCCGGAGCGCCTGACCTGGAACCAGCTGTACCGCCGAGTCCTGACGCTGGCCGAGGAGTTGCGCCGCAACGCCACGCCGGGTGACCGGGTGGCGATTCTCGCTCCCCAGGGCCTGGACTACGTGGTGGGGTTCTTCGCGGCGTTGCAGGCAGGGCTTATCGCGGTGCCACTGTCCGTGCCGATGGCCGGCGTTCATGACCAGCGGGTGGCGTCGGCCCTGGAAGACAGCACACCGTCGATCCTGCTGACCACCTCGGCGGTGGTCACGGACGTCAACAAGTACGCGACGGCGCGCGGCGGACGGGTAGCCCCCGTCGTCATCGAGGCGGACATCGTGGACGTCGACGTTCTCCGTGCCCTCGACGAGACCGACGACTCGCGTCATGGTCCGGCCTACCTGCAGTACACCTCCGGCTCGACCCGCACCGCGGCAGGCGTGATCGTCTCCCACCGCAACGTGACCAGCAATATCGAGCAGGCCGGCCGGGACTATTTCGGCGCATTCGGTGGCACCGTCCCGCTGGAGACCACAGTTGTGTCGTGGCTGCCCTTCTTCCACGACATGGGCCTGATCATGGGCGTCTGCTCTCCGGTGGTGACCGGATGCGAGGCGGTGCTGACCAGCCCGCTGGCATTCCTGTCCAAGCCGGCGAGTTGGATGCAGCTGATGGCGCAGAACCCGCTGTGCCTTTCGGGCGCGCCCAACTTCGCCTTCGAACTTGCCGTGCGCCGGACCTCCGATGCCGACATGGAAGGCCTGGACCTCAGCCACGTGCACGGCATCCTCAGCGGTGCCGAGCGGGTGCACTACGGCACCGTCAAGCGGTTCATCGACCGCTTTTCCACGTTCGGCCTCACCGAGCAGGCCATCCGGCCGTCCTACGGTCTGGCCGAAGCCACCCTGTACGTCGCGACGCCGCCGGACTCGGCACGTGTTCGCACCGCCCGCTTCGATCTGCAGCAGCTTGCCGCCGGCGTCGCTCAGCGCAGAGATTCCGAGCAGGACGGCGGAACCCAGCTGGTCAGCTACGGCCCGGCCGACGCCTACCCGGTGCGCATCGTCGACCCGCAGACCGGGATTGAGCAGCCCGCTGGCAGCGTGGGCGAGATTTGGACGTGCGGTGACAACGTCGCGCTGGGCTACTGGCGTAAGCCGGAGCTCACCACCCAGGTCTTCCGCGCCAGGATCAAGAATCCGTCCGAAGGCACCCCGGCCGGTCCGTGGTTGCGTACCGGCGATCTGGGTGCGGTATCCGACGGTGAGCTGTTCATCATGGGACGGCTCAAGGACCTGCTGATCGTCGACGGCAGCAACCACTATCCCGAGGACATCGAGGCCACTATCCGCGATATCACCCGTGGCCGCGTCGCCGCGATCTCTGTCGAGAACGGGTCCACCGAGAACCTGGTGACGATCGTCGAGGTGAAGCCCACGCCGGAGCTGACGTCCGTCCGGCGCCGCGTTGCCGACGCGGTGTGGAAAATGCACAACCTGCGGGTCGATGACCTCGTGCTGGTGGCACCCGGCTCCATCCCGATCACCACCAGCGGCAAGATCCGCCGGTCGTCATGCGGGCAGCTGTACCGTCTGGGTGAGTTCCATCGAGTGGACGGATTAGGCGTGGCGGTATGACCCGAGCGGGCGATGAGGAAGCCAACCTCCGCCACTGGCTGGTCGACTATCTCGTCACCAATATCGGCTGCAGTCCGGATCAGGTCGATATCGTCAAGCCGTTCAACGAACTCGGTATCGGCTCCCGCGACGGAGTGGTGCTGGCCGGTGAACTGACCGAGAAGTTGGGCCGGTCGGTCTCGCCGGTCGACATCTGGCAGAACCCGACCGTGGCCGGCCTGGCGCGTGCGCTGACCCATCCCGACGCCGAGGCCGCGCGCGTCGTCGACGGTGGCCCCGCCACGATGACGGAACCGATCGCCATCATCGGACTAGGTTGCCGGTTCCCGGGAGACGTCAACGGACCGGACGAACTCTTCGACTTCCTGACACAGCGGCGTTGCGCAGTGACCACTGTGCCCGATGACCGGTGGCAGGCTTTCGACAACGGATCCCCGGCCGCAGCGCAGGCGTTGGCGGACACCACGCGATGGGGCTCTTTCCTGTCCGATGTCGCGGGCTTCGACGCCGAATTCTTCGGCATCACCCCGCGTGAGGCCGACTACATCGATCCGCAGCAGCGCCTGATGCTCGAGGTGACCGTCGAAGCACTCGAACAGGCCGGCATCCCGGCCGGGTCCTTGCAGCGCACGAAGACCGGTGTCTTCGTCGGCGCGTGCGTCAGCGAGTACGGGTTCATGGCCTCCCGGGACATCAGCCAGGTCGAAGCATGGAGCGGAACCGGTGGCGCGTTGAGCATCATCGCCAACCGGCTGTCGTATTTCCTTGATCTGCAGGGTCCCTCGCTGACCGTCGACACCGCCTGCTCCTCCTCCTTGGTCGCGATCCACCTGGCCTGCCAAAGTCTGCGCACCGGTCAGTCGGAGATGGCGATTGCCGGCGGGGTCAACCTGTTGCTTTCCCCCGTCGTCACGCGCAGCTTCGACATGGCCGAGGCGATGTCGCCCACCGGCGCATGCCATGCATTCGACGCCGCGGCCGATGGATTCGTGCGCGGTGAGGGCTGCGGTGTCGCCGTGCTCAAGCGGCTTTCCGATGCGCTGCGCGACGGGGACCGGATCGTGGCAGTCGTGCGGGGCTCATCGGTGAACTCCGACGGCCGGTCCAACGGTCTGATGGCACCCAGTCCGACCGCCCAGGCCGCCGTGTTGCGCGCCGCGTGCGCGGATGCCGGTGTGGAGCCGACCGAAGTCGACTACGTGGAAACCCACGGAACCGGCACGTTGCTCGGCGACCCCATCGAAGCCCGCGCTCTCGGCGCCGTCTTCGGGCGGGGACGCGCCCCGGAGGCCCCACTGCTGGTCGGGGCGGCCAAAACAAACTTCGGACACCTGGAGGCAGCCGCCGGCATCGTCGGCCTGATCAAGGCGGCGGTGGCGGTCCAGCGCGGTGAGGTCCCGCCCAATCAGCACTTCGACAATCCCAATCCGCACATCCCTTTCGACGAGCTTGGTCTGAGGGTCGTCGACGAATCCCTGGTCTGGCCCGATACCGGACGCCCGCGCCTGGCAGGGGTGTCGGCGTTCGGTTTCGGTGGCACCAACGCCCACCTGATCCTGGAGCAGGCGCCGCCGCCCGAACCCGCTGAGCCGACCGTCGAGTCGCCGGTCACCACCGTGGTTGTCAGCGGCAAGAGTCCCCAACGCCTGGTGTCCACGGCCGGCGCGTTGGCTGACTGGATGACCGGTGCGGGGGCGGACGTATCGCTGGCCGACGTGGCCCACACCCTCAATCACCATCGGACACAGCAGGCCGTGTTCGCCACCGTGTGTGCCGCAGACCGGGATGAAGCGGTCGCTGGCTTACGCGCGCTGGCGGCGGGGGAACCCGCGGCCGGCGTGGTCGGCCCCCACCAGGGCACCTGCGGGCCGGGCATCGTGTTCGTCTACTCGGGCCAGGGCTCGCAGTGGGCGGGGATGGGCAGGAAGCTGCTCGCCGACGAACCCGCATTCGCCGAAGCCATCGCTGCACTGGAACCGGATTTCGTTGCAGAAGTAGGCTTTTCGCTCTACGAAGTCCTCGCCGATGGTCGGGAGTTGACCGCCATCGAGCAGATCCAGCCGGTACTGGTGGGCATCCAGTTGGCGCTGACCGCGCTGTGGCGCTCCTACCGGGTCGAGCCCGACGCTGTGATCGGTCATTCGATGGGCGAGGTCACCGCGGCAGTGGTGGCCGGGGCGCTCACCCCGGCCGAGGGGTTGCGGGTGATCGCGAGGCGGTCGCAGTTGATGGCCAGCCGTGCCGCCAGCGGTGCGATCGCTCTGCTGGAAATGGACGCAGCTGCCACCGAGTCGCTCATCGCCGACTTCCCGGGGGTGACGGTGGCGGTATACGCATCCCCGCGCCAGACCGTCGTCGCCGGTCCCGTCGAGGCCGTAGACGCTGTCGTCGCCCGGGCCGGTGAACTCAACAGGTTCGCCCGCCGGGTGAACGTGGACGTGGCCTCCCACCACGCGATGATGGACCCGATCCTGCCCGAGTTGAAAGATGCGCTGGCCGACCTGGAGCCCGGTTTCCCGGTGATCCCGATCATCTCCACCGTCGAGAATGCCGGTGATACCCCGCAATTCGACGCCGATCACTGGGTGGCCAACCTCCGTAACCCCGTCCGATTCAGCGACGCCGTCGCCACCGCGGGTGCCAACCACACCACCTTCATCGAGATCAGTCCGCATCCGTTGCTCACCAAGGCCATTTCCGACACCCTGGAAGATCCGGCAGCCGGCAACGGCCATCACCACAGCATCGGCACACTGCAGCGCGACACGAACGAGACGGTCTCGTTCCATGCGGCGCTGAACTCCACCTTCACCACCCAGCCGCCCCTTGGCGAGCATCCCCCGGAGCCCCACCCGGACCTACCGAAAACCCCCTGGCACCACACCAGACATTGGCTGGATTTCGCACCTCCCCAGCCCGCCAACGGTTTTCGCACGGAGCGCGGCACCCGCAAGCCGGTGCAGGAGAGCCCCGTTCCCGCGGACTGGCTGTACGAACCAACCTGGCAGAGCGGCCCGCTGCCGGAAACATCGACGGCTCCCACCGGCGCCTGG
>CAZADG010000021.1:0-18234 GCA_964483865.1 uncultured Mycobacterium sp. | reverse complement strand
CGGACTACGTGCTGTTCGCGCCGTCCTCCGATGGCTCGGCCACCGACATCGCAGCGGCCTACGCGCTGTTCAACCAGGCTCGCCGAATCGCCGCCGAGCTGGCCGCGCTCGCCTCGCCGCCGAAGCTTTTCTTCCTGACCCGAAACGCCCAGCCCGTGATCGACGGCGACCGGGCCGATCCCGTCCACGCTGTGCTGTGGGGCCTCGGCCGCACGCTCGCCCTCGAGCATCCCGAGATCTGGGGTGGGGTCATTGATGTCGACGAATCGGTTCCCGCCGTGCTGGCGGCCCGGCTGATCCGCCGGGAAGCAACCGCCGGTGATGGTGAGGACCAGGTCGTCTACCGCGCCGGAGTGCGCTACGTGCCGCGCCTGCGGCCCACGGTGCCTTGGGCATCAGATGCCGATGTGACCACGGGCGGCAGTCACCTCGTCATCGGAGCGACCGGCCATATCGGCCCCTATCTCATCCGCCAGCTCGCCGCAATGGGCGCCCGAACCATCGTCGCGGTGTCCCGCCACCCGGGCGATCGGCTGAAAGAGGTTGGCCGGGAATTGGCTTCGACGGGAGCAACGCTGGTCGAGGTCGCCGCCGACGTGACCGATGAGCAGTCCATGGCTGTCCTGTTCGACCGTTTCGGAACCGAACTCCCGGCGCTTGAGGGGATCTACCTCGCCGCATTCGCCGGCGGACCGGTGACCTTGTCGGACATGACCGACGCCGATGTGAACACCATGTTCGCCCCCAAGCTCGATGCGCTCGGGGTGCTGCACGATCTCTCGCTGAGAACGAATGTCCGCTATTTCGTGCTGTTCTCGTCGATCTCCGGACTGCTCGGCTCGCGCTGGCTTGCCCACTACACGGCAACCAGCAACTTCCTTGACACCTTCGCCTACGCCAGGCGCAATCTGGGACTACCGGCGACCGTCGTGAACTGGGGACTGTGGAAGTCGCTGGCCGACCAACAGACCGACGCCGGCGCAGTGATGTCCAACGCCGGGCTCGAACCGATGCCCGACGAGGTGGCCATCCGCGCCCTGCCACTGCTGATGAGTTCCGATGCGCCGGTGCGAACCACGATCGTCGACGCCGACTGGCCGCTGCTGGCCGCTGCCTACCGGACCCGCGGCGCGCTGCGCATCGTCGACGACGTGCTCGTCCGCGAGTCCGCCGCCGATGACGCGGCCACGGAGAGTGAGTTCCGCAAGGAACTGCGGGAGTGTGCGCCGGAACGCCGCCGGGCGTTACTGGCCGACCACATCGCCTCGCTGGCGTCCGCCGTCATCGGATTCTCCGCCGATCAGGCCCTCGATCCCAACGCCGGGTTCTTCCAACTCGGCATGGACTCGCTGATGAGCGTGACTCTGCAACGCCGCCTTGCCGCCAGCCTCGGCTTGGCGCTGCCGGCCGCTTTGATCTACGAGTATCCGACCGTCTCGTCGTTGACTGACGCGCTCTATGACCGGATGGGTTTCGTACCGGCGGAACAGTCGGCGGCACCTGCTCGCCCCAGCCTCGGAGCGCGCGCTGCGCAACGCGCCCGCGCTCGCCGGGAAGCTGCGGCCGGCAAAGAGAAAGGACATCAGGTGTGAGTACCGAATTTCCGCCCAACGCGATAGCGGTCATCGGAATGGCCGGCCGGTTCCCCGGCGCGGATTCGGTGACCGAGTTCTGGGAGAACCTCTGCCGCGGTGAGGAGTCCGTCGTCACCCTCTCCGAGGAGGAGTTGACCGCTGCCGGCGTCAGCGCCAAGACGCTGGCCGATCCGGCCTACGTTCGGCGCGCGGCGCCACTCAACGGGATCGACGAGTTCGATGCGGAGTACTTCGGGATTAACCCGTACACCGCCCGGATGATGGATCCGCAGCAGCGGCTGTTCCTGCAGACAGCCTGGCATGCGCTCGAGGATTCCGGGTACGACCCGGCGGACTACGACGGTTCGATCGGCGTCTTCGCCAGCAGCACCGCAAGCGGTTATCTGTTCGACAATCTGATGTCGCACCGCGACAGCACGTTGCTGGTCGGTGAGGGAATCACCGTCGAGATGTTCAACCTGATTCTGCTCAACGACAAGGACTACCTGGCTACCCGGGCCTCTCACGAACTGAACCTGCGCGGTCCGAGCATCTCGGTCCAGACCGCGTGTTCCTCCTCATTGGTGGCCGTGCACCTGGCCTGTCAGAGTCTGCTGGCCCGGGAATGCGACATGGCGCTGGCCGGGGCGTCCGCGATCCGGGTGCCGCACCGCGTCGGTTACACCTATGAGCCGGGGGCGATGGTGTCGCCGTCGGGTCAATGCCGGCCGTTCGACGTCAATTCTGACGGCACCATTTTCGGCAGCGGGGTGGCGGCTGTCATCCTCAAGCCGCTGCGGGCCGCACTCGAGGACGGCGATCGCATCCACGCCGTCATCCGCGGTTCGGCCGTCAACAATGACGGCTCGATGAAGATGACCTATGCCGCTCCCGCCGTCGCGGGGCAGGCTGAAGTCATCGCCGAAGCGCACGCCGTTGCCGACGTCGATTCCTCGACCATCGGTTTCGTGGAGACCCACGGAACGGGTACCCCGCTCGGCGACCCGATCGAGATCGAGTCTCTGCGGCAGGCCTTCGAGGTCTCCGACCGAGAGCGGTCGGGTCCGTGCGTGCTGGGCTCGGTGAAGTCCAATATCGGGCACCTCGACGCTGCGTCCGGGGTCGCCGGTCTGGTCAAGACGGTCCTGTGCCTGAAGAACAAAAAGATTCCCCCGACGGTGCACTACACAGCGCCCAATGCTGAACTGCACCTTGAGAATACGCCGTTCGTTGTTTCCAGCGAACTGCTGCCGTGGGAGTCCGAAGGCCCGCGCCGAGCCGGCGTCAGTTCCTTCGGCGTCGGCGGCACGAATGTGCACGCGATCGTCGAGGAGGCGCCCCGCACAGCGCCGGCCGCAGCTGCGCCGACCGGACCCCAGGTTTTGCTGCTGTCCGCGCGCACGGCGGAGTCCCTGCAGGACGGCAAGGCTGCCCTAGCCGCGGCCCTGGCCGGACACGACGACCTTGCGCTCGCCGATGTGGCATTCACACTCAGCGTTCGGCGGTCACACGAGGTGCGAATGGCCGCCGTCGTGACCGACCATGCCGACGCCTGCGCGGTGCTCAGTGCCCACGAGCACGAGAACATCTCGGTCGGGCAGTGCCCGACGGGCATCGCGCCAGGGGAGCAGCGGGTGGCATTCCTGTTCCCCGGTCAAGGCTCCCAGCACGTCGGCATGGCCCGCGATCTTTACGAGGCCGAGTCGAAGTTCCGCGACATCTTCGACCGATGTGCCGCGGGCTTCGCCGACGAACTGGGCATCGATCTGACAGCCGAGATTTTCGGCGCCGATGCCGCCGGCCTGGAGTCCACGGATCTGGCCCAACCGGCCCTGTTCACGGTCGAATACGCACTGGCGCAACTGGTTCTCTCGCACGGGGTCACGCCCGCGGCGCTGGCCGGACACAGCATCGGCGAACTCGTCGCCGCGACCGTCGCCGGGGTTTTCGATCTGGAAACGGCGATCAAGGTCGTCTCGATGCGGGCGCGCCTGATGCACGCCGCGCCGCCGGGGGCGATGGTGGCGGTGGCGTCCAGCCCCGAGGACATCGCCGATCATCTGTCCGACGATGTCGACGTGGCCGCCATCAACGAGTTCGGCAGTTGCGTGGTCGCCGGACCCGAGCCGGCGATCCGTGATCTCACCAATCGCCTTGCCGCCGCCGGAATCCTGGCTCGACGCGTGCGGACCTCGCACGGGTTCCATTCTCGGGCGATGGACACGGTGATCGCTCCGTTCGCCGAGTACCTGTCGACGCTGACGCTGAACACCCCGCGAATCCCGATGCTGTCCAACGTGACCGGGACGTGGATGACCGACGACGAGGCGACTGATCCGAATCGGTGGGCCCGCCAGATCCGCTCGACAGTGCGTTTCGCCGATGAGGTGGAGACGCTTCTGGGTGACCCGAACCGGGTGCTCCTCGAGGTGGGACCCGGCGGCAGTCTGACCGGATCGGCTGTGCGCATGCCCGGCTGGTCGGAGAACCATCGCGCAATCCGGCTGATGCGCCATCCCCTGCAGAGCCGGAACGACCGGGACACCTTCCTGCTCGCGCTGGGACAGTTGTGGGCGGCCGGCGTCGATGTGGACTGGTCGACGTTGTACGGCGATCGGCCTCAGCGCGTCACGCTGCCCGGGTATCCCTTCGCCCGCACCCGCTATTGGATCGACCCGGACCATACGGTGGCCCGGAGGCCCGGGGTGGCTGCCGCGGACGGCTCCGGCGCCGTCGCGGTCCAGTCGGGCGGCGGCGGAGCGCCACTGGATGCGCACGCTCAGATGCAAGCCACCCTGCAGCGGATCTGGTCGAGTTGCCTGGGCGTGGAGTCTGTTGCCCCGGGTGACAACTTCTTCGAGATCGGTGGCGACTCACTGGTGGCGATCGGTGTCGCGATGACCGCCACCCACGAAGGCGTGGAACTCACCCCGCAGGACCTCTATGACCATGGCAGCGTGGCTGCCTTGGCCGAGGCGCTGGTCGCGCGTCAGTCGGCCGGCGGATTGGCCGGCAAGGACACCGGTGAATCTCATCCGGCCGTGCCGCCGAACATCCTGCGTTTCCTCGACGGCGGACTGGCCGATCCGGGACGGTGGCGGGTACCGCTGGTGCTGCGCATCGACTCCCGGGTGAGCGCCGACGATGTTCGGGCCGTCATGACTGCCGTGGTCAACCAGCACGACGCGTTGCGGACCCGGCTCGTGAACCGCGCCGGGATGTGGATGCAGCACATCGGTGATCCGGTTGACGTCATGGATCTGGCCGAGCGGCCGCTGCCCGCCGACGCCCAGCCGGAAACCTCTCAGGAGCGAGAAGCGCTGCAGGCCATCGTCTCCGGAGTGCTGGCTGATCAGGATCTGGACAGCTGGCCCCTCACGATGACCTACGTGGTCGACGCCCAGGGTGCACCTCGATTCCTGGTCCTCACCCTGCACGCGATGGTCGACGACCCGATGTCACGCGAGGTTCTGATGACCGACGTGTTGTCCGCGTTCGGCCAGCGACTCGGTGGTGCCGACATCACTCTGGAACCGGCCACCACCAGCTGGCGGGAGTGGTCGAATCGTTGTGCGGCCCTTGCCGCCCATCCCGCTGTCCTCGACGAGTTGGGTTACTGGATCGACAACGAGAAGACGACCGTGCGGCTGACCGACGGTGAGGCCGCGGGCGGTGCGCCGGGGGTTGATGACATGGTCAGAGTGGCGGTCGAGCTCAACGCCGAGCAGACCTCCGAAACCGACAATGCGCGCCGCATCTTGCAGGTCTCGACCGAGGAGATCCTGTTGGGCGCCCTGGCCCGCAGCCTCGCGGCACGTGTCGGCGAGGGTGTCGCCGCCGTCGACCTCCTGGGGTCCGGGCGTTCGGTCCTGCGTCCCGAGGTCGACTTCCACCGAACGATCGGCTGGTTCTCCACGATCTACCCGGTCCCGCTGACCTGTGCGGGCGAGGCGGCCGTCAGCTCGGCTGAGCTACTGGCCGACATCAGTCGGACGGTGAAGGCAGTGCCCCATCACGGCATCGGATACGGGCTGCTGCGGTATCTGCACGCTCCGGCCGCGGGTCTGTTGGGAGCGGCCGGCGCCGCTGAGGTGCTCGTCTCGTATCTCGGGATGATCCCTGAGTGGCAGGACAGCGATGCGGCGGTCCGGTTCGACAGCGACAGCGAACTGACCGTCCGCGAGGCGGTTTCCGGCCTGGGTCATCCTGTCGAATTGCGGGCCTACCGCCACGGTGGCGTGCTGCACCTGGACTTCTGGCACGACAGCCGGCGGGTGTTGGGCGACACCATCGAGGCACTCGCGAAAGAATTCCCGGCCACCCTCATGCAGGTGATCGGTGAGGCGCTTCGTGGTGACGCCGACGGCGATGACAGCGAGGACGAGGACGACGATTTCACCATGATCGACATGTCCGCAGCGGCACTAGACGACGAATAGGTAGCAAGGCGATGTCAGAGTCGAAGAACAATTCGGATGTCGGTGTCGACGTCGACGGGATCGGCAAATCGTTCGGTTCGGTTGCTGCACTGAGCGATATCTCGTTTCACGTGGGCCGCGGCGAAGTGGTGGCACTGCTTGGACCCAATGGCGCGGGTAAGACGACCACCGTGGAGATCCTGTCGACGCTGACCAAGCCGGACCGGGGCAGCGCGTGGGTGGCCGGCCACAACGTCACGACCGACGCCGCGATGGTGCGCCGCTCGATCATGTTGACCGGCCAGCACGTGGCCCTCGACGAGATGCTCACCGGGTACGAAAACCTGGTGATGTTCGCCCAGCTGCGGGGGCTGAAGGCGGGCGCCGCCAAGGCCCGCGCCCGTGAGTTACTTCGTGAGTTCGATTTGGAGTACGCCGGTGGTCGCCGGGTCGCCACCTACTCGGGCGGCATGCGTCGTCGCGTCGATATCGCGTGCGGACTTGTCGTCCGCCCGGAGGTGGTGTTCCTCGACGAGCCGACCACGGGGCTGGATCCGCGCAGTCGACAAGCGATCTGGGCGTTGGTGACCACCTTCAAGGACGCGGGAATAGCGACGCTGCTGACGACGCAGTACCTCGAGGAAGCCGACGCGCTGAGCGATCGGATCATCGTCGTCGACCGAGGCGTCATCGTCGCGCAGGGAACCGCCGACGAACTCAAGGAGCGCACGGGTGGCACCGTGTGCGAGATCGTGCCGCGTGACCCCGCCGACCTCAACGCCGTCGCGGAGGCACTGGGCCCGCTGCTGCCGGAGGCCGCCCGCGCCGCGCTTACCCCGGAGTCCGATCGGGTGAGCGTGCCCGCCCCGGATGGGCCGGGTACGTTGAGCGCGGCACTGTCGCGGTTGGACGCCGCCCGTATCGCGTTGGCCGACATCGCATTACGCAGGCCCTCGCTCGACGACGTCTTCCTCTCACTCACCGGGTCGGCAGCCAGCGATACCGAGGCAGATTTCGTCCCCGGCGAGGTTTTCTCGTGACCGCATTGTTGACTGCCGAGCAACCGGCGCCGTCCGGGTTGCAGCAGTGGCGGGTCCTGACGAAGCGCCTCGTCGCTCCCACCCTGCGCAACGGTGAGGTGGCGGTGGGCGTGGTGGTGTCGGTGGCGGCGACTGCCGCGCTCTACATCCCGCTGAACCGGCTGATGAATCGCCCCGACCTTCAGATGAGCAGCTACGCGCAGTTCGTCGTCCCGCTGATTGTGTTGCAGGCCATTTCATTCGCGTCGATCTCCACCGCATTCCGGGCGGCGAACGACTCGGTGCAGGGCATCAATCGGCGTTTCCAGTCGCTGCCGATCCCGTCGCTGATGCCGTTGGCGGCGCGGATAACCGCGAGCGTGTATCGCTGCGTGATCGGACTTGTCGTGGCGCTGGCGTGTGGATTCGTGATCGGATTCCGCTTCTACCGGGGATCGGCTTACGCCTTGGCGTTCTGTCTGCTGACGCTGCTCGCCGGTCTTGCCCTGGCACTGGTGGGAGACACCCTCGGGACCAAGTCCCGGGATCCGGCGACCACCGCCCAGTGGCTGTTGCTGCCGCAGCTCATCTTCGGATTCCTCTCGGTGGGAATCCAACCGCTGAATCGCTTTCCGGGATGGCTGCAGCCGATCGTCGACAATCAGCCGATCTCCCGGGTGGTTTACGCGATGCGGGCGCTGGCGGGTGACTCAGGTGACCAGGTGCCGCCGGTCACCTGGGCGGTGATCTGGCCGGCACTGGCGTGGCTGGTCGGCATCATTGCCGTCACGTTGCCCTGGGCGGTCGTGGTGTACCGGGGGCGAAGCTGATGGCTGTCATCGACGGCCCGTCCGGCGTGCCGGGCACTTCGCCGGCGGACCTGCTGTCCCAAACGGCGGTGCTGGCCCGACGGCTGCTGCTCCGGTCGGCTCGCACCCCGATGACGCTCGTCCATGCTGTGGTGCTGCCCGTCGCGTTCCTGTTGACGCTGCATTACGTCTTCGGCACGTCGATCTCGGACGCCACCGGCCAAAACGCCCTGTACGGCATGGTGGCCCTGGTGGCACTGCTGGCGACGATGACCGGTTCGGCGACCGGGATGGTCGGGATCAACGCCGAGCGCTTCGACGGATTCCTGGGTCGACTGTGGTCCCTGCCGATCCACCGCGGGGCGGCCATGATCGCCCGCCTGGTCGCCGAGGTCGTGCGGCTGCTGGTGACCACGCTGATCATCCTGGGCGTCGGCATGCTGCTGGGGTTTCGCTTCCACCGCGGGGTGGCCGAGGCAGTGCTGTGGGTTGCGATCCCGGTGATCTTCGGAGTCGCATTCGCCGCGATCGCGACTACGGTCGCGCTGTACTGGCCCAAATCCGTCATGGTCGAAGCGTTGCAGCCCGTCATCATCCTGGGTGCGAACTTCTGCACCGGTTTCATCCCGGTAGACCTCTACCCGGACTGGGTGCAGCCGGCGGTGCGCAACCAGCCGATGTCGCAGGCCGTCGAAGCGATGCGCGGGCTCTCCGTCGGGGGGCCGGTGACGTCGCCGCTGACAAGCACCCTGCTGTGGTGCGGCGCGATCTTCGTGGTCTGCCTGCTGCCCATCATGATGGGTTACCGTCGCGCGAGTACCAGCAGGTGAACCGCAAGATCCACACAAGGAGGTCTGCCTAGTGTTCGGCTCAACGTCGATCCGCTACCTGTCGCCGAGCGAGGAGTTCTACGCGAAAGTCGAGAGCTTCATCGGTCTCACCGTCACTCTGCGCGGTCCGGTGGACGTGGGCGCCATGGCGGTTGCTTTCGAGACGTTGTTGCGAGTACACCCAGCCCATGCCGGTTACCTCGAGCGGGGCGCCGACGGCCGACACCAGATCATGGTCGATGAATACGAGCACGAAGGAATGTGGCTCGAGAGGATCGGCGACACGTCCGCGGGACGGCTGCCGAACCAGTCCGAGTCACTGGTCAATCTGCGACTCAGACTGGGCGAAGATCATTCCGAACTCACCCTTTTCACCAGCCATGCCCTGTCTGATGCGCACCACTCGTTCGCTCTGCTGGACAAGCTGTTCGGGTGGTACACCGACATCGTCGCCGGCACCGGCGTCGGCCCGGTCAAGGCCGAGCCCGTTCCGAAGTCGTTGGAGGTGGCACTCGACGAGCGTGGCATCGTCAAACTTCAGCGGTTCGGCCTGGAGCGCTTCCTGCCGGCGATGTTTGCCTACGAGTTGCCTCCCTCGCGGCGGAATGTAGGACGTGTCGGCCTCCAGTCGGTTCTGGTGCCGTCGGCCACCTGTCGGCTCTCCCGTCAGGAGACCCAAGCCCTGACCGGCATCTGTTCTGGTCGCCGGGTCAGTCTCAATTCCCTGACCGCCGCTTCGATCCTGATGGCCGAGTGGAGGATTCGCGAGACCCCACACCTTCCGATCCCCTACATCTACCCGGTCGATCTGCGTTTCCGCTTAACCCCGCCGGTCGGTTCCACCGAGGCCACCAACCCGGTGGGGATGGCGATGTACCTGGCCGAGATCCGTCCGGACACCGACATCTTGGATTTGGCCCGCGACATCGCCGAGGCGTTCCGTGCGGATCTGGCTGAAGGCCTGATCCAACAGTCGTTTCTGCACTTCGGCTTGGAATACCAGGGAAACCCGCCCGGACTGCCCGACGTCGTGATGGCGACGGACGGCGGGAAACTGCCCCCGCTGCGCACCCCGCCGGAGCTCGTGGTCGAGCAGTACGTGCTCGACCTGCTGTTCGCGTCGACATCGGCGGGCGTCGACATGTATTCGGCCGGTACGTTCGACGGCCGTCTGATGATCACCTATCACAGCCACGGACCGGAGCCCGAGCGCTACGTCGCGGAGATCCACAAGCTGCTGTCCGGGATTCCATCCCGGTACGGGCCGGTGACGGAGTAGCGCGTTAGCTGACGGCGGAAGCTGTTGGTGCTCCGCCGATCTCGGCGACGAACGCATCTAGTCCGGCGGTGATGCCCTCGGCCAGATCGGCCAGTTCGGGTACCAGAGATGGGCATGAGATGAGCCCCATGTGAAGGTATCCGTCCATCGACCACAACGTGAAATTGAGTCCTGCGCCGAGAAGGATGGGCCCGAACGGGTACGCCGCCTTGATTTCGGCGCCCAGGAAGTAACGCCCAACCGGCCCGGGAACGTTGGACAGGATCACGTTGTACATCGGCCGGAACTTCGTCACAACGGCGTACACCCGTTTTGCGATACCGAGCAGTACCGCACCGACGGTCTCGCCGAAGTCTTCAAGGAGCGTCGGGCGGATCGCTGAAACCTGTTCTTTGGCAATGCTGTTGGCGGCGGCTATCGCCTTCAGTCGCGCTACGGGATCTGCGATGTGGGTTTGCAGGTGGACGAGCATGCCCGAAACCTGGTTACGGGCTGTGCTATCGGACAGCCCGTGCACCGAGACCGGTTGCATGGCGACCAGCGACCTGGCCGGCAACTCTGAGCGGTTCTGCATGAACTGGCGCACCACTCCGCTCACCAGCGTCATCACCACGTCGTTCACTTTGACCCCGAAGTGATCCTTGACTGCCTTGACATCGCGAAGGTCGAGTCGGGCGAAGGCGATGTTGCGTTGCGCGGTGAATCCGGCGTTGAGAGCGGTGGGCGGGGCGGTGAACGGTGTCGCCATCGCCCTGCCGGCCGACCTGCGTCGGACAGCGTCGATCACCGCCGCAACGGCCGCCGGCAAGACCGTGGTCATCAGATATAGCGGTCGGCGAACGAACCCGGCCAGGCCGTCGATCGTCTCTGCCAGCGCGCCGGTATCGATTGCCGCCGCCGCCAATTCCGGCCGATTCGGTTGGGGTTCGGGGCTGCACAGTTGTGAGAGGAACTTGACGTACGTCATCCCGTCGGCCGCGGCATGGTGCACCTTCAGCAGAGCCGTCACCCGGTGGGCCTCGGTCGCGCCGCCAGCCGCATCGCCGACGCCCTCGATCACCCACATCTCCCACAGCGGCCGACTTCGATCCACCGGTAGTCCGGCCAGAATGCCGCAGATCTCGGCGAGTTCGGCCCGGCCGCCGGGCGGGCTGATCACCATCCTGTGGACGTGACGGTCGATATCGAAGTCGCTGTCCTCCACCCACACCGGGTGGCCGAGATCCAGGCGGTGTGTCGACAACTTCTCCCGGAACTCCGGGATCGCCCGGATTCGCTCAGCCAGCGCGTCACGCAGGTTCTCGAAGCTGTAGCCACCGGGCATCGTCGAGGTGTCGAGTTCCAGCACCGAAAACACTTGCATGGGTTGCGTTGCGGTTTCGAGGGAGAGAAAGCTGGCGTCAACTCCGCTCATCCGATACGGATGTCGCACGTCATGGAGTGTAGCCGGGGCCGACGATAGCCGGGCCCGGCCCGGTGGGATCGACGCTACGATGGCGACCCGACGACCAGCGTGGAGGTGGACCAGTGGTGACTCTGATCACCGGGGCTTCAACCGGGATCGGCGCCGAATTCGCCCGGCAGTTCGCCGCGCTGGGCAACGACCTGGTCGTGGTGGCTCGCAGTGCCGATCGGCTCGAGGATCTCGCCGCACAGTTACGCGCCGCGCACCGCGTCGACGTCACCGTCATCGCGATGGACCTTTCCCTGCCCGCCGCCGCGGCGGATCTGTGGGAACGGACCAACACCCTCGGCTTGTCGATCGACGTACTGGTCAACAACGCCGGCGTCGGAACGCACTCCGATGTCGCGACCGCCGACCCGGCACGCCTCGAGGACGAAGTCGCGCTCAACTGCCGCACGTTGGTGGGCACGACCGCCCGCTACTTACCGCAGATGCGAGCCAACGGCCGGGGGACCATCATTAACGTTGCCTCCACGGCAGCGTTTCAGCCGTTGCCGAAGATGGCGGTCTATGGTGCCTCGAAGGCCTTCGTGTTGTCGTTCACCGAAGCCGTGTGGGCCGAGGAACGCCAGCACGGGATCCGGGTCCTCGCGGTGTGCCCCGGTCTCACCGACACACCGTTTTTCGAACTGGCCGGGGAGGCTGCGGCCAGCGCCGCGTCGGGTACGGCGGCGCAGGTGTTCACCAGGACTCCTGCTCAGGTCGTCGAACACACCCTGCGCGTGCTGTCCTACCGGAAGCCGAGCTTTGTCGACGGCGTCGGCAATGCCGTCGTCGCCCGGGTGGTCAACCGGATTCTGCCCAGGCGGATGGCGATAGCGGTGTCTGGGCGACTGTTGGGCGGCTGACACCTCAGGTGCGGAACATTCCACGCTGGGTCCCTTGAGCCCAATCCGCGCCGGGTCCTGCCCGATCGGCGGTCGGGGGCGCATTCCCGCCGGGCGCAGGAGGCGGTCCGTAGACTCATCCGAACGCCGTCAACCGATCCGTAGTGAGAAGTGGGAGAACCAGTGAGCGACGCACGCACCAGCGCGGCGGTCGAGACCGCCGGCAGGTCCATTGGCGAGGTCGGCGGTGTATTCATGCTGCACCCGGAGACCTTCGGCTCCAGCATCGCCGCGGGCTATGCCAATCCGCTGGCCGGTTACGTTGCCGGCCGCGGTGGTGTGCTGGGCGAGGCCACCGGTGCCACGGTGGCGTCGATTTTTGCGATCTTCGAGCCGACCATGGTCGCGGCACTGTGGGATGAGGGCGTAGCGGTCCGCGGCGCTGCCGGAGCGGCGGAGGTCTATTGGGATCAGCTGGCCCAGTTCGCCCGCAAGCATCTGTCGGGTGCCGAAGGGTTGACTCGGATCGCTGAGTTGGGCGAGAAGATCACCGCCGCAGCCCCGGGACCCGGCCTCCCGATGTTCGTCGGCTGGCGCGCCATGCCACTGGCCGACGACGCCCCGGCCCGCGCCGCGCAGGTGATGTTCGTGCTGCGTGAACTGCGCGGTGACGTGCACCTGAATCTGCTCAGCGCGTCCGGGATCAGTCCGGTTGAGGCGCACATGCTCGGCCACGACGAGACCTACACCCGGATGTTCGGCTGGTCGGAGCCGTTCGCCGACGGCGCCGACAAGAAAGACCGGTACGCCGAGGTCGAGGCCGCCACCAACCGCCGCATGGCGGAGATTTTCCAATCGGCGCTCAGCGACGAGGAGATCACCGAACTCGCTCAGCTGACCGCCGCGGCGCTGGAAACGCTGAAGGCCGCCGTCGCGGCCTAGGGGTTGCCCCTAGGGATTCCCCATGCCGCTCGATGAGGGACAGGTATTCGCCGGTTATACCGTCGTCCGGGTGCTCGGTACTGGCGGCATGGGCGAGGTCTATCTCGCCGAACATCCCCGTCTACCGCGGCGCGATGCGCTGAAAATCCTCGGTACCGCCGTCAGCCACGACGCGGAGTACCGGCAGCGGTTCAATCAGGAAGCTGAAATGGTGGCGACATTGCGCCACCCCAACATCGTCACGATTTACGACCGCGGCGAGTGCGACGGTCGGCTGTGGATCTCCATGGAGTTCGTCGACGGTACCGACGCCTACCGTCTGATGACCGAGAACTATCGCGGCGCAGTTCCGGCCGAACTGGTGGTGCGGATCGTGACGGCGGTCGCCGAGGCACTCGACTTCGCGCACAGCCGCGATGTGCTGCATCGCGATATCAAGCCGGCAAACATCTTGCTGGGTGAACCGGTATCCGGTGCGGGCACGGCGACTGAGCGGATTATGTTGGCGGACTTCGGCGTTGCCCGCTGGGTGGGCCAGGCCAGCGACCTGACCGGCACCGAGGTGACAGTCGGGACGGTGACCTACGCCCCGCCTGAGCAGCTGACCGGTCAGGACCTCGACGGCCGCGCCGATCAGTATGCGTTGGCTGCCACGGCGTTTCACCTGATGACCGGCACAGCACCGTTTGACAGCACCAACCCCGCCGTCGTCATCGGACAGCACATCAGCTCCACGCCGCCCACGATCGGCACCTACCGGCCTGAACTCGCCGCGTTCGGGCCGGTGTTCGCGAAGGCGATGGCCAAGAAGCCGGCCGACCGCTACGACCAGTGCCGCGACTTCGCGCAGGCGATGCAGCGCGCCCTCGGTCACGCGGCCGGAAGGTCGTCAGGCCGCCACGCGCGCGTCGAGCCGCCCACGGGCCGACACCGCCGGGTCACCGTCGGTTTGGGTGCACTGGTCCTGATCGGGGCGGCCGCCGCCGGTTTCGCGCTGGTAGGGAGGGGCGGTACCGGGATGCCCCGCTCCGCGCCCACAACCCCGCCACCGCCCGCGGTCTCGGCGCGGATGGACCTGCCGGTGGTGGTGCTCGGCGCCGACTGCGCAGTTCTCGGCGCGGCCGCCGTGACCGAATCCGGGATGCCGGCGTACTGCGCCCGGGCCGATTCGGCCGGCGACCAGACCGTCTGGTCACAGCAGCCGGAGCGGCTCCGCGCCGGGACCCCGCCGGCTCCCTGAATCCGGCGTTTGCGCCGCATTTCGGATCCGGCCGCACCGCAACGCCGATACCATCGGCTGACCCATGCCGGGACCGGCACGAGGCGCTTCGCGGAGGGTTGGAACCTATGTCCACAACAGCTGCCGACATCGTCGAGAAACTCGGCGGGGCAGGCAATATCGAGAGCCTGTCGCACTGTGCGACCCGCTTGCGATTCCAGCTGCGCGACGCCACCGGAGTCGACCAGTCCGCCCTGGAGTCGGTTTCCGGGGTGATGGGGGCTGTCCCGCAGGCGGGTCACCGCTATCAGGTTGTCATCGGCGGCGGAGTGCAGACCGTCTACAACCAGATCAAGGCGCTGCCGGGTATGGCCGGCGGCGCCGGTGACGACGCCGCCGCGGTCAAGGCCGCCGCGCGCGCCAAGGGCCCGCGCGGCAAGTTCGCCTGGCTGGACTCGTTCTTCGAGTTCCTCTCCGACTCGTTCCGTCCGATCCTCGGTGCGCTGCTGGGTGCGTCGCTGTTCATCACTTTCATGGCACTGATGAGCACCCTGGACGTCATTCCCAACTGGGCCGACCCCCGCGAGGCCAGCCAGCTGTCCCCGACGTGGCAGTTCATCAACCTGTGCTGGCAGAGCGTTTTCGTCTTCCTTCCGCTGATGGTGGCCTACAACGCCGCGAAGAAGTTGGGCGCCGACCCCTGGGTGGGCTTCGCGATCATGGCCGTCGTCATGCTGCCGGGCTTCGCCGCGATGAAGGAATTCACCGAACCCAAGACCGTGTTCGGGTCCCAGGTCGACGTCGTGCAGGTACTGGGCTTGCCGTTGACGATCTTCAACTACAGCTCGCAGGTCTTCCCGCCGCTGCTGATGGCCGCCGTACTGGGACCGCTGTACAAATTCCTGAAACGGGTCATCCCCGAGAACGTCCAGTTGATCTTCGTGCCGTTCCTGTCGATGTTGGTCATGATCCCGCTGACGGCGTTCCTCATCGGCCCGCTCGGTGTCTATACCGGTGCGGCCCTCGGCGGATTCCTGAAATCCGTCAACGATTTCTCGCCGCTGATCTTCGCGATTCTGATCCCGCTGGCCTACCCGTTCATGGTTCCGCTGGGCCTGCACTGGCCGATCAACGCGATCATGCTGGTGAACATCCAAACCCTGGGCTACGACTTCATCCAGGGGCCGATGGGCGCGTGGAACTTCGCCTGCTTCGGTGCCACTGCCGGCGTGCTGTTCCTGGCCTGGCGGGAGCGGGACAAGCAGATGCGCCAGACCGCCATGGGCGGCTTGGCCGCCGGTCTGCTCGGCGGTATCTCCGAGCCGTCGCTGTACGGAATCCATTTGCGGTTCAAGCGGATCTATCCACGCATGCTGGTCGGCTGTCTGGTCGGCGGTCTGATCATCGGCCTCGGTGGCGGTGTGACGACGAAGGCTTTCGTGTTCACCTCGCTGCTGACCATTCCGGCTTTCAGCAACATGGGCCTGTACGCGGTCGCGGTGCTGGCTGCCTTCCTCACTTCGATGATCCTGGTGATCCTTTCCGGCTATCGGACACCCGAGCAGGCGGCCGCCGCGGCCGCCGCGGGTGTGTCGGTCGCCGACCTCGAGGGCCCGATGGGTGAGGCCAGCCCGGACACGCTCGTCGCTGCGGCCGCGACCAAAGCGGCCGGCGATGCCGGCGTCACCACTGAGATCGTCTCGCCCCTGACCGGGACGGTGGTTGCGCTCAGCGATGTGCCGGACCCGGTCTTCGGCAAGGGCATCATGGGCCCGGGAATCGCGGTGGAGCCCTCCGGCGACACCGCGTACGCACCTGGTGCGGGAACCGTGATCGCCGCGCAGCCGACGGGCCACGCCTACGGGATCCTGCTGGACAGCGGCGTAGAGGTCCTCATTCACGTCGGCCTGGACACCGTGAAACTCAAGGGCGAGGGCTTCGACGTTCACGTCGCCAAGGGCGACCGGGTCAGCGCCGGCACTCCGCTGGTGACCTTTGACCGCACGGTGATCGAGGCTGCCGGCTACCCACTGATCACCCCGATCGTGGTGCTCAACGCAAAGAAGTTCGGTTCGATCGAGATGGCCAAGGGGGGCACAGCCGGCGAGATCGCGGCCGGCGAGCCCCTCATCACCGTCCAGCCCGCACCGCAGCCGGCCGAAGCGGGACTGTAGTCGTCTGCTACGCAACACTGTCGCCGTCCTCTGGGAGCATGCGTTCGGGGTGGTGGTAGGTGTTGGTGCCGGGTTGTAGTGGCAGGTGTGGCGGCGGAAGCCATTGAGTGGTGCCGTCTTTGAGTTTCCGTGTCGTCCACCCGCCGGCGATCAGATACTTGTGATTGCTCCGGCAGGCGAAGGTGAGCTTGTCGATGTTGGTCAGACCGCCGTCGGCCCACTCGTCGCAGTGGTGTACCTCGGAGAGGTAGCCGGGCATGTGACAGCCGGGGGCTGTGCAACCGCGGTCCTTTGCGTGTAACACAATTCGCTGATCGGCTGTGGCGATACGCCGGGCGCGGCCCAGGTAAAGCGCGCGCTCGGTGTGTTGGTCGAACACGCAGAGGTAGTGCCAGGCATGCGAGGCCATCCGGATCACATCGGCCATCGGAATCAGGGTGCCGCCGGCGGTCACGGCAACCCCTGCGCCGGTGTGCATCTGCTCAAGGCTGGCCGAAACGATCACCGCTACCGGCAGGCCTCGGTGCCGCCCTAGTTCGGGATCGCCGAGTTGTCCGCGGACTAGTGCCGCCAATGCGTCGTGTTGGCGTTGAGTATGGCTGCGGACGTCGTTGTCGACCACCCTCTGATCGGGTTCGCCGTTCACGGTGGGGGATTGGTCGGCGGGGTTGCACATCCCCGGGGCGGCAAACTTGGCCATCCAGGCCTCCAACATTGCGCGCAGTTCCGGGGTGGCGACGAGCCGGGCGGTGCTCATGCCGTCGGGCCCCTGGCCGCCGCACCAGGCGAACGCGCGCTTGCGAGCCCGGTCGGCGTCGGAGAAACTCCCGTCGGGGTTCAGCCGGACCGCGAGTTGGGTGGCCAGTTTCTCCAGTTGGTCGGGGCGTAACAAGGCGGCCTGCCGGGCAAGGAATCTTTCGGCTTTGGCGCCCTCGGCCGGTGCGACGTGATCGGGTAGCTCGCGGAAGAACTTGTCGATAACCCGCAGATGATCGCCGTCAAGGGTGCCGGTGTGCCAGGCCTCAGCGGTGGCCGGCAGGTCCGGCGGCAAGGGTTGGCCGGTCAGGGCGGTGCGCGGGCCGAGTTGCCCGGCGTGGCGGATGCGGCGTTTAGCCTCACCGGGATTGACCCGAAGCAGGTCGGCGACCAGCCGATGCGCGGCTACCTTCAGGGTCTGCCCGTCGCGGCGGTCCACCGCCGCGGCGCCGTCGTAGGCGCACGCGGTGGCCCGCCGGCGGGCCGTCTCCAACCGCTCCAGGCCCTCCAGGAGCTCCGCCAACGGCAGGTCGTCCCAATCGATGTCATCGACGGCGGCCACGGCCGCGTCCAGACCGGCGAACACATCGGCGATCGAACTCATGTTCGGAAAACTACGCCGGGTACCGGACAAAGCCTGCCGACAGACTCCACCCTTCTGGATGGAGTAGCGACTGGGGATAAACCCCGATCAGGCCTTGATCCGGATCTTCCCCGGCGACCACAGACCACCGCGCGTGGCGCTGCCCAATTCCAGTTCCGCCGGTGTGGCGTCCACGATGGTGTCGAACTTGCGCAGCGACCCCCAGTCCCGGCCGAAGTCGTGCGACAGGTAGGTGGCCATGACGTGCGCGCGCAGCAGCAGGTCGCTGATGCCCAGCAGTCCGCCGTTGCGGCCGTCCTGCCAGGTGTCGGTGTCCTG
>CAZADG010000020.1:43024-44659 GCA_964483865.1 uncultured Mycobacterium sp. | reverse complement strand
CGGTTGGACCGGTGTCACCCAGACCCGGACGGCGGCTAACGTCGGCGTCGACGGTGGTATCGGCGGCCAGGGCGGCGCCGGCGGTGCGGGCGGCAATGGTGCGGCCGGCGGACTCGTCGGCGGAACGCCCAGTGTCGGTGGGGTTGGCGGCGACGGTGGTGCGGGCGGCCTTGGTGGCTCGGGGATCATCGGGGCCGGCACCGGCGGGGCCGGCGGCGTTGGCGGTAACGGCGGAATCGGCGGCGGATCTCTCACCGGTGTCGCCGCCGCGGGCGGC
This sequence comes from uncultured Mycobacterium sp., assembly GCA_964483865.1. Lineage (GTDB taxonomy): Bacteria > Actinomycetota > Actinomycetes > Mycobacteriales > Mycobacteriaceae > Mycobacterium. The sequence continues at coordinate 44,382 of CAZADG010000020.1, read as the reverse complement.
AAAGCCGGTAACGGCGGCACAGGCGGTGCCGGTGGTAACGGCCTTAACGGCAGCGCTCCTGGCATCGCCGGTGGCCTGGGTGGTAACGGCGGTGCCGGTGGCGCCGGCGGTGTCGGCGGTGCTGGCGGGAACTCCGTTGGAGGCACCAACGGCAACGGCGGCGCCGGCGGTAACGGCGGCACCGCTGGCTCGGCCGGCAACGGTGGTAACGGCGCCGACGGTTCTGCCGGAACTCCCAACGGCGCCAACGGTGGAAATGGTGGCGAGGTCGGCACCGCGGGTGCCGGTGGCACCGGCGGTGCGATAGGCACCGGCGGCACCGGTGGAACAGCCGGGGCCAACGGCAACGCCGGCGCTGGTTCCACGACCGGCGGCAACGGAGGTAACGGCGGCAACGGCTTCAGCCCGGCGACCGGTGACGGTGGAACCGGCGGCGCCGGCGGCAACGGCGGTGCCTACGGCAACGGCGGCAACGGCGGGAGCGGCGGGTCCGGCACCACCACCACCCCCTCGACGTCGACCGCCAATGGCGGGACGGGCGGCAACGGCGGCGCCGGGGGGTCGAAGTCCGGTAACGGCGGCTCCGGCGGCGCCGGCGGCGGTGCCACCAGCACCGGCGGCCGAGCCATCGCCGGTAACGGCGGCAGCGGCGGCAGCGCCACCAACGGCTCCGCAGGCAACGGCGGCAAGGGTGGCGCCGCATCCACCACCGCGGCGGGTAACTGGCGTGCCACCGGCGGCAACGGTGGTACAGGTGGAAACTCCGCCAACGGAGCCGCCGGTGTCGGCGGCGACGGCGGCGCCGCGAACAGTGCCAGCTACATCGCCACCGGCGGCAACGGCGGGGCTGGTGGGACGTCGACCACCTCGAATGGTGGTAACGGCGGTGCCGGCGGCGCGGCCGAGACCGCATCCGCAGAGAACTGGGACGCCAACGGCGGTGCCGGCGGTGCGGGCGGCTCGGGCGCTGTCAACGGCGGCAACGGCGGTGCCGGCGGCACGGCGACCGCGAGTTCGGCCACCAGGTCTGCTGACGCCACCGGTGGCGCCGGCGGTGCCGGCGGTGCCGGTGGCACCGGTGCCGGTGGCCGGGGCGGGGACGGCGGGTTCGCGACTGCCCAAGACCAGGCCAACGGTGGCGCGGCCGGTAACGGCGGAACGTCGAACACCGGCGCTGGCGGTGCTGGCGGCGAGGGTGGTGGAGCCATAAGCCTGGGGTACATCGCCTCTGGCGGAACCGGCGGTAACGGCGGCGCGTCGACCGGCGGTGCCGGCGGTGCCGGCGGTAACGGCGGCGATGCCTCCGGCGTCACTGAGTCCGGAAACTGGCTGGGCAATGACGCCATCGGCGGCAACGG
>CAZADG010000020.1:27293-42924 GCA_964483865.1 uncultured Mycobacterium sp. | reverse complement strand
CCGGCGTCACTGAGTCCGGAAACTGGCTGGGCAATGACGCCATCGGCGGCAACGGCGGCAACGGCGGCAACGGTGTCAACGGTGGTGCGGCCGGCAACGGCGGCAACGGCATTGCGAACAGGGCCGGCAGCGGCGCCGATTCCCAGGGCGGCAATGGCGGCAATGGCGGTGTCGGCACGGCCGGAACCGGTGGTGCCGGCGGCAACGGCGGCTTCGCCGACGCCGACGACTCCAACGGCTCGTCCGAAGGCGCTGTCGGTGGCAACGGCGGCAATGGCGGCGGGGCGTCGGGTAAGGGCGGCCAGGGCGGCCTCGGTGGCGACGCGAACAGCGCCGGAGGCCGGGCAGCCGGTGGTACCGGCGGTGCCGGCGGAGGCTCGGCGAACGCAACCGGCGGCACGGGCGGCAACGGTGGCTTCGCGCAAACCGATGCCACCGACGCAGTCCCGGTGATCGGCGGCAATGGCGGCAAGGGCGGCGCCGGAACCGCGGGCAACGGCGGTGATGGCGGCAACGGCGGTGACGCCAACGCCACCAGGCAGGTCAACCAGGTCACGGCCACCGGCGGCAACGGCGGCAACGGCGGGGCTACGGGCGGCACCGGCGGACAGGGCGGCGTGGCGACCGGTGGTGGCGTCTCCAACACCAACGGCACACCGGGCCTTCCCGGCTAACAGATCGGACAAGACGGGCCCCTCCAGCGGAGGGGCCCGTCTTGTATGTCCGGTCTCAGCGCACCGGGTAACCGATTCCGTTGAGCATCTGCAGCGCGGGCCCGGCGGCGGCCCGCGCGGCCATCACCCCATAGGCCTCCTCGTTCTGCAGCGCGAACACCCTCGGATCACCGAAACCGCGATCGATCCGGTCCCGAACGTAGGCCAGTTCGACCACCTGGATGATGAATCGCTTCACCGCTTTTGCCGCCGGCCGGCCGCCGAACCGGCCTGCCACCTGCACCGCCGCCTTCCGCGATTTCAGCGAATGCATCCAGTTCGCCTCGGCTGGAGTCAGCAGTCCGCCCGAGATCATCCCGGGCAGCTTGCCGGAAATGATGTGCTGCTCGCGGCGCCGGCTGGCGACCGCCACAACGATCGCCAGGGCGAATATCGGCATCATCCACAGCACGTAGACGCCCAGGTAGGTCTTGAACCCGAACAGCGCCGACCCGTTCCACAACCCGTGCATCAGGACCGCGCCGACATAGCCGAGCAGTAGACAGCCGAGTCTGGCCAGCCCGCTGCGTTGCTTCAGCGCGTAGTACACGCCGATGCCGAACATCGTGGTGAACAGCGGATGGGCGAAGGGGGAGATAACCAGACGCATGGCGGCGACGGCCAGCGACTCCGGCACCGTCTCCGCGCTGGCGATGTAGAAGATGTTCTCCACCCAGGCGAAACCCAGCGCGGTCAGTCCCGCGTAGACCAGGCAGTCCGTCAGGGTATTGAGTTCGTGGCGGCGCCGACCGGTCATCATCAGCAAAAGGAACAGGCCTTTGGCCGCCTCCTCGACCAGCGGGGCACCGACGGCCACCGTCACCGCGCTCGGTTTCTCGGCACCGGCACCGAAGGTCTGTTCGAAAACCTCCGAGAACAGCACCGACAGCAGCACCGCCACCGATGCCCCCCACAGGAAAGCCATGATCAGCAGCCGCGGCGGCTCCGGCTCCCACCGGTCCAACCACAGGTAGCACAGCAGAACGCACGCCATCGCCGACGTCGCGAGGATGAAGCCCAATGCCGTTCCGCCGGGATCGACCGCCGTCGCCAGAATCAGGATCAGTGCGGTCAGCGTGCCCAGTGCGATGATTGCGGCCAGTGGCGCGCCGACTTTGCGGACCGGCCGCGGAAACGGCGGGGTCAAGGCATAGGGCCCAGGGGCATAGGACACCCCAGGAGAGTAGCTGTGCGGAACGCCTGGTTTGGCCGGGTGTGCTCAGTCGAGTACGCTCGAAGGGTTCTCGTGTGCACGTCTGCGGGTACAACCTTGAGCTTCAACCCTCAAAAAACCCTGTCCCTTCGATTAACCCTGTCCGGAGCAACCCAACACATGCCAAGTCCCACCATGACCTCGCCGCAAGTAGCCGTCAACGACATCGGCTCGGCCGAGGACTTCCTCGCCGCCATCGACAAGACCATCAAGTACTTCAACGATGGCGACATCGTCGAGGGGACCATCGTCAAGGTGGACCGGGACGAAGTTCTGCTGGACATCGGCTACAAGACCGAGGGTGTCATCCCGTCCCGTGAGCTCTCCATCAAGCACGACGTCGACCCCAATGAGGTGGTGTCCGTCGGCGATGCGATCGAAGCCCTGGTCCTCACCAAGGAGGACAAGGAAGGTCGGCTGATCCTGTCCAAGAAGCGCGCCCAGTACGAGCGCGCCTGGGGCACCATCGAGGAACTCAAAGAGAAGGACGAGGCCGTCAAGGGCACCGTCATCGAGGTCGTCAAGGGCGGCCTGATCCTCGATATCGGCCTGCGCGGCTTCCTGCCCGCGTCGCTGGTCGAGATGCGCCGTGTCCGCGATCTGCAGCCCTACATCGGCAAGGAGATCGAGGCCAAGATCATCGAACTGGACAAGAACCGCAACAACGTGGTGCTGTCCCGGCGCGCCTGGCTCGAGCAGACCCAGTCCGAGGTTCGCAGCGAGTTCCTCAACCAACTGGTCAAGGGCGCGGTCCGCAAGGGCGTGGTGTCCTCGATCGTCAACTTCGGCGCCTTCGTCGACCTCGGCGGGGTCGACGGCCTGGTGCACGTCTCCGAACTGTCCTGGAAGCACATCGACCATCCGTCGGAGGTCGTGCAGGTCGGCGACGAGGTCACCGTCGAGGTCCTCGACGTCGACATGGACCGCGAGCGGGTTTCGCTGTCGCTCAAGGCCACCCAGGAAGATCCGTGGCGGCACTTCGCCCGGACCCACGCCATCGGCCAGATCGTGCCCGGCAAGGTCACCAAGCTGGTTCCATTCGGCGCTTTCGTGCGGGTCGAGGAGGGCATCGAGGGTCTGGTGCACATCTCCGAACTCTCCGAGCGCCACGTCGAGGTCCCCGACCAGGTGGTCGCGGTCGGAGACGACGCCATGGTCAAGGTCATCGACATCGACCTCGAGCGGCGCCGGATCTCGTTGAGCCTCAAGCAGGCCAACGAGGACTACACCGAGGAGTTCGACCCGTCGAAGTACGGCATGGCCGACAGCTACGACGACGCGGGCAACTACATCTTCCCGGAGGGCTTCGACGCCGAGACCAACGAATGGCTCGAGGGCTTCGACAAGCAGCGCACCGAGTGGGAGGCCCGCTACGCGGAGGCCGAGCGCCGGCACAAGATGCACACCACGCAGATGGAGAAGTTCGCCGCCGCGGATGCAGCCGCCGCCGAGGAGCGCCCGTCCGGGGCCACCTCGTCGAGCTCGCCGGGCGCCGAGGAGTCGGGCGGCTCGCTGGCCAGCGACGCCCAGCTCGCCGCGCTGCGCGAGAAGCTCGCCGGTAACGCGTAACTGATCGAAACTCACGACCGCGCAGGGAACGGCTTGTCGTTCCCTGCGCGGTCTTCGTTCTAGGGGAGGATCATGCTGCGCATCGGCCTGACCGGCGGGATAGGCGCTGGGAAGTCCACCGTCTCAAGGGTATTCGCGGATTGCGGTGCGATCCTGGTCGACGGCGACGTGATCGCCCGCGAGGTCGTTGAGCCCGGCACCGAAGGTCTGGCGGCGCTGGTCGACCACTTCGGTACCGATATTCTGTTGGCCGACGGCGCGCTGAACCGCCCGGCATTGGCTGCCAAGGCCTTCGTCGACGAGCAACAACGCGCGCGGCTCAATGCCATCGTCCATCCGCTGGTGGCAGGGCGGCGCGCCGAGATCGTGGCCGGAGTCTCGCACGACGACGTGGTGGTCGAGGACATCCCACTGCTCGTCGAGTCCGGTATGGCTCCGCTGTTCCCGCTGGTCGTCGTGGTGAACACCGACGCAGACGTTCGGCTGCGCCGGCTCACCGATCAGCGCGGAATGGACGAGGCCGACGCACGGGCCCGGATCGCCGCCCAGGCGACCGAGGAACAGCGCCGCGCCGTCGCCGACGTATGGCTGGACAACTCCGGCACCGAGGCGCAGCTCATCGGAAAGGCTCGAGAGCTGTGGCACCAGCGGATCCTGCCGTTCGCCCACAACATCGGCACCGGCCGTCCGGCCACCGACCCGCAGGACATCGTCCCCGCAGACCCCCACTGGGCAGCCCAGGCCGCGCGGGCGGCGGCACGGCTGAGGACAACCTGCGGGCACCGGGCGGTGCGGGTCGACCACATCGGCTCCACCGCGGTGCCGGGGATGGACGGCCGCGACATCATCGACATGCAGGTGACCGTCGCCTCGTTGGAGGTCGCCGACGAACTCGCCGCCGACCTCCGCAACGCCGGCTATCCGCGGGTGCAGTCGATCACCGCAGACCGGTCCTTCGATAGCTCTAGGGGTCTGTGGCCCAAGCGATTTCATGCCTCGGCCGACCCGGGGCGTCCGACACACATTCATCTGCGGGTCGACGGTGAACCCAACCAGCGTTTCGCGCTGCTCTTCGTGGATTGGCTGAGCGCCAATCCTGCTCTGCGCGCCGACTATGTGGACATCAAACGAAGCGGCGCAGTTGTCCGATGGCTCGACGAAGCCTATCCGCGGGCCTGGCAGTGGGCCGACAGCAACGGTTGGTCGCCGAAATCGGTCAGTTGACCGGGGTGCCCAGATCGCTTGCGGGCACCTCGCCCGGGGCCGGCCCGACCGGGGGGACGGCCGGATCCGGCGCCACCGGGAGTCCCGGTACCTCGCTGGCCGGGATGCCCAGCGCATTGCTCAGTGGGGCGCCGCAGTTCATCGCGCCGTAGTCGGGATCGTCGCGGGCCGGTGTGACGCGGGGGCCGATGAACTGGTCGGCCTGCACGACCATCTGGTCGTCGACCAGGATCTCGCAGTGCAGATTGGCCGAGTAGGGCCATTGGATCGAGATCCGCATGCCGGCCTCTTTAGGGTCGGTCAGGACCGCGGTGGTCTCGAACGTCCGGCCGGGCAGCATCGTCGGATCGGCACTGTTGACCTGGGTGTCGCTGATCCGGTAGGTGATCAGAGCGCCACGCGCCAAGCCGTCGACTCGGGCGCGATAGGTCACGTTGTGCTGCTGTGGTGGATCGGTCGGCAGCGGAGGCTGTGGTGTGGGGGCCAGATCGTCGTCGGCACCGGCGACGGGCGAACTCACCAGCGTCAGCGCCACAACGGCACCTGCGGTCACCGAACGCCCCATCCGTCCCACGGTGGACGAGACTACGCGTATCGCTGGGTTTCCTGCCAGCTCAGCTCCATTCCGGCACCGCCCAGCCAGGCGTTCAGGTCGTGGCCGTGGGCTGCCAGGCCGCCGACCGCGGCAACGGCAGTCTGCAGGGCCTGCTCGACGATCTGCGGATTCAACAGACCATGGCGGTGGGCTTCGAGTAGCTCGTCCAGATCAACCAGTTCGGTGCCCCGGCCGGTGCGCACCACCAGGTCGAGGTAGTGGTCCTCGGTCTGCCAACGCCGGTCTCCCACCTCGATGGCGGCCACATCGAGGTAGTAGTCCTGGTCCCGTTCGTAGCCGGGATTGAAGTGGAAGACATTCGCCCGCAAACCCAGTGACGGCAGCAGCCAGGACTCCAGGTAGTGGAACTGGAGCCGGCCGGGGGTGGGCCGGGCCATGTAGAGGCCCCATGGATGCAGCCGGTACTCGTCGACGGCCCGAACGATGCCCTTCGGGTCGGTGTTGGTGCGCTCGATCAGGTCGAACGTCTCATGCTTGGGCGGGTGAATGATGTTCAGCGTAGGTTGCCGAATCCACTCTCCGAGCCGGACTCCGGCTCGTAGTCGGCTTCGGCCTCGGGCTTGGCCGGCGCGACGGCCGTGTTCTGCCGATTCGCCCGCAGGTTCGGGTAGGCCGCGATCGCCAACGGAATGGTGTCGAAGAACCGCGAGCGGCCCAGCAATTCCGAGAAACCGCCGCCGCGGAAGGCCTTCATGGTCCGGCCTTCCTGGACAACGACTAGGAACGGCACGTCACGCAGAGCGGCGATCTCGGCCACATCCGACAACGCCTCGAATCCGGTGAAGTCGATGTCGTCGATGCGGCGTGCGTCGAGAACAAGCAAGTCGACCTCATCGTCGGGTTCGGATGCGTCCTCGTCGGTCTCGGGCAGGGCGTCGATGAGCTGCATCCGGAACCAGTTGGCGTTGCCGAACCACAACGGTCCGTTGAGCGCCCATGCCGAGATACCGGGCACTTCGGCGGCCCGATCGTCGGTGAGTGTCAGCCAGGTGCCCTGCGGGGAGCGGCCCAGCTTCAGCAGTTCCGGCCGGGCAGTGCGCGACGCCTGGTAGACGAAGGAAACCAGCACCGCGAACAGCACGCCGTAGACGATGCCCAACAGCACCGTGCCGATCAACGAGATCAGCATCAGCGCGAACGCTTTCCAGCTGTAGTGCCTGGTCGCCCGCATCTGATCGACGCGGAAGATCTTGATGGCGATATAGATCAGCACCGCAGACAGGGTCGCCGAGGGCAGGTTCTCGATGATCTGGCTGAAGAACAGGACCACCACGGCGATGGCCGAGGCGATCAGCGATGCCAATTGGCTGCGGCCCCGGGACTCGGCGATGATCGTGGTCGACGGCGGGCTTGCATTGATGGTGAACGACCCCACCATGCTGGAGGCGATGTTGGCCACCCCCAGCGCCCGGAAATCGGCGTTGACGTCGGTGTCGTAACCGCCGAGGTTGGCTGCTGATCGCGAGGTGGCCGCGGTCTGCGCGAGGCAGAAGATGGTGACCACCAGTGCGGTGGTCACCACGGCTTCGATCGCATCCAGCGAGAACGGCGGCAGGCGCAGCGAGGGGAGCCCGCGTTCGAGCGGGCCGAGGACTGTGACGCCGTGGTCTTTGAGGTGGAAGACGAACATCGCCAGCGTCGCCAGCGTCAGCACCATCAGCGCCCCGGGAATCCGGCGGTTGATCTTGGCGATGATCAGGAGCGTCACCAGCGAGCCGAGCCCCAGGATCATCGTCGCGATGTTGGTTTCCGGCACATGCTGGATCAATTGGGTGATCTTCCGCAGCGTCCGGCCGTGGCCTTCGGGGACGCCGAGGATGCCCGGGAGTTGATTGACGATGATGATCACCGCGATACCGCCGAAGAAGCCGATCATCACCGGCCGCGACAGGAAGTCGCCCACCCAGCCGAGTCTGCCCACGCCGATGACCAGCGTGAATACTCCGACCAGGAACGCCGTCACCAGCGCCAGGCCGATATAGCGTTCACTCTCGGCCACGGCCCCCAGAGCGGCAAGGCCGGCGGCCAGGATCGGTGCGACAGTGCTGTCGACACCCATCGCCAGATGCCGGTTGGTGGAGATCGCGGCGCCGATGATCGTCGCGACGACGAAGCCGTAGAGGCCGGTGATCGGCGGCATGCCGGCCAGATGTGCGGTCGCGAGCTGGCCGGGCATCGTTACGGCGCCGAACGTCACTCCGGCCACCAGGTCGCGCCCGAACCAGCGGCGCCGGTAGCCGCGCAGGGTCGGGAAGAGGCGGAAGTCTTCCCTGAGCCGCTTCCCCATCGTGGTGGCCAGGGCAACCCCGACCGTGTGAACTTCCACCACGCGAGCCTATGAATCGGAAGCATCCGGCACACCCGTATCGGTCAGATCGGGTTCATGTCGCGTTCACCGGGCGTTCATCCGGGCAGCGGCCACCGTGGCTGTCGGTCCGCGCATCTAGTCTGGGTTCATGGCCTTCGCCACCGAACGTGCCCCCACACACAAAGACGTCCTCGCCCACTCCGAATACCGTGCGGTCGACGACGTCGTGCGCACCGGTGCCCGCTTCGAGGTGGTCAGTCCGCATCAGCCCGCCGGTGACCAACCGGCGGCGATCGCCGAGTTGGAACGCCGGATTACCGCGGGGGAGCGCGAGGTGGTTCTGCTCGGTGCCACCGGCACGGGCAAGTCCGCCACCACCGCCTGGCTCATCGAGCGCCTTCAGCGCCCCGCCCTGGTGATGGCGCCGAACAAGACACTGGCCGCCCAGCTTGCCAACGAACTACGGGAGATGCTGCCGCACAACGCCGTCGAGTACTTCGTCTCCTACTACGACTACTACCAGCCCGAGGCCTACATCGCTCAGACCGACACCTACATCGAGAAGGACAGCTCCATCAACGACGACGTCGAGCGGCTGCGGCACTCGGCGACCTCGGCACTGCTGTCACGGCGCGACGTGGTTGTCGTCGCCTCGGTGTCCTGCATCTACGGTCTGGGCACACCCCAGTCCTACCTGGACCGTTCGGTGGAGTTGCAGGTCGGCAGCGAAGTTCCCCGCGACGGGCTGCTGAGGCTCCTCGTCGACGTCCAGTACGACCGCAACGACATGTCGTTCACCAGGGGCACGTTCCGGGTGCGCGGTGACACCGTCGAGATCATCCCCTCGTATGAAGAACTCGCTGTGCGCATCGAGTACTTCGGCGACGAGATCGAGGCGCTCTACTACCTTCACCCGCTGACCGGCGACGTGGTCCGAAAGGTCGACTCACTACGGATCTTCCCGGCCACCCACTATGTGGCAGGCCCTGAGCGAATGGCGCAGGCCATCTCAGGGATCGAGGCCGAACTGGCCGAGCGGCTTGCCGACCTGGAGAACAAGGGCAAGCTGCTCGAAGCGCAGCGGCTGCGGATGCGGACCAACTACGACATCGAGATGATGCGGCAGGTGGGATTCTGCTCCGGCATCGAGAACTACTCCCGGCACATCGACGGGCGGCCCGCCGGGTCGGCGCCCGCCACCCTGCTGGACTACTTCCCCGAGGACTTCCTGCTCGTCATCGACGAGTCCCATGTCACCGTCCCGCAGATCGGCGGCATGTTCGAAGGCGACATGTCCCGCAAACGCAACCTGGTCGAGTTCGGCTTCCGGCTCCCCTCCGCCGTCGACAACCGGCCGCTGACCTGGGAGGAGTTCAGCCAGCGGGTCGGCCAGACGGTGTACCTCTCAGCCACCCCCGGGCCTTACGAGCTGGCCCAGACCGGCGGCGAAGTCGTCGAGCAGGTGATCCGCCCTACTGGGCTGGTCGACCCGAAAGTGGTCGTCAAACCCACCAAGGGCCAGATCGACGACCTCATCGGGGAGATCCGCGCCCGCGCCGGGCGTGACGAGCGCGTCCTGGTCACCACGCTGACGAAGAAGATGGCCGAGGACCTCACCGACTATCTCCTCGAAATGGGCATCCGGGTGCGCTACCTGCACTCCGAGGTGGACACCCTGCGCCGGGTGGAGTTGCTGCGCCAATTGCGTCTTGGCGAATACGACGTCCTGATCGGCATCAACCTGCTGCGCGAGGGACTCGACCTGCCGGAGGTGTCCCTGGTCTCGATTCTCGACGCCGACAAGGAAGGCTTCCTGCGTTCCACCCGCAGCCTGATCCAGACCATCGGGCGGGCGGCCCGCAACGTCTCCGGCGAAGTGCACATGTACGCCGACAAACTCACCGATTCGATGCGTGAGGCCATCGATGAGACCGAGCGGCGGCGGGCCAAGCAGATCGCCTACAACACCGAGCACGGCATCGATCCACAGCCGTTGCGCAAGAAGATCGCCGACATTCTCGACCAGGTCTATCGGGAGGCGGACGACACCGAAGCCGCCGAGTCCGTCCCGATCGGCGGTTCGGGCCGCAACTCCTCCCGCGGCCGCCGCGCCCAGGGCGAGGCTGGACGCGCCCTCAGTGGCGGCATCGTCGAGGGGCGGGACACCTCGGCGATGCCCCGCGCCGAGTTGGCCGACCTGATCAAAGAACTGACCGAGCAGATGATGTCCGCCGCCCGTGACCTCCAATTCGAGTTGGCGGCCCGCCTGCGTGACGAGATCGCCGACCTCAAGAAGGAGTTGCGCGGGATGGATGCCGCCGGCGTGAAATGATCCAACGGTCCGTCTCGGCCGTGTGGAAACGGGTTCTCAGCTGCGCGCTGTAACCGTGACGCTTCCGGTTGGCCACGGTTCGGTAACCCCTCGATTCGCCTACCCATCGCGTGTCTTACAGGTCTGTAGTTTCACCTCAGACCTCAACACGGAATGGGAAAAACGATGTCAAGCACCAGCACTCGGTTCACCATCAAGCTCGTCGCCGTTGCCGGGTTGTGCGGAGCCGCAATGTCTTTCAGTCCGGCTGCGGCAGCCGCCCCGCTGAAGACAGGCGGCTACGACTGCATCGCAGATGCTGCCGGCGCGGCAGCCGCGCCGGGTGCTGCGGCCGCACCGATCTGCGCCCCCGTCGCCGACATGGCGGGTGTTCCGATGGTGTTGCCCGGACCGCTGCCGGCGGGCGCCGCCGCACTGGGCGCCCCGGTTCCGCTGGTCGTTCCCCCGGTGCCTGCGGTCGTTCCGCCGGTGCCCGCGGTGGTGCCGCCGGTGCCCGCGGTCGTTCCGCCGGTGCCCGCGGTGGTGCCGCCGATTCCGGCGGTCGCCCCGGCTATGGGCTTCCCGGTTCCGGTCGGTGCCGCCGCGGGAGGCGTTCCGTTGCCGGTTCCGGTCGGCGCTCCCATCCTCGACATGGCCGGGGGCAAGGGTGCCGCGACGGGTCCGGCGCCCGCCGGCGCCCCCGTTCCGGGTCAGCCGATCATTCCCGGCCCGGCCGCGGGCTAGCCCAAAGCCGCTACCTCAACGAGAGCAGGAGCGATGCGGGCCTTTCTGGCGATGATTGGGATCGGTGCGACCCTCTTTGCGGGGCCGACCGGACTCAACCTTTCGGCGGCCAACCAGTCACCGGGGGCGACGGTCGCGTCGGTGCTGCCGACACCGGGTGATGTGGTGGGTGTGGCCCACCCCGTGGTGGTCACTTTCAGCGGACCGGTCAGCAACCGGGCCGCCGCCGAACGTGCACTCGACATCGAATCGGTGCCGGCGATGCAGGGCAGATTCGAATGGCTCAGCAACGATGTCGTCCAGTGGGCTCCGGACGGATTCTGGCCGGCCCACAGCACGGTGGCGCTGTCGGTGGGCGGCCGGCCGACGCAGTTAACGACGGGCCCCGCTGTCATCGGCGTGGCCAGCATCTCCGATCACACGTTCACCGTGACCATCGACGGCGCCCATGCCGGCCCGTCGTCGTCACTACCGGCGCCACACCACCGTCCCCGTTGGGGCGAGGCGGGCGTCTTCCCGGCCACCATGGGAAGGCCCAAGTATCCGACGCCGGTAGGCATTTACACCGTGCTGGCCAAAGAACGCGATGTAGTGATGGACTCCAGCACCGTCGGCATCCCCGTCAACAGTCCGGACGGCTACCACCTCGAGGTGGCTCACGCCGTCCGATTCACCAAGCGGGGCCTGTTCGTGCATTCGGCTCCGTGGGCGGTCAATTCACTGGGATTCGAGAACACCAGCCACGGCTGCATCAGCCTCAGCCCGGAAGACGCGGAGTGGTACTTCAACACGGTCAACGTCGGTGATCCGATCATCGTGCGGGAGAACAGCCTCGAAGTTCCGACGGAGCCCAAGATCGGTATCGCGTACTGAGCGGTGTCCCGATCACCGCACCGACTTGGTCACCTGCGCGAAGCTGAACTGCCACCGTTCCACCACGTGGAAGCCGAACCGGCTGGGTACCTGATAGGCCATGGTCTTAGCCAGGCGGTCACCGGCGGGTAGCACCGGTCCGCGCTGATAGCGGGGGAGCGTCGGGTCGTACTCGGTCACCGTCCACAACGCGGGGCAGTCCGGCATCTTATCTGCCCAGGCCCACACCGCGATATGGCTGTCCCACAGTCGATTCCGCTGTATCGATGTCAGCCCGCGGCCGTGGTCCCGCAGTTTCTGGTACACCGCCGGTCGGGCGGCAGTGATCGGACGGATCGGCCCGGGCATCCAGGTCGTCGAGTTGTCCAGCACCAGGCAATCACCCGGAGCGGCATGCCGGTCGATGACGTCGGCCACCGCGCTGTAGTCCATGTCCGCCTTGGCGTACGGCCCGCGTTGAAACAGATAGGTCGGCACCGTCGCCGAGGTGAACAGCACCAGTATGGCCGCGATACCCGCCCGGGACCGGCCCACCGCCACCACGCACAGGCCGAGCAGCAGAGCGAACGCCGGAACCGTGAACGACAGATACCGCGGGTAGTAGATGGGACTACGGACAACCGAGTAGAGCAGGGCCGCGGCGGTCGGGGCGATGATCCAGGTGAGCATCAACGCCAGGAACGGGCCGCGGGATGTGCCGGTGAAAGGTTCGTCGCGGCGGGCCGGCGCGCGCAGTCCGCTCAGCAACCCGGCGGCCAGAATGAGGCCGCCGGCCATGGCCCCGGCCCGCGACTGGTCGAAGTACTGATGCTGCAGAACCTGGCCGATGGTGTCCGGGCCCACCCGGGAGATCCACTGCACCTGGAACAGCTGAGACTGGCTGAACAACAGGAATGGGACGGTTGCGGTGACCGCGGCGGCGGCCGCCAGTGCCCAGCAACGGAACGCCGCCGACTGCCGTCGGAAGCCGAGTACCGCCGCAGCGTGGGCCGGCACGATCAGGACCAGGTAGACGTTGAGCAGCACGGCCCCGGCCAGCATCACCCCGTAACCGGCCCACCACCAGCGGCGGCCGCGGCGGGCGGCGAGGATGCAGAACACGGTCAGCCAGACCGCGACCGCCATGCAGAGCGCATATGACCGGGTCTCCATACCCGCCCACGTCACCCGCGGCAGGACGGCGAAGACGATCCCGGACGTCACCGCCACCGAGCGGGTGGACACCTGTTTGCCGAGTACCACGACGCCGGCAGCAGCCAACCCGGCGGCCAGCGCACTGGATAGCCGGGAGGCGAATTCGGTGGCCGGGAACACCGCGTACCAACCATGCATGAGCAGGTAGTAGAGGCCGTGGACGACGTCGATGTTGCCGACCATCCGCCACAACTCCGGCACGGTGCGGGTGGCCGCCGACATCGTCGCGGCCTCGTCGAACCACAGCGAGGGGCGTGCCGCTCCGGCGGCGCTGAGGGTCACCGTCAGCAGGGCCACTGCGACGGCGTCCCACGGGCGGCCGGCCGGGCGCTGGACCGCGCTGGTCTTGCGGCGGTGCCGGGCAGGGGTGCGCCCGACCCGCCGGGTGCGGTCCTGTAGCGAGATGCTCACGCTGCTGCTCTATCCGTTGATGGCTGATTCAATCCACTGGCAAACCGTATCGCCACCCTGTGGTTCGGTCGCGGCGGCTGGGGAGCAGGCCCGGCGCCCGGGCGTGTTGCGAAGGTCACCGTGACGGTCCTTATGCCTCGTCAGGGGAGTCCCGGATGGACGTCCGCGAGGTCGGGTGTCGACGAATCGCACCTCTGTGAAGCGCGGAGGCGTTACTGTTTGCGGTTGGCGCTGGAACTCGGTTGGCGCTGGAACTTAGGTACTGGAGGGTACTAATGGGCGGTTACAACACCGTGGTCGTCGGCACCGACGGGTCGGAGTCCTCGCTTCGCGCGGTCGAGCGGGCGGGCCATCTGGCGTCCGGCCCCGACGCGAAGCTCATCGTGACCACCGCCTACCTGCCCAGCCCCGAGGACACCCGGGCGGCTGACACGCTCAAGGACGAGGGCTACAAGATGGTCGGCAACGCCCCCATCTACGAGATCCTCAAGGACGCCGCCGAGCGTGCCCGGGCTGCCGGCGCGGTGAACGTCGAGGAACGGGCTGTGGAGGGAGCACCGGTCGATGCCCTGGTCGATGTCGCCAACGAGGTGGGTGCCGACCTCCTCGTGGTGGGCAACGTCGGCCTCAACACGATCGCGGGTCGCCTGCTCGGCTCGGTGCCGGCCAACGTCGCCCGCAAATCCAAGACCGACGTGCTGATCGTCCACACGACGAGCTAGGAACTGAGAACGGACGCGGGTACAGATCCGGCGGCGGTTCGTACCCGGCTGTGGTCCGACGGCCTTTTGCAGGCGGAGAACTTTCCACTCAAGGACGTCTCGGAGCACCTCCACCAAGAAGGCGCGCTGGTCTGGGTCGACCTGCTCAACCCTGACCACGCCGCCCTATGTCTGCTGGCCGACGAGTTGTCCCTGGACCCCCGGGCGGTCGAGGATGTGGTCGAGCACCGCGAGCGGACCAAGGCCACCCGCTACGCCACTCACACCTTCCTCACCGTCTACGCGACCGCGCTCGGCCCGCAGATTCCCGGCTCGATCGAGTCCCGGTTGCTGGCCGACCGGGTGTCGATATTCGTCCTGCCCAACGGTGTGGTGACCGTCCGCCACGAAATCGACCCCGCGCGTTCGGTTTTCGACATCAACGAGGTGGTGCGCCGCTGGGACGACAACTCCGATCTGCTGCGCAAAGGCAGCCCGGCGTTGCTGCACGGCATCCTCGACGTCGTGGTCGACTCCCAGTTCGACACCATCGGTCAACTCGATGACACCATCGAATCGCTGGAGGACGGCCTGTTCGACGACCGGTCCCAGACCCGCAAGCTTCAGCGCGACACCTACCGGGTGCGCAAGGAACTCGTCGAACTGCGCCGCATCGTGCTTCCGATGCGGGAGGTGATCAACACCGTCATGCGGCGGGGTGCCTCCGGCGCCGACGTCGGCGAACTCGACAGCTGGTACTCCGACCTCTACGACCACGTCATCCGGGCGGCTGAGTGGACCGAATCGCTGCGCGACATGATCACCACGGTGTTTGAAACCAACCTCTCCCTGCAGGACGCGCGGCTCAACACCATCATGAAGAAGCTCACCGGTTGGGCGGCGATCATCGCGGTACCCACGCTGGTGACCGGCTGGTACGGCCAAAACATTCCTTACCCCGGTTATGGGAACCACTGGGGCGTGTGGACCAGCGCGCTGCTGAGTGTGCTCACCTCGATCACGCTGTACGCGGGATTCAAACGGCGAGACTGGCTTTAGGCCATCCGGGTCGGCTGACAGACGTCCCCATTCCACCCGTCATTTCCGGACGATAGTCCGTTATGACACTTGAGTTAAACGGGCAACGGTGGCGGCTCAGTGTCCTATGTTGCGAACTGCGCTGATCGCAACGGAGGCGGGGAATTCATGGTGGCAAAGCGTGGTTCGCGGATGGGTACGGCGGCATTCGTACTGGGGCTCTCCCTCGCCGGCCCGCACGCGGTGGGGGTGGCGGCGGCCGACAATCCGGACCCCGATTCGCCCTCGCCGTCGGCGTCGGTGGGCAAGGCAGGACCGCCCCGGGCGGGTCGGCCGGCCACCCGCGGCGGATCCGTCATCCGCTCGGCAACACCGGCCGCGGCACCTGATCCCGTTGCATCGGTATCGCGATCAAGGCCGGTGCCGTCAGCCGCCGCATCAATCCGTGCGGGAGCGGCGACCCGGCCGTTGTTGGCGCCGCCGCCATCGAAGGGCAACCCCGGATCAGCAGGCATCGGTTCAGCAGGCGTCGTCACGAACGACGAACGGCCGCAGCCACTTCCGTCAGCCGCGGATGTCCCCGCCGTGAGTGAGGCGCCGCCGGGAAACTCGGTGCCACGGTCCTCCGGGCCGCTGGCCCAGCAACGCCGTGCGACGCCGGCTCAGTCCGTGCTACCGGCAGCCACGCAGTCATCCGTGGCCTCGGCAAGCGCTTC
>CAZADG010000020.1:0-27193 GCA_964483865.1 uncultured Mycobacterium sp. | reverse complement strand
AACACCGGCAGCGTCGCCTACTTCCGGCAGGACGGCACCTCGCTGCAGGTGTCCGGGGTCCCGTTGTTCGGGGCCGCCAAGACCTTCGACGCGGCCACCGTCGCGGAGATCTCGGTGGGCAACCCCGGCAACACCGGCTGTGCGGGACTCGTCGTCGACTCCGGTCTGATCGCCGCGGACCTGGGGACATCCCAGATCGACGCGATCCGGTTCGATTCCGGTGCCGCCGTCGCCGGGACGGTCACCGCCGCCGTGACCGGAGGTCCGCTCGCACTGCGCAATGCCGTCCGCGGCCTCAACGGTGTGGAGTTCAACGCGCCGGTGATGCTCGGCAATGACGTCGAGGTCGACGCCGGGGACGGCGACGCCACCTTCAACGGGACCGTCGACGCGGCGCAGGCCGGTGAGCAGTCGTTGACGGTGACCGCTGCGGCCAGCACAACCTTCACCGCCGCCGTCGGCGGTCAGGCCGCGCTGGAAAGCCTGACGACCCGAGGCATCGAGCCGCTGCGCGTTGAGCAGTCCGCCGATACCACAACCATTCCGCTCTACTACATGCCGCAGATCGGCAGCAACGGCCAGCAGCAGGTCAAGTACGGCATCGACGTCGCGCTCGGCGACAACGACCCGCGGACGTTCGTCTTCGACACCGGCGGCAACGGCTTCTACGCCGGGTACAACCCCGATTACTGGCAGGGTGTGACGCTGGGAACCAACACGACCAGTATCAATTACACGTCGGGAACTTTTTACGACGCCATCGCGACCGACGCCGTCGTGACCATCGGGCCGGCCGACGGGCCACGGGTCTCCACCGTACGGCCGGTGCAAGTCGGTGCCATCGTGTCCGCCGGCAATGTCGATACCGGCCAGACCTACAGCTTCACCAACCCCTACGCCCCGCCGGTCGACGGCCGGTTCTCCGGGGACTTCGGCGCTGCGTTCGGCGTACAGCCGGTCAACAACGAGCCAGCCGGCGGACTGTCCAGCGTGCTCTTTCAGTTGCCCGGCAACCTCTCCAGCGGCTACCTGGTGCAACTCGGACCGGTCGGAACCACCGCGTCACTGACCGTCGGAGTGACCGAAGCGCTGCGCGCCCAGTTCCCGTATGCGATTCCGGTCACGGCCAACTCGGGCGGCGGCACCTATCCGGTCTCCGGCTACCAAGTGCTCGAGCAGTTCGGTTTCAACACCCAGTATTTCGTCCAGCAGGGTGACGGTCCGCGGGTGCCGCTGGGTACCACCTTCAATCCGAAGTGCGCCGCTCAGTGCCTGCCGTCCCTGATCGACAGCGGTGCGCCGTCGACCAACGTCCGACTGCCGGGCGTCACCCCTCCTTATCCGTATGCGGTGAACGCCGGCGCCAATTCCTTGCTGACTCCCGGCACCACCTTCATTGCGCAGTTGCCGACCACTCAGGGTCGCCCGCCCCTGGAGTGGTCCTTCATCGCCGGTACCAACGGCTCGGTCAACCAGGTCGGATACTCCCCGAACGGCGGTGCCGCTTTCGGGCCCAACAATCAGAACGTCAACACCGGACTGAACCTCTTCAACGACTTCGACATCATGTTCGACGTCGCGAAGCAGGTCATCTGGCTGCGGCCCAACGGAGGGCAGTCGCAGGTCTCCCTGCAGTCGGTCACGACAACCGGGGCACAGGACTACCGGCAGAACGCCGACCTGGCCGGCACCTACCGAACCGACGACGGGTCCTTCTCGGTCGGCGGCGTTGCCACGCTCAACGGCGACACCGTCGTCAGCACCGGATCCGGAGACGTCACGTTCTCCGGAACCGTCGACGGACCGCACGCCTTGGAGGTGAACTCCACCGGCGCAACGACATTTGTCCGTCCGGTCGGCGGTCTGACCCCCCAGAGCGCGCTGACCACCCTGACCACCGATGCCGGCGGTTCCACATCGACGGCCTCGGTCACCACCGCGGGTGATCAGTCCTACGCCGATGCGGTCACCCTCACCGGCAACTACCAGGTGAACTCCGGGGCATTCACCGTCGGTGGACCCGCCACCCTGGCCGGAAACACCGCGGTGACAGCCGTCGGCGGCAACGTCACCTTCAGCGGCAGTGTGGACTCCACCGAGAAGACGGGCTATGCGCTCAGGGTGACCACCGACGGAAGGCTCACCCGGTTCCAGGGCACGATCGGCGGCTCCAATCCACTGGGCGGGCTCAACCTGATCAACAGCGGCACCGACTCGGCGGCCACGGTGACCGCCGACGCCGAGGTTGCCCTCGACGGCAGTCTGGGCTACGCCGGACCGGTCGGGCTGGGAATCGGCGACAAGGTGTCGGTGAGCGTCACCAGCGGCACGATCTCCAACTTCACCGGCAGCGGTGTGGTGTTCTACGGAGAGTCGCTCAATTCGACGATCTCCAATCTGACCATCGCCAACAACGTCTACGACGGAATCCAGATCGCGGCGGCAGGGGCCCCCATCCAGTACGACTACACGGGTACTCGCATCAGCAACAACACCATCATCGGCAACGGCGCGTTCGGGATCGAAACCGTCGCACCGGTGACCGGGCTGACGATCACGGGCAACACCATCGGCGCATCCGGCGAGCCGAACCAGTGGAACTACGTGACACTCAACGGCCCGAATGTGCACGGCATCGTCTTGGCGCCCGGTGTGTACGGCGGCACACTCATCACCGATAACAACATCGCCTCGAACCTGAGGAGCGGAATCTACGCACCCAAGGGTGTGCAACAACTCCTGATCCGCGGTAACACGCTGAGCGACAACGGAAATCACGGGATCGAATTCGCCGACGGCGACTTCGCCGGCACCACTATCAGCGAGAACATCATCAAGGCCAACACGTCCAGCGGCATCTCGCTGGGTGCCGGCATCGGCCAGGGGACGAAGACCGGCGGAAACCCCCTTACCGGTTACAGCGGCAGCGGCCACTACATCATCAACTACGCCAACAACGTCGACTTCTACGACCCCGCCGTCCAGCCCGGCGACCCGCAGGTCGCGGTGCGGATCGGATCCAAGACCCTGCAGGTCAACCTGGACACCGGCTCCCGGGGCCTGTACTTCGATGCACTGCAACTCGACTCGAACATCCTCGACCAGGGCGTCGTCCAGGGCCCGGGGCATGTTTATCTGAACAGCTCCAACCGGCTGTACTTCGGCAACTGGGTCCAGTTGCCGGTCACCTTCACCGATTCCTTTTACGAGGTCGGCGACGTCGCCGACACCACCAGGCAGGCAGTCGCCGACATGCCGGTCCTGGTGGTGGAGGCGATCGGCGCCTCGCTGACCCCCAAACCCGGTCAGACCGAAGCGAATACCACCTTCGGCACGCTGATCAACTCCGGCACCGTCACCATCACCGACGGCAAGACCGTTACTCAGGCCCCGATCGTGCCGAATCTGGATCCGACCACGGGCAAAGTCTCCGACACCGGTACTGTCACCATTCCGGGCGGGTTCTACGCCTTCTACAAGGACAACGTCTACACCGAGAACGGACAGTCCAAGCCCATCCTGGCGCCAGTGGGCAATTTCGGCGTCGGCTTCGACCGGTCCGGTCTGGGGACCGCCCCCACCACCAACGGGGATAACCAGGCGTACAACGCCTTCCTCAACCTCACCGAGATGCGAACGGGAGAGATGCGGCCCGGATATGTGATCACCACGCAGAACGTCAAACTCGGCCTGGACGACAGCGTGGACGGGTTCGCCTACACCAACCTCGCCCCCAGTGGCCTGACACAGGGCACCCAGAGCGCACCCGACTGGCAGCCCGCCACCGGAACCGTCGCGGTGGGTAAGGGCGATCCGTCGAACGTCGGACCCCTCGTGCTCGACATGGGGTATCCGGGCGGCATCCTGACTCTGCCCGGGGCGAAGTACGCCCCGACGCAGACATTTTCCGAGGACCTCACGGTCAACCTGCTCAACTCCGGCGGCAAGGTGCGCTACACCATCACCGCCAACGAGCAGGGCACCTATATCCGCACCAGGAACCTGCTCAATCCTGCGGGCATCCTTTTGTTCGACCCGCTTCCCGGCGCCTACACCCAGAACGCGCCACCGCTGAGCCAGCAGTTCTTCAACACCGGGCGCAATTCGTTCGCCGCGTTCCAGTACCTCTACGACGCCGCCGGCGGATACCTGGGCCTGCGGGTCGACCCGGGCCGCGAACAGGACGCGCTGGACTCGGCCAAGGGTGAGTTCACGGCCGACTTCTACGCGAACGACACCGCTCCGACCAAGGCGACGAACCTGACGATCGAGAGCAACACCATCGCCGATAACGGCGGCTTCGGTATTGCGGTGACCGGTTCGGACTCGTCGGGTATCCAGATCTCCGGGAACTCGATCTACCTCAACACCGGACTGGGGATCGCACTGCTCGGCGGCGCCAACGGCGGTCAGGCGGCCCCCACCGGCGTCGCCGGCAGGCTGACCGCCACCAACAACGTTCGGGTCAGCGGCTCCGTGTCCGCCGCCCCCGGCTACACCGGTGACTTCGTCGTGCAGGTGTTCGGCTCGCCGAGTAGCGACACCGGTGACGTCGAGGGCCGCTACTTCCTCGGCGAATTCTTCTCCGGCGAAGGCGATTTCACCGGGGAGGTGCCGGCCGACAACACCCGGCCGGGTGACTGGATCACCCTGACGGTGACGCCGAAGGATACGCCGAAGAACACCTCGCAGTTCTCCGCCGGGTCGATCGTCCTTCCGCCGGCGTCCTGACCACCAATCCACGTGCAGCTGAGAGGACGGCCATGACCGCGGCGAAATTCGGAGCGCGCGCCTGCGCGGCAGCTTTCGTGTTGGGTATCGCGCTGAGTCCGCACGTCGCCGGGGTGGCCGCGGCCGAGGTGCCGGACACCGATCCGGCCCCGGTCACCGCCGCCGATCCCGCCGGCCCGCCCAGGAGTTCAGACCGTCTAGGTCGGGCGCTCCGGAAACCCGGTCCTGCGGCCCGGTCGCGGACGGCCGATTCGGACGCGGTGCCGGCGATACCGCGAATCCGGTCGGCGAACTCGCGGGCTGCAGCGGGAGGCGCGCTGCCCGTTCCGGTATCGGACTCGCCCGCGCCGGAGCCTGCTTCGTCGAACAGGGTTGTGCCACCCGCTGTTCCGAGAACATCGGCAGCAACCCGTGCTGGAGCGCAGTTCGCCGAAGTGGCGCCGGCGGTCGCCGCCCCGTCGGCGGTGGCCGCGCCGGGCGTCGCGGAGGCGTCGGCCGCACCGTCGGGAGATCCGCGATCGACTGCCGCGACCGGTGCGCCCAGCCTCGGCGCGCCGGACAGCGGTTGCGCCGCGTGCTGGGGCGCCGAGGCGCCCACACTCGGTCAGGCCATCAACACGGTGATCAACCACCTGTTCAATTCCACCTTCGACTGGCTCTCGACGCTGCCGGGTAACGGGATCACCAACCTGATCGAAGGGGCGCTTGTGCTGGCGCGCCGCAGCTTGTTCCTGAGTCCTCAGGGAGTGACGGCCAGCCAGGTCGGCACCTCCCTGGAGGTGACCGTCAACACCGGTAGCGTGGCCTACTTCCGTCAGGAAGGGACTTCGCTGCAGGTCTCGGGCGACCCGTCGTTCCGGCGCGCCCAGACCTTCGATGCGGCGACGGTGGCATTGGTGGCGGTGGCCAATGGTCCGGGTAACGCCGGTTGCGCCGGCGTGGTGGTCGAGTCCGGCATCCTGAACGGGAAGCTGACGACCTCGGAGATCGACGCCCTCCGGTTCGGCTCGGACGCCGCTGTTTCCGACTCGGTGACGTCGTCGTTGTCAGGTGGTCCGTTGGTGCTGCGCGACGCGGTACGGGGTCTAGGGGGCGTGGAGTTCCAGGCCCCGGTGGTGTTGGCCACCAACGTGGAGATCGATGCCGGGACTGGGGGCGCCACCTTCGCCGGGCCCGTCGACGCCGCCAGGGCAGGCGAGCAGTCGTTGACTGTTACCGCATTGGGCGACACCGTATTCGGGGCTGCCGTCGGGGAGAACGCCGCGCTGGCCAGCCTGCTCACCCGCGGCATCGCGCCGGTCAGCGTCCGGCAGTCCAATGACACCAAAACCGTTCCGTTGCACTTCCTGCCCCAGTACGCGCCGAACGGTCAGGCCGAGGTGAAGTACGGCATCGACGTCGCCATCGGCGACAACCCCTCCCAGGTGTACGAATTCGACACCGGCGGCAATGCGTTCTTCGCCGGCTATAACCCCGCGCTGTGGAAGGGCGTCCCGTTGACGTCCTACGGAGTGTCCGACACCTACAGTTCCGGGAACTACTACGACGGCGTCCTGGCCAACGCCCGCATCACGATCGGCAAGGGTGACCAGAAGGTGTCGACCGAGCAACCGATCGGATTGACGGCCATCTTGGCCGGCGGCAACTCCAACAGCGGCGAGGTCTTCGATTTCACCAATCCGCTGGTGCCGCCGGTGGAGAGTCACTTCTTCGGTGACTTCGGCGCCGCATTCGGCACCGTGGCGGTGACCGGCGTCGACACACCACTGACCAGTGTGTTGTTCCAACTGCCCGGCAACCTCTCCAGCGGCTTCCTGGTGCAGTTGGGCCCGATCGGAATCGACCCCCAGCTGACCGTCGGCGTCACCGACGAATTGCGTGCCCAGTTCCCTTATGCAGTCCCGGTCGCCGCGCTGACCGGTGGGGGTTCCTACCCGGTCTCCGGCTACCAGGTACTCCAGCAGTTCGGATTCGCCCCGCAGTATTTCGCCCAGAAGGACGGTGGTGACGAGAAGCCGATCGGGAAGGTGTCCGCATGCGCCGGTGCTGTCTGCCTGCCGTCGCTCATCGACAGTGGGGCGCCATCGACAGGAATCCGACTGAAGGGCCAGGGCGGCGCCCAGTTCGACGATGGAGGACAGTTGGAGCCCGGCGTCGACTTCATCGCCGAATTCCCCACCACGCAGGGCCGACCGCCCCTGCGATGGACCTTCGTCGCCGGCAACATCGGCTCGGTCGATCTGGTCAACTACCAGGATGGAAGCGTCGCCAGTGACACCCAGAACGTCAACACGGGCCTGAATCTCTACAACTATTACGACGTCATGTTCGACGTTCAGAAGCAGGTCATCTGGCTGCGGCCTACCGGTGGGCAGTCAACAGTCAGCGCCGTTTCGGTGACCACAACCGGAGAGCAGAACTACCGCCAGAACGCAACGCTGAGCGGCACCTACAACACCGGTGGCGGAAAGTTCACCGTAGCCGGCGTCACCGCCCTCACCGCCGCCACGACCATCAACGCCGGCGCCGGGGACGTGACCTTCTCGGGTACCGTCGACGGACCGTTCGCGCTCACCGTGAACTCAAGCAGCGCAACTGTATTCGCGCGCCAGGTCGGCGGCCAGGATCCGCTGGCCAGTCTGACCTCCGACGCTGGTGGATCTACGGCCACCGCGTCGGTGATCACCGGTGGCAGCCAGAACTACGGTGACCCACTGATCATGAACGGCCGCTACCTCCTTTCGCTGGGCTCCTTCACGGCTGCCGGGCATACCCAACTCGACGGCCCGGTCACCGTCACTCTCCTGGAGCCCGGCGCCGACGCCACGTTCGCCGGAGACATCGACGGGCAAGAAGGTCGCGGATATTCACTGACCGTGACCGCGGCCAGCGGAGGCGACGTGAGCCTCAACGGCGATGTCGGCGGCACTCACCCGCTCGGCGGGTTGGCAGTGCTCTCCGGCGACTCCCCGGTCGAGCCGGTGACGTTCTCGGCCGGCGGCCGGATCATCCTGGACGGCAGCCTGGGCTTCGCCGCCCAGAACGGGCTGTCGCTGGGTAATCAGGTGAGCGCCAACCTCACCCAAGGGGGACTGGTACAGAACTTCATCAGAACCGGCGACAACAGTGGTAATGGCGTTACGCTCACCCAGCCCGGACAGGCGACGCTCCAGAACTTCGTCATCAGCAACAACCAGAGCGCCGGCATCGTGGTGGTGGGGGCCACTGATCTCGCGCTCGATGGCAACTCCGTAATCGCCAACGCCCGCGCTGGGATCGAGATCAGCGACTCTGCCAACGTGACGGTGACGGGAAGCTCCATCACCGGCAACGGCGTCGACGGCATCCAGGTCATTGACTCCGAGACCGTGCAGATCTCAAGCAATACCATCACCGGTAATGCCGAGTCCGGGATCCTGTCGCAGTCGACGGCCGTGCAGATCTCCGGGAACTCAATCAGCACCAATGCCGTTGCGGGTGTCACCGTCGACCAACGGGGCCTCGGAAACGAAATCCTCGACAACTCGATCTACGCCAACGGCGCCACGAACGGGCTTGGCATCCGATTGGTGAACGGCGGCAACGGCGGGCAGCCCGCGCCGCTGATCGACTCGCTTGCGCTCACCGGAAACACCCTGACGGTGAACGTTTCGGTCAAGAAGGTCGATGGTTACAGCGGCAGGTTCACCACGCAGGTGTTCTACACCCCGCCGGGGGCCGCGACCGCCCCTCAGGGGCAGACGCTGATCTACAGCCAGGCCGGCGTCGAGGCAGGGGAACGGACGCTCGTGTTCCCGGTGACCGGCCTGGCCGACGGCGGAGTCATCACGGTCACCGCTACGCCTGAGACCGGGCAGCCGAACACCTCTGAGTTCTCCAACGGCAAGGTGTACCCGCCGACTGACTAAGCGGGAACGAGGGCGGCGGCTACGCCCCGTCGTCGTCCTTGCCGGTGAAGGCTTCCTTTGCCTTGTCCACCGCGTGGGTCGCGATCTCGGTGGCGTCCTGGATGATCGCGCTGGCACCGCCGGCGATATCACCCTTGACGATGTGACCGGCGTCCTCGACGATATCGGCCGCCTTCTCGACGGCGTGCGCGGCGATGTCCTTGGCCGCGTTGATGGCGTTCTTCGGATCGAAGCCCATGGGGACCCTCCTGCTGTCGGATGGATGTGGACATGACATTAGACCCGGCATCGCATGGACACCGGTGAACGCCGATGCTTGCGATCGGCACCAAAAGCCGAACCGCCCGTTTTGCGATTGCGCGTGTCACAATCCTCAGGGGAGTGTGCCGGAAGGGGGACAGCATTGAGTGGCGACCTCGGCAGTCCTACCGAATCCGATGCGCGCTTCCGCAGGTTGATCGAGAGTTCCGCCATTGCGACGAATCTGGTGGGGTCGGATGGTCGGTTCCGGATCGTCAACCCGGCGATGTGCGACTTCCTCGGCTACGACGCCGACACGCTGTCGCAGCTGACCTGGGCCGACGTCACCGCCCCGGAGTGCCTGCCGGAGAGCATCGAGATGGTCGAGGACATCAAGGCCGGCCGCAAAGACTCCTGCCGGATGACCAAGCAGTACATCCACGCCGACGGGCGGCGGCTGTGGGGTGCGGTGACTTTGAGTCCCATGCGGGACGCCGACGGCAAGGTCGATCAGCTCGTCGCGCAGATCATCGATATCACCGAACAGGTCGAGTTGCGCGCCAGGCAGGAGGAGTCCGACGCCCGATTCCGCCAGTTAATGGAGAGCTCGAACGTCGGCATGGTGATCGCCACCCCCGACGGCAGGTTCGACGTGGTCAACCAGGCTCTATGCGACATGCTCGGCTACGACGAGGAAGCCTTGAGGACCAAGAGTTGGCAGGACCTCACTCCTGACAGCTATATGGACGCCGATCTGAAATACATGGACGACCTCCTGAACGGACGTCTGGACACCTATCGGGTCATCAAGCAGCACATCCACGCCGACGGTCATCTGGTCTGGGCCGATGTTTCGGCGAGCTGTCTGCGCGATGCGGAAGGGGAAGTGCAGTACCTGTTCGGGCAGATCATCGATATCAACGAACAGGTCGAGCTGCGCGCCAGGCAGGAGGAGTCGGACGCCCGATTCCGCCGGCTGATGGAGATCTCCAACGTCGCGATTTCCCTCATCGCGCCGGACGGCAAGATGGAGATGGTCAACCAGGCGCTGTGCGAGTTGTTCGGCTACGACGAGGAGACGCTGAAGACCAAGACCTGGCAGGAACTGACCCCCGACCGTTTCCGGGAAGCCGACCTGAAGAACGTCGAGGATCTTGTTACCGGTCGCCTGGACACCTACCGGGTCGAGAAGCAACAGATTCACGCCGACGGTCATCTGTTCTGGGTGGACGTCTCGGTAAGTTGCCTGCGCGACAGCACCGGTGCGGTGGAATACCTGTTCGCCCAGGGGATAGACATCACCGCGGAGGTCGAAGCGCGGGAGCTACTGGCCCAACGGGAGCGGGAGAACCGCATCCTGGCCGAGCAGTTACAAGCCGAGGTGCGCAATGCCGCCGAGTATGTGAAGTCCGTTCTGCCCGGCGACCTGCACGGGGCGGTCGAGGTGTCGTCCCGATACCTGCCCTCGCTCGATCTCGGCGGCGACGTCTTCCATTACCGGTGGCTCGACGACGACCACCTTGAGGTGTACCTGATCGACGTGTCCGGCCACGGCATCAGGCCGGCGCTGCTGTCGATGTCGGTCCACAACCTCATCCGGTCCGGCTCGCTGCCCAACGCCATTCTGCTGAAACCGGACCGTCTGCTGGGCAAGCTGAACAGCCTCTTCCAGATGCACGACCAAGGGGACAGTTATTTCACCGTCTGGTACGGCGTCTATGAGCGCTCCACCCGAACGCTGCGTTATGCCAGCGCGGGGCATCCTCCCGCCCTTGTCCTCAACCAGGACGGCGCCGCAGTGACGGCTACCAGCCTGGCCACTCCGGCCAGCCCCATCGGCATGTTCCCCGATTCCGTGTTCCCCTGCGATTCCTACCGGCTGCCCAGCGGCGCCCAGTTGCTGCTCTACAGCGACGGGGCGTTCGAACTGCCCGCGGTGAATTCGGCGGGCAGGCCTTGGTCCCGGCCGGATTTCATCGATGTGTGTACCGAATTGGCCACCCAACCCGGCTGGTCGTTGGATGACCTCGTCGATCGACTCAGGACACTGAGCCCCAGCAGGAGTTTCGACGACGACTGTGCGCTTGTCCTGCTGACGTTCCCCTGACTTGCCCCTGCTCCGATGACTCGTAATCGTGACCCCCAACTGGCCTTGCCCAGAGATCCGGGCAGGCCGCGCCGGCGCGAATTCCTCTATCCCTATGAGGTTTCGACCGAGGACGGCGATTCGCTGACCCTCGCCGACGCCACTCTTGCGGAGTTTGCGGACGTCTTTCGTTGGAATCTCAGCGACGATCCGCAAACCGGTGTGGTCAACGCCGTCCACAATCAGTGCTGGCGCGAGCACGAAGCGGCCATGCGGCACCTCGTCCGTCTGCTCGCGGCCGGAACCCTCGGTGTGCCCCCGGGCAAGGTCGGCGAGGCAATCGCCTGGCATCACGGATATGTCGCCATTCATGACGGTGACCCGACCCCGGAGCCCGCGCTCCGCGACTACTTCGCGTTCTGGACCGGAGCCGAGCCCGGCGAACTCGGTGGCGTATGCGAAGAAAGCGGGCTGCTGTGTTGGTGGGAGGCGCGGCTCGGGCCGGGCTGGGTTCGGCGGACGGGATACTTCCTGCAGGAACTCCAAGACTTCATTTCCCGCGGAGCGCCGGATCGTGTTGAGCGGATCTGGATCGATCACTCTGTGGAGGCGGAATTGGTACCTCTCGTCGTCAAAGAGCTTGGGGGAGAAGCTGGTTAGGTTTCGGCACGGTCATGGGCGCCAGTAGTTCGTTGAAGTGATCGTGGGCCATCGGAACAGAGCCAGCCGCAGGTCGCTGAATGGTGCCGCCGGGGCCAATTCGGCGAACGAACGCACCAACCAGACGGAGATATGCGTACAGTTTTGACAACGACGGAAGGACCGTGATCGCATGACCCGGACTCGGCACATTCTTGCGCTCCTCGCCGGCGGATTCGGCACAGCCACTGCTCTGTTCGGCGCTCCAACTGCAGTCGCTGATCCGGACGGGGGCGGCGGCCCGATGTGTCAAGCCTGGGAAGCCTGCTTCAACCCAGGTGGAGCTTCCGTGGCTGGGTCGCCGGGAAACTCCGAGATCACCGCGAGACCGAACGACCTCGGCGAACAAGCTGGGGTGTACGCAGATGAGTTTGGAGAGGGATCGGCAATCGCAGGTCGGGATTAGCACCACGTGTCGGGCCGATCGCGCGGATTACCCACTGCCGGCGCCCATCGCCCTCCAGCGGAACGGGTGGGGACCTGGCCACTGCCGTGTCCCGCTGTTACCCTCGTCACTCCCAGGACGGGGGACCAGAAGGGAATTGTCATGAATCGTGTCGTGTTGGTGGCCGGGGGTCTCGCCGCAGGTCTGCTTGTCCTGACAGGGTGTTCGGGCAAAGACGGCTCAGCATCGGGCAAGACCAGTTCGTCTGAAGAGAAGACCACCACCTCGACCGCGGCGGCCGCGAGTGCCACGTCGTCGAGCAGTGTGAGCGCCACACCGAGCGCTTCCAAAGAAGCCTTCTGTGACAACGTCAATAAGGCGGTCGCCATCATCGAACTACCGGGGACGAACCTCACGACCGACCAGAACAACGACTTGCTCAAGGCTTTGTGGAGTGCGTCGGACGGTGCCCCCGCTGATGTGCCGGCCGAGTTCAAAGAAGTCATCACCGCCCTGATTGCGGTGGGCCAGGGACCCGACAGCGAGTCGATCGACAAGAACGGGCAGACGCTTGCCGCAAACGCGGAAAGGTACTGCGGCGCGCCGTTGCCATAACCGCGCGCCACTCCGCTAGTCGAGGACGTTCCTCGCCCGATGGCTCAGGTGATGCGTTTGCTGACCAGCGTCCAGTGGTTGCCGGTCTCGTCGCAACGGTACGCCAATCGATCGAGAAGGGCCTGGGCCATCGCGAGGCCTCGACCGCGCTCGGCCATGTCGGTGGGCATGGTCACTTGTGTGAGGTCGATGTCGGCGGGCGGGCCGTTGTCGGTGAAGCTGACATGTACCTGATCGTCGGTCACTGCCGCGCTCATTCGGATTCGCAGCGGATGACCACTGCCGGTGTGCTCGACGATGTTGGCGGCCACTTCAGCGGTGGCGATTTGCACCTGCATCCGGATGTCATCCGGGATGCGGGGATGAATCGACCAGAGGGCGTCGAGTTGGGATTGAACTGCGGCGAGAGGGTCGGGATGGCCGCCGATCTCCATGGCGGTTCCGCCGAAACTCACCGATTGAGCATCGCGTTGGTCGATCTCCCGTTGAAGTTGTTGCGCGAGCCTGCGATTACGTTCGTCGGCCTCGACGCGGGCGGTGATGTCGGTGATCAAACCGAGGAGGTTCTGCACCCGGCCGTTCTCGTCGCGGATTGCGCTGACTGACAGATCCCCCCAAATCCGATGGCCGTCGGCGTGGACGTAGTGCTTGACCATCCGGTAGGAGTCGATACGGCCTTCCAGGATCCCGTTGAAGTGGGCGGTTTCCTCTTCCAGGAACTCCGGCGCCGTGAAGTCCTGCCAGACAGTGCCGTTCATCTCCTGGGGATTCAGGCCGAACATTCGGCCCATCGCCGCGTTGATATCCCGGAGGCGGCCGTCCGGTGTGACCAGACACATGCCGACGGCGGCATTGTCGATCGCCCGGCGGTAGAGCGCATCGGCCGCGACTTGCTCCCGGTCGACCTCCTCCAACGCCTGCTCGGTAACTACTTCGTCGTCGATCAGTCGCAGCGTGGTCGTGTGGCCATCGCGCAGGCCTTCGGCGTCGTGGAAAGGCCTGGCGTGCATGTGAAACCAGTGCGTGACGCCATCCAGAGCGACCAGCCTGATGCGCTGATTGAGGACTCCGCCCTCGGCGACGGTCTTCAGCCTGTGGGTGAAGGCCGGACGGTCGTCGGCGGGAACGACCTCGCGCACCTGCCGGCCCACCCAGTAGTCGGGTGAACCGCCCAGGACGCCGCCCACCGATGGTGAGACCCAGGCGAACCTGCCGTCGCGGATGTGGCAAACCACGTCGTCGACGTTCTCGGCAAAAAGGCGGTAGTTCTTCTGGGCGGCGATGGTGCGCCGTGACGCGAGGTAACGCTCGGTGACATCCCGCCACGTCAGGCTGATGGAATTGGGGGTGGCGCGGGTTGCTCTCAGGTCGTAGCGACGGGTATCGACGAGAAGCTCGTTGGCGTAGCTCAAGTCGTCGTACACAACCGGTTCGCCGGTCTTCAGGCACCGAACGTAGTCGGCGAACAAACCGGCCTGCGCCACACCTGGTGACATTTCCAGCAACCCGTGGCCAATCAGTTCCGTCCGCGATAAACGGAGGTAGTCGCAGGCGGCCTGGTTGACTTCGCGGTAGACGAAGTCGACGATCCGCCCATGGGAATCCTGTACCGCTTGTAACAGGACCAGGGGGTCGAGCAGCGCATCGCTGCCGACGCGCATGAGGTCACGGGCGGCCTCGGTGAACTCAATTTCGGCGAATCGTTGTGCCCGATGTCGATCGGTAACGTCGCGCCACACCATGCTGAGCCAGTTCGCGCCGGCCCGCATCGCCCGCAGGTCGAATCGGCGAACCGCGCGATACCTGCGGGTGAAAAGCGGAAAGTCCTCGACCTCCAAGGGCTCGCCGGATTCCAACGCATGCGCGTACTTCGCCAACAGGCCGGACCCGGGCAGTTCCGGCAACACCTCCGTCAAACGCGTGCCGAGCAGCTCTGTTTCGGACTGCTGCAAATAGGCACAGAGAGACGGATTGAGCTCCCGGAAGACGAAGTCGACAATCCGACCCTCGTCATCGCGGACCGACTCCACGAGGGCTTGCGGGTCGAGCATCGCATCGACTGCAGCACGCAGCAGCGACTCCGGTGATGGAGTGGTCACCCCGGCCACCGTCTCGATAAGGTCATGTAGAAATCGTGGCAGGGAATTCCGAAATCCGCGACAGGACGCCGAAAACTGTCAGCCGCGATCGCGCCAGGTGGATTGAGGTTGTCCGATGGGCGATCCGTCCGGGGACTGTATGAAACCGTCAGCCAACCCATGAAGATGGTCGCCAGTAAGCCTGTGCACCGGTCAGGCCAATGCCAGCTCAAGATGGTCGAGTCGGCGCACCTGAGGCTTGTTCGTCACCAGCCGCGCTCGCGCCACTCGCCTAGCCGGGGACGTTCCTCACCCAGAGTGGTGTCATCGCCGTGGCCGGGATAGACGACGGTGTCGTCGCCGTAGACGTCGAACACTCGCGTAGTGACATCATCCAGTAGACGTTCGAATGCGCCTTCCTCCCAGGTCTTCCCAACTCCGCCGGGGAACCGGGGGTCGCCGGTGACCGATCGGGGATTCAGGCCGAAGAACCGGGCACTTCCCGGGCCAATTCCTTGGCCAGCTCTCGCCACCGCCGCTGGCGCATCTTGTAGAACCAGCGTGCGTAACCGGCTAGAACAGGTGTGAAGATACCTGCGTCGATGTCGATGCGGTCGGTGTAGTTACACCGAGCGTCGTTGATGCGTCGAACGACAATATCGTGGTTCCATCTGCGTAGAAGCCCACCGCTCTCCCGACTGCTGAGTGTCATTCCGCTGTCGTCGATTCGGGATACGCGCAACGTGTGGCGCGAGAATGGGATGCAGCCGAATAGAAACACCCACCCCTGAACTGTCTCGCCGTCGCGCCATCCATCATCCCGATGTTTGATGACCGGCATTGTGAGGATGCCGCGTGTCACCGTCCGAAACGCGCTGGGGGTTTTCACTGCACGCCAGACAGCTTCTGCCGGGGCGTCCAATTCGGTTGAGCGTTCGACAATTTCCATGGTCTTAGAATGTGAGCAAATCTCACTTTTCTCAACTCGCATTCCAAGAGGTGCCGGACGAATGTTGGGCGGCGCAACTGGCCCACGGAAATCGCCTCGCCAGGCACGGTCGCGGCGGACGGTTGACCGGATCGTGGACGCTGCTGCTCGTGTTTTCAACGAAGCTGGCTACCTGAGTGCAACCACGAATGGGATCGCTGCTGAAGCCGGGGTCTCCATTGGCTCGCTGTATCAGTACTTTCCCAACAAGGATGCTCTGCTCATCGAAATAGCTCGCCGACACATTTCAGATTCGGTGGCTGCACTCGACCAGCTTGTAGACGGTTTCCGACCCATGAACTCTCTGCGCCAGGTGATAGGACATGTGATCGACCTCCTGATTGGCCAACACGAACATGACGAGCTGCACCTGCTTATTGCCCACCGCGCTCCCAGGACGAGAGAAATCGAACACGAACTGGAACGGGCGCAGGGCCACTTCATCGCCATTGCTGATCGACTATTGCGGGAGCAGATGCCGGAGCAAAGTGATCATCGACAGACGGCTCAACTTCTGGTGGCCTTCCTGGACGCAGCGATCCATGACGTGATCCTCCGACAGCAGCCGGGAGCGGGGCGAGACGCAGCGATAGAAGCGACGAAGTCGGCGGCTATCGCAATTACCCGGGCCTGACCTCAACGCGGTTCTGCAAGCGATGGGTCGAATCGCCTTCTAGGCCGAAGTCACCAGCCGCGCTCGCGCCATTCAGCCAACCGGGGTCGCTCCTCCCAGGGTGGTGTCGTCACCGTGGCCGGGGTAGACCACGGTGTCGTCGTCGTAGACGTCGAAGACCCGTGTACCGACGTCATCCAGTAGACGTTCGAACGCGCCTTCTTCCCAGGCTTTACCAACTCCACCGGGGAACCCCCACGCGCCGGAGAGATGAAAAAAACCCGCATCCAACCCGCGCTATTGCCTGGAAAGCTCCATGTTCATGGCTGCTGCGTCCTTGCCGGTCTCCGCGTACTGTCCTCTGATCTTGCCGTCGACGAGTTTGCCTGTGAAGAAGCCGTCCTCGTCAGTGATGAGAATGTCGCCATCGAGTCCGATGACGCCGTGCAACGTTTCCTTCTGCGGCTTTTCGCCCGGGTCCGTGTGCTCCTTGTAACCGGTGAAGCCCTGGCCATCGGCCTCGGCAATGACCACAGTCGCCTCAAACCCCTTGTTCTCCGGTGTGACCCGAACTCCCCGCTCGTAGCCGTCTCCCGCCTGAATCCATGTTCCCTTCAAGTCGGCACCGGTGGGAACCTTGGTCGAAGGTGCTGCGCTGCAGCCAGAGGTGACGGCAATGATTGCGCTGACCGCGCCAACACAGGCTAGGGCGGAGATGGTGTGCTTCATGCTGCTCCTTAGTGGCTTCGGATTGTTCATCATGACTCGTCCGGAGTTAGACCCGCGGAGAATCACGCCGGGAATCGCTAGTCATCGGTTCAGTAGGTAGAGCGCGGCTGCGTTGTTCCAGAGTGTGTCCTCCAATTCCTGAGGGTCAAGGAAGTCGGAGAGCGAGGTGAGGTTCGCGTTTTCAGATCAGTGCCAGTTCAAGATGATCGAGTCGGCGCACCAAAAGGCTGGGTAGCCAGCGACATGCCTCGACCACCTCAACGATGGTGGTGCGCTCCAGGAGCTGGCGGAGCACGACGGTGGCCTCCAACCGAGCCAAGGCGGCACCAACGCAGAAGTGCGCCCCCTTGCCGAAGGTCAGGTGCCCTTTGCCGGTTGGCCGGTCGAGCCGGAACTGGTTGGGGTGATCGAAGTGTGCGGGGTCGCGGTTAGCGGCCCCCCACAGTAGGAGCAAACGCGAACCGCCGCGCAGTGCCATCCCGCGGAGCTCGGTGTCCTGGACGACGTGGCGGTAGTGCCCCCTAAAGGGCGGCTCGTAGCGCAGCACTTCTTCCAGGAACGCGCCGAGGAGATCTGGATTCTCCCGCACCCGATGCTGGATCGTTGGGTGCGTCGCTAGAATCCATACAGCCGAACCGATCAGCGACGCAGTGGATTCGCCCCCTGCGCTGAACAAGGTGATCATCATGATCTGCGCGGTGAACTCGTCTAGTTCGCCGCTGGCGCAGGCGGCGGCGAGGTCGCCAAGCAGGCTGTCCCGGCTGTTGGCGGAGGCTTCGTCGAACTGCTCCGCGATGTATGCGCTGAGTTGCGTCACTGCCGTGCCGGCCGCGGCGAGCTGTTCCTGGGTGACAAGTCCTTCCACGAATTGGGTCGCGGCATATCCCCATTCGATGAGCTTGTCGATGTCCTTTTCGGGGACTCCGATGATTCGTCCGACAACCATCATGGGCAGCCGATTGGCCATCGCCCCCATCCACTCGATGCGGCTGCCCTGCAGGCGGGTTTGCCAGATGCGGGTGGATGTTTCGGCGATGAAGGGTTCGATGGCGCGGATACGCTTGGCCGCCAGTTGCGGGATCAGCAGCTTGCGGTGCACGGCATGGGCCGGGTCATCGGCGGTGGCGAGCACCTGTGTCGGACCGCTCAAGTCACCCATCGGGAACGGACATACAGTGCCATCGTCGTCAAGCATCATCGTCGCGGTCAGGTTGGAGGAGAAGTCATCACATCGCGCGATCGCCTCGTTGACGGCCTCCCAACCGGTCACGGCATAGAAATCCGAGTCGCCGATCCGGTGAATGGGGCCGTGCGCGTGCATGCGCTCGTATAACTGGTAAGGGTCTTGGATGTACTGATCATCGAACAGCGCACGGCCCAGCACACCGTCTTGAGGTGTCATGGTCGAGGCTTCTTCGTCACCAGCCGCGCTCGCGCCACTCCGCCAGTCGGGGCCGCTCCTCGCCCAATGTCGTGTCGTCGCCATGGCCCGGATAGACGACCGTGTCGTCGCCGTAGACCCCGAAGACCTCATTCTCCAAGCCGGTCATCAGGGAGTCGAACTCCTCCGGATTTGTTGTCCGCCCAGGACCGCCGGGGAACAGGCAGTCACCCGTGAACAACTGCACCGCCGTCCGCTCGCCCGCCGGCCGCAGCGCCAGCGCGACCGACCCGGGGGTGTGGCCGCGGAGATGGATGACGTCGAACACGAGTTCCCCGAGTTCGAGAACGTCGCCGCCGGCCAGGAAGCGCTCCGGCGGGATCGGCAGCGGCTCGGCGTCGAGTTCGTGCGCCGCCGTCGGCGCCCCGGTGGCGCCGGCCACCGCCTCGAGCGCCTGCCAGTGGTCGAAGTGCTGGTGGGTGGTGATGATCATGGCCAACTTCGGGGCCTGTTCCTCGACCAGTTTCACCAGCAGGTCCGGATCGTTGGCAGCGTCGATGAGCAACGACTCGCCAGTCTTCGCGCAGGTCACCAGGTAGGCATTGTTGTCCATCGGGCCCACCGACATCTTGATGATGCTCACCCCCGGCAGCGTGCGCCGGGCGGCGTTGTGGGTCTCGACGTGACCGGTGTAGGTGTCCGCGACTTGGGTCATGCCGCCCAGGTTAGTGGGCGTCGTAGCCCGCACATAGCATGGGCGCGTGGCCGACCGGTTGATCGTCAAGGGTGCGCGTGAACACAATCTCCGCAGCGTCGACCTGGACCTGCCCCGGGACGCTCTGATCGTCTTCACCGGACTGTCCGGATCTGGGAAGTCCTCGCTGGCTTTCGACACCATCTTCGCTGAGGGCCAGCGCCGCTACGTCGAGTCGCTGAGCGCCTACGCCCGCCAATTCCTCGGGCAGATGGACAAGCCCGACGTCGACTTCATCGAGGGCCTCTCGCCGGCGGTCTCCATCGATCAGAAATCCACCAACCGCAACCCGCGCTCCACCGTCGGCACCATCACCGAGGTCTACGACTACCTTCGACTGCTCTACGCCCGGGCCGGTACCCCGCACTGCCCCGTCTGCGGTGAGCACATCGCCCGCCAGACCCCCCAGCAGATCGTCGACCAGGTGCTGGCCATGGAGGAGGGCACCAAGTTTCAGGTGCTCGCCCCGGTGGTGCGCACCCGCAAGGGCGAGTTCGTCGACCTCTTCGACAAGCTCAACACCCAGGGCTACAGCCGGGTCCGGGTCGACGGTGTCGTGCATCCCCTCACCGACCCACCCAAGCTGAAAAAGCAGGAGAAGCACGATATCGAGGTGGTCGTCGACAGGCTGACGGTCAAGGCCAGCGCCAAACAGCGTCTCACCGACTCGGTGGAGACCGCACTGGGTCTCGCCGACGGCATCGTGGTGCTGGACTTCGTCGACCGCGACGAACATGACCCGCACCGCGAGCAGCGATTCTCCGAGAAGCTGGCCTGTCCCAATGCCCACCCACTGGCGGTGGATGACCTTGAGCCCCGGTCGTTTTCGTTCAACTCGCCCTACGGCGCCTGCCCGGAGTGCAGCGGCCTGGGCATCCGCAAGGAGGTCGACC
The DNA here is from genome assembly GCA_964483865.1 of uncultured Mycobacterium sp. GTDB lineage: Bacteria > Actinomycetota > Actinomycetes > Mycobacteriales > Mycobacteriaceae > Mycobacterium. The sequence goes on along the minus strand of CAZADG010000020.1, from coordinate 7,093 downwards.
CCGAACTGGTGGTGCCCGACCCCGATCTGACGCTGGCCGAAGGAGCCGTCGCTCCCTGGTCCATGGGCCACAACTCCGACTACTTCGTCAGGATGATGGCCGGCCTGGGCGAGGCACTGGACTTCGATATGGACACCCCGTGGCGCAAGCTTCCGGCCAAGGCGCGCAAGGCGATCCTGGAGGGCTGCGACGAGCAGGTCCATGTCCGCTACCGCAACCGGTACGGCCGGACCCGGTCCTACTACGCCGACTTCGAGGGCGTGATGGCCTTCCTGCAACGGCGGATGGAGCAGACCGACTCGGAGTTGATGAAGGAACGCTACGAGGGCTTCATGCGCGACGTTCCGTGCCCGGAATGCGACGGCACCCGCCTCAAGCCGGAGATCCTCGCAGTGACGTTGACGGCGGGGGAGCGCGGCAAGAAGTCCATCGCGCAGGTGTGTGAACTGTCGATCGCCGAGTGCTCGGAGTTCCTCAACGAACTCACCCTCGGGACCCGCGAAGCGGCCATCGCCGGGCAGGTCCTCAAAGAGGTCCAGTCCCGGCTGGGGTTCCTGCTCGACGTCGGCCTGGACTACCTCACCCTGGGCCGGGCCGCCGGCACGCTGTCCGGCGGTGAAGCGCAACGCATCCGACTAGCCACCCAGATCGGCTCAGGGCTGGTCGGCGTCCTCTATGTCCTCGACGAGCCGTCCATCGGGCTGCACCAGCGGGACAACCGCAGGCTGATCGAAACCCTCACGCGCCTTAGGGATCTCGGCAACACGCTTATCGTCGTCGAGCACGACGAAGACACCATCGCCCATGCAGACTGGGTCGTCGACATCGGGCCGGCAGCCGGCGAGCACGGCGGCCGGGTGGTACACAGCGGCCCGTATGCGGACCTGCTGACTAACCCGGACTCGCTGACCGGCGCCTACCTGTCGGGCAAGCAGAGCATCGAGGTGCCGGCCATCCGTCGACCGGTGGACCGCAAACGTCAACTCACCGTGGTGGGCGCCCGCGAGCACAACCTGCGCGAGATCGACGTGGCGTTCCCGCTGGGAGTGCTCACCGCGGTCACCGGGGTGTCCGGATCGGGCAAGTCGACGCTGGTCAACGACATCCTGGCTACGGTCCTGGCGAACAAACTCAACGGGGCCCGACAGGTGCCCGGTCGGCACACCCGGATCAACGGCCTCGATCATGTCGACAAGCTGGTGCGGGTCGACCAGTCGCCGATCGGTCGGACCCCGCGCTCCAACCCGGCCACCTACACCGGGGTGTTCGACAAGATCCGTTCGCTGTTCGCCGCCACCACCGAGGCCAAGGTCCGCGGCTACCAGCCCGGCCGGTTCTCCTTCAATGTCAAAGGTGGCCGCTGCGAAGCCTGTTCGGGTGACGGCACCATCAAAATCGAGATGAACTTCCTGCCCGACGTCTACGTCCCGTGCGAGGTCTGCAACGGTGCGCGTTACAACCGGGAGACCCTCGAGGTGCACTACAAGGGCAAGACCATCTCCGAGGTCCTCGACATGTCCATCGAGGACGCGTGCGAATTCTTCGAGCCGATCAGTTCCATCCATCGTTACCTCAAGACACTCGTCGATGTCGGTCTGGGCTACGTCCGCCTGGGCCAGCCCGCGCCGACGCTGTCCGGCGGGGAGGCCCAGCGGGTGAAACTGGCCGCCGAGCTGCAGAAACGCTCCACCGGCCGCACCGTCTACATCCTCGACGAGCCCACCACCGGTCTGCATTTCGAGGACATCCGCAAGCTGCTCAAAGTCATCAACGGCCTTGTCGACAAAGGCAATTCGGTCATCGTGATCGAACACAACCTCGACGTGATCAAGACCTCGGACTGGATCATCGACATGGGCCCCGAAGGCGGTTCCGGTGGCGGCACGGTGGTCGCCCAGGGCACCCCCGAGGATGTTGCCGCGGTCGCCGGCAGCTACACCGGTACGTTCCTGGCCGAGATGATCGACGCCCCGACGCCCAAGCGAGGCGCCCGGCGCCGCAAGGCCACCGCCTGACCGGGCCGGTTACTCGGCCTCCTGCACATCCTGCCTGCGCATCGAGGAGCGGATCTCTTCGAGCTTGTCCGCCGCGGCATGTTGACGCGCCTCGAAGCGTTGCGCCGCGGCGCGGCCCTCGGGGGTGTCCTCGGCCAATTCCGTTGCACCCAGAGCGGTTCCGTAACGCGTCTCGATCTTCTCCCGAACTCCGTCCAGCGTCGGCACTCCGGCCGCGGTGTAACCCGTATCGGGCGGGATCACGGGGGCGGGGGTGTCACCCACTTCCGATACATCGGGGGTCAGGTCGTCGGCCATGGTTGTCACCGTACTCCGGCGGGGCGGCTGCCCGGAGTGCCGGCGGGGTCGCCCTCGGCGGCGATCGTCACTCCGTCGGACTGGCCGGAGGTGCCCGGTAGCGGGACCTCGGGAACGCCGGGGGTCTCGATCCGCGCGGCCAGCCACGGTAGCGACGCGGCGAACGCTTTCGCGCCGAAGGGCCAGTCGTGCTTACCGGGCAGTGGCACGACGGCGCAGTCGATGTCCTGGACGGCGGCCAGGCGGCACAGCGTGCGCGACGCTGCCGTGGGATTGCTCTCCGGGGCGCTCTCGGCCGGCTCGTCCTGCAACCCCACACCGGAGATCGCGTCGGAATCCTTGCTCGCCGGCTCGGACACCGCGAACCAGCCGGCTGTGCCTTCGTAGGGGCCGTGGCGTTCCATCACGGTGGCCGGATCCCAGTCGTCCCAGGCACCGGCATTGCCGCCATGCAGCCGTTCGATGGTCTGTTCCTTGGTCCCGGCGTTGGGTGCCAGATCGCCGTCGATATTGACGAAGGTGCTGAACAAATCCGGGTACTTCACCGCCAGATTCAGCGCACAGGTCCCACCGGAGGACCATCCGACGACCCCCCAGTTCGCCGGATCGGCGCTGACTCCGAAGTTTTCGATCATGTACGGCACGACATCTTTGGTGAGGTGGTCGGCGGCGTTACCGCGGGGACCGTTGACGCACCCGGTGTCGTTGTTGAACGCGCCGCCGGAGTCGGCGAACACGAACACCGGGGCGTTGCCGTCGTTGCGGGCGGCGAATTCATCGATGGTGGTGACGGCGTTCGCGGAGCGGATCCAGTCGGCGGCGGTGTTGAACTGCCCGCCGATCATCATCACCGTCGGCAGGGCGGGCGGGGGATTGCTGGAGAAGTAGACCGGCGGCAGGTAGACCAACTCGCCGCGGTGTTTGAAACCTGACGCGTCGGCCGGGATGTTGACCGGCAGCACCTTTCCCTTGCTTGGAATCGTCTGGCTGGCAAGCATGTTCGCCACCGTCGCCTGGTCGGTCTGGCCAGGCAGCGGGCCGCCGGTCAACTGACCCCAGGCGGTCTGCACGGTGGGGAAGTAGCCGACCCACAGATTCAGCATCAGGCCGGCACACAGCGCCGACATCGGTACGGCCAGCAGAGACAGGCCGCGGCGGCGCCACCCCGCTGAGCGCCAGCCCAACACCGCGACGCCGATGGCCAGACCGGTCACCCCGATCCAAATCCACAGGGTCCGTGGTGCCGGTTCGCCGGACAGCCCGTTGGAGGAGATGTTCCAGTGCGTGAGCCAGATGCCGGCAATGCCGAACAATGCCGCGGCGGGCAGCAACCGCCAGCGCCGGGGAGGCCAGCCGACGGCCAGGATCAACAGCACGCCGGCCAGGATCTGAGCGGCCAGGGGCAGCCAGCCGTGCATCAATGAGATGTGATCGCGGAAGATTCCGATCGGCTCGGCCAGAATCGTGGCGTCGACCCTCGGCGCGGAAGGTGTCACGGCTAGCAGGTTAGCGCGGCTTGGCCAGCGGGAAGGGCAGGGTCTCGCGAATGCTGCGCCCGGTGATCAGCATGACCACCCGGTCCACACCGACCCCGAGCCCGCCGGTGGGCGGCATGGCGTACTCCATCGCCTGCAGGAAGTCCTCGTCGAGTTCCATCGCCTCCGGGTCTCCGCCCGCGGCCAGCATCGATTGCTGCTGCAAACGGCGGCGCTGCTCCACCGGATCGGTCAATTCGCTGTAGGCGGTGGCCAACTCCACCCCCCAGGCCACCAGATCCCACCGTTCCGCGACGCCGCTGCGGCTGCGATGCGGCCTGGTCAGCGGCGAGACCGAGGTGGGGAAGTCGGTGTAGAACGTCGGGGCCTCGGTGTTCTCCTCGACTAGGCGCTCGTACAACTCCAGCACCACCGCGCCGGCGTCCCAGTGGTTGAGATAGGGGATACCCGCGTCGTCGCACAGCCTGCGCAATGTGCTTAGCGGGGTGTCGGCGTCGATGTGCTGGCCCAATGCCTCCGAGATCGCCTGATGAACCGTCTTGACCTGCCACCGGCCGGAGACGTCCACCGCGCGAAGGTCACCGCCTTCCGGGTCGGGGCGCATGACCACCGCCGAGCCGTTGGCCGCGATCGCCGCATTCTGGATGAGTTCGCGGCAGCCGTCGATCCACACCAGATAGTCGGCGTGGGCCTGGTAGGCCTCCAGCAGCGTGAACTCGGGGTTGTGGCTGAAGTCCACGCCCTCGTTGCGGAAGGCCCGGCCCAGTTCGAAAACGCGTTCCACCCCGCCCACGCACAGCCGCTTGAGGTAAAGCTCCGGCGCGATCCGCAGGTACAGGTCCAGGTCGTAGGCGTTGATGTGGGTCTGGAACGGCCGCGCGTTGGCCCCGCCGTGGATCTGCTGCAGGATCGGGGTCTCGACCTCGAGGAATCCCTTGGCGAACAGCGTCTCCCGGATCGACCGCAGGATGTCGCTGCGGGCCCGGATCAGGTCGCGGGCCATCGGATTTATGGCCAGGTCGAGATAGCGCGCCCGCACCCGTGCCTCCGGGTCGGTCAGGCCCTTCCACTTGTCGGGCAGCGGCCGCAGACACTTGCCCAGCAGACGCCAGCGGTTGACCAGGACCGAGCGGGTGCCGTTCCTGCTGTGCCCCATCCGGCCGCCCACCTCGACCAGGTCGCCGAGGTCGACGCCGGAGAAGTCGGCGGAATCACCGTCCAGAGTGGAGTGCTCCAGGAGGAGTTGCACGTCGCCGGACCAGTCCCGCAAGGTCGCGAACGTCACCCCGCCGTAGTCCCGGGTCCGCAGCACCCGACCGGAGACCACGACCGGGGTGCCGTCGCCGGCCTCGATCGCGGCCGCCACCGTGTGCGTCGGTGGACTGCCCACCGGGTAGGCGTCGACACCCTGCTCCTGAAGCGCTCGCAGCTTGGCCATCCGGACCCGGACTTGCTCGGGCAGGCGTTGGTCGGCCGTCTCACCCGAGGGGAGGGTGGCGGCGCCGTTCGCGTCGACGACGTCGTCGGGGCCGACGGGGACGTGCGGCACGGCGGAGTGGTGGCCGGTGTGCTGCTTGTTCCGGCGGGAGAACGGCAGGACCAGGAACCCCTCGGCGATCACCGAGGCCACCCCGACCCGCGGGAGCAGTCGGGTGTCCTCGTAGCAGGCGTACCGCGGGACCCACTCCGGCTGGTACTTCATGTTGGAGCGATACAGGGTCTCCAGCTGCCACCAGCGGGAGAAGAACACCAGCAGCGCCCGCCAGAGCCGGGCCACCGGTCCGGCGCCGAGTCGGGCGCCCTCCTCGAACGCCGACCGGAACATCGCGAAATTGAGCGAAACGCGGTTCACGCCGACGGTGTCGGCTTTCTGCATGAGCTCGCTGACCATGAACTCGACCGTGCCGTTGGGGGACTGCGGTGATCGCCGCATGAGGTCCAGGGACAGCCCGGTGGACCCCCACGGCACGAAGGACAGCATGCCCACGACCTGGGCCGCACCTGTCTCGTCACTACCGTGAATGGCTTCGACCAGTAGGCAGTCGCCGTCGGCGGTGTCGCCGAGCCGGCCCAGCGCCATCGAGAAGCCGCGTTCGGTCTCGGTGTCGCGCCATGCGTCGGCCCGGCTGATCACCTGCGCCATCTCGTCGAGGCTCAGGTCGCGGTGGCGGCGCATCCGCACCGTCAGCCCGGCCCGACGGGCCCGGGTGACCGCCTGGCGCACCCCGCGCATATCGGCGCCGGACAAGCGGAAGTTGTCGGGGTAGAGGATCGCCTCGTCGCCGAGTTGCAGCGCGCTCAGGTCGGCTTCCCGATAGGCCTGCGCGCCGGTCGAACTCGCGCCCATCACCCCGGGTGCCCACCCGTACTCGCGGCACCGTTCCAGCCATGCGGCGATGGCCTGCGGCCAGGACCTGGGATCGCCGACTGGGTCGCCACTGGCCAGGCATACCCCGACTTCGACCCGGAAGGTGATGGCGGCGCGGCCGTTGGGTGCGAAGATCACCGACTTATCGCGGCGGGTCGCGAAGTAGCCCAGGGAGTCGTTCTTTCCCCAGGTGTCCAGGAGCGATCGGATGGCGAGTTCGTCCTCCCCGGTCAGCGCGTTCTCAGCGCGCTGCGACTGGAACAACACGACTGCCGCGGCCATCAACGCCAGCGCCCCGAACAAGCCGAAAAGGGCGTTGAGCAGAACGTTGGGTTTTCCGACGAAGAGGTCCGGGGTCGCCACGGCGAAGCCGCTGACCCGGTTGACCGCGTAGGGCAGCCGGTAATCGCGCTGCAGAGACCCGGGGAACAACTCCAGCAGCCCCCAGGCCAGCAGGATGCCGATGACGTTGCCGGCCACCAGTACCGCGGCAGCCTTGAGTAGCGCTCCGCGGCGCACCTTGGCCCAGAACTCGTTATAGGCGAGCACCACCACCGCGAGGGCGGCGATGTGGACGGTGAGACCGAGGAACTCGCCGACATCCTCGAACCGGGTTCCGTCCCGCTCGGAGAGTGCGACGACGTCGAGGACGATGGCCAGCACCAGGTTGCCGACCAGCACCCACCAGGCGATGCGCTTCCGGGCGGCCAGTGCCCCGGCCATGACCGCCAGCGCGAAGGCCCACGCGAAGCTGGTGTCGGGGAAGTTGAACAGGTACTTGTCGGTGAACTCCCGCGGCACCTTGGTCAGGTGGCGGATCGTCGGCGAGACGCTGGACAGCAGCGACGCGGTGGCGATCACGCCCAGAATCCACCCGGTCGCGGCAGGCACCCAATGAAGCCGGGTGCGGGGTAGCG
>CAZADG010000019.1:45607-47470 GCA_964483865.1 uncultured Mycobacterium sp. | reverse complement strand
GGGCTACCTCTTCGATGTGGTGAGCGCCGCAAACGCTGCGTCATTCAGCGCGGTCGGCGTAAGGCCCAGGACCAACTTCTGCACACGGCTGGCCGTGTCGAGCAGATAGCGGCTCTTGGGACGGCGAGCCGTCAGTGCATGGTCGACAGCTCTGACGACCTTCTCCGGATCAGCCGCCGTCTTCTGCATACGCGCCAACAACTTTCGGGTGCCCTTCAGTTGGGGGGCATACAGCGCCCGATGCTCATCGGCGAGCCGTGCCACCATCCGATCGTGGTCGACGAGGATCTCGCCCCAGATGTCCGTACGGATCGGACCCGGCTCCACCAGAGAAACCGCAATCCCCCAGGGCCGCAGTTCCATTCGAAGCGCGTCGGCCAGCGACTCGAGCGCGTACTTCGAAGCACAGTACGCGCCGGTTCCAGGCGTGGTGATCAATCCACTGACCGATGAGATGAACACGATCCGCCCCTTCGCCGCACGGATCTTCGGCAGGACGGCCTGTGTCACGGCAATCTGCGCGACGACGTTAACCTCCAGTTGCCACGACAAGTCGTCGAGGGTCAGGCCTTCGACCGGGCCGTTCACGACGACGCCGGCGTTGTTGACGACGCCGTCCAACGTGGAAGGCAAAGCATCGGGCAAAGCCGCCACGCTGTCACGGTCGGAGATGTCGAGGCGTATCGGGTTCACCCTCGGGAGATCCGCAAGCTCGCGCAGGGCGCCCTCTGAACGCGCCCCGGCGTAGACCTCCCAGCCCAGCGCGCTCATATGACGAGTGATCGCCAGTCCGATCCCGCGCCCCGCGCCGGTCACCAGTACCGAAGGCATCTCTTCTCCCGTCGTCGGCCAACGTGTCCGCGCTCCATTCAACAGTGAAGCGAACGCCTCAAGAACCTGAGGGGGTTCCAGCAGTGCTCGCCGATCGAGAACGACCAATACGCTCCCGATGCCGGCAGCCGGGCCAGCAGCACGGTCGGCGCTTGCCTTCCTCCAGTTCTTCCTGCGTCCGGCGGATCCGCCGTTCTCGGGTCTTCTGCTGCTTCGCGTCCTCGACCCAGCAGATGAACTCATTGCGGCCCAGCGGAGTGCAGTCCTTCCACAGTTCCAGCGCAGTCGCGTTGGCCAGCAGCGCCGCACGCAGATCAGAGGGAAGCTCGTGCACGACCCCGCCGGGCACCAGGGCGCTCATGAGCCCAGGTTAGCCCGCGGGGCGTCGCCCAATCGGCCGGCAGCCACTTTCACGAAGTCGACGATGCGCCGCCCCACCTCGTCGGGTTGCTGATGCTGCAGAAAATGGCCGGCGCCAGGAAAGTCCATGGCAGAGTGCCGCTGCCGGCCGCACCGACATCACGACCGCCTTGCGGAAGGGACTGCCGGGCAGCGCCGCCAAGCCGGTCGCGACGACAGCACCCCAGTCATGTCCGATCACGACGTCGGCGTGGCTGGGCCCTGCCGCGGCCCGCACCCGTAAGGCGTCATCCATCAAAGCGCCGACGTGGAAGCTGTAATCCCGGGGACGTGACGAGGGCGCATAGCCGCGCATGAAGGGCGCAACCACTCGGTGGCCCGCCTCCACCAAGTGCGGTGCGAGAAAGCGGAAGCCGTGGGCAGTATCGGGAAAACCATGCAGGCACAACGCCATCGGGGCGCCCGGATGACCCCGGGTGAGCGCCCGCAGTCGCACCGCAGGGGCGGTGACATCGATCCACTCCACCCGGATCAGCCCTGCGCCGCCCAGAGCAACCCGGCCGCCCCCACGATCTCGACGAGGAAGTAGAACCAGTTCGGGTAGAACGCCTTGGGATTGTCGACCACGCCCGAGACCAACCGTCCGAACGCCATTCCGCCCAGTGCGGCGGC
>CAZADG010000019.1:28921-45507 GCA_964483865.1 uncultured Mycobacterium sp. | reverse complement strand
ATCCGGCCGCCGTCCTTGGGGGTGTAGGCAACCCCCCGGTTGTGCGACTTCTCGCCGGGTTTGTCAGTGACCTGAATGGTCATGGTGTGCAATACCGTTCGCAGCACGACATCCATCTCCATGTTGGCGAACGCCGCGCCCACACACCGGCGGGTGCCGCCCCCGAAGGGGACCCAGGCGAAGGTGTTGGGCTTGCCGTCGATGAAGCGCTGGGGGTCGAAGCGTTCCGGTTCGGGGAACTCGTCCGGGTTCTTGTGCATTTCGTGCAGGCTGACCATGATCGTGTGGCCCCGCGGGATTCGCCACGGACCGAGCTCGTAGGTCGGCACGGCGACGTGGCGGCTGGCGAGGTCGATCACGGTGCGGACACGTTGAGTCTCGAGAATGGTCGCCTGCCGGTAGGTGTTGTCCTCCCCCGAGGCCTCATCCACCAGACGGCGCAACACCTCGGGGTGCCGGGAAATCCTCTCCAGGACCCACGACAGTGTCGAGGCCGTGGTTTCGTGGCCGGCGGCGAGCAGAGTGAGCAACTCGTCGCCGACCTCGGCGCGAGTCATTGCCGTGCCGTCGTCGTAGGTGCTGCGCAGGAACAGCGCGAGGACGTCGGTGCGCTCTTCCAGGTCGGGATCCCGGCGGGCGCGGGTGATCAAGGCGTCGATGACCGACTCGTAAGTGCGGCGGTAGGAGTCCAACCTCGTCCATGGATTCCAGCGGCCATTGGTTCGGGGTATCGGCAGCAATGCCAGCCGCGACGCCAGCGTCACCCACTTGGGAACCACGTCGCGCAACCGCTCAAGCTCCGCACCGTCGGCCCCGAACACGCCCCGCAGAATCACGTTGAGCGTGATGCGCATCATCGGTTCGAGAGTGGCGAACTCCGTTCCTTCGGGCCAGGTCGCCACCTCGCGGAGAGTTTCCTCCTCGGCGATGCGCTCGTAGGCGGAGATGCTCTTGCCGTGGAAGGGCGGGGTGAGCAGCTTGCGTCGGCGCCGGTGTTCGGGACCGTCGAGGGCGAATACCGAGCCATGACCGAACACCCGCGACAGATTGGGCTGCACATTGTGCAGCACGTCTGGCCCGGTGGTGAAGACCTGCTTAGCCAGCGCGGGGTCGGCGACCACGACGGTCTTGCCGAACACCGGGACCCGGGCGGCGAAACAACGACCGTTCTGTTGAATCTGCCGGTGGATGGTCCCACGACGATCGGCGATGAATCCGACCGCAGTGAGGCGACTGTTCGACGACGGCGGTAGCAGAACTGTCGAGATGTCTGTCACGAGAGGAGCCATCCCTTCAGGAAGCCGATCAGCAGAATGCCGAAGCCGCCGATCTCGGCGAGGATGAGAGCCGTCATCGCCAAGTGGATACTGCGCCCGGGTTGGGCGAGCTGATTGGTGGTGTCGCGCTTGGCGCCGTGCAGGATGTAGCTGCCGATCGCGCCGACGAAGAAGACGATGATCGTGGCAGCCGCCGTCGCATTGACCCAGGCCGGCCATGCGCTGAGTTCCACGAACACGGCTACGAGCAAAGTCGCGAAGGAGTACAGCAAAGCTGAGCGGTGGGCGATGTCGACGTAGGGATGCGCAACGTGATCCGGACTGGTCGCCATCTGTCGGTACTTCCAGATTCCAAGGGCAAGTGCCAGCAGAAAGATCAGACCTGAGGCCAGCAGGGTGGCCATGGTCGGGTTGGTCAGATTCAATGTCATCGTCACTCCGTATACGGCGAATGCATTATGCGCCAGGGAAATTGGCCCCAGCGGCACAGCGCCGCTGTGGCAGAGCGCGGTTGGGATCGGGCCTCGGAGCGGACCTTGTCGGCGAAGAACTGCTTGAACCCCTGTCGCGGATAAGTGTCGATCACCTCCGCGACGGTCTCCGGGTGGATGTCTTCAAGCCGCATGCCGGTCACATCCGCAGCGGTGCCGAAGTGCAGCAGTGCTATCTCGGGGCGTTCCCGGCCGGCGCGACCGACATCGAGATGCATGCGGATGGCTTTGCCGACGACGGCAGCACGATCCGCGGGCCAGCCCTGAGCTACCAGCCAGGAGTCTGCCGCGGCGGCACCGCGCTGCTCGAAAGGACCCTCGCCTCCAACGAATTCGGTCAGCCCGAGATCGTGAAGCATGGCAGCGACGAAGAGCAGCTCGGGATCCCAGTCCAACCCATCACGTGTACCAAGCAGGCCACCGAAAATGTAGGCGCGGTAGCTGTGCGCGGCCAGGACGGCAGGCGCCTGGGCGCTCAGCAGGTTTGCGGCTTCCACGGCGACCGGCGAGTCCGGGATGGAGATGACGTCGAGTGACATTGGTTCGGGCCGATTCACGCCCACCCGCCGCACGGCCCGCCGCATCGTCTGCTCGAACTGCGCTCGGCCGAGACGACTGACGACGGCTAGTGTCGAGTCGGCACTCACCGGGTGACCTCCAGTGTCACTTCGATTTCCAGAGCGAGGTTCGCCGGTAACGACGACATCCCCACCGCGAGGCGGGCGTGGCGCCCGGCATCGCCGAACACCTCGACGAAGACCTCCGACGCTCCGTCGATCACCTGGGTATGGCCGATGAAGTCAGGGGCGGCATTCACCACGCCGCGCAGTAAGACGACCTGCTTCACCGCGTCGAGGCTTCCGAGCACCGACCGGATGGTGGCCAGCGCACTGATCGCGGCGAACCGGGCCGCCTGCCGGCCCGCCGCGATGTCGAGGTCGGCCCCCAACTTGCCCACGACGAGCGTCTGCGGGGGGCTGAACGGGATATGCCCACCCAGAATGAGCAGGTCACCGGTTCGCACGGCGTTGACATATTCGCCGGCTGGCGGAAACGGATCCGGCAGTTCAATGCCCAGTTCCTTCAGCCGTTGCTCGGCGGAGATTTCTTGTAACGGTTCCAACATGTAGGCGATGCTAAGTCGGCGTTCCGCCTATTGCAAGCGTTTCAACAAATGCCCGTCCAGCAGTACGATCGGTGCGTGGAGACCACAGCGCAACGCCGCCTGGATCCGCGTAAGCAGCGCACCATGGACGCCCTGGTCGCCGCGGCGCAGGAGATGTTCTCCGACCGTCCGGTCGATGAGGTCACCGTCGAGGAGATCAGCCAGCACGCCGGCGTCGCCGTCGGATCGATCTACAACAACTTCGGCAGCAAGGAGGGGCTCTACGCCGCGGTCGTAGCCCGGGCGCTGGACGTTGATCGCGATTACATGGACCGCGCCTACACGCCGGACCGCACTCCGATCGAACAACTGCTGGCTGCTTCGGAGCAGTATCTCCTCTTCGCCCTCGACCATCCCGAGTTCTTCCGGATGCTGGCCTTCCCGGCCAAGCCGAGTCCTTACCCTGCCGCCGCCGACACCACTGCACTGCTGGCCAAGCGGGTCGACGAACAGAACGCCCGGATGGTCGACGCCATCGAACGCGGAATCGCCGAAGGCACTGTGCGACAACTCGATCCGCAGAAGACCGCCACTATTCTGTGGGCCAGTTGGAACGGGATCATTAGCCTCGCCTGGAGACACGACGATCTGCGACAGGACCCCGAAGCGCTCGCCGATCTGATCAAGAAGGCAGCGGACCTGATCAGCTTTGGCCTGCGACTGCGTTAATTCGGTGGCAGGCTGAGACCATGACCCTGTTCCGCCTGTTCCTTGCCGCCTGCCTGACCGTGATCCTCGTTTACACCGGGGTGACGATCGCCAACCATGGCGCCAACCTGCTGCCCGTGTTCTTCGGAGACATGGCCGAAATGGCGTGGCCCGGCCAGTTCAACCTTGATTTCATGACGTTGCTGATGTTGGCCGGCCTCTGGGTGGCATGGCGACATCACTTCAGTCCGGGCGGGATAGCCCTCGGCGTGGTCGCGGTCTTCGGCGGGATGTTGTTCCTGTCGAGTTACCTGTTGGTGCACAGCGTCAAGACCGGCGGCGACGTCAAGGCACTGCTCCTAGGCGAGACCCGCGCCCTCCAGCCTTAGCGGTCTGAGGCGCCTGGGCGCGGGAACTGGCTGGCCAGGAACTTGTCCCACATGCCGTCGCTCATCAACCCGTTGAGTCCGACGAGGACATGCGCCGAGGGCGTGACCCGCATCCGAATCGGCGGACGCTTTGCCGTGATGACCTTCTCCACCGCGACGGCCACACTGTCGGCGTCTCCCCCGAGTTTGGCCAGTGGCCCCTTGGCATAGGCATCCTCGGTGGCCGCACCGACGGAGGCATTGAATTTCGCATAGGGGCCGTCGTCGGTAGTGAGACCCGTCTGGGCAGTCGCCGCGAATTCGGTTCGGATCAAACCAGGTTGGATCACCACGACGTCGACGCCGAAGCCCTTCACCTCGAACCGCAGCGCATCGCTGATCGCTTCCACCGCGTACTTGGAGGCGTGATAGGCGCCGCCGCCCGGGAACGTGAAGTTGGCGCCCATCGAGCTGATGTTCACGATCCGCCCCCAGTGCTGTGCGCGCATACCGGGCAGCACCAACTGACACATGCGGACAAGGCCGAAGACGTTGGTCTCGAACTGACGCCGCAGGTCCTCCATCGACAACGTCTCGATCGCACCGGACTGGGAGTAGCCGGCGTTGTTGATGAGGACGCCGACGGCACCCTGCTCCGCGGTCACCTGCTCGACAGCTGCGGCCATGGACGCCTCATCGGTGACGTCGAGGGCCAGGGTGCGCGCGCCCGCGGACTGAAGGTCGGCGATCGAGTCGACACGCCGGGAGGTTGCGTAGACGATGTGACCGGCTTTTGCCAGCCTGAGTGCTGTGGCGTGCCCGATACCCGTCGAGCAACCGGTGATGAGGACTGCTTTCGAGACCATTCGGTCAAAGTAGACAGTTCTTGCATAAAGTGTCAACCATGTTGATCATGTAGGGGTGGTGGGTACCATGACGACCAGCGACGCGATCGCCCTCGCCGCCCTGGCGGAGTTCACCGCGTTCGGATACCGCAGGACCTCCATCGAAAGCATCGCCCGCCGCGCCGAGTTGTCTCGGGCGACCGTTTACGCGCACTGGAGCAATAAAGAGGAGCTATTTCGGGCCCTGGTGTCCCGTTTGCACGAGGATCACCTGACCCAGATGCAGACAGTCGCTAACGAACCCGACCTGGAGATCGAGACCCGGATCACGAAACTCCTCCGGGCACAATTCCTCCAGTTCGTCGAACTCACGTCGAACTCCCCCTACGCGGCCGAACTGTATGACCGGCATGGCACGTTGTGCGGCGAGATCGCGCGCACAGCCAATGAGCGGGCAGAGAAAATCCTTGCCACCGCGTTGAAGCGCGCCGTGAAGAACGGGGAAATCGACCTCGCCCCATCGGGGCTCACCGTGGCGCAACTGGCCGGGGTCCTCACCGGCTGCGCGCACGGCGCCAAGGGCGAAGATCCGGCGACCGCGACGCCGGCCGATTTCACCACGCGACTCACCAACAGCGTGCGGGCGATCATCGCCGGGGTCGGATCCCGGCACTGCGGACTAGCGGATTAGCGGACTGACGACACGGTGTCCGGCACCGGCGAGGCGGTCAACGCCTCCAGCGCCGGGATGCCGACCGGCTCGGTGGCAAGCAGCGGGATGACGGCATAGCGGTCGGCGTATTTCGTTCGAACGGTGTCGATTTGAGGGATCTCCGCCGAGGCGCGTCGGCGCAGCAGTGGGTCGGTGGGGGCTGCGGCGGCCACCGAATTGTTGATCACCCAGGCCCAAGGGTGGATGCCGGCACGCTCGAGATCGTTCTGCAGATCGGCAGCCTCCAGCACCGGGGTCGTTTCGGCCAGGGTGATCAACAGGACCTTGGTCAAATCCGGATCCTGAAGTCGCATCAACGGAGTGGTGTAGCGTCCGCTGTTCCCCATCTGCCGGGCGATTTCGCGGTGGTAGGAACCGGTCGCGTCGAGCAACAGCAGGGTGTGCCCGGTCGGAGCGGTATCCAAGACCACGAAGGTGCTGCGGGACTCGTGGATCACCTTCGAGAAGGCTTGAAAGACAGCGACTTCCTCGGTGCATGGTGAGCGAAGATCCTCGGCGAGGGTGGCCCGGCCCGCGTCGTCGAGGTTGGCTCCCTTGCTGGCCATGACCCGGTCGCGGTAATCCTGGCTGGCCTCGGCCGGGTCGATTCGGGAGACGCGGAGCCCTTCGATCCCGCCCTGCAGCGTCTCGGTCAGGTGGGCGGCAGGGTCGGTGGTACTCAGGTGGACGTCGTGACCGCGGTCGGCCAGGGCAACGGCGATGGCGGCGGCGACAGTGGTCTTGCCGACACCCCCCTTACCCATGCACATCACCAGGCCCTTCCCGCTGCGTTCGATCTGATCGACCAGGTCTCTCAGTGGCGCCAGCGCAACAGCCGATGGCCCGGTCGGCGGGGCGTCGCCCGGATCGGCGACGAGGCCGGTGTCGAACAGCGTCCGCAGGGCATCGAGGCCGACCATGTTGTCGGCCTTGAGGTCGATGCTGTCCTGCGGCAGGGCGCGCAGCGCCGCGGGCATCTCGGCCAGTGCTGCTTGCTCACGGTCGCGCACTGCGATCGCCAGCGGATCGGTGTCGCCGACCGGCGGGGGCATGACAGCGTTGATGACGACGTACTGCCGGCTCATCCCGAGGTCGGCGAGTTCAGCATGGGTGCGGTCGATCTCACGCAGCGCCGAGCGGGTGGGTCGAGTCACCAGGATCAGTCGGGTGCGCTTCGGGTCGGCCAGCGCCGCCACCGCTGCGGCGTAGGTGCTCTTCTGTTTGTCCAGCCCGGCCAGGGGGCCCAAACAGGACGCGTCGCCCTTGCCGTTATCGAGGAATTCCGTCCAGTCACCCGGCAGCTGCAGTAGCCGGATGGTGTGCCCGGTAGGGGCTGTATCGAACAGGATGTGGTCGAATCCGTCGGTAGTCCCGGTGTCGGTGAGCAGGGCGGTGAACTCATCGAAGGAAGCCACCTCGGTGGTACACGAACCGGAAAGCTGTTCAGTGATGGCTGCGATCTCGGCCTCAGGCAGCAGGCCGCGTACGGGCCCGACGATACGTTCCCGGTAGTCCGCGGCCGCAGCGTCGGGATCAATCTCCAGTGCGGACAGGCCGGCCACTGCGGGGATCGCGGTGATGGTGTTGCCGATACCCACGCCGAACACCTGGCCGACGTTGGAGGCCGGGTCGGTCGACACCAACAGCACCTTCTTGCCCGCAGCAGCCAGCGCCACGGCAGCCGCACAGGCGATCGAGGTCTTTCCGACACCGCCCTTGCCGGTGAAGAACAGGAACCTCGGCGGAGCGGTGAGGAATTTCAGCTCGGACGATGTCATAGCAGCGAAACCTCCAGTCGGGCTGTGCTTTCCAGCGGAGAGGGGTGCCTTTCAGCAGCAGCCGGAGTCACCGCAGCAGGACGACTCAGCGCTCTGCGCGAGCCCGAGGGTGATCGCCCCGTCCGGCACGGATGCAGCTGTCTGCAGGCCCGCCCAGTGGGCCAGTTCCGCCCGGGTCGGATAGCGGCCGGTGGTGACGGTGACACCGTCCACCAGAACAAGTGGCAGACCGGCGGAACCGGAGATCTCCAGAAAGCTCTTGACCGCCGCGTTGTGGGCGAAGGCCATCGGGTCATTGGCCAGATTGTGGCGGGTGATGGACGCGCCCTGCTCGACCAGCCAGGCCATGTCGGCGGTGAAGGCGACCAGATTCTGGTCGAGGTCCTCGCCGCACACACCGGTGTTACAGCACAGGGCGGGTTCGAAAACCGCGATGGTCGCCATTGAGGTCCTCCGTCCGGCGGGCCGCCCGGTTGACGGCCGCATCGATAGCTATCAATATAGACGTATGTCAATGGACCGCGTCGCCGCCTACGGGTTGCCATGCTGCCCTCCATTGGCCCACCACCCACTGAACACCGACTGGGCCGGCGAGTTGGCCGCGATGTTCAAGGCGCTGTCCGATCCGGTGCGGCTACGCATCCTTAGCCTGATCGCCAGCCACGAGGGCGGCGAGTGTTGCGTGTGCGACATCTCCCCCGCGTTCGAGGTTTCCCAGCCCACGATCTCCCATCACCTCAAGACCCTGCGTGAGGCCGGCCTCCTGGATTGCGAGCGGCGCGGTACCTGGGTCTATTACCGGGTGATCCCCTCGGCGCTGGAACGGCTGTCGGCGGTCCTGGCCACCGAGACCACCGAGACCGACGAATTGTCAGCGGTGGCAACCGCATCCACCGAAAGGTCCTGCCAATGAGTGACAAACCGTCCGTGCTGTTCGTGTGCATCCACAACGCCGGTCGCTCCCAGATGGCCGCCGGGTTCCTCTCGGCACTCGCCGGTGATGCCATCGAGGTCCGCTCCGCAGGCAGCGCCCCGGCAGACACCATCAACCCCGCCGCTGTTGAGGCGATGGCCGAGGTCGGCATCGACATCTCGAACCAGAACCCGAAGATCCTCACCACCGACGCGGTGCAGGCCTCTGATGTGGTGATCACCATGGGGTGCGGAGATACCTGCCCGTTCTTCCCGGGCAAGAGCTACCGCGACTGGGTCCTGGAGGACCCGGCAGGCAAGGGCGTGGAGTCGGTGCGGCCGATCCGAGACCAGATCAGGGCCCGCGTCGAGGACCTGATAGCGGAGTTGGCGCCGAATGCCGCGAAGCGCTGACTCACACGACAGTGTTTTCAACGACCCTAGGAGGAGTCACCATGTCCCGAATCCAGTTGGCACTCAACGTCGATGACATCGATGAGGCCATCGCTTTCTACTCCAAGCTGTTCAACACCGCCCCGGCCAAGGTCAAGCCGGGCTATGCCAACTTCGCCATCGCTGAGCCGCCGCTGAAGCTGGTCTTGCTGGAGAACCCTGGCCAAGGCGGCAGCCTTAACCATCTCGGGGTGGAAGTCGCCTCCAGCGACCAGGTGCACGCCGAGATCGCCCGCCTGACCAATGAAGGGATGTTCACCGAGGAGGAGATCGGCACCACCTGCTGCTTCGCCACCCAGGACAAGGTGTGGGTCACCGGGCCCGGCGGGGAGCGCTGGGAGGTCTATACCAAGCTCGCCGACTCCGAGACCTTCTTCGGCACGCTGCCGATGGTCGAAGAGGTCGGCTGCTGCGGCGATACTCAAATCTCGCGGCAGTGAGCATGCCCGACGCCTTGACCGCCGACAAGGCCGCGCCTGCCGCGAAGCTCTCCACCCTGGACCGCTTCCTGCCGGTGTGGATCGGCATCGCGATGGTCGCTGGACTGCTGCTGGGCCGGTGGATTCCCGGACTGAACGTTGCGCTGGAGAAGGTTCAGATCGACGGCATTTCGCTACCGATCGCCCTCGGACTGCTGATCATGATGTATCCGGTGCTGGCCAAGGTCCGCTACGACCGCCTCGACACCGTCACCGCCGACCGCAAAATGCTCGTCAGTTCGCTAGTGCTCAACTGGGTGCTGGGCCCCGCGCTGATGTTCGCGCTGGCCTGGCTGCTGCTGCCCGACCTGCCCGAGTACCGCACCGGCCTGATCATCGTCGGCCTGGCCCGCTGCATCGCCATGGTGATCATCTGGAATGACCTGGCCTGCGGCGACCGAGAAGCCGCCGCCGTGCTGGTCGCCCTCAACTCGGTCTTCCAGGTATTCATGTTCGCCGTCCTCGGCTGGTTCTACCTGTCGGTACTACCCGGCTGGCTGGGCCTTCCCCAGACCACCATCGCCACCTCACCGTGGCAGATCGCCAAGTCCGTGCTGATCTTCCTCGGCATCCCCCTGTTGGCCGGCTACCTGTCCCGGCGCCTCGGCGAACGCACCAAGGGCCGCCAATGGTACGAGACCACATTCCTGCCCAAGGTCGGACCCTGGGCCCTCTACGGCCTGCTGTTCACCATCGTGATTCTCTTTGCGCTACAGGGTGATCAGATCACCAACCGGCCCTGGGACGTCGCCCGCATCACCCTTCCCCTGCTGGCCTATTTCGCCATCATGTGGGGCGGCGGCTACCTGCTCGGCGCCGCTCTCGGTCTGGGCTACGAGCGCACCACCACGCTGGCCTTCACCGCCGCAGGAAACAACTTCGAACTGGCCATCGCCGTCGCGATCGCCACCTACGGGGCCACCTCCGGACAGGCACTGGCGGGCGTCGTCGGCCCCCTCATCGAGGTACCCGTCCTGGTCGGCTTGGTGTATGTGTCGCTGGCCCTGCGCCGCCGCTTCCGGCATCAGACCGCCGATGCCGGAAGCACCGCCTGAACTTCTGGACCGAGGAAAGGCAGGGGCGAACTTCGCCTTCGCTTGACAGTGCAAGCACCGCTATGCAACGTTAGGCTAACCTAAATTAGGTAATCCTAAAGGAGTTCTGCAGTGCAGCGACGTCACCGTCCCGGACCGGCCCGCGTCTCCGCGCGCGCCCTGATCGCGCTGCTTGCCGGCCTGCTGGCGCTGCCCTTACTGGCCGCGTGCGGCACCAAGACCACCGGCGATGCCGAGCGTTCCCTGACCGTGTACTCCGGCCGCTCCGAGGAACTCGTCGGACCGCTGTTCACGCAGTTCACCGAGCGGACCGGCATCAAGATCAACGCCCGCTACGGCGACAGCGCCGAACTGGCAGCGCAACTCCTCGAGGAGGGCAACGGCAGTCCCGCGCAGGTGTTCTTCGCCCAGGACGCCGGGGCACTCGGCGCGGTCGAGACAGCCGGGTTGTTCGCGAAGTTGCCGGCCAAGGCGGCCACCGCGGTACCCGCCGCCTATCGTGCGCCCGACGGCACCTGGACCGGCGTCACCGGCCGGGCCCGGGTCATCGTCTATGACCCCCAGCAGGTTCCGGCTGACCAGGTACCCAAGACGGTCGGCGACCTGACCGACCCGAAGTGGCGCTCTCAGGTGGCGATCGCCCCCACGAACGCCTCGTTCCAGGCCTTCGTCACCGCGATGCGGATCGCTGACGGCGACGACACCACCCGTAAGTGGCTCCAGGGCATGGTGGATAACGACGTCCAGAAATACGAGAAGAACGGCCTGATCCTCGACGCGGTGGACGCCGGTCAGAAGAAGTTGGGTCTGATCAATCACTATTACTGGTACGAAAAGGCCGCCGAGGTCGGCGAGGCGAAGATGCGGTCCAAGATTGCCTTCACCGCACCCGGTGACCCAGGCAGTCTGGTGAACGTCGCCGGAGCCGGCATCCTGAAGCCGGCCGCCGACAACAAGGAAGCGGCCGAATTCGTCGAGTGGCTACTCTCCCCCGACACCCAGAAATGGTTCGTCACCAACACCTACGAGTACCCGCTGCTGCCCAATGTCCCGGCAGCTCAAGGCCTTCCGCCGCTGGAATCACTGCGCGGACCCGACGTCGCGCTGGCCGACCTGGACAGCCTGCCTGCGACTCTGGCCATGCTGGAGGATGTCGGACTGCTGTGACGCAGACCGCGACCCCAACCCGGCCGGGGAGCCGGACCGCCGCCGGTCGGCCGCCCCGCGCCCTGCTCGCCGCGGGCGCTGTCACCGCCCTGGTGTCGCTGATTCCGCTGCTGTATCTGTTCGTCCGTGCCGGCGATGCGGGCTGGCGTCGGTGGGTGGAGATCCTGGCCCGGCCCCGTACCGCCGAGACCGTCGGAACCTCGATGGCGCTGGTGGCGGTGGTGGTCACCGCGTGTCTGCTGATCGGGGTTCCGACCGCGTGGCTGGTGGCGCGCACCGACCTGCCTGGCCGGGCCGGTTGGCTGGCGCTGCTCGCGTTGCCCCTGGCGGTGCCCTCCTACGTCGCCGCCTACGCCTGGCTGTCGCAGTTCCCCGCGATGGGCGGGTTCTGGGCTGCAGCGCTGATTCTGACCCTGGTGTCCTTCCCCTATGTCCTGCTGCCGGTGGCCGCCGCGCTGCGCGCCGCCGATCCAGCCACCGAGGAGGTGGCCCGCGCACTGGGGCTCGGTCCGGTGCGGGCCTTCGTCCGGGCCGCCCTGCCGCAGGCCTGGCCGGCCGCCGCCGGGGGTGGGCTGCTGGTCGCGCTGTACGTGCTCTCCGACTTCGGTGCCGTCGCGCTGATGCGGGTGGACGCCTTCACCCGGGTGATCTACGCCTCCTACCGGGCCAGCTTCGACCGCGTCGGCGCGACCGTGCTGGCGCTGGTGCTGGTCGGCCTGGCGGTGCTGCTGCTGGTCGCCGAACGGCGGGTGCGGGGACGGACCCGGCGCTGGCGGACCGGGTCCGGCAGCCAACGCGACAGTGTGCCGCTCCAGCTGGGCCGGGCCGGCCGGGCCGCGGCGATCGGCTGGCTGAGCGTGCTGACCGGTCTTGCGGTGGCCGCCCCGATGCTCGCGCTCTTATTGCGGATGGCCGAAGGCAGCCGCACTCCCCTGGCGCTCGGTGAACTCGCCTCGGCCGCAATGACTTCAGTCGGGGTCGCCGCCGCGGGCGCGGTACTGGCTGTCCTGCTCGCACTACCGGTCGGCATCCTCGCGGGCCGGTACCGCACCCCGGCTGTGCGATGGGTGGAGACACTGTCCTTCACCGGTCATGCGCTGCCCGGCGTGGTGGTGGGGCTGTCGTTGGTCTTCCTCACCCTGGCGGTGCTGCCGGGTCTCTACCAGAGCGTCGCGATGCTTGCTTTTGCCTACGCGATTCTGTTCGGCCCCAAGGCGATTGGCGCCACCCGCAGCGCCACCGCCGCGGTGTCCCCGGTTCTGGAACAGACCGCCCGCACCCTGGGCCGCGGTCCGCTGCGCGCATGGGCGCAGACCACGCTGCCACTGAGCCTGCCCGGTATCGCCGCGGGCGGCCTGATCGTGTTGCTCACCGCGATGAAGGAACTGCCCGCCACCCTGATGCTGCGCCCCACCGGCCTGAACACCCTGGCCACCGAACTGTGGAGCCGCACCGAGGTGGCGGCCTACGGGGCGGCCGCGCCCTACGCCATCACGCTAGTGGCGCTGGCCGCCGTCCCGGCCTGGCTGCTCAGCCGGTCGGTGGCCGTCCGCGGCGACGCCGAGGACCCGGCCCTGTGACCGCCGTCAGCGTCCGCTCCCTGAGCGTGGACTACGGCGGCGGGCCGGTACTCGACGATCTGAATCTCGAGGTGCCCTCCGGGGCAATCACGGCCGTCCTCGGCCCCAGCGGCTCCGGAAAGACCACGCTGATGCGGGTGCTCGCCGGTTTCCTGCGCCCTGCGTCGGGCACGGTGCGCTTCGCCGACCGGGTGGTGGCCGGCCCGACGTTCGTCCCCCCGGAACGCCGTCGGGTGGGGATCGTGCCGCAGGAGGGCGCGCTGTTCGGCCACCTGAACGTACGGGCCAACGTCGGCTTCGGCCTTCCGCGGGGATCCCGGGCGCGGATCGAGGAGATGCTCGACATGGTGGGCATGCGCGATTTCGCCCTGGCCCGCCCACAGGACCTCTCCGGCGGCCAGCAGCAGCGGGTGGCCCTGGCCCGGGCGCTGGCCCCGGAACCGGAGGTGGTCCTGCTCGACGAGCCGTTCAGTTCCCTGGACGCGGCACTGCGCACCCGTCTACGCGCCGAGGTTCGCGAACTGCTGCGTTCAGTCGGTACGACGGCGGTGCTGGTCACCCACGATCAGGAGGAGGCGCTGTCGACGGCTGATCAGGTGGCGGTCATGCGGGACGGCCGGATCGTGCAGACCGGCACGCCGGCGGAGGTGTACGACGCACCGGCCGATCTGGAGGTCGCGCGCTTCGTCGGCGATGCGGTGGAACTGCCCGCCGTTCTGCACGGTGACACGGCGCGCTGCGTGCTGGGTGAGGTGCCAGTGCAGGGAGGCGGGGAGACTGAGGGTCCGGCGCTACTCGTGCTTCGACCCGAACAGCTTGTACTGCAAGGGTCTTCGTGGGGAACCGGTGCCCCAGGAGTGATCCGCGAGGTGGCCTATCACGGCTATGACTCGCTGGTGCGGGTGGAACTTGCCGACGGAACCCGCCTGCGAGTCCGGGTTCCGGCCGGCGGCGGGCCACCGGCCGAAGGCGACGCGGTGACGGTGGCGGTGACCGGCCGGTGCCGAGTTTTCCCGAATCCGGCTCGCCGAGAGGCCCTTTCAGATTTGTCGCGCACCAGCCCACCCGGCGCGCCGAACTGAAACGACGTCAGGCACTGAAGTCTGTCGTTCCGAAACCACTGGGGCCGGCGCCGTTGTAAATCGGCGCCAGCGTGTAGGGCGTCCAACCGGTGTTGAACACCGATCCCGTGGTGACGCGCGGCCCGTTCGTCGCAGTCGTCGTGTACGAGTAGAGCACCGTGTTGTCGCTGGTGTAGACGGTGATCTTGGTGCCGGCCGGCACGGTTCCGCGTCCGGTGGTCGGACCGGTGTAGATCGCTGACCCGATGTAGCCGTTGTTGAATCCGGAGTCGATGTAGGAGCCGGGAACGCTCACCTTCGGCCCATTGTCGATCTGGACCAGCAGGGTCGCAAGCGGCGCCCCGGCGACGGCGACACCGGGTGCCGTATTGGGGCCGAACTGGATCTCGTTGGTCACCCCGTTGATCAGGATGCCCTGATTGAGGGTCCCCGGCAACGCCGAGAAGACGACACTGGTTCCCGGGAAGCCATTGTTTGGCCCGGTACCCAACACGCCGTCGATCGGGATGCCGGCCCAGTATTCCTGGAATGCCACCACCGAGCTTGGCGTGAGGACGTTGACGGCGGTCGCCGAGGTGACGACTCCGTTGCCGAAACTCACCGTCGTGGAGTAGGTGTCGTAGAAGAGATTGCCTGAGCTGCCGTAGGTGAACGGACCACCGGAATAGACCGGTGAGCCGAGACCTGTTGGCACATAATCGATAACGAGACCTGTTGATCCGCTGTCCAACAACACGGGACGTAGCGGACCGCCGTTGACCGAGATGTTGACAATCGGATACGGGAACACGCCGGATTGAACGAACGTCTCGATCGCCACGGTCTCGTTGACCGCCACTGGGCTGCCATCCGTACCGTCCGGGGCGCCCGAGCCGCCGATTCCGCCGGCGCCGTTCACGCCGCCTGAGCCGACCGGGCCACCGCTGCCGCCGACGCCGCCGGTACCACCGTCGCCACCGCTGGCACCATCACCGGGCGCCCCCGTGTTGCCACCGAGGCCGGCGACGCCGCCCTGGCCGAGCGCTCCCCCGTTGCCCCCGGCCCCACCAGTGCCGCCGTCGCCCCCGTAGGAGCCGGTGCCGACGTACTGGGCCGTGCCCCCGCCCCCGGCATTCCCGCCCTGGCCACCCTGGCCGGCGTTGCCTCCGTTCCCGCCATCGGCACCGGTTCCGCCTCGGCCTCCGGTACCTCCCGAGCCACCGGCGCCGCCGTCGCCGCCGTCGCCACCGCTGTTGCCTTGGGCCCAGGCGTCGCCGCTACCGTCGCCACCGACGCCACCGACGCCGCCCGCACCGCCGTCGCCACCGATGCCACCGTCGAAGCCGCTGCCGCCTTGGCCGCCGTCGCCGCCGGATCCAGCGGCCCCTCCGTTGCCGCCGTTGCCCCCCGTACCGACCGGCAGACCGGAAATCCCCGGCGCGGCCCTGTAGCCGTCACCGGGTGCGCCCCCGGCCCCTGCCGAGCCGCCGTCACCGCCGGCGCCACCGGCGCCGCCCACGCTGTTGAGGCCGGCGCTCCCGTCTCCGCCAGCCCCGCCGATGCCGCCGTTTCCGCCGGTACCGCCGTCACCGTTGGATCCGAACAGGCCGTGATAGGGCGCGCCGGGCTGGCTGGTTGCGCCGCCCCGCCCACCTTGGCCGCCGTTACCACCGTCGCCGGCTGCGAGGCCGGCGTTGCCGCCGAGGGCGCCGTTCCGTCCGTTTCCACCGTTTCCGCCGTTACCCGCGGCACCGCCATTGCCGCCGCTGCCGAAATACACACCGTTGTTGATGTTGTCGGCTTTGCTGGCGCCTACGCCGGTGAGGCCGCCGGCACCGCCGGCACCGCCATCGCCGCCGTTGCCGCCGGCGTCGCCGAGGCCGGTGACCAGGTCGGTCCCGCCGTCGCCGCCCCCGCCGCCGGAACCGCCGATACCGCCCGTACCGCCGTTGCCGCCCGCCACGGCGCCGGTGCCGCCGTTACCGCCGGCTCCTGCCATGCCGCCCGCGCCGCCATTGCCACCGTTGCCGTTGCCGTAGGAGTCGCCGCCGTTGCCTCCGGCTCCGCCTGCCCCGCCAGTGCCGCCGTTTCCGCCGTTGAGCCGGTCGGGGTCCAGGGCGGCGTTGTAGCCGGTGCCGCCGACACCGCCGTTGCCGCCCGCCGCACCATCGGTGGCTAGGCCCGCCGCGCCGTTGGCGCCGCTCTGAGCGCCGACGCCGCCCGCACCGCCTGCACCAGCACCCCCGCCGTTGCCGCCCGAACCGCCGTTGCCGCCATTACCGCCGTTACGGCTGGTGACCGATCCGTTGGCTCCCGCCGCGCCGGCCGCACCGCCACCGGCAGTCCCGGCATCACCACCGTCACCGCCGGCACCACCATTAGCGTCGCTACCCGCCGTGGCACCGGCCCCACCGGCGACACCCCCCACGCCACCGCTACCGCCGGCCCCGCCGACACCACCGGACCCGCCGTTACCACCCCGGCTGCCATCAACCAGCGCTGACGCGTTGTACCCGACACCACCGCGGGCACCATCACCACCGGCACCACCGGCCGTGGCGTCACCACCGTTACCGGACACCCCCGCCACACCGC
>CAZADG010000019.1:0-28821 GCA_964483865.1 uncultured Mycobacterium sp. | reverse complement strand
CCGGCACCACCGGCCGTGGCGTCACCACCGTTACCGGACACCCCCGCCACACCGCTGCCGCCACCCTGGCCACCGGTGCCACCCGCACCGCCGTCACCGCCATTGCCGCCGGCACCACCATCACCGCCGTCACCGCCGTCACGGCTGGCCGCGGTCCCGTTGGCCCCCGCCGACGCCGCGGCACCGCCACCGGCAGTCCCGGCATCACCACCGTCACCGCCGGCACCACCATTAGCGTCGCTACCCGCCGTGGCACCGGCCCCACCGGCGACACCCCCCACGCCACCGCTACCGCCGGCCCCGCCGACACCACCGGACCCGCCGTTACCACCCCGGCTGCCATCAACCAGCGCTGACGCGTTGTACCCGACACCACCGCGGGCACCATCACCACCGGCACCACCGGCCGTGGCGTCACCACCGTTACCGGACACCCCCGCCACACCGCCGCTACCGCCGGTGCCGGCAGCGCCACCCGCACCTCCGGCGCCGCCGTCACCGCCGACGCCGCCCGCGCCGCCGTTTCCACCGTCAGTGCCGTCGCGGAGGATGCCGCCACCGCTTCGCCCGGCGAGACCGTTGCCGCCGTTGCCGGCGAGACCGGCCGCGCCGCCGTCATTTCCGGCGCCGCCCGAACCGTTGGTACCAGCGCGCTCGATCAGGAAAAGGATCCGTCCGACGCCCGCATCACCGCCGAGTCCGCCATTACCGCCGGCGCCGCCGTTGCCGGCGTTACCTCCAATGCCGCCGGACCCGCCGGAGATACCCGCATCGTCGCCATTGCCGCCATTGCCGCCGGCGCCGCCGGATCCGGCCACTCCGCCGTTGCCCCCCGAGCCGCCCGCGCCGAGGATCCAGCCGCCCGTGCCGCCCCGGCCGCCGTTGCCGCCGCTGCCGCCGGCGCCGCCATCGGTGCCTGATCCGCCCGCGGTCGAGGCATTCGCGCCAGCGTTACCGGCCTGCGCGGCGCCACCGCCTCCCCCCGATCCGCCGTCACCGAATCCCGCCAGCAGACCGGTGCTACCACCCTTGCCGCCGGACCCACCGTTACCGCCGGCGGCGGTAGCCGCGCCGCCCGCACCACCGTTCCCGCCGTCACCGTAGAACAGCCCCCCGGCGCCGCCGTCGCCGCCGGCTCCGCCGTTGTCGGCGGCCACACCGGCACCGCCGTTGCCGCCGTTGCCGAACCAGCCGGCCGAGCCGCCGTTGCCGCCGTTGTAGCCGTTGCCGCCGTTCCCGAGCAAACCACCGTTTCCACCGGTGCAGGCCGTCGTTCCTGAGCACGATGAGGCCGTCCACGAATAGCCGTTGCCGATCAGAATCCCGCCGTCGGGATTGGCGGCCGTGCCATTGCCGAACAACCGGAAGTCGCCGATAGCCCTTGGCCGCACCGAGGCGATGGACGATGATGCGCCAACCTCGCGGCGCACGAAGGCCAGCTCCGCCCAGATCAACGGGGCCACCGCGGGCGCCAACGGCCTGCCACCAGCGGGATGCGCAGTCACAGATGAAACCTCACCAGCGGCTGCTCTCGCCACCGCCACCGGAGCACTCAGCCGCGCCCGCGACACCACCGACACGCTCAACCCCGCCGAAGCCTGTGGCAGCACCTGACCCGCATCACCCGCCGCAAGCCGCCGCGAGGTCGACCCCCCCGGCAACGGGATCTCCGGCGTCTCGGCAATCGGATCCCCGGGCGTACCCGAACCCGACGATCGCGCCACGCTCGAACCGACGCGGCGGGAGCCCAACACACTCGCGGGCGAACCGTCTTTCTCCGCCGCGCTGCGGTTCGCACCCTGACTGTCATTGGCCGTCGGCGCGGAGCCCACCCCGGCTGAGCTGGCTGCCCCGGGAGCCGAAGAACGTGACCTGCCCGAGCGGGCAGACCTCTCCCGCGGCTTCGCACCGTCCGCCGACCGCGATCCTGCCGCAGGCCCTGCCGCAGAGTTCGACCCCGACTCCGCGCCGGCGCCGTTGGTATCGGCAAACGCCACCCCTGGCACCGAGGCAACGGCCGCACCCACACCGACTGCGACCGCCACAGCTCCCACCCGACCCCGGTAATGAGAACTTTTGGCGCGGTCTAACTCAGCTGACGAACCCATCGGGTCCCCTCTCAAAAAATCGCCTCGCGCAGACCTGTTGGGCCGAAGTGAAGCTTGTGTGCCGGTCTTAGGCTGGGAACCGCAAGTCTTCCCTGACCCCCACCCCGGTAACCTGCAACCTACCAAGTCGGAGTCGAACTCACGGGCGAGATGCTTACCTCGACACCGCGGAACTAGCTGGGCGCTGCCCGGCCGGATGTGCCCGTGTTGGACGGCGCCACAGAGCCCTGGTTCCGCGGAACACTGAGCGCCACGGTGAGTTCGAGGATCGTCGCGGGCTCGTCGAGCCGGGCGCCGTAGGCCTGGCGGATCTGGTTCATCCGGTAACGCACCGTTTGCGGATGCACGAAAAGTTCGGCGGCGACGGAGTCGCGGTGGCCTTGGTTCAGCAGCCAGCTGCGCAACGTCTCAGCCAGGCGTTCAGCGGTATTCGGCCCGAGCTCCTCCAGCGGTGCCAGTGCACGGCACCGAAGATCCCGCGCGGCGTCGACATCGGCACCGAGGACCAACTCGACGAGATGCTCGTCGGTGTCGACCACGCCGGAGTCGGCCGCCAGGTGGCGGGCCCTGACCGCGCGCAGGTAGGAGCTCCTGGCGGATAACCACGGTCGGCTTGGGCCGACGACCGCGGCCCGGCCGGCCAGCGCGGCCAGCAGGGCCGCCCGTCGGCTTCCTCCCGCGTCGGGAACCAGTGCGGCCGCCCACGGTTGGCCCGGGTCGAATCCGGGGAGATTCTCGGTTGCCTGCAGGGTTGCGGGATTGAGGAGTGTCGCGATGCGGGACATCTGGGCCGCAGGCACCAGCACCGCCGTCAGGGTATCCGGGGTCTGCCAACCTGCGGTGTCCGCGGTGGCACGGAGGGTGTCGGGGGCCTCGCCGGTCAGCAACTGCCGGGTCAGCAGGTCGAGATAGCGCTGCCGAACCCGTCCCGCGGTGGCCAGTTCGTCGGCATGGCCGGCCACGCTGGAGGCCGACAGTTCGTCGATGTAGGCGAACACCAACTCCGCGAAGCGGGCAATGATGGACGCTGGCAACCCAGCCTCGACGGCGACAGCCGACAGTTCCTGCCATGCCACCCGCGCGCCGACCCGGTAGGCGGCAAGGAGCGCGTCGATGGAGCGGCCGTCTCGCGCCTCGCCGCGCCCCAACTCATAGGCGCCATTGAGAGCCGCGGACAGCGACGGGTCGGAATCCGAGTCGCCACCACGAGTCGCCAAACGCAGGAACGCACGCAGAGAAGCCTGGACCGCGTTCTCGATGTTCTGGCCCATTCGCCCCCGGAACGGGTCGGTGTAGGCAGGGACCTCGGCGACGATCGCGGTGACGGTCCGCTCGGCCATCGGCGGCAGAACCGCTTCCAATGCGGTGGTCACCTCTGGTTCCAGCGCCAGTCCGGTAAATCGCGGATCAGGCACATTTGTTCCTTTCGAACAATCTTAAGGTCAGTTATCACCTGTAATTGTCAAGACTTTATCCTCCAGCGCAGGTCAGGGTGGAGCCATGACCACCACGACACTCCGCCCCCACGCCGCCGGTGCCCTGCGCGGAACGTTGGCGAGGCTCGCCGAGCGGCTCACCACTCCCCTACTGCCGAGTGACTACCTCGACGTCATCGACCCCCTGCTGTCAGGCGCCCAACTGCGCGGCCGCATTGTCGCGATCCACCCGGAAACCCGCGACTCGGTCACCCTGGTGATCCGACCCGGCCGGGGCTGGGCCGGACACGTTCCCGGCCAGTACGTCCGCCTGGGCGTCGATATCGACGGCGTCCGACAGTGGCGTACCTACTCCCTGACTTCGCGCACCCACCTACCGGACCGACTCTTCTCGATCACCGTCAAGGCCATCCCCGGCGGGGTGGTGAGCAACCATCTGGTCCGCCGAGTCACCACCGGAACCCTCGTTCACCTCGACCAGGCCGCCGGAGAGTTCATCCTCGGGCATCCCGCGCCGCCCAAGATTCTGTTCGTCACGGCCGGCAGTGGCATTACCCCCGTCATGGGCATGCTGCGGAGCATGGCGCCGACGGACACCACCGACATCGTCGTCGTGCACAGCGCACCCTCCGCCACGGAGGTGATCTTCGGCGGGGAATTGCGGATGCTCTCCGCCGACGGACGGATCCGTCTGATCGAGATCCACACCGACACCGAAAGCCGACTCGGCACTGCTGCACTGAACGAACTCGTGGGCGACCTCACCGAACGGCACACCTGGGCCTGCGGTCCCGCCGGTTTGCTCAACGCCCTCGAAAACCATTGGGCCGC
The DNA here is from genome assembly GCA_964483865.1 of uncultured Mycobacterium sp. Taxonomy (GTDB): domain Bacteria; phylum Actinomycetota; class Actinomycetes; order Mycobacteriales; family Mycobacteriaceae; genus Mycobacterium. The sequence continues at coordinate 24,446 of CAZADG010000019.1, read as the reverse complement.
TCTCGGTCTGACTGAACGGCTGCATACCGAACGCTTCCGCCCGGCCGTCGTCGCCACCGGTTCGGGCGGCACTGTCACCTTTTCCGCCAGTGCCACCGCCGTCCGAACGGACGGCTCCCAGAGCCTGCTCGACACCGGGGAGTCCGCCGGGGTGCTCATGCCCTCGGGCTGCCGGATGGGCATCTGCTTCGGCTGCGTGGCCCCATTGCGCCGCGGCGCGGTGCGGGACCTACGGAACGGCGAACTCACCACCGCCACCGATGGCGACGGTGTCGTCATCCAGACCTGCGTCTCCGCCGCCGCGGGCGACTGCGACATCGACCTGTAATCACAATCCTCAAGAAGGCAAGCGACATGACCGCCCTGCAGAAGACCAACCCCAACCCGATCGCCCATCTCAGCGCCGAGGACATCGAAAACCTGGGTGCCGAACTCGACGCCATCCGCGAACAGGTCCTCGCCAGCCGCGGGGAGCGCGACGCCGCTTACATCCGCACCGTCATCACTACCCAGCGCAGGCTCGAACTCGGCAGCCGGGCGGTGCTGCTGGTCTCGCTTTTCCCCCCTGCCTGGCTGGCCGGGACGATCGGACTGTCGATCTCCAAGATCGTCGACAACATGGAGATCGGCCACAACGTCATGCATGGGCAGTGGGACTGGATGCGTGACCCGAAAATCCACTCCACCACCTGGGAGTGGGACAACGTCTCCCCGGCCGCGTTGTGGAAGCACTCCCACAACGAACTGCACCACACCTACACCAACGTTCTGGGCAAGGATCACGACCTGGGCTACGGAATCATGCGCGTCGACGAAGACCAGCCCTGGACGCCCTTCCTGCTGTTCCAACCACTGACCAACCTCGTCAACGCCTGCTTCTTCCAGTACGGCATCGCCTTCTATGACCTCGAAGTCGGCAAGTACCTCAAGGGCCGGGTCGACAAGGACGACTTCCGTTCCCGCGGCAAGAAAGTCCTCGCCAAGATCCGCCGGCACGCCACCCGCGACTACCTTCTGCACCCTCTGCTGTCGGGGCCGTCGGCGCTGACCACCCTGACCGCAAACCTGACCGCCAACCTGGTCCGCAACCTGTGGACCCACTCGGTGATCATGTGCGGACACTTCCCCGAAGGCGTGCAAACCTTCGAGAAGGACTCCATCGACGGCGAGACCCGCGCTGAGTGGTACCTGCGCCAGATGCTCGGCTCGGCCAACATATCCGGCAGCCCGGCAATGCACTTCATGACCGGCAACCTCTCCTACCAGATCGAGCACCACCTGTTTCCCGATCTGCCCAGCAACCGCTACCGGGAGATCGCGCCGAAGGTCCAGGAAGTCTTCGATCGGTACGGCCTGACGTACACCACCGGCAGCCTGCCCACACAAGTCGCCTCGGCGTGGACGAAGATCATCCGCCTGTCGCTGCCCAACGAGTTCACCGTCGGCGCATAAGTAGTGCGCCGGGAAACCGCGCACTCCGCTGAGCTGAAGAATAGGTGAACACTCGGCGTCCGAATCGAATCCGATTGGCGGGCTGGCCGTTCCAGCTCGCAGAATCATCACGATGACCGCTGAAATGATCATTCTCGGGATACTGATCGCCACCGCGTTGGCGTTCGATTTCACCAACGGGTTCCACGACACCGGCAACGCGATGGCAACCTCCATCGCCACCCAGGCACTGCGACCGAAAGTCGCCGTTCTGTTGGCCGGTGTGCTGAATCTCGTCGGCGCGTTCCTCTCGGTCGAGGTGGCCATCACGGTCACCACCTCAGTGTTGAAGGTGCAGGACGCCAAGTCCGGGCAGCTGCTGCCTGGTATCGACGCCTCGATGGGATTGACGATCATCTTTTCGGGCTTGATCGGCGGAATCCTGTGGAACCTGCTGACCTGGCTGTTCGGCATCCCATCGAGTTCCTCGCACGCCTTGTTCGGCGGATTGATCGGGGCCGGACTGGCCGCACTGGGATTCGCAGGGGTGAACTGGTCCGGCGTCACCCAGAAGGTCTTGATCCCGGCACTTGCGGCACCGGTGATCGCCGGCATCGTCGCCGCCTGTGGAACGTGGCTGGTCTACCGCATCACCCGCAAGGTGCTGCACCGACGCCGCGAGCAGGGATTCCGCTGGGGTCAGATCGCCACCGCCTCACTGGTCGCTCTCGCCCACGGCACCAACGACGCGCAGAAGACCATGGGCGTGATCGCCCTGGCGCTGATCACCACCGGGCATCTGACCGGAGACGTCAAACAGGACGGCTTGCCGATCTGGATCATCGCCAGCTGCGCGCTGGCCATCGGACTGGGCACCTACCTGGGCGGCTGGCGGGTCATCCGCACCCTGGGCAAGGGCCTCGTCGAGATCGAATCACCCCAGGGTCTCGCCGCCGAGGCATCGTCAGCGGCGATCATCCTCAGTTCCAGCGCGGCCGGCATGGCGCTGTCGACCACCCACGTCGCCACCGGTTCGATCCTGGGCAGCGGGGTCGGCAGGCCGGGTGCCCAGGTCCGCTGGGCGGTTGCCGGCCGGATGGCAACTGCGTGGCTGATCACGCTCCCGGCCGCCGCGGTAGTGGGGGCGCTGTCGTACTGGCTGTCCTACCTCGTCAAAAGCATCACCGATTCGCGGCTGGCCGGCGACGGCGTGATCTTCTTGATCCTGGTGGCCCTGTCGTTCTACATGTGGTGGCGCGCCCAACAGCAGAAGGTCGACCACAACAACGTCAACGCGGACTGGGACGAGACCACCAATTCCGTCGTCCCTGCCGAGGTTCGCGGGGCACCGGCGAAGGATTCCGTGACCACAAAGACGATGTCGGTCTGACGGGGAGGACAAACTCACATGAAATACCTTGAATCGACACTCAACGTGCTCATCGTTGGGCTTATTCTCGGCGCCGGTCTGCCCGCCTTATTCGCCACCGGCCTGCTCGCCTATTCCCACGGCGCAGGCGGCGAGGAGGCGGATCACCTTGTCCACAAGCCGAATCCACCGCTGAAGTACCTCGGAATCCTGCTGTTTGCGTTCGTGGGATTCGTGATCGTGGCCGCTGTCGCCTGGATCACCCGCTCGACGATCATCCACCACTTCGGTATCGACCTCTTCCCGATGTTCCCCAAGAAGTGAGGACACGATGACCACCGCCGAACCGACCTCCTCGAGCTACTTCCAGTCCGTTCTCAACTGGCTGCACCAGGGGTACCCCGACGGCGTCCCCCCCAAGGACTACTACCCGCTGCTGGCGTTGCTGTCGCGATCGCTGGAAGAGGACGAGGTGGTCCGCGCCAGCTGGGCCGTGCTCCGGGAAGGCAATCCCGACAGTCCGGCGACCGAGGACCAGATCCGTCAGGCTGTCCGAACCGTGATCGCCAAGGAGCCGAACGCCAACGAGGTCAACCAGGTCGCCGCACGGTTGGCTCTCGTCGGCTGGCCGCTGGCAAACCATTGCTGAATCGGGTGGCCGTCGATAATGGCTTCGACTTTCGCGGCTTGGCGGGACAGGTGACCGAGACGCCCTTCTCAGCCGCCAACCTCCCGTCGAAGATCCACCAGAAACTCACACACGATCGCAATGCCTGGCTGACCACGGTCGCACCGTCTGGCCTCCCCGTTCCGATGCTGGTGTGGTTCGGGTTCGACGGCACTCGTCTTACCGTCTACAGCGAACCTCGGACCAGCCGGGTGACGCACATTTCCGAGCATCCCGAGGTCAGCCTGCACCTTGACTCCGACGGAGTCGGCAGCGGTTTGATCATCGTCGGCGGCCGTGCCGAGGTGACCGCCGAGGCCATTGATCCCAGAGAAGACGACGCATTCTGGACCAAGTATCACCTCGAAGCCCAGTCCTTGGGTATGACAGCAGCGATCGCCTCCTACAGCACGCAAATCACCATTACCCCGTCGACACTGTGGACAACCTATGCAACCTAGGGACTGGGTCGAGTTGTGCGCCAGGGTCCGCTCCCTGTAGCGCTGCGACGGCATACTTTCCGTTTACTTTCGACGGCTACCGTGGCGGGGTGATTCGACCGCCCAGGGTGCCGGGGCTGGGCGCTGTCCTCGGAGCCCCGCTGAAGGTCGCCTCGGCAGGCCTGCACGTCGCACTGACGACAACCGCGGTGGCCGCCGATCTCGCCGGGTCCGCCGCACTAGTTGGCAGCTCGGTAGCCGACCGCGCGGGGGAAGCTGTACTCGACGTCGTAACGGAGGCTCGGAACGCGGCCCGCACCGTCGCGGGTATGGCTCTCGAGTCGTTCGGCGGCCCACCGTCCAGGCGCAGCAGTCGGCACGGCATACGGCACTGGATTGAGGTTCGCGGGCTGTCGGGACCCGACGCGGACGCGATCGCCGAGGAAGTGCTTGAACAGGTGCGGGCCGTCCCGGGCGTCATCGACGCCGTGATCAACCGTTCGGTTGCCCGCGTTGTGATCACCGCGACCCCGGAATGCCCGCACGGCCAACTGCAGGGCATCGTCGCCGACGCCGAGCGGCGCGCCCGCACCCAGATCCACCGTCATCGGCCCCTCACCCTGCCCGGCGACGATGCCCTTCTGGTGGCGCGGGTGTTCGGTGCGGCGGCCGCGGCCGCAGGCCTGGGTCTATCGCTGGCCGGTGCCACGATGAAGTTGGCCGGGGTGCCCAAATTGGTCTCGGTCGCACCGACGCTGGCCGAGCAGATCCCCGCCGTCCGCCACCACCTGGTGCGCAAGCTGGGAAACGAGGGAACCGACCTTCTGCTGACCGTGGTCAACGCGGCGGCCAATGTGTTGACGGTGTCACCGACGGCCGCTGCTGCCGAGGCGGCAACCCGGACCCTGCTCGCCGAAGAGGCCTGGACCGTCCGTCAGGCCTGGCACCGTCACGAACCGGATCTGGCCGCACACAGCCCGGACGGCCGCGTACCCATCAGAGGCACAACGGTTTTCCCCGATGGACCGGGCGAGCAATACGCCAACCAAGCCGGTGGGATCGGACTGGGCCTCGCCGCGGTGATCGGCGCTCTCTCCCGCAGCCCCACCGTCGCTGGCGCCGCAGCGTTGGTGTCGGCACCCAAGCCCTCCCGCGCGACCCGCGAGGCCTTCGGGTGCGCCATGACCCGAGGGCTGATCGCCCATCACGACACGGTGGTCGTGCGGCCCCGCTCGTTGCGGGCGCTGGATCGGGTCGACGCCATCGTCATCGACCCGCGCGCCCTCTACACCGACGAATTGATGGTGACCCGCGTACGCGGCGTGACCAATTCCCGACGCACCTCCGCGTGGCAGTCAGCCCAGTCCGCACTCGATTCCGGGCTGATCGGACCCGGCTGGCATCGGTGTTCCTCCATCCCCTCGGCTGGCGGCACGGGCGAGGTGTTGGTCAGTCCCCTGCGCGACCCCATGGCCACCGCGGTGATCAGCGCAGCCCGCAGGACCGGTGCTCGAGTGGTGTCGATCGGCGATGACGGACTTCGCTCCCTGCGTCAAGGGTTCGACAGCCTCCACCCTGCCGCCGGTTCCCTCGATGACGCACTCGCCGACGCTGTTTCGGCACTGCGCCTCGACGGCGCCACGGTCGTCCTGCTGACCACTTCAGAAATGACGGCTCAACACGAGGCCGATATCACCCTCGGTATCACCCGTGGGGACGGCCCACCTTGGGGCGCCGATGTTTTCGTTCCTGATCTTGGGGCCGCGTGGCGGATACTGCACGCCATCCCCGCCGCCCGCACCGCAAGCGCCCGCGGCGTGCACCTCGCGCTGTCGAGTTCGGCGATTGGCGCCCTGATGCTGATTCCCGGTGTGCCCGGGTACGGTCCCGACGCCGTCAACACCAGCGTCTTCGCCGGGCTGTGGACAGGCTTCCGGGCTGGCAACAAGGTTTTCGACGAGCCGCTGCCCAGCCCTGAACCCGGTCACGAATGGCACAGCCTCACCGTCGAGGAGGTACGCCGCCTGCTGCCGCGCCGATCCTCTGTCCCCGACCCGCCCCAGACTCGTCCGTCACTGCTGTTGGCGCCGGCACGATTCGCACGGGGCGCAGGTGCCAGGGCCTGGTCGCTGGCCGGCGATCTGGCCGGGGAGTTCCGGTCCAACCTCGCCGACCCGATCACACCGATCCTGGCCACCGGGGCAGTCGCGAGCGCCTTGCTCGGCTCACCACTGGACGCCGCGTTGGTCAGTAGCGTTCTGCTGACCAACGCCGCGTTGTCCGCCCAACAGCAGCTCCACGCCGAACGGACGCTGCGCAGGCTGCTGGTTGTTCAGGACCCGCCGGCCCGGCGACGAATCGGACCTGTGGCCGACCACACCAGCGAGGACGTACCCTCGGCAGCATTACGTCCCGGCGACATCATCGAGGTACGTCCCGGCGAGGTCATTCCCGCCGACGCTCGGTTGATCGACGCGGACAACGTCGAGGTCGACGAGTCGCGACTGACGGGCGAGTCGCTGCCGGTGTCCAAACACACCGATCCCACTCCCGGTGCGCCCCTGGCGGAACGCGCCTGCATGCTCTACGCCGGCTGCACCGTCGTCGCCGGAACTGGCCTCGCCGTCGTCACCGCGGTCGGCAACGGCACCGAGGTGATGCGGGCAATCGCCATGGCCCCCCGTACAACTCAGCGGATCGGCCTGCACCACCAGTTGGCCCAGATCACCAGTCGCGCTTTGCCATGGACTCTCGGCGGGGGCGCTCTGGTCGGGTTGTTGAGCATGCTGCGCGGGTCGGGGCTGCGCGCGGCTGCCAGTAGCGCAGTGGCGGTCAGCGTCGCGGCGGTCCCGGAGGGTCTTCCCCTGGTTGCCACGCTGGCCCAGTTGGCAGCGGCGCGCACACTCAGCAGCCGACAAGTCCTGATCCGCAACCCGAATTCGGTCGAGGCACTGGCAAGACTGGATGTCGTGTGCTTCGACAAGACCGGCACACTCAGCGAGAACCGGCTGCGGGTCAAACGAGTCCGCGCCCTGTCTGGATACGACCGCGACACCGTGGTCGCTGCGGCGGCCAGCACGATCGTCGCCCACGACGGCAAGGCCGACCACGCCACCGATGCCGCGATCCGGCAGGCGGCCGGAGACAGCGTTGTCGAAGAGCGCGATGCCTCTCTGCCGTTCCAGTCCGGACGACCGTTCGCCGCGTCGTTGACCGGAACACGCCTGACGATCAAGGGCGCACCCGAGGTGCTCGCGGCGGCCATGGCCGCCGATACCCCCGACGTGGCCGCGATGATCACCGAACTGGCCGCCGAGGGGCTGCGGGTGCTGGTCGTCGCGGAACGGACTTTGACCGCCCGACAGGCGGCACGGGCCGCGGCGGACCCCGCGGCGATGGAGCGATTGTGCCGAGCAGGGCTGAAGCCAATCGGGCTGATCGGTCTTGCCGACAGCCCGCGGGAGACAGCCGCCTCCCTGCTGGAAGAGTTGGAAACCCGCGGAATCGGGGTGCGGCTGATCACCGGCGATCACCCGATCACCGCTGCGGTCATTGCCACCGATCTCGGCTTGGCGGTGACCGAGGACCAGGTGGTGACCGGGACCGCATGGGAGGCGATGTCGGCCGACGAACGCGCCGAGGCGGTCGCCCAACGCCGCGTCTTCGCCCGGATGTCACCCGAGCACAAGGTGGATGTTGTCCAGACGCTGGAGCGCATCGGCCGAGTCACCGCGATGGTCGGAGACGGCGCCAATGATGCCGCCGCGATCCGCGCCGCCAGCGTGGGCATCGCAGTCGCCGCCAGCGGCAGTGACCCCGCTCGCAGCGCCGCCGACATCCTTTTGCTCGACGGCCGCATCGAAGCCCTGCTCACCGCCCTCGACGAGGGCGACCAGTTATGGCGGCGTGTTCAGTCGGCGGTGTCGGTGCTCCTCGGCGGCAACGCCGGGGAGGTGATGTTCGCCCTGCTCACAGCGCTGGTCACCGGGGAGTCGGTACTCAACGCCCGCCAGATGCTGCTGGTCAACATGCTGACCGATGCGCTGCCGGCCGCAGCATTGGCTGTCAGCAGCCAGGACGGGGTGGGCGCTCTGGACCGCGACGAAGCGGCGATGTGGCGGGCAATTGCGTTGCGCGGCACCGCTACAACCACCGGCGCGACGCTGGCGTGGCTGATGGGTCGACTGACCGGGACGCAACGTCGGGCCGCAACCATGGCCCTGATCGGTCTGGTGAGCACCCAGCTCGCCCAGACCATGGTCGACTCCCGTAGCCCTCTGGTCGTGGCGACCGCAACTGGGTCCTTCCTGACCCTGGCCGGGGTGATCAGCACTCCCGGGCTGAGCCAGGTGTTCGGCTGCACTCCCATCGGCCCGTTGGGCTGGGGTCAGGCATTTCTGGCCACCGCGGTCGCGTCACTGCTCAGTGTCTACGCACCCGTGGTGCTGGAGCGCCTGCTGCCCGCTCCAGATGCCTCAGCGGTCGACGACGACGACCCCGATATGGACCAGAACGGCGTAGACCTCTCGGACCACTGGGGTGAACAGTCGGGCTCCGAGGTCGACAAGGGCGTCCGTTCCGGCGAAGCTGGGTTTATCGGTCACCAGACAAGAACAGACCCTGCCGGTGACGACAACGGTGCCACCGAGTGAATAGGAGACGAACATGTTCTTGACAGAGAAACTCGCAGCCGCCCAACGCGAAGCCCGCCGCCAGGTCGCCGAGGGCGAGGTCTACTCCGTCTCGCTGCCGATCGTCGGCCGGGTGCCGGTCCCCTCCCCGCGGCAACTAGCCATCTACGCGGCGTTGGGGGGGCTGGCCGCGCTGGAGATCATCGATTGGCCGGTGGCCGTGGCCATGGGAGTCGGCTCGGCGCTGGTTTCCCGCCAGCTTTCCGATCTGGAGGCCCGAGAAGAGAAACTGGCCGAGGCGATCGCCACCGAGTCCCCCGCCGGGACAACTTCGGCGCCCACTGCCGTCAAAAAGGTCGCCGCCAAAGCCCCGGCGAAAAAAGCCGCGGTCAAGAAACCACCCGCCAAAAAGGCCGCTCAGGCGAAGACGGCCCCGCGAGCGAAGTCATAAACCCCTCGCTACGCGAACCGCTCAGTCCGAATGTGAAAGGGCCCGCCCGACGATCAGCGGGTCGGGCTGGCCGACCACGTCGTAATCCTTGTCCGCGTAGTCGAACTTGCTCAGGACGTGGCGCATCGCGTTGACTCGGGCACGTTTCTTGTCATTGCTCTTGATGACGGTCCACGGGGCGACTTCGGTGTCGGTCCAGGTGAACATGTCTTCTTTGGCGGCGGTGTAGTCATCCCATTTGTCCAGCGACGCCAGATCGGTCGGTGAGAGCTTCCACTGCCGGACCGGGTCGACGTGGCGGATGGTGAAGCGTGTGCGCTGCTCTGACGGCGACACCGAGAACCACAGCTTGGTCAGGCTGATCCCGTCGTTGACGAGCATCTGCTCGAACAATGGCACCTGCCTGACGAATTCAGCGTGTTGCTTGGGCGTGCAGTAGCCCATGACCCGCTCGACCCCGGCGCGGTTGTACCAGGAGCGGTCGAAGAGCACGATCTCCCCCGCCGACGGAAGGTGATTGACGTAGCGCTGGAAGTACCACTGGGTGCTTTCCCGTTCAGTCGGCTTCTCCAGTGCGACGACGCGCGCTCCGCGGGGGTTGAGGTGTTCCATGAACCGCTTGATGGTGCCGCCCTTGCCGGCGGCGTCGCGGCCCTCGAACACGATGACGTGCCGCAGGCCGTTGGCTTTGGACCAGTTCTGCAGCTTCAGCAGTTCAACCTGCAGAATGTGCTTCTGCTCTTCGTAATCGGGCCTCGACATCCGTTCGTCGTAGGGATAGTTTTCCCGCCACGTGTCGACCGGGATACCACTCGGATCGAAAAGTATCGGGTCGTCGTCCTCGTCGTCGACAACGGTGTATCCATCGAGATGTATCTGCACCGGCGGAGACTAACGCTGCTCGGCGACCGTAGGGTGACTTTCCGATGAACGGTGTGCCGCTGAGTCGGAACTCACGCGGTGATGCTGTTGACAGCGGCGGCGGTTTTGGCCTGAAACTCCGCCGGCAGCGGGATGTAACCCGCCTTGTTCAGATCGGTCTGTCCCACGGTGACCGCGGTCTGCAGGAAGCTTCTGACCGCTTCACCGGTCTCCGAGTCTTGGTATCGGGAACACGCGATCGCGTAGCCGGCCAGGATGATGGGATATCCGAACTTCACGGCGGGCTGATAGGCCGGGGTCAGGTCAAGGACGAGGTTATTGCCTTCACCCACGACCGTGACCGGTGCGATGGACGTTCCGACCCAGTCGGTACCGATGTGGGTGACGCCGGCCGGGGTCTTGATATCCGCAGTCGGCAGACCTTGGTCGATCGCAAAGGACCATTCGTTGTAGCTGATGGCGCCCGGGGTTTTCTTCACCATTTCCGCGGTCCCCTGATTGCCCTTGGCGCCCTGGCCCGGCGCACCTATGAACGTCTTACCCGCCCCGCGGTCCCACGCCCCGTTGGATGCGGCTTGCAGGTACTGCTGGAAGTTGTCGGTCGTTCCGGACCCGTCGCTGCGGTGGACGACCCTGATCTCCTGGGCCGGCATCGCGGTCCGCGGGTTCGGGTGCGCCCTGCCGGACGGCAGATTGAGGGCCTCGATCGCCGGGTCGTCCCATCGGGTGATCGTGCCGGAGAAGATCCCGGCCAAGGTGGGCCCATCGAGGATCAAGACGTCGACGTCGGGCAGGTTGTAGGTGATAGCGATCGGCCCGAACACGATGGGGATGTTCAGGGCGTCGGACCCGCCGCAGCGCTTCTTGGCCAGGTCGTACTCAGACCCTTGAAGAGCTGAATCGGAGCTGGCGAAATCGGTTTTCCCGCTGAGGAATTCCTCGATTCCCTGTGCCGAGCCGTTGGCGTCGTAGTTCAGCGTCGCATCCGGGCAGGCGTTCTGATGGGCCTTGGCGAAATGGGCCATCGCGTCTGCCTGCGCCGTCGATCCGCTCACGTTGAGGGTCTGTTTACCCGCGCAGGCCACCGTGGCGTCCTTGGCGTAGGGCTGCACGGGACCGGTCTGGGAGCAGCCTGCGGTCAGCAGCGCGCCGGCCGCGGTGATGGTGATCCACGCGCGGGGTGGATGCCTTCTCATGTGCGTAAATCTCCTTACGAGAGCGTGGGCACGGCGCTCAGCGCGTCGTCTTGTGGGCGAGTGCGAGAGCGAGTTTCCCGGGCTTGCCGGAATCGCCGGGCCGCGAGAGCGCCTCGAAGGCATTCTCGCCACACTTGTTGAATCTGCCGAGCGCCGCGGCCAGTGTCCGGCTAGCAGTCAACGAAGGACCCCAGACGTCCGGTGCCTTCGAGGGCGGCCAAGGACTTGTCGTTCTTGGCGGCTTCCTCAGCATTGGCACCTGTCCTGGTGGCCATCTCGCATTTGCTCGCCAGGAATCCAACCGGTGCGGTGTTGATCGCCGGTTGCAGCATCCAGTTCGCATCGGGTGCTTTGGCGATCTCGGCGGCGAATCCGGCAGCCAGGTCGGGTTTATTCATCCGGCTGATCACGAGGCGGTTGGTTGCGCGGCTGAGCATTTCGACGTCACCCATCGAATCGCCGGCCACCATGTAAACCTCCCCGCGGGTGATGATGTTGTCGATGGCGCCGGTCTTGCCGCCGCGCCAGGATTCCAGCCCGTCGGGCAGTCCGAGAACTTCCAGCTGGGAGATTCGGGCGGGTTCGAGATTGATGTAGGCCGGATCTGGAATCTTGTGGGTGAGTTGGTAGTCCGAGACCAACTTGCCGGTGCCACGGTCCTTCATCAGCATGCTGATCGCCACGACGTGGTCGAGGGGCAGGGCGGCGTCCTGCCCGTACTTGGCGACGATGGCCGGGTTGAGTGCGTTCTGCACCATCCAGCGCACCGCCCAGCCCACTCCGGCCGACACCACCCACACGTCATAGCCGTGGGCCCGAAGATTGCCGTAGAGGTCGGCCATCTGGGGGTAGATGAACGGCCGGCCCGCGCCGAGGATTTTGGACTGCTTTCCCGACGTCAGGTCGGCGGAACCGGAACCGCCGTCGTAGACCGACGAGGTCTGGGCGACGAAGTCGGCGACGGTACGACCGGCGAAGGCCGAGGCCGGCATCGGCAGTGACGAGTATTCGCGGAACGGATCAGCCTCCCCGCCGGAATCGAGTACCGCCTCGTAGTAGTCGAAGACGCCGTCGGACACCGCGGCGGGCTTGCCGTCGGCGGCGGTGAACGGCGGGAACATCTGCTGTGACAGCGTCCGCGGGTCGATCACAGCGTTCTGTTGGACCAGTGCCAGCACCGCCTCACCGATGTCGCGTGCCTGGGTGGTGTTGTCGAAGTCGAACACCACTGTCTTACCCTGCCCAGCTGATTCGGAGATCAGTCCGGTGAGTTTGTCGTAGACAGTGTCTGTCCACCCGGCCCGATCCAGGGACGGCACAGTCTGGACCGCACCGGCCGCGGACTTGCCGGGCCCGCCTCCCACGGCAGTGGACTGCGGTCCCGAGCAGGCGGCAACCGTGACCGCCGCGACGGCGACCACCAAGGCGCGTGACATCCGTGAGTGCATGTGATCTCCGTTCACTTCCCGAGGGCGGACCAGGCCGACCAGATGGTTGCCTGCTCGGAGTCGCGCCGGTTGAGCGGTTTGAGTCCGAACTTGGCGGTGATGGTTCCGATTACCGATGCCAGGTCGTAGGTGGTGGAATCGACCCCGCTGCGGGGCAGCCTGTTGGAGACGAACAGCGTGGGAACGCGTGTCCCCGGACCGAATTCGTCATGGGATCCCTTGGTGGTGGAGCCCTGCCCGGGCGGAGGCACGTGATCCCAGGCACCGCCGAACTCGTCATAGGTGACGATGGTGAGGGTGTCGTCGGCGCAGGGGCCCTCATAGATCGACCGCAGGGCGGTAGCGATCTGTTCGTCGCCGACGTAGGCGCTGCCGTAGCCGGGGTGCTGGTTGCGGGTGCCCAACTCCTGAACGAATGACACCGGCTTGAGACCGCAGGCATCGCCCTGAACCTGCGGGTACCACGCCGCCATGTCTTGCAGGTTGCGGGCGCGATTCTCGCTGGTCTGCGGGGTCTCCTGCGACCAGTTGTAGAAGTAGTTGAACGACTGGTGGTGGTATTGGAAATCGACGTCCGGGCACAGCGGCCAGGTGGTGCTCGGGTCGGAGGTCGGATCCGAGCAGCCCTTCGGATTGCTCGCTGGTTTACCGTCGTGGTCGGTGTAATTGCGAGCTGTGGCGGCATCACCGTTGGTCCAGCCCGGCTGATCGGTCAGACCGTTGGCGTTGGACCAGCCGCCGGAGTACCAGGCCCAGTCGATCCCGGCCTCATTGAGCCGGTCGCCGATTGTCGGGTACGTCAGCAGCGGGATGAGGCGCTCCTTCACCGCCCCGGGCGGGTAGGGCCATTGCACCGAGAAACTGGTGTTGACCAACCAGTCTCCGCACAGGGCAGCCGGATTGGTTCGCTCCGCTCCGCAGGCCTGGGTCATCTGGCCGTCCTTGAGCCCGTCCGGGCTCGGGGACCGGTAGAGGTTGTATTGGCCCAGTGAATCGCCCTCCGCGGGTTCATAGCTCTTGGGCATGCCGTTCTCGTCGATCACCGACCGCAGCAGATCGGGCGCTCCCGGCCACTGCGGCAGGGTGGCGCTGATCAGCCACTGACCGTTGGCGAACGACCCGCCGAACACACCGGCGAAGAATTTGTCGGCCACCGCGAACTTCGGGCCATCGGCGCCAGCCAAATACTTGTAGGTGCTCAATTCGCCGGTGTCGTAGTAGCCCATCACCAGGCCTGCGGCGTCGCTGCCGACTGCGAAGCGATTCATCTTGCCGTCGTTGAGTTGGTACTGCTCCTGGTAGAAGCGGTGCACCAGATCGCGCGTGCAACCGCCGGCCTGGGCACCGGGAGAGTTCGCCCGCACCCCGTTGTCCGCGGGTAGTTGTGCGAACTTCGCCAGCGAGGCATCGGTGCCCGGAGGCGGGCAGGTCACGGCACCGGCCGGGAGCACGTCATTGAGGAGAAACGGGACGTTCCGGAAAGCCGATCGGTATGACTCCCCGCCCACTGTCGTCGTGCAGGCGGGAGGGCCTGTCATCGCGCCGGGTTGGAGGTTGAGATCGTTCATCGGTAGGCAACCCAGCGGCGTGCCGTCCTGGGCGACCTGAATGGTCGCCGAGGGATCCGCCCGGGCGATGTTGTCGACGGGGTCTCCGTTCACCTCGTCCCACAGACCGAAGAGCTTGTTGAAGCTGTTGTTCTGCATGAACAGCACCACAATGTGCTTGGTCGAGTCGGCGGCGGCGCGTTCGTCAGGACGAAGCGCCAGTGGCGCGCCCGGTGACTGGGCCTGGCCACCCTCCAAGACGGGGAGCCCAGTGGTCGCAGGTCGCGAGCAGGCCTGCGTGGCGAGCAGAGCGGCCGCTAACGCCATCGCAAGAGGTGCCTGGACCATTCGGCGCATAGTGCGATTCCTCCTCGGCGGCGGCGCGCGGCAACCCAAACCGTAGATCGACTTACGGAACTGATTCGACTGCTTTGCAGAGCAATTCATCACTCGTGGTGCAAGTGTTCACCGCCGCGTCACCACGGCATCGCAATGCTGGGATCAGAGCGCCGAGTAGCGGTGAGATCGCATAGCGCGCAACGACCTCCGAAGTTCGGCGCGATAGCGCTCGTGGGATCCGTCGACGAGGCGATCACGGATCGGACCGCGCACTAACTCCGGGACCAGGCGATCACGGATCGGCGGTGACGGTCATCGAGCAGCTCCGCGTCGCGGGCGGAACCCAGTAGCGCAGCGAGTTCGCGGAGACTGCATTTCCGTTCGCCGGGCCGCAGACGTCACCGGCCGCCCTTTACCGGGCGGCCTTCTGCGTCTTGATGAGGCTCTGCAAGCGATTCACCTCAGAGAGTTGGTCGGAAAGGGAAACGGTCGCAGCCCACAGATCCGCGGCCGCCGGGCTAATGCCCTTTTCGGCGATGAGAGCGCGTGTCTTGGTCAGCCTGCGGTCGATCTCCATGCACAGGACCGAGCAGAAGCCGTCGGCTTTCCTCCGGCGCGCGCATCCTTCTCGCCCGCAACGCCGAACGACCGACACCGTCTCGACGTCGTACGGCAATGGCTCGGTCATGGGTCAGTTCCCTCCTGGGACGAAATGCTTCACATCGCCAGATCAAAGCAGCAGACCGCTTGCACGGAACGTCATCCGGGTGAGGGGACGATGAACACCGGTTGACTATTGGTGAAACCACCTGGTTTCAGGACGGCACGTTGGTCCAGAACATCAGGACGGCTCGATACCCAGGACTTGAGCCAACGCCGACTCGATCTCGCGCAAGGTCGCCGGAGTGACCCCAGTCGTTGCACGAGACGACCACCGCCACTGCCCGAATCTCCCGGCGAACTGAAACGTTGTCGACGTCGACCCCCTCGGATGGGACAACGACCGGCCGCACGTCGCTAGGCTGATTCGAACACACTTCCACGACGATCGGAACCACGAGGATGAGCATCCCGCCCTATCCCGGGCCCTACCCCGAGGCCAATTCCTTCGGCACTCTCGATAGCCAGCCCACGGGAACGCGGGCGCCGATCAAGTACATCTGGCCGAAACGGATCGCCGTCATTCTCGCCGGGCTGGCCTTGGTGGGCGGGATCGGCTTCGGAGTGAAGACCCTCTTCGACAAGGACGACACAGCGAGCACGAGCCAGGAGACGGTGCAGTCCGCGTCTCCGGCGCCGGCGCCGTCCCAGGCCCCGCAATCCCCAGCACCCGGAGCATCTGAAGCCCCGCAGGCGCCGACCGGGTCGACGGCACCGATGATGCTGAACCAGGCCGTCACCGATTCCGCCGGCGCGTTGAGCAGCGAGCAGATCGCAGCGGTGAAGTCCGCCGTCACGAGTCTGCAGAACGCGCGCGACGTCCGGTTATGGGTTGTCTACGTTGACGCGTTCGACGTCCCGCCCGGCGAGTGGGCCCGAAAGACCCTTTCCCTCACCAGGATGGAGGACAGGGACGCGATCCTCGCCGTCGCGACCCAGCAGAGGAAATACGCCTTCCTGGTCGGACCGGCCGTGGCGAACGGTTCCGAACAGGCGATCGATGAGATGCGGGTCAACGCCATTCAACCGAAGCTTCGCGACGGTGACTTCGCCGGCGCCGCCGTCGCCGCCGCGACTGGACTGCAAGCCCTCGGCTGAACTGGGCCGGTCTCCACACCCCATCGTCAATCAGGAGAGACTCCCATCAACGACTTCCTGAAGTTTCCCGACGGCGCTTCTGTCGTTGTCACCGGCGCCGGCAGCGGTATCGGCCGGTCGACGGCCCGTATCTGCGCCGAAGCCGGGCTGCGGGTCGCGTTGTGGGATGTCATCCCCGAGTCCGTCGAGTCGTTGCGGGAGGAGTTGACGCACGCCGGCGCGACGACGTTTGTCACCAAAGTCGACGTCCTCGCGGAGTCAGAAATCGCGGAGGGCTTCGCCGCGACCCAGCATGCGTTCGGACATATCGATTACCTGGTGAACAATGCCGGCCCGGCGAATGCGACGGCGGTGACCTTCGCCGAGGGGCTTGCCATGGCGGCCGGCAGCATGGCGACCGTGACCAGTGCCTGGCTGGCACTGGGACGTCGTGAGGGCGACGCCGTCGTGAACGTCTCGTCGGTGGCCGGCAACATCACCGGCGCGGGCGCCGAACCCTGGTATCCGTCAGCCAAGGCAGCCATTGCCGGTTTCACCCGTCATCTCGCGTTGCGCCGCCCCGGCGGCATCCGCGCCAACGCCGTCGCGCCGGGTCTGATCGACACCCCGCGGATGGTCACCTACATGGACAGCGACGCCGGCAGGAGCATGGTCGCGCGCAATCCCATGGGCCGCGCCGGCCAGCCGGAGGACGTCGGTGCGACGATATGTTTTCTTCTGAGCCCTGCGGCCTCCTACATCAACGGTGTGGTTCTCCCTGTCGACGGCGGGGCCCAGATCACCGAGTAGGACAACCACTTCCGCCGATCGGGGGAACGTGCTGTCCGTCGGCTTACGGTCTATTCGGTGGGGGTGTTCGCGCGATACCGCGGGGATGCTGCTGACATGTCCCCAGCTGATGCACCGAAGGTGACGACACCCGTTCCCGCAGCGACCGCGGCGGCCCCCTCACCCAGGCTGCTGGTCGGAACGCTCAGCTTCGTGGTTCTCGTCGTCGCGGTCCTGCAGACCTCCGTGGTCCCGGTACTGGGCGCGATCGCCACGCAACTGAACGAGCCGGCGGTCTCGGTCAGTTGGGCGGTGACCGCCAACCTGCTGGCCGCCGCGGCGGCGACACCCCTGGTCGGGCGGCTGGCCGATCTGCGCAACAAGAAACGCGTGCTGCTCGGGGTGTTGGCGCTGGTACTGGCAGGTTCGCTCCTGGCGGCGGCGACATCGTCGTTGCCACTGCTGGTGGTGGGGCGGATGCTGCAGGCGCTGGCCTACGCATTGTTCCCGGTGGCGGCGTCGATCATCCGCGACGAACTCCCGCCCGAGTGGCTGGTGCGCGCCGTCGCGGCGATCTCGGCGATGCTCGGCTTCGGTGGCGGATTCGGCCTGGTGGTCACCGGCTTGCTGATGACCGACGGCGCGTCCTACCACCGCGTCTTCTGGTTCGGCACGGTCGTCACCGCGATGGCCCTGATCGCCGCGTGGGTGGTGGTGCCCAACCGTCGTCAGTACGTTGACGCGAATGTTGACTGGATAGGCGCCGCGGCAATGGCGTCGGGACTGGCGGCTCTGCTGCTCGCGATCACGCAGGGTTCGCGTTGGGGCTGGACGTCCGTACCGATTCTGCTGTCCGCCGCCATCGGTGCCGCCATCATGTGGTGGTGGTGGTCGTGGAGTCAGCGGTGCGCGAATCCCCTTGTCCGCCTGGAGCTGTTGAAGCGACCACCGATACTGCTCGCCAACATCGCCACGCTCCTGATCGGTATGGGGCTGTACTTCTCGTTCCTTGGCACCACCGGATTCGTCGAGGCGCCGCTGGGAAGCGGCTACGGATTCGACGCCAGTGTCCTTGCTGCCAGTGTCGAGTTCCTGCTGCCCGGCGCGCTGGCGGCGGCGGTGACAGCTCTGCTGGCGGGGCGCTACATCGAGCGCTTCGGGCCGCGCGTGGTGATCGCTGTCGGCGCTTCGGTCGGAGCGGTCGGATTCACGGCCCTGATGATCTGGCACACCCATCCCTGGCAGATCGTGCTGGCCAGCCTGCTCACCAACGCCTACATCAGCCTGGGCTACGGCGCACTGCCGGTGCTGGTTCTACAGAGTGGCGTCGCCGAGGACGAGACCGGGATCGCCATGAGTCTCAATGCCATCTTCCGCAAGGTCGGCTCGGCGATCGCCGCGGCGTTGTTCGCCGGCCTGGAGAAGCCGGCCGCCGACGGCCACATCCCCGAGAGCGCCTTCATCGCGATCTTCGCTCTGGGCGCGATCACAGCGCTGGCAGTGATGCTGCTGGCATGGCGGCGGCGATAGCCCCAGGCGCGAGGGGGTTTGGCCGCCGTCAGTCGAACATCAACTCGATCATTGAGCAGTCGTCCTCGAAGGCGCCCGTCGGCGTAAGGGCCCTGAGTCGGTCGATGAGTGCGTGGAGAAACCAATTCGACGACGCTGCCAGGTCGGTGGCGACCGCCTTGAATAGGGGCCACGACATCTGGTGACCATTGGCGAGTGTGATCTCGTGCGCGCCGTCGCTGTAGACGAGGATCCGGCACCCAGGCGGGACGGCGTAGCTTCCTGAGGTGAAGACGGTATCCGCGAACATCCCGACAGGCGTTGCAGGCGTGGATAACTCGGTCACCGTAATGGGACCACCAGGATCGGCCTCAAACGCCAAGGCGGGCGGCGCGCCGGCGCTGGCGTAGCGGAGGATTCGCGTAGATGCCTGATAGACCCCGTACCAGATCGTGAAGTAATGATCGCCCTGCTCACTCATTCGGAACAAGCGGTTCAGTTCCCCGAGTGCCTCGGCCGGCTCCAGCACCGTCTCGCCCGCCAGGGATCCTGAGCGCAGCATATTGTGCACCGACACCGAGAGCAGCGCAGGCTCGATGCCGTGACCGGAGACGTCGATCAGGTAGACCAGAAGGTGGTCGTCGTCGATCCAGGTGTAGTCGAAGCAGTCCCCGCTGAGTTCCCGCGAGTGCAGATAACACGAGCGGACATTGACCTGACCGACCAGCTCCTTGGGCATGATCGACGCCATATAGTCTGCAGCGCTTTGTAACTCAGCCGCGAGCCGGTCGCTCTTCTGTTGAAGCTTCTGTGCCAGAAGGCGAATACGTTTTTCACTTTGTTCCAGGCGCTCCTGGTTAAGCACTTCGGCGGTGATGTCGATAACCTGGGAAGCCAGGTGCTCGACCTTTCCGCTCGCATCGCGAATACAGTTCACTGCCACGTCCACCCAGATCCGGCGACCGTCGGCGTGGAAGTACTGCTTGACGAGCCGGTAGGCATCCCGGCGTCCCTCGAAGACGGCCTCGCGATCATCGGCGCCGACATCGAGGAACTCCGGTGGCGTCAGCTCTTGCCACCTCTTCTGGGTCAACGTGTCGGCGTCGTAGCCCAGAATCTTGCACAGCGCGGGGTTGACTTCGAGGAAGGCCCCGTCCTCGGCCAGCAGACACATGCCGATGGCGGCGGTGTCCATCAACCGCCGATAGCGTGCGTCAGCCAGAGCCTGTTGCATGCGCGCATTCTCGGCTTCCTGCTGCGCGGCCACCTCGTCATCGATGAGCCGCAGCACTGCAGTGGCCCCATCGGGGCGGCCCTCGGAATCGAAGAAGGCTTTGCCGTGCAGGTGCGCCCAGTGGATGACGCCGTCAACCGCCATCACCCGCAACGGTTCCTTGACCACCTCGCCAGCAAGTGCCCTGCCGAGTCTGGCAGCAGCGGACGGTGCGTCCTCCGGGGGAACCGCCTCCCGCGCCTTGCGGCCTATCCAGTATTCAGGCGGCGCACCCAGCGCACTCTCGACTGAGGGTGAGACCCAGGAGATCATGCCGTCCGCGTCGACCCGCAAAACGACGTCGGCCACGTTCTCGGCAAGCAGTCGGTAGCGTTCGGTCGCGTCGATGGTGGGCGTGACGTCGATGATCTGGGCGATGACATTGTCCACTCGGCCATTGCCGTCACGCACGCAACTGACCGACAGATCACCCCAGATCCGATGACCGTCGGCGTGGATGTACTGCTTGAGGAAACGATAGGAGTCCCGCCGGCCTTCCCGGAGTTCGTCGATGTACCTCTGATCCGCCTCAAGGAACTCCGGTGCGGTCAGTTCCTGCCAGGTCTTAAGTCGCAACGTTGCCGCGTCGTAGCCGAACAAATCGCAGAGCGCATCGTTGACCTCCAGGACACCGCCGTCCGGGTTGAGCAGACACATACCGATCGCGGCGTGTTCCATTGAGCGGCGGAAACGTTGATCGGCCAGATCCTGCCGCCTGCGGGCCTCCCGGATCACTTGGCCGTAGCTCTCGTCGCGCCAGGTCACGACGAGCAGGTCCGGTCCGGCACGGGTAGCCCGGATTTCGTAGTTGCGTTCTTGGTCGAGGATCGTGCTGAAGTAGGGGAAGCCGTACAGGGCGACCGGTTCTCCGGTTTCCACACACCGGATGTAGCGCTGGTGCAGTTCGGAGCCCTTCAGATCCGGGAAGGCCTCCCCCTGAGCACGGCCGACAAGGTCGCTTTCGGCAAGGCTGAGGAAGCTGCAGGCAGCCGCGTTTACGCTGCGGTAGCGGAAGTCGACTATCCGCCCATCGGCGTCGCGAACGGCTTCCAAGAGCGCTTGGGGATCGAGCATGCCGTCGACGCTGGCGCGCAACAAGACCTGGCTTGCTGCTTCACTGGCCGCCAGCGCCCGGGCCGTTTCCGCCAAGTCGTTGGCAAGTCTCCGTAACTCCTCGGGCGCCGCCGCATCGGCTCCCGCGAGCAGGCGCGCGGCGTAGGAGTTGAGCAGGGCGATCACCTCCCGGTTACCACCGGGGGTGCCTGTCGGGGCGCTCATTCGATTCGTTCGCCCCCCGCAATGCTTGTACCGCCTGGAACACGCCGCCTTGAGATGGCGAAAGCTTAGCCGAGCAGCTACAACACCGCCTGCCGTAACGTGACCGGTCAGGTCGGTTCGGTCAATCTTGCCGCCGACGAGGCGAGGGTGAGAGACAGGACAGGCACACCCGGAAACACTGGACTGCCGCGCTCATTGGCCTGCCGGGGTCAGCGTGACCTGGAAAACCACCGGCGCGGCAGCGGTTGCAAAGGGCGCCGGTGTCAGTGCTCGCCGCGTGATCAACAGCACCCCCGAAAGGGAGTCGGTGATCGGGTTGACGAGCAAGCCGGAGACCCTGCCGGCAAGGAGGGCGGCCACCCGCCCCGAGTCGCCAATGTAGGTCGCACGCAACATGACGGCCGGAGCCGCGTCAGGTGTTGGCTGAACCCGAGCAACCCGGGCTGCAACGTCTTTGGCGCTCCAAACCACAACTTCGCGGGCTGCCGCCGCTGCGGTCCCGCCAACGCCACACCCAGCACGCACGCCGCTGAAACCCCGTGTCCGGCAGCTTTGACTACAGCCGCCGCGCTCTCCTCCCTGGACTACAGCGGGCCGCCGGTCAACGCTATCCCGAGACGAGAGCCGATGAAGCGCTTAGCGATGCCGATCTCGCACTGTGGCCTTCCGCCCACGACGGACCCCTGGGTGGGGGCCGATCTCCTTCAGTGAAGGCGTCGGCCTGGCAACACACGCGCCGTTTCCGCTGTCGGCCGAAAGGAGTACACGGCGGTCATCAAGTGAATGGTCTGTTCGGTTGACGGCCCACCGCGACCTGGCGCCGGATAGTTGGTGGTGCGGCCGCGGCCCGTCCGCATCCGCAGAGAGGCGAGGACACCATGGCGACCCTGACCCTTACGGCCCGCCGATCGAGCTACCCCCGCATCGGGGAGGCCGATCTGCCGTCGATCGACTACGACCACTGCACGAGCCCGGATGAGGCGCATGCCGTCATCGGCGCAGCGCGCAGGCAGGGACCGATCGCGCGGGGGCCCCACGGCCCGGAGTTGCTGAGTTACGAGCTTGTCCGAAGAGTCCTTCGCGACACGCGGTTTCGCCTGCCACAGGGCATGTTTCTGGAATTCCAGGGGATCACCAGCGGTCCGCTCTGGGAGCGCGGCAATTCCCCGTCGCTGGCCAGTCTCACTGGTTTCGAACACCACCGGCTGCGCCGGCTCGTCTCGAAGGCGTTCACCCCCTCCGCCGCCTTGCGACTGCGCGACACAGTGGTCGATGTGATCACCGGTCTGGTGGCTCAGCAGGCTCCTCGCGGATCGTGCGACGTGGTCTCCGATATCGCCCGGCCCTTTCCGATCCCGATCATCTGCGCGCTGCTCGGTGCACCAGCGCAGGACTGGGAACTGTTCTCGCAGTGGACCGATGACATCTTCAAAATGTTCGGCTGGGACGTCGCCGAGAACGAGTCGCGGATCGTGAGCGCCCTGGAAGGCCTCGACGCCTACATCGACGATATGGTCGCCGCCCGCCGCCGCACGCTCAACGACGACCTGATCTCGGAACTGATCCGGGCCGAGGACGGCGACGACTGTCTGACCGCGGCCGAGTTGCGACAACTGGCGGCAACGCTGCTGATCGCCGGCACCGATTCCACCCGCCATCAGCTGGCCGCCTCGGTGCACGCATTGTGCGACAACCCCGAGCAGTGGTCACTGTTGGGCCGGCACCCCGAACTGGCGATGAAGGCGGTCGAGGAGACGATGCGTCACTCCCTCGTCTCGTTCTGCACGCCCCGTCAAGCGGTCGAAGACGTCGAGCTCGGCGGTGTGCTCATCCCCGCTGGAACGCTGATCCTCGCGAATAAGGCTGCCGCTAACCGCGATCCCGCCGTCTACGACGACCCTGACCGACTCGACATCACCCGCGGCGGTGCCGCTCCGATGTTGTCCTTCGGTGTCGGCGCCCACTACTGCCTCGGCGCCAACCTCGCCAGAGTGGAACTGGCGGAGGCCCTGACGGTGATGGCGCAGCGGATGCCCGGCGCGCGGTGCGTCGGCCCGGTCCGCTGGAAGCCGCTGGGGCCGCCGCTGAGCGGGCCGACCGCGGTGCCAATCGCCTTCGACATCTGACCTCACAGCAGCCGACCCCTCCACCGGCGAGGGTTACCCGGGTACCTAGGGGCCGGCGCGCCGCGGGGTGACCCGGGCGGCCCGCGTTGGCGCTGAAAAGCCCGCAACAACGCCTCCTCGTGCGACGGCCACGACCGACGGCGCACAGGACATTTCCCCCGAAGTGCCGGTACCGACCCTAACGCGAGCGTTGTTGACGGCGTCAACACCGTTATCTGCTCGGGACGGATCCAGGCGCTGGCGCACCCAGGCTGAAAGCGGCAATGTCAGACCCAAATCGCGACGAAACCGGCTGCGCCTTCGAGGGCCGTGAAGCCGTCGTCCTGTGTGACGACGGGCAACCCCCGCGAGACCGCGATCGCCGCGATCCACAAGTCATTGACGCCCATCCGCAGCCCCGCTTCGGCAAGGTGCACACGCAACCGCGCCCAGACCCGCGCTGCATCCTCGTCGACCGGAAGCGCCACCATGTCGGCGACGGCGTCGAGTGTGGCAAGCCGTCTCGCACGAACGTCAGCAGAGCCGGCGGCGAGCACACCTGCATTGAGTTCGCCCAACGTGATGACGGTCGTGGCGACTTCGTCGGGCACGGCCGATTCGTCGAGCGGGCGGCCCGTCTCGTTCGCGATGAATACCGAGGTGTCAAGCACACCCGCCGGAATCACTGAATCGGTCCGAGATCGTCGGTGGTGTCTCCCGCCAGGCGAGCCAGATCGTCGCGCAGTCCGGGGTCAGCTTGGGCCCGTTTCAGGCGCTGGGCAAGTTCGATGCCGGACAACCACCGTCGCCGATCGGGCTGGGCCGCGGTGAGCCGGGCGACTGGCTTGCCTTTCACCGTGATGGTGACGACTTCCCCACCGGCAACCCGGCGCAGCACCCCGGCCGTGTCGTTGCGCAGTTCGCGGGAGGCGACTTCCGACATGCTACAAGTGTAGCCGCCTCGTAGCAGTTTCCGCGCCGCCAGTCAGGTGGTGGTCCTGTGTTGCCAGGCGTCGCCCAACCGCCGTGTGCCGATGGCGTGAGACAGGCCAGGCCTTCCGGCCTGGCCTGCTTGTTGTGGAACTGCCGGGAATCGAACCCGCTCTGGAAATGGCCCTGAACTGGACAAACGTGGGATTCGATGATTCCACAGCACGCCAGGCGACGTGAAAAACCTGCGGGAACACGGGAGTTGTTGACGGGGTCAACAAGCGCTTCTCCGTCTGTGCCGCCAAATGAACCCCGCCTGCACCTGAACCGGCGACCTACAGCTGCTGCGGGGCTCAAAGCGGGCTTTGTGGGCCGCTAACGCCGTAGTCGTAGATCCGGGTGGCGTCACCGACCGACGTCGTTG
>CAZADG010000018.1:39277-47909 GCA_964483865.1 uncultured Mycobacterium sp. | reverse complement strand
GCTTGTTGGCCGCCAGCCAGGCCGGCGCCTCCTGGGTCAGGAAGGTCTCCCACTTATAGGTGGTGCAACCGGCCTTACCACAGGCGGGCTTGTACCAGTCAGCGTAGAAGCTGGACTGACCGCCGACCGGCATCGAGATGGACAGGCCGGAATTCAGGTACCACTCGAAGGCCTGGGTATTGATATCCCAGCCGTTGAAGTCGTCCTGGGCCCGCAGGCCGTCGAGCAACCAGACGTTCGGCGAGTTGGGCCCACCGCTCTGGAACTGGACCCGGATCGTCTTGCCCATGGCGGCCGACGGCACGTCCAGGTACTCGACGGGCAGGCCGGGACGCGAGAACGCGCCCGCGGTAGCGGACCCGCCGGCCAGGCCAACCAGACCCGGCAGTGCCGCCGCAGCCGTGGCCGCGACAGCGAAACGGCGCGACCAACCACGCACCTTGTTCAGGACAGGGTTCACCAATCCACCCCAGCTTTCTGTGTACGGGATTGTCAGACTTAAGGGGAAAGTAAAACACGGTGCCGCCGAACGGCGGAAATCAAACATGCGAAAGTCGTGCTCGCGCCCTTGTCGCGGCTGTGGGCCAAAACTAAAGTCAGTTTCAGTTTTGTCGTCGGGCCGGTCTTGGGAGCATCCATGGAATCCTTCGTTCACCTGCGCAGAGGAACTACCCCGCGGCGGTTGCACGCCGATCTGGACGGATTGAAAGACGACGAACTGGGCCGCGGCGGGTTCACCGGCCGAACGGCGAACTTCTTCCGCCGACACGACCCGACCGCCTACCGTGCCGCCGGCCCGTTGAGCCCCCGCGACGTGCTGGCCGACCAACTCACGCCCGCCGACGCGGAGGACGCGGCCGGGGCCCCGTTGCTGCTGTTCTCCAACGAGGACTGCCGGATTCTGCTCAGCCGACGCGCCGACGTCATGCCGTTCTTCGTCCGGCACATCGACGGCGATCTGCTGTGCTTCGTCCACCAGGGCGAGGGCCGGTTGGAGACCGAGTTCGGGCCGCTGGACTACCGCACCGGGGACTGGGTCTACCTACCCAAGGCCTGCACCTGGCGGCAGGCGCCGGAGTCGGTAACGACGTGGCTCATGATCGAGGCGACAGACGAGTTCCGCACCCCGCCTGCCGGGCCGCTGGGCCGGCACTGGCCGTTCGACCCTGCTCAAGCCGTCATCCCCGATCCGTCCCCGATTGATGACGACGGCCGCGACGAGTACGAGGTTCGACTGATGCACCGGGACATCGACGGGATCGGGTCGACGTCGCTGTTCTACAAACACAACCCGATCGACGTCGAGGGCTGGCGCGGGGACAACTTCCCGTTCACCTTCAATATCGAGGACTACAACGTAATCACCTCGGACAGCGTGCACCTGCCGGCCATGGTGCACCTGTTCATGGAGGCCACCGGGGTCTACGTGTGCAACTTCCTGCCCAAACCCGCCGAAGGTGTGGCGGGCACCGAGCGCACGCCCTGGTATCACCGCAACGTCGACTTCGATGAGATCGCGTTTTTCCACGGCGGAACGCTCTACGGGGTTCCCATGCCGCCTGGACTGATCAGCCATGCCCCTCAGGGCGTGCACCACGGCGCCCCGGAAAAGGCCCGGGAGCGGGCCCGACGCAAGTTCGACGACTACAGCACCGTCGACTGGAAGGTGATCGCCGTCGACACCCGCCGGCGCCTCACACCGTCGCCCGAGGTGATCGCAGCCGACTTGAGGCAACACGGGTGAAGTACGAGCGAATCCCGTATCTGGTTACCTTCACGAACGATTCGGGCGTCCGCGACGTCTACGGCGGTCTCGCCGAGATCGTGGTTTTGGAGTGCTACCAACTCAGGCCCGAGACGTCGAGCGATACCGTGCTGGTGTTCATGCATCCGATCGGCGGCGGCGCCTACCTGCCGATGGTCAACGCCCTGGCCCGCGCCGGACAGCACGTCATTTACGCCAACAGCCGATTCCGGGGAACCGACTCCGCGCTGATCATGGAGAAGGTGGTCGAGGACTTGGGCGAAGTCATCAAGGACGCGAAGGACCGACTGGGCTACCGGAAGGTGGTACTGGCCGGGTGGAGTGGCGGCGGGTCGCTGTCTCTCTACTACCAGCAGCAGGCGGAATCCCGTGGCTTCATCCCGACTGACGGCGTCATGCTGCTGGCCGCACACATCAGCCGCCACGGCACCCTCACCGAATGGCTGGACCCCTCACTACTCGATGAGTCCGATCCGAGCAGACGCGATCCCGAACTGGACCTGTACAACCCCGACAACCCGAACCAGCCGCCCTACAGCCCGGAGTTCCTGGCCCGCTACCGGCAGGCCCAGATCGACCGCAACCGGCGAATCACCAAGTGGGTCAAGAAGACACTCGCCGGCCTGGAGGCCCAGGGCCGAGGGGACGAGGAGCACTGCTTCGTCGTGCACGGCACCATGGCCGACCCGCGCTGGCTGGACCCGACCGTCGACCCCAACGACCGGGAGCCGGGCACCTGCTATCTGGGTGACCCTCGGGTGGTGAACAATTCACCGGTCGGTCTGGCCCGGTTCTGTTCGCTACGAAGTTGGCTCTCGCAGTGGAGTTACGACGACGCCCGCGCCGACGGGGTGGCCTGCGGAGGCGATATCGCGGTGCCGACGTTGGTGATCGGCAACCTCGCTGACGACGCCTGCACGCCCAGCCACACCCGGCGACTGTTCGACGCAATCGCCCACCCGGACAAGGAGATGCACGAGATTCCCGGCGCAAACCACTACTACTCCGGTCCCGACCAGAAGCAGACGCTGGCGCACGCGGTGGACATCATCACCGACTGGCTTGCCCGGCACGACTTTCCGGCCGCCTCATGAGCGCACCGGTCGGAGCACTCGACGGAATCCGCGTCCTGGAGGTCGGTACCCTGATCTCCGGGCCATTTGCGGGCCGACTGCTCGGCGATATGGGCGCAGATGTCATCAAGATCGAACCGCCCGGATCCCCTGATCCGATCCGCACCTGGGGGCAAGCCGAAGTCGACGGCCAGCGGTTCTTCTGGACAGTGCATGCACGCAACAAGAAGGCCGTCACGCTGAACCTGCGGGAGTTACGCGGCCGGGAACTGTTCCTCGACCTCGTCGAGCGCTCCGACATCATCGTGGAGAACTTCCGGCCCGGCACTCTGGAGAAGTGGGACCTCGGCTACGACGTTCTGCGCGAACGAAACCCGGGCATCATCCTGGTGCGGGTCTCCGGTTACGGCCAAACCGGGCCGGACGCCCACAAGGCCGGCTACGCCTCCGTCGCCGAAGCCGCCAGCGGTCTGCGCCATATGAACGGCTTTCCCGGCGGACCACCGCCACGACTGGCGCTATCCCTGGGCGACACCCTGGCCGGCATGTTCGCCGCACAGGGCGCGCTGGCAGCGCTGTACCGCCGCACCGTAACCGGACGCGGCCAGGTCGTCGACGCCGCCCTGACCGAGGCCTGCCTGGCCGTACAGGAATCCACCATCCCCGACTACGACATGGGCGGTGTGGTCCGCGGACCGTCCGGCACGCGCCTGGAAGGCATCGCCCCGTCGAACATCTACCGCAGTGCCGACGGCAGTTGGGTGGTCATCGCGGCCAACCAGGACACCGTCTTCCGCCGGCTATGCGAAGCCATGGACCAACCCGACCTGGCCACCGATCCACGCTTCGTCGACCACGGTGCCCGCGGCCGCAATCAGGACGAACTGGACGTGATCATCGGCCAGTGGGCGGCAGCGCGGGAACCCGATGACATCATCGAAACCCTCAGTGCCGCAGGGGTGATCGCAGGACCGATCAACACCGTAGCCGAGGTGGTCAAGGATCCGCAGTTCCGCGCCCGCGGGATGCTCGTCGACCATTACGACGAACGGATCGGCCGAAACGTCCTGGGACCCGGGATCGTACCGGTGCTCTCCGAAACCCCGGGTCGGGTACGCAATGCCGGACCAGCCCGGCCGGGGCAACACAACCAAGAGATCTACGGCGAACTTCTCGGGCTGAGCGCCGACGAGATCGCCGCACTGAGCGAACAAGGAGTGCTGTGAGCGTGCATGTCACCATCCGCGAGGTCGCCCTACGCGACGGCCTGCAGATCGAAACCCCGATCCCGTTGTCGGCCAAGCTCG
Organism: uncultured Mycobacterium sp.; assembly: GCA_964483865.1. Taxonomy (GTDB): domain Bacteria; phylum Actinomycetota; class Actinomycetes; order Mycobacteriales; family Mycobacteriaceae; genus Mycobacterium. Next base: position 43,764 of record CAZADG010000018.1, on the reverse strand, counting down.
AACTACTCGCCGCGATCGCCGCCACCGGGGTTCGGGAGGTCGAGGCCACCGCCTTCGTCTCCCCCTCGAAGGTGCCCGCCCTGGCTGATGCGCCCGAACTGGCGGCCGCACTGGCCGACTACCCCGACATCGAGTTCTCGGCGCTGGTGGCCAGCCCTAACGGGGTACATCGCGCCATCGCGGCGGGCTTCCGATCGGTGGAGTACGTAGTGTCGGCCGCCGATGGGCACAGCCGGGCCAACGTCGGGCGCACCAGCGCAGAAGCCGCCGCGCAGATCGCCGACATCACCTCCATCGCCCACGGCGCAGGGGCGAGTGTCGAGGTGATCATCTCCACCTCGTGGGATTGCCCGTTCGACGGACCCACTCCCCCGCAACGGGTCCTCGACGTCGTCGACGCCGCCTGTGAGTTCGGCGCCGACCGGATCGCCATCGCCGACACCATCGGCACCGCCACTCCCGGCCGGGTGACCGAGCTGGTTGCACTGGTCGCACCCCGCATCGGCGGACGTCCACTGGGGGCCCACTTTCACAACACCCGAGGTGCCGGGTTGGCCAGCGCCTGGGCGGCGGTCACCGCCGGAGTGACTCGACTGGATTCTTCGGTCGGCGGCCTGGGCGGCTGCCCGTTCGCGCCCGGCGCTAGCGGAAACATCGCCACCGAGGACCTGGTGTACCTATTGCGGGACAGCGGAATCGACGTCGACGTCGACCTCGATGCCGCCATCGAGGCGGCCGGGGTGGCCCAGTCGCTGGTCGGCCACCCGCTACCCAGTTCGCTATTGCGGGCCGGCGATCGACTGCGGTGACCGAACTCGCCGCGCGCACCCCATGCAGCCGGGAGAACCTGAGCAGCAAGGGCCGCCAGACCCGCCGGGCCATCGAAGATGCCGCGCGGAACCTGTTCGCGCAACGCGGCTTTCACGGCGCAACACTGGCCGACATCACCTCGGCGGCAGGCAAGTCACCGGCAGTTTTCTATCGCTACTTCACCGACAAGGAAGACCTACTGCTCGCCTTGGCGGAGGACTTCCTGCACGAGGTGGTGGACCTACCGATGTTTCCCGACGGCAGCGATTACTTCACCGCCGCCGTCGGCCTCTACTGGCACATGTTCAAACCCAACATCGGGGTGATGGTGGCAATCGACCAATTGGCCGCCACCCAGCCGCGCTTCGCCGAACTGCAGAACCGGTTCCGACGTTTCGGCATGGATATCGTCCGCACCTCAATCCGGCGCGCACAGCAGCACGGCTATGCCCGCGACCTCGAGGTCGACCACACCGCATTGGCGATCGCCCTGCTGTTCGAGAGATTCACCGGCGTCTGCCTGTCAGTCGGCATCTCCGACGACGCCGCGGTCGCCACGCTGTCCACCATCTGGAAAAAAACCCTCTACGGCGAGCACGAGGAGCCATGAATGGATTTAGTGTCTGATTTTCTGGTGCCCGAACATCTTCCGCCTCTGCTGGCCGAAATGGACGCCTTCATCGAGGCGGAGATCAAGCCACTGGAACGCGAGCACATGCAGTACTTCGACCGCCGTCGGGAGTTCGCCAGAACCGACCTCGACAACGGCGGTGTGCCGCGCCGGGAGTGGGAGGACTTGCTCGACGAGATGCGCCGCCGCGCCGACAAGGCGGGTTGGCTGCGCTACGGCCTGCCGTCGAAGTTCGGCGGCCGCGACGGCACTAACCTCGACATGGCGGTGATCCGGGAACACCTGGCACACAAGGGGCTCGGCCTGCACAACGACCTGCAGGACGAGTCGTCGATCGTCGGCAACTTCCCGCAGGTCATCATGATGGACCGGTTCGGCACCGAGGAGCAGAAGAGGGACTGGATCGAGGCCATGCTGGCCGGGCACCGATCGATGGCCTTCGGACTGACCGAACCCGATCACGGCAGCGACGCCACCTGGCTGGAGACCATCGCCCGGCGAGACGGCGACGATTGGGTGATCAACGGTTCCAAGCGGTGGAACACCGGAGTGCACCGGGCCACCCATGACCTCGTGTTCGCCCGTACCTCCGGTGAGCCCGGTCAGGCCCTGGGCATTACGGCGTTCCTGGTGCCCTGCGACGCCGAGGGCTTCGAGGTTCCCTACTACTGGTGGACCTTCAACATGCCCAGCGACCACGGCGAGGTTGAACTCACCAACGTGCGGGTGCCTGCCGACGCGGTACTGGGCGAGGTGGGCCGCGGCCTCGAGGTGGCCCAAACCTTCCTGCACGAGAACCGCATCCGGCAGGCGGCCAGCAGTCTCGGGGCGGCGCAGTACTGCATCGACCGGGCGGTCGACTACGCCACCAAACGGGTCACCTTCGGCAAGCCGCTGGCCGTCAATCAGGCCGTGCAGTGGCCGCTGGTCGAGTTGCAGACCGAGGCGCAGATGGTCCGCCTGCTGGTTCGCTACGCGGCCACCGAACTGGACCGCAATCACCACATGGAGGTCTCCGACAAGGTGTCGATGGCCAACTATCGCGCCAACCGCCTGGTCTGCGAGGCCGCCGACCGGGCCATGCAGATCCACGGCGGCATCGGCTACAGCCGCCACGAACCGTTCGAGCACATCTACCGCCACCATCGCCGCTACCGGATCACCGAGGGCGCCGAGGAGATCCAGATCCGCCGGGTGGCCCAGCGCATGTTCAAATTCGGCCGCACATGACGAACGGGCTCAGCGACCAACTCGCCGGCCAACTCACGGCGGTGCTCCAGCCGATCCTGGGCGACGACGTGGCGGTGGCGAACCTGCACCTTCTGACCGGCGGGGCCAGTCGGATGACCTACTCCTTCGATGCGGTGAGCCGGGTCGGGCGGCGGGCGCTGATTCTGCGGGCTGCGCCACTGGAGGGCGAGGAGCATTTCGCCGGCATGGAGTTGGAAGCCGCCGCGCAGTCTGCCGCGGCGCAGGCTGGAGCTCCGGTGCCGGACGTCCTGGTGGCCTCCGATTCGCCTGCACAGCTGGGCAATCCGTTCCTGATCTGCGGGGCGATCGCCGGTGAGACGATCGTGCGCAGGATTCAACGTCAACTCGACGACGACGGGCGGGCCGGACTGCTCACCCAGTGCGCCGAAGCTCTGGCGGCCATCCACCGGGCTCGTGCGGAGGCACCCGGTCTGGCCGAACAGGATCCGCTGGCCGAATGGCGGCAGCGAATCGACGACATGGGCGACACCACCGCGACCTTCGAATGGGCGTACCGGTGGTTGCAGACGCACCGACCGGCGACCACCCCGAATCGGCTGGTGCATGGCGACTTCCGGATGGGCAACCTAATCGTCAACGGACTCGGGTCGTCGTCAGCTCCCGCAGGGCCGACGCTGGCAGCAGTCCTGGACTGGGAACTGGTCCACATCGGCGACCTCCACGAAGACCTCGCCTGGTTCTGCCTCCGGGCCTGGCGGTTCGGCGCGCCGGCTGCGTTGGATGCCGGCGGCCTGGGCAGCATCGACGACTTCGTCGGAGCCTACGAACGGGCTTCGGGGGTCACCGTGGATCGCTCAGCATTGCACTGGTGGATGGTGCTGGGCACGCTGCGCTGGGGCATGATCTGCCGCTACCAAGCCGAACGGCATCTGTCCGGGCAGACCCGATCGGTGGAACTGGCAGCGATCGGACGCCGGGTCTGCGAGACCGAATGGGATCTGCTGGACCTGCTCGTCGGGACCGCGCCGCCACCGGGGAGCGAGGCGGCGGACCTGCGCGACATCCCGGTCAGCAACTCCGAGAACAACACGGGCAACCACGGCCGGCCCACCGCGGCCGAGCTCGTCGCCGCTGTCGCGGAGTTCCTGGAAGGCGAGGTGCGGGCCACCACCGCCGGTGCGGTGAACTTCCATGCTCTGGTGGCCGCCAACGCGCTGCGCATCGTGGAGCGGGAACTTCTCAACGATACCCACCAGCTAACTCAGAAGGCTCTTGCTGCCGTAGGTTGCGCCGACGAGGAGCAATTAGCTGCCGCAATCAAACTCGGCAAATTTGACGTTCAGGAAGAACAGGTGCTGACCTGCCTACGAACATTAGTCGGTCACCGGTTAGCGATTTCACATCCCGGCTACAGCAGTAACTGATAAATCGGTCAAACCGACTTCCAGCTCGTAAATCAGGGACTTTTGTCCCCGAAAAATGTTTGCTATGCCGCCAAGCGCCCTGATAGCGTCACTAGCGATCGCCGCATCGGGGGATCCGACCGATAGCCAACAAAGGAGTTTTGCGTGAACTGGAAATTTGCGGCCGCTGGTGTGGCCGTCGCAGCAATCATCTCGGCACCAATCGTCAGCGCTGCCCCCGGTGGCAATGGCAAGAAGCCGACCAACCCGGGCAACCCGGGCAACCCGGGCAACTCCATTTCCCAGATCGCCAAGAACGGCGGCGGCGTCGTCGCCATCAAGAGCGCACTGGCCGCAGCCAAGCCGAACAACAAGGGCCGGCAACGGGCATTGGAACGAGTGACGGCAAACCACGCGAGCAAGACCACGAC
>CAZADG010000018.1:17414-39177 GCA_964483865.1 uncultured Mycobacterium sp. | reverse complement strand
ACCCCGACAGAGACGCCTACGCCCTGATCTCACATCCAGCAAAGGCTCCCCAACCTCAAGGAAGGGGGGCCTTTGCGATGTGCGGCGCCCTTCGCGTCCTTGCTCTGAAATAGCTGAATAGTCTCTAGTTCTTCCTGTATTCCCACTTCACCGGTGACGCTTATCACCACTCACGACTTTGCTCTGATCCTCACGGCGCAGCTATCATTGACCCTGTCGTCGATTGCGCGTCGGTGACAGACGAAAACGAAACGAAACGACGAAAACGAATCGAAACAGGAGTTTTTTCCGTGAAGTGGAAGATCGCGACCGCGTCCGTCCTCGCCGCTGCCGTCATGTCGGCCCCGGTGGCAGCCGCCGCCCCCGGCAACAGCAACGCGAACGGCAACAACGCTGGACCGCGTAACACCATCGGCAAGTCCATCTCGGAGATCGCGAAGAATGGTGGCGGTTCGGCCGGCATCCTCGGTGCGCTTTCCGGCTTCAAGCCCAACAATAAGGGCCTCGCGAAGGCACTGCAGAACGCGCTGAAGCCCAAGCCGACCCCGATTCCCACTCCGGAGCCGACCCCCACGCCGGTCGCATAAAAAGACAGACCCCTAACGAAGCTCCCCACCCGACGGTGGGGGGCTTCGTTGTGATGCGGACCGGAAAGTTGATGCCGCCCAACACCCCACTGCCGGCCGAGGCCGTCTTCATCCGCTGAAGTCCACGGAAGGCATAGCATCGGCAGCGTGTCCCGTCCGCTGCACATCCTGAACTACAGCAGCAACGCCGCAACTCGCGAACAGGTCCGGATGGCGCTCGGCACCCGAATCCACCCGGAGCTTCCTGAGCTGACCTACACCGACGTCGCCACCGGCCCGATGGTCATCTCCCTGATGGACCGCGGCGGATTCGATCTGGTGATCCTGGACGGGGAATCCTCGCCGTTCGGCGGCCTGGGCATCGCCAAACAACTCAAGGACGAGATCGCCGACTGCCCTCCTGTTCTGGTCATCACCGGCCGGGTCGACGACGCCTGGCTGGCCAATTGGTCGCGAGCCGAAGCCGCCGTCCCCCACCCGATAGACCCGATTGCCCTCGGGCACGCGGTCGTCGGCCTGTTGCGCTCCCCCCTCCAATAAGCCCGGCTAGGCTGTGGGTGAGATCACATCCACATAGGCGAGGAGTGCCACCGGCATGAGCCTCTACACCCCGATCCTGGTGTTGGCGGCCATAGCTGCGGTCTTTGCGGCGGTGTCGGTGGTGGTCGCCGTCGTCATCGGGCCGCGCCGGTACAACCGTGCCAAACTGGCCGCCTACGAGTGCGGCATCGAACCGGTGGCGGGGCCCAGCGGTCTGGCGCAGGTGGGCCAGCGATTCCCGATCAAGTACTACCTGACCGCCATGCTCTTCATCGTCTTCGACATCGAAATCGTCTTCCTCTACCCATGGGCCGTGTCGTTCGACCGGCTGGGCACCTTCGCACTGGTTGAGATGGTGATCTTTATGGCGACTGTGTTCGTCGCCTATGCGTACGTATGGCGGCGGGGTGGGCTCGAATGGGATTAGCACTGTGGGGCTAGAGGAATCGTTGCCGGGCGGCATCCTGCTGTCCACGGTGGAGAAAGTCGCCGGGTTCGTCCGGTCCGGGTCGCTGTGGCCCGCGACGTTCGGATTGGCATGCTGCGCAATCGAAATGATGGCCACCGCCGGCCCACGTTTCGACATCGCCCGGTTCGGCATGGAGCGGTTCTCAGCCACCCCGCGTCAAGCCGACCTGATGATCGTGGCCGGCCGGGTCAGCCAGAAGATGGCGCCGGTGCTGCGGCAGGTTTACGACCAGATGGCCGAACCCAAGTGGGTGCTGGCTATGGGCGTGTGCGCCTCCAGCGGCGGGATGTTCAACAACTACGCGATCGTCCAGGGAGTGGATCACGTGGTCCCGGTGGACATCTACCTGCCCGGCTGCCCGCCCCGTCCGGAGATGCTGCTCAACGCCATCCTGGCGCTCCACGCGAAGATCGCCGACATGCCACTGGGTGTGAACCGTGCCGCAGCAGTAGAGGCTGCTGAACAGGCCGCACTGTCGGCCAAGCCCACCATCGAACTCAAGGGCCTGCTGCGGTGAGCGAGACAGATCACAGCCCCGCCGAGCAGATCGGCGTACGCCGCGGCATGTTCGGCAGCGCAGGCACCGGGGACACCTCCGGCTACGGCCGTCTGATCCGACCGGTCGCCCTGCCCGGCGGTACGGCACGCCCCTACGGTGGTTACTTCGACGCCGTCGTCGACCGACTCGCTGACGTGCTCGGCGCGCAAACTTTCGACGCCGCGGTGGAGCGGGTGGTGGTGTACCGCGACCAGCTGACGCTGGACGTCGTTCGCGAGCACCTGCCTGCGGTGGCGTCGGCACTGCGCGACGACGAGTTGCTGCGATTCGAATTGTGCTGCGGCGTATCCGGTGTGCACTTCCCCGAGGATGCCGGACGGGAACTGCACGCCTTTTACCCGCTCATGTCGATCACCCACAACCGGCGGATCAACCTGGAGGTGGCCTGCCCGGATGCCGATCCGCACATCCCGTCCCTGTTCGCGGTCTATCCGACGTGTGACTGGCACGAGCGGGAAACCTACGATTTCTTCGGCATCATCTTCGACGGCCATCCCGGACTGACCCGAATCGAGATGCCCGACGACTGGGTCGGCCACCCGCAGCGTAAGGACTATCCACTCGGTGGCGTGCCGGTGGAATTCCGGGGCGCCCAGATTCCGCCCCCCGACCAGCGCAGGTCCTACCGATGAGCGAGCCCGTCATCGTCCTCGGCGGCCAGGACTGGGACGAGATCGTCGCCGCCGCACGCTCGGGCGAGGCCGGCGAACGCATCGTCGTCAACATGGGTCCCCAGCACCCGTCCACCCATGGGGTGTTGCGGCTCATCCTTGAGATCGAGGGCGAGACGGTGGTCGAAGCCCGTTGCGGCATCGGCTATCTGCATACCGGAATCGAAAAGAACCTGGAGTACCGGAACTGGACCCAGGGCGTCACTTTCGTGACCCGAATGGACTACCTGTCGCCGTTCTTCAACGAGACCGCGTACTGCCTCGGGGTGGAACGGCTGCTGGGCATCACCGACGACATTCCGGAGCGTGCCTCGGTGATCCGGGTGATGCTGATGGAACTCAACCGGATCTCCTCGCACCTGGTGGCCCTGGCCACCGGCGGAATGGAACTCGGGGCCATGACCCCGATGTTCTTCGGCTTCCGGGAGCGCGAACTGATCCTGTCGCTCTTCGAGGCCATCACCGGCCTGCGGATGAATCACGCCTACATCCGGCCCGGCGGTCTGGCCGCCGACCTGCCCGAGGACGGGTCGCAACAGGTGGCCGAACTGCTCAAGATCCTGCCGGGCCGGCTACACGAGCTCCAGTCTCTGCTGACCGAGAGCTACATCTGGAAGGCCCGAACCCAGGGCGTCGGATACCTCGACCTGACCGGCTGCATGGCGCTGGGCGTCACCGGTCCGGTGCTGCGCTCCACCGGCCTGCCACACGACCTGCGTAAGGCCCAACCCTATTGCGGCTACGAGGATTACGAGTTCGATGTGGTGACCGCCGACACCTCGGACTGCTACGGCCGCTATCTGATCCGGGTGGGCGAGATGACCGAGTCGCTGAAGATCGTTCGCCAGTGCCTGGACCGTCTGAGCGAGATCGGCCCGGGACCGGTGATGATCGAGGACAAGAAGCTGGCCTGGCCGGCCGACCTGCAACTCGGCCCGGACGGACTGGGCAACTCCCCCGCCCACATCGCCCGGATCATGGGCACGTCGATGGAAGGTCTGATCCACCACTTCAAGATCGTCACCGAGGGGTTCCGGGTGCCCGCCGGGCAGGTGTACAGCGCCGTTGAGTCACCGCGCGGCGAGCTCGGCGTGCATATGGTGTCCGACGGCGGCACCCGCCCCTACCGGGTGCATTACCGCGACCCCAGCTTCACGAATCTGCAAGCGGTGGCGGCGATGTGCGAAGGCGGCATGGTGGCCGACGTGATCGCCGCGGTGGCCAGCATCGACCCGGTCATGGGGGGCGTGGACAGGTGAGGGCCCGATGAGCGCTCGCGCGAAGAACAGAGGGCAGCGATGAGCATTGACTTAGTCCTGGGTCCGCGTCCCGACGAGCCCGGCCCCCCGATCGGTGGTCCATCGTCCTACCCGGCGGAAGTCGCGGTGCGACTGGCCGCCGACGCGGCACCCATCATCGCCCGTTACCCGCAGCCCCGTTCGGCGCTACTGCCCCTACTGCACCTGGTGCAGTCCCAGGATGGCTACCTCACCGGAGCCGGAATTGCTTTCTGCGCACGCCAACTCGGCCTGACCGCCGCTGAGGTCACCGCGGTGGCGACGTTCTACTCGATGTACCGTCGCTCTCCCACCGGCGACTACCTCATCGGGGTCTGCACCAACACACTGTGCGCGGTGATGGGCGGCGACGCCATCCTGGAGACCCTGGAGAACGACCTGGGGGTGCACGCCGGGCAGACCACCGCCGACGGCCTGATCACCCTGGAGCACATCGAGTGCAACGCAGCCTGCGACTACGCACCGGTGGTCATGGTCAACTGGGAGTTCTTCGACAACCAGACACCCTCGAGCGCAACCGAACTCGTGGCCGCGCTGCGCAGCGGCCAAGCCGTCACCCCCACCCGCGGGGCGACGCTGTGTCCGTTCCGCCAGACCGCGCGGACGCTTGCCGGGCTCGGCCCGCAGACCGAGGACTCCTCCGGGCCCGGCGACGCAACCCTGGCCGGTCTGCGCGCCTACCTCTCCTCGATTGAGGAACCAGGCAGACAACGTGCGAGTGAGCCCCTGCCTGGCTCCTCACTCGACGGGGGCGGGGCGGGAGCGAACCCATGCTGACCCCGGTGCTCAGCCGGTTCTGGGACCAGCCGCAACCCTGGAGCCTGAAGACCTACCGGCGCCACGACGGATACAAGGGACTGCGCCGCGCCCTCGGCATGTCCCCCGACGCCGTCATCACCGAGGTCAAGGAGTCCGGTCTGCGCGGCCGCGGCGGTGCGGGCTTTCCCACCGGCACGAAATGGTCCTTCATCGATCGCAACTCGCCCAAGGCGAAGTACCTCGTCATCAACGCAGACGAGTCCGAACCGGGCACCTGCAAGGACATGCCCCTGCTGCTGACCACCCCGCACTTCCTGGTGGAGGGCGCCGCCATCGCGGCCTACGCCATCGGAGCCCGGCACGCTTTCATCTACCTGCGAGGCGAGGTGGTACCGGTGCTACGCCGGTTGCAGGCCGCCGTCGCCGAGGCCTACGACGCGGGCTATCTGGGCACCAACATCCTGGGATCCGGGTACGACCTCGACCTGATCGTGCATGCCGGGGCAGGTGCCTACATCTGTGGTGAGGAGACCGCACTGCTGGACTCGTTGGAGGGCCGCCGCGGACAACCTCGACTGCGCCCGCCGTTCCCCGCGGTCGCCGGCCTCTACGCGTGCCCGACCGTCGTCAACAATGTCGAGTCCATCGCCAGCGTGCCGCCGATCATGACCTATGGGGTGGACTGGTTCAAGTCGATGGGGACCGAGAAGTCACCGGGCTTCACGCTCTACTCGCTGTCCGGTCATGTCACCCGGCCCGGCCAGTACGAGGCCCCACTGGGCATCACCCTGCGCGAGTTACTGAACTACGCCGGGGGCGTTCGAGCCGGCCACGAACTGAAGTTCTGGACCCCGGGCGGGTCCTCCACTCCGCTGCTCACTGCCGAACACCTCGACGTGCCATTGGATTACGAGGGTATGGCCTCGGTCGGGTCGATGCTGGGCACCAAGGCTCTGCAGATCTTCGACGAGACGACGTGTGTGGTGCGGGCGGTGCGCCGCTGGACCCAGTTCTACGCCCACGAGTCCTGCGGAAAATGCACGCCGTGCCGCGAGGGCACCTACTGGCTGGCCCAGATCTACGAGCGGCTGGAAACCGGGTTCGGTACTGCACAAGACCTCGACAAACTGCTCGACATCTCCGACGCCATCCTGGGCAAGTCGTTCTGCGCCCTTGGCGACGGTGCGGCGTCCCCGATCATGAGTTCGCTGAAGTTTTTCCGCGCCGAATACGAGGCACACCTGTCCGGCGGCTGCCCGTTCGACCCCTACGCCTCCATGCTCGCCACCCCCGAAGGGGCGCGCTCGTGATCGATCACTTCACCGAACGTGCATCCACTGCGAAATCGGGCTCTGATTTTCGCAGTGGTTGCACACTCGCGGGAGATCCTGATGAGTGACGACGACCTGGTCACCATCACCATCGACGACACCACGTTGTCAGTTCCCAAGGGCACCTTGGTGATCCGGGCCGCTGAGCTGATCGGTGTGCAGATTCCCCGGTTCTGCGACCACCCGCTGCTGGAACCGGTCGGCGCGTGCCGGCAATGTCTGGTGGACGTGGAAGGCCAGCGCAAGCCGCTGGCCAGTTGCACCACCACCGTCACCGAGGGCATGGTGGTGCGCACCCAGTGCACGTCCGCCGCCGCCGAGAAGGCTCAGCGCGGCGTCATGGAGCTTCTGCTGATCAACCATCCGCTGGACTGCCCGGTGTGCGACAAGGGCGGCGAGTGCCCGCTGCAGAACCAGGCCATGTCATGCGGCCGCTCCGAAACCCGGTTCACCGACGTCAAGCGCACCTTCCCCAAACCGATCTCGCTGTCGTCCCAGGTGCTGCTGGACCGCGAGCGCTGCGTGCTGTGCGCGCGCTGCACCCGGTTCTCCAACCAGATCGCCGGGGACCCGTTCATCGAACTGCTGGAACGCGGTGCGCTGCAACAGGTCGGCATCGCCCCGGGCGCCTCGTTCGACTCCTACTTCAGCGGTAACACCGTGCAGATCTGTCCGGTCGGCGCGCTCACCGGCACCGCCTACCGCTTCCGGGCTCGGCCCTTCGACCTGGTGTCTTCGCCGAGCGTGTGCGAGCACTGCGCCTCAGGCTGCGCCCAGCGCACCGATCACCGCCGCGGGATGGTGCTTCGCCGCCTCGCCGGTGACGACCCCGAGGTCAATGAGGAGTGGAACTGCGACAAGGGCCGTTGGGCGTTCGCCTATACCCGGGTCGGTGACCGCATCAGCACCCCGATGGTCCGCGACAACGACGGCACACTGCGTTCGGCGTCGTGGTCGGAGGCCATCGCCCGCGCCACCGCCGGCCTGGCCGGTCGCCGGACAGGAGTGCTGGTGGGCGGGCGGTCGACCAACGAGGACGCCTACGCCTACGCCAAGTTCGCCCGAACAGTATTGGGCACCAACGACATCGACTTCCGGGCCCGTCCGCTGTCCGCCGAGGAGACCGACTTCCTGACCTCCCGGGTCGCCGGCCGGCCGGTGACGGTCAGCTACGCCGACCTCGAGGCGGCCACTACGGTGGTGCTGGCCGGTTTCGAGCCCGAGGAAGAGTCCCCGATCGTCTTCCTGCGCCTTCGCAAGGCCGTCCGCCAACGCGGCCTACCGGTGATCACCATCGCGCCGTTCGGCTCCCGCGGCGCGGCCAAACTCTCCGCCCGGCTCGTCGCCACCGCCCCCGGCCGGGAGGCCGACGCCCTGGCCGCCCTGGCCGGCGAGCTCGACGAAGGCGCGGTGATCCTGGCCGGGGAACGGCTGGCCACCAGCACCGGTGCGCTGTCCGCGGCGGCCTTTGTCGCTCAGCGGAGCGGTGCGCGGCTGGCCTGGATCCCGCGCCGGGCCGGTGACCGCGGCGCCCTGGACGCAGGCTGCCTGCCCACCGTCCTGCCCGGTGGGTATCCGATCGCCGATCCCGCTGCCCGCCACCACGTCAGCGCGGCATGGCGCTGCGCGGATCTGCCGGCGGCGCCCGGCCGCGACACCGTGGGCATCCTGGCCGCAGCCACCGACGGCGACCTCGACGCCCTTGTGATCGGCGGGGTGGAACCCGCTGATATGGCCGATCCGCAGGCCGCACTGGCGGCCATCGAGGCCGCCCGGTTCGTCGTCAGCCTGGAATTGCGCGAATCGGCGGTGACCGCACTGGCCGATGTGGTGTTCCCGGTTGCCCCAGTGACCGAGAAGTCCGGGTCCTTCACCGACTGGGAGGGCCGGGTCCGGCCCTTCGACACCGCGCTGACCTCCAACGCCGCACCCGATCTGCGGGTGCTGGCATCCCTGGCCGACGAGATCGGAGTCGACCTCGGGTTCCGCACCCCGGCACAGGCTCGCGCCGAGATGCAGGCACTGGGCACCTGGCACGGCGCGCGGCCCGCCGATCCCGCCGTGCCACCCGACCCGGCACCGGCGCTACAAGCCAACCAGGCGGTGCTGGCCGGCTGGCGGATGTTGTTGGATGACGGCCGATTACAGGACGGCGAGCCGTACCTGGCCGGGACCGCGCGTGTGCCGCTGGCACGGCTCTCACCCGCCACCGCGGCGGCCATCAGCGCCACCGACACGGTCACGGTGTCCACCGGGCAGGGATCGCTGACGCTGCCGCTGGTGCGCACCGCGATGCCCGACCAGGTGGTGTGGTTGCCGCTGAACTCCAGCACCGCGGTGCACAGCCGGTTGGGTGTGACGGCCGGCGCGGTGGTGCGCATCGAGGCAGGGGGTCACACATGACGTATCCGGACCCGGCGGTGTTCGGTCACGACCCTTGGTGGCTGATCCTGGGCAAAGCGGTGACGATCTTCGCCTTTCTGCTGCTCACCGTGCTGGCGGCGATCCTCGTGGAGCGAAAGCTGCTGGGCCGCATGCAGATGCGCTACGGACCCAACCGGGTGGGTCCGTTCGGTTTGCTGCAGTCGCTGGCCGACGGAATCAAGCTGGCGCTCAAGGAAGGTCTCATCCCGGCCGGGGTGGACAAGCCGATCTACCTTATGGCGCCGGCGATCTCGGTGATCACCGCCATCCTGGCCTTCGCCGTGATTCCGCTTGGTCCGGTCGTATCGGTGTTCGGTCATGACACTCCCCTGCAGCTGACCGACCTCCCGGTCGCGGTGCTCTACGTCCTGGCCGTCACCTCGATCGGGGTGTACGGAATCGTGTTGGGCGGCTGGGCATCCGGGTCCACCTACCCGCTGCTGGGCGGTCTTCGTTCCAGTGCCCAGGTGGTGTCCTACGAGATCGCGATGGCGCTGTGCTTCGCCTCGGTGTTCCTGTATTCGGGCACCATGTCGACCTCCGGCATCGTCGCGGGTCAGACCCAGACCTGGTACGTGTTCCTGCTGCTGCCGTCGTTCGCGGTGTACCTGACCGCGATGGTCGGCGAGACCAACCGCGCGCCGTTCGACCTCCCCGAAGCCGAAGGCGAGTTGGTCGGCGGGTTCCACACCGAATACTCGTCGTTGAAGTTCGCGATGTTCTACCTCGCCGAGTACGTGAACATGACCACCGTCTCGGCGCTGGCCAGCACGCTATTCCTCGGGGGATGGCGGGCCCCGTGGCCGATCAGCCTGTGGGACGGGGCCAACACCGGTTGGTGGCCGCTGCTGTGGTTCGTCGCCAAGGTGTGGGTGCTCCTGTTCGTCTTCATGTGGCTGCGCGCCACCCTTCCCCGGCTGCGCTATGACCAGTTCATGGCGCTGGGCTGGAAGCTGCTCATCCCGGTCACGCTGGTGTGGATCCTCATCGTCGCCGTCCTGCGGTCCACCGGGCGGTCCGGTGTCATCCCGAACCTCATTGCCGCGGCAGTACTGCTGGCCGTCCTGGTGACCGTGCAGGCGCTGCGGCGCAGACGCGACGCCGGGCCGCCGCCTCCACCGCCCCCGCCACCGTCGGACGGCTCGTTCCCGGTTCCACCGCTTCCAGCCAAGGAGGCCGCTCATGCCGCGACCTAAGTTCATCGACGCCGTCGCGGGTTTCGGCGTCACCTTCGCCACCATGTTCAAGCGGCCGATCACCGAGCAATACCCGGAGAATCCTGGGCCGACCGCGCCCCGCTATCACGGCCGCCACCAACTCAATCGCCACCCCGACGGGCTGGAGAAGTGCATCGGCTGCGAGTTGTGTGCGTGGGCCTGCCCGGCCGATGCCATCTACGTCGAGGGGGCGGACAACACCGAGGCCGAACGCTATTCCCCCGGTGAACGCTACGGCCGGGTCTATCAGATCAATTACCTGCGCTGTATCGGGTGCGGATTGTGCATCGAAGCCTGCCCGACCCGGGCGCTGACGATGACCGCCGACTACGAGATGGCCGACGACAACCGCGGCGATCTGATCTACGGCAAGGACAAACTGCTCGCACCACTGCAGCCGGGCATGGAGGCGCCCCCGCACCCGATGGCCCCGGGAAGCACCGACGACGACTACTACCTGGGCAATGTGACACGCTCAGGGACGACCGAGGTGAACCAGTGAACGGCGAAGCGATCGCCTTCTGGGTGCTCGGGGCCATCGCGGTGATCGGTGCGATCGGCGTGGTCGCCGCCCCGAAAGCGGTGTACTCCGCGCTGTCGCTCGCCTCGACGATGATCGCGCTCGCCGTCCTCTATGTCGTGCAGGGCGCGCTGTTTCTGGGCGTGGTGCAGGTAGTGGTCTACACCGGTGCGGTGATGATGCTGTTCCTGTTCGTGCTGATGCTGATCGGCGTGGACTCGGCCCAGTCTCTGGTGGAGACCATTCGCGGACAACGGGTGGCTGCGGTCCTGGCCGGCCTGGGCTTCGGGGTACTGCTGATCGCCGGAATCGGCAGCGCCACGACCAGCGGCTTCACCGGGCTGGACAAAGCCAATGCAGGCGGAAACGTCGAGGGCCTGGCCGAGTTGATCTTCACCCGCAACCTGTGGGCCTTCGAACTGACCAGCGCGCTGCTGATCACCGCTGCACTCGGCGCGATGGTGCTGGCCCACCGCGAACGTTTGGAGCCGCGGAAAACCCAGCGCGAGTTGGCGATCGAGCGCTTCCGCGGCGCGGGCCGCGCCACCCCCCTGCCCAATCCCGGGGTGTACGCGCGCCGCAACGCCGTCGATACCCCGGCCCGATTGCCGGACGGTTCCGACGCCGCGTCCTCGGTGAGTGACACCATCAGGGCGCCCCGATGACCCCAAACCACTACCTGTACCTGTCGGCATTGCTGTTCACCATCGGCGCCGCGGGGGTGCTGGTCCGCAAGAACGCCATCGTCATGTTCATGTGCATTGAGTTGATGCTGAACGCCGGAAACCTGGCGTTCGTCACATTCGCCCGGATGCACGGCGAACTCGAGGGTCAGTCAGTGGCGTTCTTCACCATGGTCGTCGCGGCTTGCGAGGTGGTGGTCGGCCTGGCCATCATCGTCGCGATCTTCCGCACCCGTCGCAATGCCGACGTCGACGAATCCCACCTGTTGAGGCATTGACCGTGACGACGTTGCTGTGGCTGACTATCGCGCTGCCCCTGGCCGGGTCGGTGATCCTTCTGCTCGGCGGGCGGGCCACCGACGCTTGGGGGCACCTCCTGGCCTGCGCGGCGGTGGTCGGTTCATTCCTGTGCGGTGCCGTCCTGTTCATCCATCTGCTCGGCCGGCCCGCCGAGCAGCGGCTGGTGCACGAGACGCTGTTCTCCTGGGTGCCGGTCGGGGCGTTGAAGGTGGATTTCGGCCTGCAACTCGACGCACTGTCAGTGTGTTTCGTGCTGCTGATCACCGGTGTCGGCGCGCTGATCCACTTCTACTCCATCGGGTATATGGCCCACGACCCCGACCGCAGAAGGTTTTTCGCCTACCTCAACCTGTTTGTCGCGGCGATGCTGCTGCTGGTGCTGGCCGACAACTACCTCGGTCTCTACACCGGCTGGGAGGGCGTGGGCTTGGCCTCCTACCTGCTCATCGGGTTCTGGTCCTACAAGCCCAGTGCGGCCGCGGCGGCGAAGAAGGCGTTCGTGGTCAACCGGGTCGGCGACATGGGCCTGGCCATCGCACTGATGGTGCTGTTCGCGACGGTGGGTTCGGTCGGATTCGCCGACGTCTTCGCCGCCACACCGCAGATGAGCCACGGGACGCTGAATGCTGTCGGCCTGCTGTTGCTGCTCGGCGCGTGCGGCAAGAGCGCGCAGGTGCCGCTGCAGTCCTGGCTGGGTGACGCGATGGAGGGCCCCACCCCGGTCTCGGCGCTCATCCACGCCGCCACCATGGTGACCGCCGGTGTGTACCTGATCGTGAGGTCCGGGCCGGTGTTCGATCTGGCCCCGGCCGCGCAGACCGCCGTCGTGGTCGTCGGCGCGGTGACCCTGTTGTTCGGTGCGATCATCGGCTGCGCCAAGGACGACATCAAGAAAGCCCTGGCCGCTTCCACCATGAGCCAGATCGGCTACATGGTGCTGGCCGCCGGACTGGGCCCGGCCGGCTACGCGGTGGCTATCCTGCACCTGCTCACCCACGGGTTCTTCAAAGCCGGGCTATTCCTGGGCGCCGGGTCGGTGATGCATGCCATGGACGATGAGACCGACATGCGACGCTATGGCGGCCTGCGCACGTTGATGCCGATCACCTACGCCACCTTCGGCCTCGGCTATCTGGCCATCATCGGGGTGCCCCCGTTCGCCGGGTTCTTCTCCAAAGACGCGATCATCGAAACCGCCTTCAACGCAGGGGGATTGAAGGGTGTACTTCTCGGCGCCGCCGCCCTGCTCGGCGCGGCGATCACGGCGTTCTACATGACTCGGGTGATGCTGCTGACATTCTTCGGTGAGCGCCGCTGGCGACCCGATACGCATCCCCACGAATCCCCGGCCGTCATGACGTGGCCGATGATCGCGCTGGCCGTCGGCTCGGTGGGCGCCGGAGCGGTGCTGACGCTCGGTAACACCTTGCGCGACTGGCTGGAACCAGTTGTCGGGACACACGAAGCCCACCACGTGGTCCCGGTGTGGGTGACGACGGTGCTGGCTCTGGCCGCGGTCGCCGTCGGTGTCCTGGCGGCCCGGCGCCAGTACGCCGGCCGGCCCGTGCCGCAGACCGCCCCGCAGGACATTTCGGTACTGACTGTCGCCGCCCGCCGCGACCTCTACGGCGACACCATCAACGAGGCGGTGTTCATGCGCGGCGGACAGCAGCTCACCAAGGCAATGGTGGTGGTGGACGACAAGGCTATCGACGGCGCAGTGGACGGCCTTGCCTCGCTGGTCGGACGGTTCTCCGATGGACTGCGCGGCCTACAGACCGGATTCGCCCGCAGCTACGCGTTGTCCATGCTGGCCGGTGCCGGGCTGTTCGCCGGTGCGGTTCTGCTCGCGACGATGTGGAGGTGACCGGCATGCCCTGGCTGAGCGTGTTGTGGGCACTGCCGATGATCGGGGCGGTGGTCATCATCCTGCTGCCGGCCTCGCTGCGCGGGGCCGCCAAGTACGCCGGGTTGGCGGCTTCGCTCGGGGTGCTGGTCGTCGCGCTGATCCTCGCGGTCAACTTCGACCCAGCCGGACCGCGATACCAGTTCGTCGAAAACCATCCGTGGATAAAGTCGTTCGGCACCGGCTACATCCTCGGCGTCGACGGCATCGCGCTGGCCCTAGTGGTGCTCACCGCGGTGCTCATGCCACTGCTGCTGATCGCGGGCTGGAACGACGCCGACGATCGGCCCGGCCTCCGTGAGCGCGGCCCACACTCCTACGTCGCGCTGATGCTCGCCGTCGAGGGTATGGTGCTGATCTCGCTGACCTCCCTGGACATCCTGCTGTTCTACGTGTTCTTCGAGGCGATGCTCATCCCGATGTACTTCCTGATCGGCGGGTTCGGCGGAGCCAACAGGCTCACGCCCGATGTCGCCGGCTCCGCGGCTCCGGCTGCCGCAGTGAAGTTCCTGCTGTACAACCTCTTCGGCGGATTGATCATGCTGGCCTCCCTGATCGGCCTGTACGTGGCGACCGCTAACAGCAGGGCATTCGCCGGTGGCACCTTCGACGTCCGGGCGATCGGCGATGCCGTGGCGAACGGCCAGTTCGTCATCGAGCCTGTGGTGGCGCACCTGATCTTCGGCGGCTTCCTGTTCGCCTTCGCGGTCAAGGCCCCGCTGTGGCCGCTGCACCGGTGGCTGCCCGACGCAGCGGTGCAGGCCACCCCCGCGTCCGCAGTCCT
Source organism: uncultured Mycobacterium sp. (assembly GCA_964483865.1). GTDB lineage: Bacteria > Actinomycetota > Actinomycetes > Mycobacteriales > Mycobacteriaceae > Mycobacterium. The sequence continues at coordinate 25,129 of CAZADG010000018.1, read as the reverse complement.
GATGATGGCGGTCATGGACAAGGTCGGCACATTCGGCATGCTGCGCTACTGCCTGCCACTGTTCCCCGACTCGGCGGTGCTGTTCCGCCCCATCGTCATCGCACTGGCCGTCATCGGCATCGTCTACGGCGCAATCCTGGCCATCGGGCAAACCGACGTGATGCGGCTCATCGCCTACACCTCGATCAGCCACTTCGGCTTCATCATCCTCGGAATCTTCGCGATGACCAGCCAGGGCCAATCCGGCTCCACGCTGTACATGGTCAACCACGGAATCTCCACGGCCGCACTGTTCCTCATCGCCGGATTCCTGGTCAGCCGCCGCGGGACACGCGCCATCGCCGATTACGGCGGAGTGCAGAAGGTCGCCCCGGTGCTGGCGGGAACCTTTCTGATCGCCGGCCTGGCCACCCTCTCGCTACCCGGTCTCGCCCCGTTCATCAGCGAGTTCCTGGTGCTCATCGGTACCTTCACCCGCTACCCGTGGTTCGCGGTGGTGGCCGCCCTGGCTCTGGTGCTCTCTGCGGTCTACGTGCTGTGGATGTACCAGCGGATGATGACCGGCCCACTGACCGACGGCAACGAGACGCTCACCGACCTGCGGCCACGTGAACTGGTCGTGGTGGCGCCGCTGATCGCACTGCTGCTGGTCCTCGGCGTCTACCCCAAGCCGGCCCTCGACGTCATCAACCCGGCGGTCAACCACACTCTGTCCGGCATCCACCAACCCGACCCGGTGCCCACGGTTGGAGCAGCGAAATGACCGCCCCCAGCATCGAATACGGGTTGCTGTCGCCGTTCTTCATCGTTTTCGGCGTCGCGGTTGCCGGGGTGCTGGTCGAAGCGTTCCTACCCCGGCGGGCCCGCTACGCGGTCCAGTTCACGCTGTCCGTCGCCGGTCTGCTGGCCGCCTTCGTCGCGGTGGTCGGGGTCTACCGCGGCCTGGACGGGGCCGGCCAGGTGGCTGCAGTCGGTGCGGTCACCGTGGACCGACCGGCGTTGTTCCTGCAGGGCACCATCCTTCTGATCGCAGTCTTAGGCGTGCTGCTGATCGCCGAGAGACGAAGCGGCACGACCAATTTGGACGCTTTCACGCCGCAGGCATCAGCGGTGCCGGGCAGCGCCGCCGAACTGGTGGCCACCAAAATGGCGGTCGCCCAGACCGAGGTGTTCCCGCTGACCACGTTCGCCGTCGGCGGCATGATGCTCTTCCCGGCCGCCGGGGACCTGCTCACCATGTTCATCGCGTTAGAAGTCCTGTCGCTGCCGCTGTACTTACTGTGCGGACTGGCCCGCTACCGTCGGTTGCTGTCTCAGGAAGCCGCGCTGAAATACTTTCTGCTCGGCGCGTTCTCGTCGGCCTTCTTCCTGTTCGGCATGGCCCTGCTCTACGGATACGCCGGCACGCTGAGCATCACCGGAATCGCCGCGGCCGCACGCACCGGTTCGGCTGACACCACGCTGGCCCTGCTTGGAACAGCACTGGTCGTCGTCGCACTGCTGTTCAAGGTGGGCGCGGTTCCCTTCCACTCCTGGGTACCCGACGTGTACCAGGGTGCGCCCACGCCGATTACCGCGTTCATGGCGGCGGCCACCAAGATCGCCGCGTTCGGGGCGCTGATGCGACTGCTGTACGTCGCGGTTCCCGCACTCAAGGACCAGTGGCGTCCGGTGCTCTGGGCGGTGGCGATCCTGACCATGGCCGTCGGCACCGTCGCCGCGGTGACCCAGCGCGACATCAAGCGGATGCTGGCGTATTCGGCTGTGGCCCATACCGGTTTCATTCTCACGGGGGTGATCGCCGCTAACCACTCCGGGGTGTCTGGCACCCTGTTCTATCTGGTCGCCTACGGATTCAGCACGGTCGGGGCCTTCGCGGTGGTGAGCGTGGTGCGCGGGCCCGACGGCACCGAGCAGAACGAACTCGCGCGCTGGGCCGGGCTGGGTCGGCGCTACCCGGTGGCCGGTGTGGTGTTCTCCCTCTTTCTGCTTGCCTTCGCCGGTATCCCGTTGACCAGCGGCTTCGTCAGCAAGTTCGCGGTCTTCAAGGCCGCCGGCGAGGGCGGGGCCATCCCGTTGGTCGTCGTCGGTGTGCTGGCCAGTGCGGTGGCCGCCTACTTCTACGTCCGGGTGATCGTGCTGATGTTCTTCACCGACCCTCCGCAGGACGCACCCGAGGTCTCGCCACCGGGAGCTTTGAGCGTGGCGACGATCGGGCTGACAGCGGTGATCACCGTCATCCTCGGGGCGCTACCGCAACCGCTGCTCGACCTGGCCGATGCCGCCGCTGTCTTCCTGTCCTGACCCCGGGGGCGAGATCAGTCCTCGATCTGGACGAAAGTCTTGTCCGCGAGATTCGGCCCGATCAGTTCGTGCAGAATCCGTTGGTGTTCGGGATGGTCGCGGTAGGCCACAAAGTGCTCGCGGGAATCGAAGATGCCGACGACGGCGAAGTCGTAGGTCCCCGGTGACATCCCGACGTCGCAACCGCAGTGGTAACTCTGCACACCCTCCAGTCGGGGTATCAACTCAGCCAGTGCCGCAGCGACCGGTTCACCGGAAAAGCCGTCGCGCCACTTGAAGGTAACCACGTGCATGAAAGACATTTCGTCTTACTACCACACCGCGCTCACCTCAGCGGGTCGTCGGCAACCTCGATCTCGCCGGCCTTGGCGGCGGCCTGCAGTTGATGGAAGTCATCAAGTGTCTTCTCGGCGTAGGCGTACGACCACTCGACGACGGCCCGACTGACCTTCTCGCCGTTTCCGACGTAGCCGAACAGCATCGGTGCGGCGACGCTCTGGGCATGCGCCCGCGCCAGCGACAGGGCGCACGCGCCGACGTACTCACCGAACGTCGAAGGCGACATGCCGACCAGGTCCACACTTCCCTTCATGTCCTGGAACTGGCGGACGTAGTAGTCGCGCCCGTCGAATCGCAGGGTGCCCAGAAACACATCGGACATCGCCTGCAGTATCCGCTGGCCGCCAACCACCCGAACCCCATGGCCCAGCGCACCTACGGCGCCGGTCAGGACCTCCGGTTGCCGGCGCTGTCCATAAGTCTGCAGCACCGAGGGGTTGGCCTGCTTGACCTGAAGGATCAGCGGTGTCCCGTCGGAGGCGGTCAGAATGAGCAGATAGCAACGGGTTCCCACGCTGCCGACCCCCACGACGCGCCGCGCCATATCGGTCAGCCGGAATTGCGAGAGCAGCATCGCCACGTCGGCGGGCACACTGGTGAGGTACTCGCGGAAGGCATCGATCAGCGTCGCCTCGTCACTCACGGTGACGTGCTGCAGGACAGGGGGGCTCTGCCGAAGTTCCATCCGGCCGTCCGGGCGCTGCTCCATGATCCGGGCGAACACCCGCGCCGATGTTCGGGCACGGGCCGACCGACTGACCTTCTTAATGGTTGCCGCCAGGTCCCCGGAGACTTCCTCGGCGTAGTTCTGCGGCTCCAAGCGAAGGTAGTAGCGATCCAGCACACTCATGTCGAGCATGGCGTGCAGTCCATCCCGATACTGCTGCATCGCCTTCGAAGCGATGCCGCGGATGGCCTTCTCCGGATAACCGGCCTGGCGGCCGCCGACGATCGCGCTGGTGACCAGTCTCTTGACGTCCCACTCCGCGGGTGCGACCGCGGTTTCGTCGAAGTCGTTGAGGTCGAAAAGCAGACTGCGTTGCGGTGACCCGTAGACACCGAAATTGGAGATGTGCGCATCACCGCCGCACATCACCTCAACACCGCTTGACGGACCCGCTGCGAGGTCGGCCGCCATGACCGCCGCCGACCCGCGGTAGAAGCTGAAGGGATCCATCAACATCCGGGCGAAGCGCAGCGGCACCAGTTCCTGGACCCGGTCGCGGTTCTGCTCGACCAGGATCTCGACAGCGCCGCGCGGTGAGGGCACCAGTTGGGCCAGGCCGCTGCGCGGTGCCGTCTTACGCTGGGCCCGCCCGCGCGCGGCGGCGACGTCCTCGTCTTCGAGGGCGATCAACCGCTCGCGCAGCGGGCGACTCACCTCAACCATGGGCGGGATCAGCCCCGGATGGCGTTGGTCAGCGAGTTGACGTCCTTGCGGATCGCGAACGCCGATCCGATCTCGAAGATCCCGATGACGACCAGCCAGATTCCGGCGACCAACGCCAGCGTCGCGACCGAGTCGAAGGGCCATGCCAGCGTGATGACCCCGGCGAGGATCGTCACGATGCCGGAGAAAATCGCCCAGCCGCGGCCCGGTTGACCGCGATCGCTGAAGGCGGCCGCAGTGACGGCGGTGCCGCGGAACACGAAGCCGATACCGATCCAGATCGCCAGCAGCAGAAGGGCATAGCCCTCACCGAAGTTGCGGAATGCCAGCACGGCGAGCACCACCGAGATCGCGCCGCTGATGAACAACATGAACCGTCCGGCCGTTGAAAAGTGCAGGGCCAGCGCGAGGACCACCTGTGCGATACCGCTGATGAGCAAATAGGCGCCGAACAGGGCCGAAGCGACCAGCAGCGACTTACCCGGCCACAGCAGGATCAAGATGCCGAGGATCGCGGTCAGTACCCCGGACACAAGGGTGGTCGTCCATAGCCGCGAGGCCAAAGCGGGCGTTGCGGAGTGGGCGGACGTTGGCATGTAAAGCTCCTTCCAATTAACGAAAACACTGTTGCCGATTAGAGCGCCGGTGTCAACGAGCGGGCCTCCATAATTGAGATCATGGAAACCGCAGACGACGGCGATCCCGGCGTAGCGCGCGTCGGTCGGCCCCGGCTGCCCACCGAAGGCATCGTCGCGGCTGCCCTGACGATCATCGACGAGGTCGGCGGCGAGGCCCTGTCGATGCGCTTGCTCGCGCAGCGACTCAACTCCAGCACCGCCACGCTCTACCGGCACTTCCCTAGCCGGGCGGTACTGATGGTCGCGGTCATCGACCGCCTTCTTGGCGAAATCGACCTCGACGCGGAGGCATTGCGCTCCGAGGGGTGGCGGTCCGCAATGCGCGTGGTGGCCGGCGAGTATTTCGCGGCACTGACGCGACACCCCGGCGTGGCGCGGTTGCTGACCGATCACACCCCGACCGGCCCGAACGCGATGCGGTTGCGGGAGGTCTGGCTCGATGCGATGCTGCACAACGGATTTCCGCTGGAACTGGCAGTTCGCTCGGGCGCACTGATGGCGTCCTATGTGCAGGGCTTCGCCATCCAACTCACCGGCCGGCGCGCGACCGTGGGAGTCGACGACGAGGTGCTGGTCGCCGTCGTCGGCAGGCCCGACATGGCCGACTTCCCCAGCCTGAGCGCGGCGATCAGCGCGGGCTTGGCCCCGGTAGCCCTCGAAGACGAGTTCACCTTCGGTTTGGAGATGATCCTGGATGGACTCGGTGACGCACTCGACCGCGATCGGAGTTAGGCCGGGATCGTGGTAACCACTCCGATCGGAGCAGCAGCACGAGCTTTTCGGCGTATCGTTTCGCCTCGGAGGTGACGTGAGCAGCGAACCGACCGTGGACACCGAGGTCTCCCACCTGCAGCGCTCGGGCCGGGACACCAGCACCATCCCCGCCACGGTTTCGGCGTGGTTGTCCACCGTCATGCCCGGGGGCGTCACACCGGAGGTGACCGTCGAGAGCGGTGTCGACTCCAATGGAATGTCCTCGGAGACCATCATCCTGACCGGCCGCTGGACTGAGAACGGAAAGCCGGTCGAGCAGAGGTGGGTAGCCCGGGTGGCGCCCACCGTCGAGGACGTCCCGGTGTTCCCCTCCTATCGGATGGATCACCAGTTCGACGTGCTTCGACTGGTGTCCGAACTGACCGACGTACCGGTGCCGCAGGTCCGTTGGATCGAGCCGACCGGCCGGGTGCTGGGCAGCCCGTTCCTCCTGATGGACTTCGTCGAGGGCATCGTCCCACCCGATGTCATGCCCTACACCTTCGGCGGCAACTGGTTCGCCGACGCCCCCGCCGACAGGCAACGGGAACTGCAGGAGGCGACCGTCGCAGTACTCGCTGAGTTGCACGGAATCCCCTCTGCGGCAGACACCTTCGGGTTTCTCACCGAGGCCGACCCGCCCGGCGACACCCCCCTGCGGCGGCACTTCACCTGGCTGAAGTCCTGGTACGAGTTCGCCGTTCCCGATATCGGCCGATCCGAGTTGGTGGAGCGGTCACTGGCCTGGCTGGAGGACAACTTCCCCGCCGACATCGCCGCCGGCGAGTCGGTACTGGTATGGGGCGACTCACGTATCGGAAACGTGCTCTACCGCGACTTCCGTCCGGTGGCCGTGCTGGACTGGGAGATGGCATGCGTCGGCCCACGGGAACTCGACGTCGCCTGGATCATATTCGCGCACATGGTGTTCCAGGAACTGGCCGGACTGGCGCAGCTTCCCGGACTACCGGATGTTCTGCGTGAGGACGACGTTCGCGCCACCTATCAGCAGCTGACGGGGGTTGAACTCGGCGACCTGCACTGGTTCTACGTCTATTCCGCGGTGATCTGGTGTGTGGTGTTCATGCGCACCGGGGCGCGGCGGGTGCACTTCGGGGAGACCACCAGACCCGACGATGTTGAGTCGCTGTTCTACCACGGCGGCGTGTTGCGCCGCCTGGTCGCCGAAGAAGGAGAGGCCTGAGAATGCTTGGACCGCTTGACGAATTCCCCATCCACCAGATCCCCCAGCCGATCGCCTGGCCCGGCCCCTCCGACCGCAACTTCTATGACCGGTCGTACTTCAACGCCCACGACCGCACCGGCGACATCTTCGTCATCTCCGGCATCGGCTATTACCCCAACCTGGGGGTCAAGGACGCCTTCCTGCTCATCCGACGAGGGGATGACCAGACCGCGGTGCACCTGTCCGACGCCATCGACTCCGATCGCCTGAACCAGCACGTCAACGGCTACCGCGTCGAGGTCTCCACGCCGCTGCAGAAGCTGCGCATCGTTCTCGACGAGACCGAGGGCGTCGCCTGCGATCTGACCTGGAACGGACTCTTCGGTGTGGTGCAGGAGCAGCGCCACGTGATGCGGTCGGGTACCAAGGTCACCCTGGACGCGCAGCGATTCGCCCAATTGGGTTCCTGGAGCGGGCATCTGGTGATCGACGGCGAACAGATCACCGTCGACCCGGCCGCCTGGATCGGCACCAGGGACCGGTCCTGGGGCATCCGGCCCATCGGCGCCCCCGAGCCCGCGGGCCGGCCGGCGGACCCGCCGTTCGAGGGCATGTGGTGGCTGTATGTGCCGATGGCGTTCGACGACTTCGCCATCGTCATCATCATCCAGGAGGAGCCCAGCGGGTTCCGGACAGTCAACGACTGCACCCGGATCTGGCGTGACGGCCGGGTCGAACAATTGGGCTGGCCGCGGGTGAAGATCCACTACCGTTCCGGGACAAGGATTCCCACCGGCGCGACGATCGACGCCACCGATCAGGTCGGCAACCCACTGCGATTCGACGTCGAATCCAAACTGGCTGTTCCGATCCACGTCGGAGGCGGCTACGGCGGGGACGCGGACTGGCTGCACGGCGTGTGGAAGGGCGAGAAGTTCACCGAACGGCGCACCTACGACATGACCGACCCGGCGGTCGTCGCCCGGTCGGGCTTCGGGGTGATCGACCACGTCGGCCGGGCGATCTGCCACGAGGGGACGTCGGCGCCGCAGGAGGGCTGGGGCCTGTTCGAGCATGGGGCACTCGGCCGCCACGACCCGTCCGG
>CAZADG010000018.1:10877-17314 GCA_964483865.1 uncultured Mycobacterium sp. | reverse complement strand
GGTCTGGCGGGACTGACGGCGGCGCGGGAACTCGTCGGCCGAGGTTTCGACGTGGTGGTGGTCGAGGGCCGCGACCGGGTGGGCGGCCGTACCTTCTCGGGCACGCTGGCCGGGATTCCGGTCGACCGCGGCGCGTCCTTCGTCGGCCCCACCCAGGACGCCGTCCTCAAACTCGCCGCCGACCTCGGCTGCGACACGACACCGACCTACCACGCCGGCGCCAACCTGATCCGCTGGCGCGGCCGGGTGCACCGCTACAGCGGCACCATTCCCAAACTTGGGCTTATCGGACTGCTCGACATCGGCCGGATCCAGTGGCAGTTTGAGCGGATCGCCCGCAGCGTCAGCATCACCGAACCGTGGACCTCCCCGAACGCCGCCAAACTGGACAGCATCAGCCTGGGCGACTGGCTGCATTCGATCAAGGCGACCGCCGGGTCGCGTGACCTCATGGCGATCATGTCCAGGGTCACCTGGGGCGCCGAACCCGGCGAGGTGTCTCTGCTCCACGCGCTGCGCTACGTCAAGACCTCCGGCGGGCTTGACCGCATGCTCGACGTCGTCGGCGGCGCCCAGCAGGACCACTTCCCCCGCGGTAGCCACGAAATCGCGCAGCGGATCGCCGCGGAACTCGGAGACCGGATCCGGCTCGGCGCCGCGGTCTCCCGCATCGAATGGTCTGACAGCGCGGTGGCGGTGCACTCCTCAGCCGGAGTGGTGGAGGCCCGCCGGGCCATCGTGGCCATCGCGCCGGCGCACCGGCTGGACATCGACATCGCCCCAGCCCTGCCCATCGAATACCAGCAGTTGTCCCAGCGCTGGCCGCAAGGCGCGCTGACCAAGGCCTACGCCGCCTACCCCACCCCGTTCTGGCGGGCCAAGGGACTGTCCGGGCAGGCGTTGTCCGACCAGGGCCCGGTGTTCATCACCTTCGACGTCAGCCCCGAAAGCGGTCCGGGTGTGCTGTTGGGGTTCACCGACCCCCGCGGCTTCGACGCGCAGCCCGAGGATCAGCGGCGCGAGCAGGTGTTGGCGTGCTTCAGCGCACTGTTCGGGGAGGAGGCCGCCACCCCGATCGACTATCTCGATCAGCGTTGGGGGGCAGAGGCTTTCGCGGCGGGCGGGCCGACCGCGGCCGTGCCGCCAGGGTCGTGGACGGAGTTCGGCGGGCTGCTTCGCACCCCGGTCGGGGCGCTGCACTGGGCGGGCACCGAGACCGCCGACGAGTGGACAGGCTTCATGGACGGTGCGGTCCGTTCCGGTCAGCGCGCCGCCAACGAGGTGGCTCAGGCGTTAACGGCGCTTAAGAGCTGATCCGCTGTGCCGAGGTGATGGCGCTGGCCAGTCCGCGCAGGTGGCCGGTGACCACCTGGGGGTGCTCCAGCATGGCGCAGTGGCCGCCGGGCACCTCGACCAGTTCGATCAGGTTGGGCACCGTGTCGGCGATCTTGCGGGCCCGACACATCGGCAACAGCCGGTCTTTGGTGCTGCCGACCACCAGCGCGGGCACGGTCAGGCCGGAGAGGTCGATGTAGGCCTTCGGGCCGAGTTCGTCGACCAGTACCCGCGCCCAGGCCCCCCGGCCGGCCGGCGAGGTGGCCGCGAAGATGTCGTGCAGCAAGTTCGAGACCGCCGGGTCGGTTTCGGCCCCGACGACCATCATCTGGAGGAAACGCATGCTGCCGGGCTGCGTCCCGCGTATCAGCGGTGCGCCGCCGAGGGACCGGATCATCGCGCGGGCGGCTGCGTTCCGGGTCGAACGCAGGACTCCCGGAGCCCGCAGGAGCTGGATCTTGTCCAGCAGGTTGCCATGGGTGGTGTTGATCAGCGCGACGGCGTCGACCCGCTCCCGGACGCGGTGCCGGAAGCGGTCCGACCAGGCGCTGATCGCGATACCGCCCATCGAGTGGCCGGCCACGACAGCCCGCTCCCCGGGCCGGAGGACGGCGGCGAGCACGGCGTCCAGGTCGGCGGCCAGATGGTCGAGGCTGTAGGCCGACGGGGCGGGCACCCCGCTTCGGCCATGTCCGCGGTGGTCGTAGGCGATGACCCGGAAGTCGCGGGAAAGATCGTTGATCTGCTCATGCCACACCTTCAGCGAGCAGGTGATCCCGTGCGCCAGCACGATCGGGTACCCGTTGGCCGGCCCGAACACCTCGGTGTGCAGTCGGGTGCCGTCGGCGGAGTGCACGATCATCGTCTTGCTGGGCGGCAGCGCAGGACCTGCATCGCGCCCCTTCGCGGGCTGCTTAGACGCTCTGACCTGACGTTTTTCGACCGCTGGTGCCGACATCATCGCTCCTCGCAGGGCGGCGACACTGCCGCTCCGTTGGCAGAGCGTAACCCCCCTTACGCCGCCCAACGTGAAAAATCGAGATCCGATTACGGCCGAGTCCCACCCTTAACGCCGGATTCGATATTGTCTCTTTCCGGGCATCTGAACATAAAGCCCACTATCTTGGGGATGCCGCACCGCTGGGTGCGTTTGCTAGCGGACCTCAGACGCCCGTGTCGTCGAGGCCCTCCCAGAGTAAGGAGAACCCCCAGAATGACAACCAGAACGGCTCGCGCCGCGGCCGCCGCCGGTGGCCTCGCCATCGCTGCCGCATTCGCCGTGAGCTGCTCCCAGGCCACCGAGATGACCAAGGACGCCATGTCCAGCGCCTCGAGCGCGGTCAGCAGCGGCGCCAGCGCCGCAGGCAGCGCCGCCTCCAGCGCGGCCGACGCCGCGGGCAGCGCCGCCTCCAGCGCGGCCAACGCCGCAGGTAGCGCCGCCAGCAGCGCGGCCGACGCCGCCGGTAGCGCCGCCAGCAGCGCCGCCAGTGGCGCGAGCAGTGCGGTGAGCAGCGGCGCCAGTGCCGCTTCCAGCGCGGTGTCCTCCGCTGTCGACGCCGCCACCACGATGAACGTTCCGGGCGTCGGCGACGTATCCCTCGACACGCCGACCGCAGCTGCCTACACCCGCCTTGGTGGCGCCAGCGCTCTCGGACTCCCGACCGGGGTGTCGGAGAAGGTCGGCGACGGCACCGTGACGCCCTTCGAGAAGGGGACCATCTTCTCCTCCCCCGCCGGTTCGTACGTCGTGCGGGGCGAGATCCTGCAGCGCTACATGAACGACCAAGGCGGCCCGGCCGGCGCGCTGGGGTGGCCGACCGCCGACGAGACCGAGACCGGCGGCGGAGACAAGCAGGCAGGTGGCGGCTGGATCGGCGAGTTCCAGAACGGCACCATCACCTGGCTGAACGATGGCAAGGGCAAATTCAGCGAGACCATCGCCATGAAGTAGTACCAACTCCTCGAGACGGCCCCCGGGTGAACCCGCCACGAGGCGAGGCGATCCCCGGGGGCCGCTTGGCGTCCCGACGTAACACAGGTCGCCTCGAGCCGCGATAATGGCGACATGACGAAAAAAATGACTGCCACGCTGTTCTCCGCGCTGGCCATGGCATCGGTTCCGGCGATCATGACCCCGGTTGCACAGGCTGAAATCTGCGGCGAGGTCGGTGGCCGCCACGTAGCGGTTGCCGACTGCGGTCCGGGTCTGGTCGGGCTTGGGGTCGACGCCGCCGTGGTTGGCACGGATGCGGCGGTGGCCGGGGCAGAAGTGGCCGGCGCCGGCGACTGGGCTCGCTACGGCTTCCCCGAGGCATATCCGTTCTCGATGTATCCCGCCTTCCCGGGCGAGGCACCGTGCATCTCCCCCGCCGGTCTGCCGTACTACACGCCGGGCGCCGCGCCCTGCTACCCGTAGTCCGTTAGCGCACCCGATGCCCGGCCGGACCGCTGTCCGGCCGGGCATCACGGTGTCTAGTCGGCGTCCTCCCCAGGATCGCCGAAGTACTTCGACCTGATCTGGTCATAGGTGCCGTCTTGGCGCATGGCGAGCAAGGACTCGTCGACCGATTGGCGCAGCGGGCTGTTCTGGGCGAACGCCAGTCCGTAGTCCTCGGTTTGGAAGACCGCCCCGGCCAACTCGGCCACCTCAGCCCCGTCATGGCTCGCGTAGTAGCGCAGCACCGGCGAGTCGAAGACCACCGCGGCGACCTCGCCGTCCTCCAGCGCCCTGTAACAGTCGTCGATGGTGGGCAGACCGACTGCCGACACCCCGGCGCCCTCGAGATATCTCGCCGAGGTGGTTCCGGCCACCGTGGCGACCTTCTTGTCGAACAGATCCTGCGGTCCCTTGATCTGAGCCTCGAACGAGTCGACGGTCAACGTGGTCGTCAGGGTTGCGGTGAAGAACGACACGAACACAATCGCGACGAACCCCCACAGGAAAGTGAAACCGCGGGAGAACCAGTGCCGCGGAGCGTCTTCCTGGGTCGCGGTGAGTGTTTCACCGGAATAGATGAACGCCTGAAAGACGCCGGGAAAGTAGGACTTCGACACCATGGAGTCCGGATGGCGGCGTTCGGCCAGCCAGGTGATGTGAGCGGGAACAAGAGCCAACGCCAGTCCGCCCAATAGCCAGAACAGCATGGCCTTGGAGAACAGTATGGGCAGGAAGTTGCCGATCGTCGGCTCTGTTGCAGCAGTCGCACTCTTGGGCACCAGTATCTGCAGACCACCGGCCAGAATCGGCTGGGAGAAGTCGAAGGATCTGATCCTTTCGCCGGTGATCGATACGGCACCCGCTGCCACGTCCGCGCGGCGCTCCTGGACGTTCTTCAGTTGGGCCGCCACGCTTTCGGCGTCAACATAGGTGGTCGTCCACTGCTGTCGCTTGGCGATCTCCTCCCACAACTCGATGGTGAATCCGGTCAGTTTGTTGTCCTCGGTCATGACGAAGGGCGCCATCGCCCGGATGGTGACGGCCACCTCCCGAGGCTGCGCGGCGGCCGGCACGGCAAGCGGCAGCGCCCCGAAACCGGCGAGGACCATCACGACGCCGATGAAGCCGCGCCAGCGTCCCATCCCGGACAAACCTCGCTTCCTGCCCATGCTCAGCCCGGCTCGCCTTCGGTCTGGATTTCCTCCCCGCCGAACCATTTCCGCTTGATCAACTCGTAGGTGCCGTCCTGACGTATCTCAAGCAGGGTCTGATCCACCTTTTGCCGTAGGTCGCTGTTGTGCCGGAAGGCGAATCCGTAGTCCTCCGCGTGGAATACCGGGCCCGCGAGTTCAACCGAGCCGGCGCCGTCGCCGGAGGCGTAGTAGCGCAGCACCGGGGAGTCGAACACCACCGCGTCGTAGCTGCCGTCCCGCAGTGCGCGGTAGCAGTCCTCGATCGTCTTCAGGCCGGTCGCCGGGATTCCCATGTCCTGCAGGTGACGTTGGGAGGTCGTCCCGGCCACCGTCGCCACCTTTTTGCCGGGCAGGTCGCCGGGGCCGGTGATCTGACCCGCATAGGTATTGACAGTCAGATTCGTGGTCAGGGTCGCGGTGAAGTACGCGACGAAGATGATCGCGATGAATCCCCACAGGATTCCCAGTACCCGACCCAGCGCGCGGTGCGGGAACGTGTCGGGGATGAAGCCCAGGAATCCGATTGACCACGCGAATGCCTGAAAGATGCCCGGGAAGTAGGACCGCGCTATCGAGGAATCGTCGCCGCCGCCGTCTTCGGGGTCGGGGTCGTCACGCTTGCGACGCTCGATCAGCCAGAAGATATGCGCCGGGATCACCGACAGGATCAGGCCGGCGAGTAGCCATACGCCCATCGCCTTGGAGAACAGCAGTGGCAGGAAGTTCACCAAACCGGGCTGAGAGGGCGCGGCCACCCGGTGAGGGACCATGATCTGCAGGCCACCGTTGAAAATCGGCTGGGAGAAATCGAACTTCTGCCGCCGCTCAGCGGTGATCGAGATCGCCCCTGCACCGACGTCGGCTCGGCCGTCGGCAACATCTTTCAGTTGGGCCGCAACGCTTTCGGCGTCGACGAACTGCGTGGTCCAGCCCTGCCGCTCGGCGATCTCTTCCCACAGTTCCACGGAGAAGCCGGTTTTGCCGTTGACGTTGGTGATGACGAACGGCGTCAGATCACGAATGGAAACGGTGACGGTTCGGCTGGCGGCTACCGCAGACCCAGCCATCGGCAGGCCGGCGAACGCGGCAACGATCATCAGCACGGCGATGACGGCGCGCAGTCGTGAGCCCACGTTCCCTCGTTTTCCGTCCGGTTCAGGCCATCGGACGGAAAAACGATAGAACAGGCCGGTCAATCCTGCACCGCCTTGGCGACGGCGATACAGGTCGTCAACCATGACGGATCGGTCAGCGGCCCGTCCTGCACTGCCCACATTGCGTTGTGCACCATACGGACGATCACCCAGGCTCGCGCCCGGTCCTCGTCGAAGCCGGCGGCGTCCACCACCGACCAGAACCGCCGTCGCACCCCGTCGCGCACGTCGCTTCGCTCCCGCCCGCCGGACCTTTTCCCCGAGTCGCTTCGCTCCCGCCCGCCGGACCTTTTCCCCGAGTCGCTTCGCTCCCGCCCG
>CAZADG010000018.1:0-10777 GCA_964483865.1 uncultured Mycobacterium sp. | reverse complement strand
CTGACCAGGATGTAGATCACCGAAACCGTGCTGCCGGTCAGGGCGATACCCAGGGCGGTGCCCAGTTCGAAGGCGGTCTCGGAGATGCCGGTGGCTGCCCCGACCCGGTCCGCGCTGGCACTGGTCAGCACCAGGTCGGAGGCGACGGTCACCACCGAGCCGAACGAGAAACCCAGCAGCATCAGCGGAATCACCATCGCCGCATACGACATCGGGAGGGTCACACCGAGCAGGATCAGCCCCGTCGAACCCACCGACAAGCCCAGCAGCAGGACCTTCCGATGCCCCCACCGTCCGATCAGCCGGGCGGTGTAGGCGGCGGTCACCAGGCTCACGACCGACTCCGGCAGCGTGGCCAGACCGGACTGCAGTGCCGAGAAGTCGCCGACCTGACGCAGGAAGATGGGCAGGAAAAACAGAGCGCCGATATTGGCGAACACGATGATCAACTGGGCGACGATGGCTGCGCTGAACCGGGTCTGGCTGAATAAGCCGAGGTCCAGCAGCGGCACAGGTAGTCGGCGCTGCCGGCGCAAGAACACCCACAGCAGCAGGGCGCCGAGCACGAGGGCCACGTAGCCGGGCCAGAAGCCGAGCCCGGCGTGCGCCAACTCGGTGATGCCGTACACCACCCCCAGGATCCCGACCGTCGAGTAGGCCACCGACAGCAGATCGAGCGGATGTTTCTCCCCGCTGCGGGCCTCCGGCAGTGCCCAGGCGCCGACCGCGACGATCAGCGCCACCACCGGCAGGTTCACCAAAAGCACCGAACCCCAGTAGAAATGTTCCAGCAGCACCCCGGCCACCGTCGGCCCCATCGCGGCACCAGCCGCACCACTCGCACTCCAGATGCCCACCGCCCGCATCCGCAACCGGTCCTCGGTGAACACAGTGCGCAACAGCGCCAGCGTGGACGGCATCAGACCGGCCCCGGCCAGGCCCTGCACCACGCGCGCGAAGATCAGCAGTCCGGCGGAGGGAGCCATCGCTGCCGCGGCCGACGCCGCCCCGAACGCCAGGCTGGAGATCAGCAGCAGGCGCTTGCGCCCGATCCGGTCACCGAGGTTGCCCATGGTGATGAGCAGTCCGGCGAGCACGAACGAGTAGATGTCGCCGATCCACAACACCTCGTTGTAGCTGGGCCGCAACTGCTCGGTGATGGCCGGCACCGCGACCGAGACCACGGTGCCGTCGACGGCGACCATGAATACCGCGAGGCACAGCACGGACAGCGCGCTGAGCTGGCGGCGGTTCATGAGCCGTCATGCTACGGGGCGTAGATCAGCCTTCCGGGGCGAGCTGATTCATCGGCGGGAACAGTGCGCGTACCGGGGCAACCCAGTCGGCCAGCCGCTGGGCGGCCAACGAATTCGCCCCTCCGCACTCCGAGCCGGAGAGGGTGAAACTCACTACGCCGCCGTCGGCGACCGACACGGTGAACCCGGTCCCTCCGGTGCATCCCTGGGCCGGTTCCTCCACGACGATGTCACGGGGGATGGAATCCGACACCTGTTGCCACAGTCCGGAGGTCATCGGGGCGGTCCGGTCGGCCAGGACGGTGCCGTAGCTGTCGACGACGATGCGAGCCCGCTCGCTGTCGAAGGTCAACACGAAGCTGCGGTGATACGGGGGCGGTACCGACGAGTCGTGAAACTGGTAGGTGACGGTCTCCGCAGCGGGCGGCAGGGGCGGTGGTTCGGTCATGTCAGCGCAGCACGTTATCAATGACCGACGCCGTCACGATATAGAGGGCGTGGCTGCCGCCGGCGCTGACCAGCACATCCGCCGGCCACTTCCAGGGCGGCGGAGTGCCGCCAAGCACCGGGAAGCCCACCGACGTGACGGTCATCAATGCGGATCCGAACAGCAGACTGGCATAGGGCTCGCGAATCCTGTTGCGCAGCAGAACATGAGCGATCCCGAACGCCGACCCGTACGACCACCGCAATGCCAGAGTGATCGCGCCGGCTTCACGGTCTGTCGGCTTGGGCAGCCGCAGGAGCTTCGCCACGATCCGGCCGGGCACCACGCTGTCGTCGTAGTCCAGACCCTCGTGCGACCACAAGCCCTCCACCGGAGTCCCGTCCGCCAAAGCCGTGACCCCGGTATAGCGGCCGCGCCGCAGGGTGCGTTCGGCGTGGTACCAGACGGCCATCGCCGCGGTGCCACTGAACCCGGCCACCAGACCGCGCTTCCACCAGACAAGCTGAGGTCGAAGGCGGGTTCGCATAGAGGAAGGTTAGCCGGATCGGATCAGACGCCGAACCGTTCGGCGTGGATTTGGCCCTCAGGCACCCCGGCGGCGTTCAGCGCGGAGAAGGCGGCGTCCATCATCGGCGGCGGGCCGCACAGGTAGACGTCGGGCATCTACTCCTGGCCACCGGGCAGGAATATCGGCTGACTTTGGGCGGCAAGGGATTCGGCGTGGGCCCAGTCGAGCCCGTCGAACATCGGAGCCGACGCGATGGCGTACAAGATGTGGGCGTTTCGGTCGGCGGTCACTGCAACGCAACCTATCGCATTCGCAGGTCAGGATCGAAAACGATGGACGATAATCGGCCGGTGGCCGAACAGCGCACCAGCAAAGTGTCCATCGTCGGGGTCGGTAGTGTCGGCACGGCCATCGCCTATGCCTGTCTGATCCGTGGGTCGGCCGGGGCGATTGCCCTCTACGATGTCGCCGCCAAGAAGGTGCAGGCCGAGGTCCTCGACCTCAACCATGGCAGCCAGTTCGTGCCCAACTGTGTCGTGACAGGTTCAGACTCCATCGACGTCACCGCCGGATCGTCGATCGTCGTCGTGACCGCCGGCGCCAAGCAGAAGCCCGGACAGTCCCGGCTGGATCTGGCGGCGACCAACGTGGCGATGGCCCAGGCGCTGACCCCGCAACTGCTCGAGCAGTCCCCCGACGCGGTCATCATCTTCGTCACCAACCCGGTGGACATCGTCACCCTGGCCAGCGCGAAGTCGGTGGACATCGAGCCTGGCCGGATCTTCGGCTCCGGAACGGTGCTGGACTCCAGCCGCTTCCGCTATCTGATCGGCAAGCGCGCCGGGGTCGATGTGGGCAACGTGCACGGCTTCATCGTCGGCGAGCACGGCGATTCGGAGATCCCGCTGTGGTCGAGCGTGTCCATCGGCGGCGTGCCGGCCATGGAATGGCGCTCCGGTGGGGCGCTGGTGTTCGATGACGTCACCCGCGAATCGATCGGCAAGGGTGTGGTCAACGCCGCCTACGAGATCATCGAGGGCAAGGGCGCGACCAATCTGGCGATCGGGTTGTCCACCGCGCGGATCATCGAGGCGGTGCTGGGTGACCAGAACCGGGTACTGCCCATCTCGACGGTGCAGACCGGCGCCTACGAACTCAACGACGTCGCGCTCTCGCTGCCCACGCTGGTGTCGCGGTCCGGCGCCGGCCGGGTCCTCGAGGTGCCACTGTCGGTCACTGAGCTTCTCGGCCTGCAGAGTTCGGCCAAGGCGCTCAGTGACGCTCGCGATTCTCTGAGCGTGTAGGGGTGCCCATGCAGATCACCGCATTGACCACCGACCTCGCCGAATCCGAAGAGGGACAGGACTATCCGACCGTCATCGCCGGTGTTCGGGAAATCCTGTCGGCCGACCCGCAGGCAGTCAAAGACCCGTGGATCAAGGGCTGGATCGCCCGCCGGTGGCGCAACCTGTTCCTGCAGGAGGCCATCAAGGACCCCAAAGCGGTGGACTACGCCTCCAAGCCGCTACTGCTGTCGGGACTCCCGCTGCCGGGCCTGCTGAAGAAGTCCAACCCGCGCCAGGCGATCGCCGAGCGGTTCCTCAAGGATGCTCCGGTCAGTGAGTGGCAGACGGAAATGCCTGTTGCACAGCATGACCCGATCGAGCACACCACGCTGATCATCTGCGGCGGACTGCTCACCGGGCTGCTGCACGCCGACGCGCATGCCTTCCCGGTGGAGGCCGAACGGCTCTTCACAGAACGCGGCTGGCGCTATCTGCGCGCCGATATCCATCCGATGCGGTCATGTGAGGCCAACGAAGCAGATATCGAGGCCGCTTTCCGGGGTGAGGGCCTGGACGCCGAAGGCAAGCCGAGCGCCGATTTGGAGAAGCCGGACACGGTGTTCCTGCTCGGCTACAGCAAGGGCACCCCGGACATCCTGTCCTTCCTCGTTCACCACCCCGAGTACCACGACCGGATCAAGGGGGTGTTCACCTGGGCCGGGGCGGCGGGGGGCTCCTATACCGCCGATGGGATCTACAGCCAGATCAAGGACCTGCCGATCGAGGACTCCTACGAATACCTCAGTGCTCTGCTGTCGGTGATCAGCCCGGCCATGCTGAACCGGGTCGGGGTGCGCCGGATCGAGGAGTACGACGTCAAGGGTGCGCTCAACGACCTGCGAACCGAGGTGCGTGAGGCGTTCAACCGCAAGCACGCCTCCTATTTGGACGGCCTGAACATCCCGTTGTTCGCCCTCACCGGAGCCACCACCCCGCTGGAGGTGCCCAACGTCCAGTTCATGGATGCGGTGCGGTTGAGCTCCCATGACGCCAACAACGACATGCAGCTCACCCAGAAACAGGCGCTGATGCCCATCGGGATGAACACCCACCTCGCGATGGCGCACGCCCACCACTGGGACGTCGCCTACGCGCCTTTCCCGGCGGCGATGCGGGCGCTCACCCCGAATCTGGAACATCACTGGCCGCGCTACGCCGCACTAGTGGCCAACTGGGAACTGATGGCAGAGCTGGGCCTGATCGACTGATTCCCCGCGTTGAGTGAGGCGCTACGCAGAGGGCTACTCGCACTCTGTCTGCGTGGCGCCTCACTCAACGCTGAAGGCAGCGGCAGGCCACCAGCGCCAGATCCGCCCCCACCTCGGCCGGCGCCCTGGTCGGGGTCAGGATATGGCTCTGGCACAGACGTACAACGCTTTCCACCATCACCCGCACGTCGGCGGTATCGGCCGACGGCCATTGCGAGATCACCCAGTCGCGGACGACGGCGGTTGCGGTGTCCAGCAGCGCTTCGCCGCGGATGGTGAGCAGTGACAGCAACGAGACATCACCGCCGGCCGCCGCCCGGGTGAAGATCGTCTCCAGCAGGGGGTTGTCCCGGGCCACGGTGAGCATGTACTCCACCGCGTCGGATACCGCACCGGCAAGGTCGCCGGGATGCGCCGCCAAACGCTCTCCCACGCCGTCGAAGAACTCCGCCATCTCGCGCAGCACGAGGGCGTTGCCGAGATCCTCCTTGGTGCCGAACTCGGCGTGCAGGCTCTGCCGGCTGATGCCGATATCGGTCGCAATGACACCCATGCGTACCGCCGCCCATCCCCGCTCGAGGACGACGCCGCGGGCCGTATCCAGCGCGAGCTCGCGCAGCCGGGACCGAGCGTAGGCGCGGGTCTCGGCGCGGAGGTCGACTGAGGTCACGCTCGGGAGTCTAGCGCGAGCTCCGACATTTTGACCGATGATGTCGTTAGCGCTTGACATTTTTTATTTTTTGTCAGAGAGTCGTCCTAACGACATGACTCCTAGGAGACGACGATGACCGCTCCCGCCTTCACCCGCGCCGAACGCCCCTACGATCCGGCCGACCTCTCGTCATCGGAGTTCTGGGCGGGCACCGCCGAGGACCGCGAGAAGACCTTCGCCGAACTGCGGGCCCACCGCCCTATCTCCTGGCACCGCCCGGTGCAGAACGGCATGTTCGAGGACCCCAACGATCAGGGCTTCTGGGCCGTGGTGCGGCATGCCGATCTCGTCGAGGTCACCCGCCGCCCAGGTGACTTCCTGTCCGGCAAGGGCATCACCTTCGAGTCGATTCCGCCCGAACTGCTCGACGCTGCACAGGGTTTCATCGCGATGGATCCTCCGCGGCACACCAAGATCCGCCGGCTGATGGCGGCGGCTTTCACCCCCAAGCAGCTGGCGCGGATCGACGAGCACATCGTCGCCAACTCGCGGCGCATCGTCGACGACATCGCGGCCAAGGGGCAGATCGACTTCGTCACGGAGGTCGCGTCCCTGGTGCCGATGAACAACATCTGCGACATGGTCGGTATCCCCGAGGAGCACCGCCGAACCGTCGCCTACGAGTCGCAGTTCGCCGACGGCTGGCGCGATCCACGACTGCTGCAGGGCGCCGACCCGCTGGCACGCCTCGCGCAAACGGTCATGACCGTCCACGGGATCGCCCACGAACTCATCGCGCAGCGCCGCGCAACTCCGGAGAACGACCTGATGACCGCGCTGGTGCAGGCCGAGGTCGACGGCGAACGGTTCACCGACGACGAGATCTCGTCGATCTTTGCGCTGCTGATCATCGCCGGCAACGACACCACCCGGCAGTCCATCAGCCACGGCATGAGGGCGCTCACCGACTTCCCCGAGCAGCGCGCCTGGCTCATGGAGGATCTGGAGGGCCGGCTGCCGATGGCGGTCGAGGAGATCATCCGGTGGGCCACTCCGATCATGACGTTTCGCCGCACCGCCGCCCATGACACCGAACTGGGCGGGCATCACATCACCGAGGGCGACAAGGTCATCATGTTCTACTCCTCGGCCAACCGGGACCCCGAGGTCTTCGACCATCCCGAAAAGCTTGATCTCTCGCGCTGGCCGAACAAGCACGTGGCCTTCGGCGGCGGCGGCATCCACCACTGCCTGGGCGCGCAGCTGGCCCGCCGCCAGATCACCGCTACGTTCCGCGAACTGCTGACGCGACTGCCCGATATCCACACCGTCGGCGAGCCGGAGTTGGGCAACGGCAACTTCTTCCATACCGTGGTGAGCATGCAGGCCGAGTTCACCCCCGCCAAGGAAGCAGGCAGCGCGTTATGAAGATCGTCGTCGACCGCACCAAGTGCTCCTCGATCGGACTGTGCGAGGCGACCGCCCCGGACATCTTCGAGATCGGCCCGGACGGCGTGCTGAACATCCTGATAGACGATGTTCCTGCAGACCGCCGGATCGACCTCGAGCAGGCCTGCGAGAACTGCCCCACCCAGGCGCTCAGCATCGAGGGCTGACGCGCTGTACGTTCACTGCCCATGGGAAGTATCCACCGCGATGACGTCCGTCAGCACCTCGTCGAGCGCCGCCGCAGGCTGGCCGAGTCGAGGGCGCTGAGCCCGCTCAAGGCGGTCCTGGAGCGCTTCAAGGAGATCGACGGCGCCAACCAAGGCGTGCTGGTGTCGGTGCAACTGTTCACCGTCGTCATCCCGCTGATGATCCTCGGGTTCAGCTACTTCGAGGGGTTCGCCGAGAACGCCAGCCCCGGCACCATCTGGATCCGGGAGTTGGGCCTGTCGGGGCCGACCAGCGATACCGTGCGGGATGCATTCGGCGACACCGCCGCGCTGAGATCGCTATGGACCGTTCTGGGTGTCGCGGCCTTCCTGGTGTGGGGAATCCCGATGGCGATCATGGTGGCGAGCATCTTCGCCAAGGCCTGGCGGCGGGAGCAGTTCAGCGCCAAGCAGCGACTGTTGCGCGGCTCGCTGTGGTTCGCGCTGTACCTGATGATGCTGGTCCTGCGGGAGCGCACCGCCTTCGGCGCGGAGTATCACGGCGTCACGCAGCTTCTGCTCTTCGTGGTGGCGCTGGTGCCGGTTTGGGTGTTCTGGTCGCTGACCCCATTGATACTGGTGCGCGACGGCGGCCACGGTCTGAAATACCTTGCGCTGGCCGGACTTGCCGGCGTGGTGATCGACGGGATCATCGTCCCGGCCATCGGCCGGATCATTTTCCCGGGAGTGATCGACGCCTGGACGAGCTTCGGCCCGATCGGGGTGGCCATGGCGATCATGACCTGGTGCGCTGTACTGGGCACCGCCTGGGTGATCACCGCGTGCGTCGGGGCGGTGCTGTGGGAACGCACCGCCCCGACGGACACTGTTCTTGCGGCGCAGACGGCCGAGACGTGAGTCGGCACCGAAGACGGCTACTCCCGCCTACTCACCCGCCCCGCTAGCGGGTGGGCCGACCACGGTTTGAGGGCTTCACCCAGTGCGATAGCCGCGTTGTCAGGTCGGTACGCCGGTGGCCCGGGCCCGTCGGCGCCACAGGTATCCCAAGGTTGCCAGCCGGCTCTTCGGCAGCGGCAGATTTACGTCGTCCGCACCGATCTCCTCGGCGATCAGCGCGTCGAGTCGGCAATCGAGATCGTCGACGATCGGCTCGATATCGCTGGCCCCTCCGACGGTGAGGGAGCACATCTCGGCCGGGTCGGCGGCACGGTCGTAGAGCTCGAGATCGGCACCGGCCCGGCCGCGGTGCTGCTCGCCGGGCAGGAAGTATCTGCCGTACTTGTGCGACTCGGTGATGATTCCGCGCAGAAAGCCCCGATGCGGACCGGCGGGTCCCATCGACGAGAACGCGTCGCTGGTCACCAACACCGAATCCCGGATGGTGCGGTTCGGATCCGACCAGAGCGGGGAGAGGTCCCGGCCGGGCAGCGAATCGCCGGCCGCTCCGCCGGCCGCCAGCAGCGTCGGCAACAGATCGATGGCGCCAGTGAGTCGGTCGCTCGTCGCGCCGGCCGGGATGGTGCCGGGCCAGGCCATCGTCACAGGGACCTGGGCGTTCTCCCGGTAAAGGTTCGCGGCCTTCTGCCGCAGTCCATGTGCACCGGCAAGGTCGCCGTGGTCGGAGGTCGCGACCACCAAGGTGTTCGATTCGGCCCCCGAAGCGGCCAGTGCGTCGAGCACGGTTCCGATGTGCCGGTCGACTTCGAGGTTGAGGTCGATATAGGCGTTGATCAATCGCCGCCACGCGCGCTCATCGCGCACGACGCCTCCGGTGACATCGCAGGTGACCTTCCAGTACCGCTGGGTCAGCGGCTTGGTGGTCAGGTCGTCATAAAAGTTCGGCGGCAACTGCGCGCCGTGGTCGGCGACCCGGGGCTTGCGGAAACGGGGATAGAGCATGATGTCGTGCGGGTTGACGAACGAGCACACCAGCAGCCACGGTCCACGATCGGTGTGCTCGGTGATCCACCGGGCCGCACGGCTGGCGGTCCGGCCGTCGATGAAGTGCCCCAGATATGGGGTGCCGTGTGCGTCTGGGGCCTTCCAGTCCTGAAAACCGTACGGCTGCAACCCATCCCGTCGTGACTCGCCACCCAGATGCCATTTTCCCAGGTATCCGCAGGTATACCCGGCGGCCGACATCAGGTGCCCCAGGGTGGGGATTGCCGGGTCCAGCGGTTGCTGCCAGTTGAAGTTGATGTTGTCGAACATCCCGGTCGACGCAGCGTGTCGGCCGGTCAGAATGGTGGACCGACTCGGGGTGCAGGGAAAGGTGTGCACATGGTGGTTGGTGAACCGCATCCCGCGGTCCGCCAACCGCTCACGATTGGCGAACCGCACCTGCTCGGGAAACCACACCCTTTCGCGCTCCTCGTCAGTGATCACCAGCAGGATGTTCGGGCGGTCGGCCATGAGGCTCGACGTTAGCTGCCGAAACCGGTCCGTAGGGTGAACCCATGGGAACCCTCCCGCCGGGACCGCCGCTTCCGGGTGCGCTACAGACCGCGCTGATGCTGCGCTGGTGGTCGGGGTTCGTGTTCGCCTGCCGGCGTCGCTACGGCGACGTGTTCACGGTGCGCCTCGCCGGTTACGGGGCCGGGATCTACCTGGCCAACCCCGACGACATCAGAACGGTGTTCGCCGGCGACCCGCGGACCTTCCATGCAGGGGAGGCGAACTCGGTTCTGGCCGGCGTGCTGGGCCGCACTTCGGTGCTGGTGCTCGACGAGGATCTGCACCGCGACCGCCGTCGGCTGATGCTGGCGCCGTTCACACGGGAAGCGGTGGCCCGCCAGACCGGTCTGATCGCCGAGATCGCCGCGGACAACATCGCCGGGTGGCCGGTCGGGACCGAGTTCCCCGTCGCGCCGAAGATGTCCGAGATCACCCTGGAGGTGATACTGCGGACCGCGATCGGCGCCAGCGATCCGCAACGACTTGCCGCGCTGCGGGCGTTGATGCCGCGGCTGTTGACGCTGGGGTACCTCGACACCATGGCCATCGCCCGGCCCACGCTGCAGCGCCGCTGGCCGTGGCGGGGGCTGGGCCGGCGCATCGCCGAAGCCGACGAACTGCTCTACGCCGAGATCGCCGACCGCCGCGCCGACCCCAACCTCGCCGAGCGGACCGACGCACTGGCCATGCTGGTGCGCGCGGCCGACGAGGACGGCCGGCAGATGACCGACACCGAACTGCGCGATCAGCTGATGACCCTGCTGCTGGCCGGACACGACACCACGGCTACCGCGCTGTCCTGGGCGCTGGAGCGGTTGACTCGCAATCCCGGCGTACTGGCCCGGGCGGTGGATGCCGCCCGCTCCGGTGACGACGAGTATCTCGACGCGGTGGCCAGGGAGACGCTGCGGATCCGGCCGGTGGTGTTCGACGTCGGCCGGGTGCTCAAGGAACCGACCGAGGTGGCCGGCTACCGGTTGCCCGCTGGGGTCACCGTGATCCCGGCGATCGGCCTGGTGCACGCCAGCGGTGCGGTCTATGACGACCCGCAGCAGTTCCGCCCGGAACGCATGCTCGGCGTCTCAGGCCGCAGGCTGACGCCGACCACCTGGCTGCCGTTCGGCGGTGGGAATCGCCGCTGTCTCGGAGCCAATCTCGCGCTGGCCGAGATGCGGGTGGTGCTGGGCGAGGTTCTGCGCCGCGTCGAGTTGAGCACCACCACCGCCCGCGGTGAGCGGCCGCGGGTCAGCGGTGTGATCCAGCAGCCGCACCGCGGGGCGCGGATCCGG
>CAZADG010000017.1:33873-49333 GCA_964483865.1 uncultured Mycobacterium sp. | reverse complement strand
CAGATTACGTCAGTCCGATCTCCCGGGCGATGAGCATCAACTGCACTTCGGTGGTGCCTTCGCCGATCTCCAGGATCTTGCTATCCCGGTAGTGCCGGGCCACCGGGTACTCGTTCATGAATCCGTATCCGCCGTGGATCTGGGTGGCGTCGCGGGCGTTGTCCATCGCCGCCTCGCTGGCGACAAGCTTGGCAATCGCAGCCTGCTTCTTGAAGGGCTTGCCGGCCAGCATCAGCGCAGCGGCGTCGTAGTAGGCGGTCCGGGCAGCGTGTGCGCGGGCCTCCATCCGGGCGATCTTGAACTCGATGGCCTGATACCGGCTGATCGCCTTGCCGAACGCCGTACGCTCGCCGGCATATTTGACGCATTCGTCGACACAGCCCTGCGCGGCCCCGACAGCCAGTGCGGCGATCGCGATTCGGCCCTCGTCGAGTATCTGGAGGAAGTTCGCGTAGCCGCGCCCCCGTTCGCCGAGGAGGTTCTCCTCGGGCACCCGGACGTCGGTGAAGGACAGCGGGTGGGTGTCGGAGGCATTCCAGCCGACCTTGTCGTAGGCCGGCTCGGCAACGAAACCCTCGGTTGGGACCGGGACCAGGATGGAGGAGATCTCCCGACGGTCGCCGACGGTGCCGGTGACGGCGGTGACAGTCACCAATTTGGTGATATCGGTGCCGGAGTTGGTGATGAACTGCTTGGACCCGTTGATCACCCAGTGCCCGTCATCGAGTCGCGCCGTGGTCTTCGTGGCGCCGGCGTCGGTACCGCCACCCGCTTCGGTCAGTCCGAAGGCACCCAGAGCGGAGCCACTGGTGAGCAGTGGCAGCCACTCCTGTTTCTGCGCCTCGGTACCGAAGCGGTACACCGGCATCGCACCGAGCGATACGCCGCCCTCCAGGGTGATGGCCACGCTCTGGTCAACCTTACCGAGCTCCTCCAGGGCCAGGCACAGGGCGAAGTAGTCCCCGCCCATGCCGCCGTACTCTTCGGGGAACGGCAGACCGAACAAGCCCATGTCGGCCATGCCGGCGACGACCTCATAGGGGAAGGAATGCTCGGCGTCGTGCTTGGCCGCGACGGGCGCGACGACCTCGCGGGCAAAGTCGCGCACCGTCTTGGCGAGTTGCTGGTACTCGTCGGGAAGCGTTGCGGTGGAAAGAAATTCACTCATGATTACCCCTTAACTACTGGCGACAATGCGGGCCAGCGGCTGACCCACTTTTACCTGATCTCCGACAGCGACGAGCAGTTCGACCACTCCGTCGACCGGCGAGCGCAGAGAGTGCTCCATCTTCATCGCCTCCACGGCGACCACGACCGCGCCCGTCTCGACCGACTCTCCGTCAGCAACTCCGATGGCGACTACCGTCCCGGGCATCGGACTGAGAAGTTCGGCATTGCCACCCTGTTCCTCGTCCGGTCGCACCGGCTCTTCGCGAACCTCCTGCACCACAACCGTCGTGCCCGATCCGGCCAGCCAGATCTGATGGTCAGCGGCAGCCACGACGTAGCTCCGACGAACCCCGTCGATGGTGAGGGAGAGCACCGAGTCGTGCAGTGCGGCGACCAACGTCCGACCGACTCCGTTCTCGATGCGAACGCGGCCGGCGTGTGGTTCGCCCGTGATCTGGACGTGCTCGGTGCGATCCGCGGCCCGCAACCGGATGGTCGTCGGGGCGGCCTGACCGAGACGCCAGCCGGATGGCCTATCCCACGGGTCGACGGGTTCGGCCCGCCACCGACTCAGCCAGCGGTAGGCCGCGGCCGCAATGAACTCCTCGTCACCGGCAGCCGCGGGTCGGTAGTCGAGTTGCTCGAGGAGTCCGGTGTCGAGCCTGCCGGCGACGACCTCGCCATCGGCGAGCACGAATCGCAGGAAGTCGATGTTGGTGCCGACACCCAGCACGGCGGTTTGCGCCAAGGCGCGGTCCAGACCACGTAACGCGGCGGCCCGGTCACCGGCATGGACGATGACCTTCGACAGCATGGGGTCATAGTCGCTGCCGACGGTCATGCCGGCGGACAACCCGGAGTCGACGCGGACGCCGGGACCGGAAGGCTCGGAAAGAGCCAGCACCGGGCCACCGGTGGGCAGAAACCCCGCCCCGGGATCCTCGGCATAAACTCGCGCCTCGATGGCGTGCCCGCGCATCGCGATGTCGTCCTGGCCGGCGGTCAACCGCTCCCCCGCGGCGATGCGGATCTGCCACTCGACCAGATCCCAACCAGTGACCATCTCGGTGACCGGATGCTCCACCTGAAGGCGGGTGTTCATCTCCATGAAGAAGAACTCGTCAGGCCGGTCGGCGGAGATGATGAATTCCACCGTTCCGGCACCGAGGTAGTCCACGCTTCGGGCGGTATCGCAGGCCGCGGCGCCGATACGCGCGCGAGTATCAGCATCGAGCAGTGGTGAAGGCGCCTCCTCGATGACCTTCTGGTGGCGGCGCTGCAAACTGCATTCCCTCTCGCCCAGGTGCAACACGTTTCCGTGGCTGTCTGCGAGTATCTGGACTTCGATATGCCTGGGGCGCAGCACGAATCGCTCCAAGAAGAGCGTGTCGTCACCGAACGCCGCGGCGGCCTCACGGCGCGAAGACACCAGCGCGCCAGGGAGGACCACGGGGTCGTCGACCCGCCGCATACCTTTGCCGCCGCCACCGGCGGACGGTTTAACCAGCACCGGAAAGCCGATCCTGTCAGCCGCGGCGATCAAGTCGTCGTCACCTAACCCCGGTTCGGCGATGCCTGGAACGACCGGAACACCGAAGGCGGACACCGCGGCCTTGGCGGCGATCTTGTCCCCCATCGTGGCGATCGCATCGGCAGGCGGACCGATGAACACTAGTCCGGCCTGCTGCAACGCTGCGGCGAAAGCCGCGTTCTCCGAGAGGAATCCGTAGCCGGGGTGCACTGCCTGTGCACCCGTGTTAAGCGCCGCCGCCACAACCGCGTCGATGTTCAGATAGCTCTGCCGCGCCGCCGGCGGTCCGATGCGGACGGCGATATCGGCTTCGATGACGTGGCGCGCGCCGGCGTCGGCGTCGCTGTACACGGCGACCGAACGGATGCCCATCTTCTTGCACGTCCGGATGACCCGCACGGCGATCTCGCCACGGTTGGCGACCAAAATGGTGTCGAAGGTTGTCATCATCACATCCGGAAGATGCCGTAGGAGACCGGTTCGATGGGCGCGTTGCCGGTGACCGAAAGCGCCAGGCCCAGAATTGTTCTCGTGTCAGCGGGGTCGATCACACCGTCATCCCACAGCCGGGCGGTGGAGTAGTACGGGTTGCCCTGTTCCTCGTACTGCGCACGGATGGGAGCCTTGAACGCCTCCTCGTCCTCGGGTGTCATCTCACCGCGGACCGTGGACAGCACGGCCGCGGCCTGCTCGCCGCCCATCACCGAGATCCGGGCGTTGGGCCACATCCACAGGAAACGCGGCGAATAGGCGCGCCCGCACATCGAATAGTTACCCGCACCGTAGGAGCCTCCGATCACGACGGTCAGCTTCGGCACCCGAGCGCACGCCACCGCGGTGACCATCTTGGCGCCGTGCTTGGCGATGCCACCGGCCTCGTAGTCGCGGCCCACCATGAAGCCGGTGATGTTCTGCAGGAAGACAAGCGGGATGGAACGCTTGTCGCATAGCTGGATGAAATGCGCTCCCTTGACGGCGGATTCACCGAACAGCACCCCGTTGTTGGCGACGATGCCCACCGGATGGCCGTGGATCCGCGCGAAACCGGTGACCAACGTGGTGCCGTAGTTCGCCTTGAACTCGCTGAACTCGCCACCGTCGACAATCCGGGTGATCACCTCGTGGACGTCATAGGGAATCCGGGCGTCGACCGGCACGATGTCGTACAACTCCTGTTGGTCACAGATCGCGTCGACCGGCGCCCTGACCTCCCACGGCGGATTCTCACCCGGCCCCAGGGTGGCGACGATGTCGCGCACGATCCGCAGGGCGTCGCGGTCGTCCCGGGCCAGGTGGTCGACCACGCCGGAGGTTTTGGCATGCAGATCACCGCCACCGAGTTCCTCGGCCGTCACCACCTCGCCGGTGGCGGCCTTCACCAGCGGTGGACCACCCAGGAAGATGGTGCCCTGGTTGCGGACGATGACGGTCTCGTCGCTCATCGCGGGCACGTAAGCGCCTCCGGCCGTGCAGGATCCGAGCACTGCGGCGATCTGCGGGATGCCGGCCGCGCTCATATTCGCCTGATTGAAGAAGATCCGGCCGAAGTGGTCGCGATCCGGGAACACCTCATCCTGCCGCGGCAGGAAGGCGCCGCCGGAGTCGACGAGGTAGATGCACGGCAGCCGGTTCTGCGCCGCGATCTCCTGGGCACGCAGGTGTTTCTTCACTGACACCGGGTAGTAGGTGCCGCCTTTGACGGTCGCGTCGTTGGCGACAATCACGCACTCGCGCCCCGCGACCCGGCCGATGCCGGTGATGATCCCCGCGGCCGGGCAATCGTCGTCGTACATGCCGTCGGCCGCCAACGGAGCGATCTCCAGCAGCGGACTCCCCGGGTCGAGCAGTCCGTCGACGCGGTCGCGCGGGAGCAGCTTGCCTCGGGAAACGTGACGTT
Organism: uncultured Mycobacterium sp.; assembly: GCA_964483865.1. GTDB lineage: Bacteria > Actinomycetota > Actinomycetes > Mycobacteriales > Mycobacteriaceae > Mycobacterium. The sequence goes on along the minus strand of CAZADG010000017.1, from coordinate 44,735 downwards.
CCCGGGCGCGCTCGGGACCGCCGAGCGCGGCGGCAGCCAGTTTGGCGCGCAGTTGGGCAACGAGTTCCAGATGCGCCTCGCGATATGCCATCCATTCGACCTTCGGTTAATGACGACTAACTGATAAGATGTTAGTGGAGATTAACCGATGACCACAATCACCCAGCGCAGCAGGCAGAAATCCGATCGGCGTTCGCAGTTATTGGCCGCCGCCGAGACGCTCATCGCCGAACGGGGATTCCTTGCGGTCCGCCTTGAGGACATCGGTGCCGCAGCAGGCGTCAGCGGCCCCGCCATCTACCGGCACTTCGCCGGCAAGGAGGCGTTGCTGGTCGAACTGCTGGTTGGTATCAGCACCAGACTGTGCGCCGGAGGACAGGATGTGGTCGCCAGCGCCCCCGACGCCCGGGCCGCACTCGACGGCTTGATCGACTTCCACCTGGACTTCGCCTTGGACGAACCAGACCTGATCCGAATCCAGGACCGCGACCTGGCCAACCTGCCCGCTGCGGCCCAACGACAGGTCCGTCGGGCTCAGCGTCGCTACGTCGAGACCTGGGTCGGCGTGCTGCGGGCGGTGAATCCGGATCTGGCCGAGGACCGGGCCAGGGTGATGGCGCACGCCGCCTTCGGCCTGCTCAACTCCACCCCGCACAGCGTGCGGCCGGCGACGTCCGAGGAATCGCGAACCGTGCTGCGGGCCATGACACTCGCGGCTTTGTCTGTGCAGACACCTGCGGTCGGTACCAGTAACGTCGACCGCCGACCGGACGGCCGACGGCGCCGAGAATCCACAGCACCGCTCCGATCACCAGCAGGATGATGTCGATTGTCCCCAGATTCGGGACCTTGAGCACAGTCGTTTTCGTCACGCGCGCCTACCGGCTCGGATGCGGGACATTGCATTCCGTCATCTTCGGAGAAGCAACCGCGCTGCCAGCTGGCAAACACCCCGATGAGCAACCACACGAACATGATCAGTCCTATCAGTCCGCGCATCGTCCGCTCTCTCGCCAGAACTCCCGATGCACGCGGATTTACCTCAGCGAAAGTCTGTTAAACACCAAAGGGGGCACCGGAAGCCCGGTGACAGCCGGTAGCCTGCAAGGCGTGAGGTGGGCATGAGCGATCCACGGGGACCGGGCTGGGGCGATCCTGCCCAGGGTTCCGGCGACTATCCGCCAAACACCGACCCCGCCTATTCCGGCTACTGGGGTCCGGCACCCTACGGAACAGCCAGCGGCTCAGGCTACGGGCACTCCCAAACCCAACCAACGCAGCAACTTCCGCCGTACTGGCAACCAGGCCACCCTGGAGCCGGGTATCCCGGCACGCCACCACCGCCACCGGAGCCGCCGAAGAAGACCTCCAAGTGGCTGTGGGCCGGGGCCATCGCGGCCCTGCTTCTGGTGACTGGTCTGGTGCTGGCTTTGGTGATCGTCAGCAATTCCACGAAGGACGCGACCATCGTGGCGCCGCCGACCTCCCAGACGTCGTTACCGTCGAGGACATCGACGCCACCTGGTACGACCACGATCCGCCCACCGACCCGCACACCTGTACCGGCACCGCTACCGGTGCCGACCGAGACCCTGGAGCCGACGGTGCCGGGCGCCCCGCCCACCGCATCGCCGACCGGAACCGAAACCGTTGTATACAGCGTCGGCGGCCAGGGGCGGGCGATCAACATCACCTACGTCGACACCGGCGGAATCATGCAGACCGAGTTCAACGTGGCTCTGCCGTGGAGCAAGGAAGTCACCCTTGCCGCCCCGGCCAGAACGTCGGCCAGTGTCGCAGTGGTCAACATCGGACGTGACGTCACCTGCAGCGTCTCGGTGAACGGGGCGATGGTTCGCCAGCGCAGCGGCCGGGGGCTGACGATCTGTACCGGAGCCGCTTAGACAGCCGGCGAGCGAACCGGCCCGTCGACGCGAACCAGCAGCATTCCGACCAGGCCGAGTGCCAGGACGAGACAGATCCCGGCGAGGCCCGCGCGGTCTGCGTCGAACAGGTCGACGAATATGAAGAACAGCCAGGGCGCCAGCGGGGCGGCCGCCCGGCCGGTCATGGTGTAAAGCCCGAAGGCCACACCCTCCTTGCCTTCGCCGGTCATCCGCAGCAGCAGGGTGCGAGCCGCCGACTGGGTGGGCCCGACAAACAGACACAGCGCCAATCCGCAGATCCAGAACGCCAACGGCCCAGACAGTGACATCAGGGTCAGACCCACGATGATCAGCGCGCTCAGCGAGGTGACGATCACCGGCTTGGCCCCCACCCGGTCATCGAGCCTGCCGCCGAGCACCGCTCCCAGTGCTGCGACAGTGGAGGCGATCACACCGAAGATCAGTACGTCGGCCTGCGAGATGCCGTAGACGCTCACCCCAAGCACGGCGCCGAATGCGAAGATCCCGGCCAGTCCATCCCGGAACACCGCACTGACCACCAGGTAGTAGACGAAGTTGCGGTCCCGATTCCACTCGCCGCGCAGGTCTGCCCAGAGTTTCCGATAGGCGCCGAGGACGCCGCCGGGAACGACGTCGCGATCCCCCGGCGCGCCGGCCAAGGTGTGAGCGGTGATGAGCAGCGGCAGGCTGAGGACCGCCAGCCAGCAGGCCGCCAACACCATCGCAAGGCGCACGTACCAGCCGTCCTCGACGGGCACCTGCAGTAGTCCGCGGGTGGGGCCGTCACCCGCGATGAAACCGACGTAGATGATCAGCAGAAGCAGCACGCTGCCGGTGTAGCCGGCAGCCCAGCCCAGGCCGGAGATCCGGCCCGCGGTCTTCGGGGTGGTCAACTGGCGCAGCATCGCGTTATAGGGGACGCTGGCCAGGTCCCCGCAGGCCGCGGTGAGCGCCAGGAGCGCCAGACCCGCGGCGAGGTACCGGGGGTCCGCGCGGATAAAGACCATCGACGCGGTGAAGGTCACCGCCAAACCGGTCAGGACCGTCAGCGCCACCCGTCGGCGGTGCGGGACCTGAACCAGCACACCGGTAAGCGGGGCTAGAAGGGCGACCGCGATACCTGAGATGGTGAGCGTCCGACCCAGCCAGCTAGCCGGCGAGGTGTCGCCGCCCAGTCCGACGCCGACCGTGCCGGTGAGATAAACCGAGAACACGAAAGTCGCCACGATGGCGTTCATCCCGGTGGAACCGCAGTCCCACAGCGCCCACGCTGCGACTTTCCTCTTGGGCACCCCCGTCGGAACAGTGGTGGGGGGACCGCTCATGCGGGCCACCCTATCCAGCGGCCCTACGATTGGCCGCATGCCACTCCCCCTCCCCTCTCCGGATATGCGGGCCGTCGTCACCGGCGCCTCCCAGGGCATCGGTGAAGCACTGGCCACCGAACTCGCCGCCCGTGGGCACCATCTGATCGTCACCGCCCGCAGGCACGACGTGCTGGACGACCTTGCCGCGCGATTGCAGAAGAAGTACGGGGTGACCGTCGAGGTGCGCGCCGTCGATCTGGCCAACCCGGCCGGGCGCGCCGAACTGTGCGACGAACTGGCCACCCGGGACATCTCGATCTTGTGCGCCAACGCGGGCACCGCCACCTTCGGACCGCTGGCAAAGCTTGACCCGGAAGCCGAGAAGGCGGAGGTTCAGCTGAACGTGTTGGGCGTGCATGATCTGGTACTGGCCGTGCTGCCCGGGATGCTGGCCCGCCGCTCGGGCGGAATTCTGATCTCCGGCTCGGCGGCGGGGAATTCTCCGATTCCTAACAACGCCACTTACGCGGCGACCAAGGCCTTCGCCAACACGTTCAGCGAGTCGCTTCGCGGGGAGTTGAAGAATTCCGGCGTGCACGTCACCCTGCTGGCTCCCGGTCCGGTGCGCGCGGAGATGCCCGAGGATCCATCGTTGGTGGACAAACTCATCCCGGACTTCCTGTGGATCTCCGTGGAGCACACCGCGCAGCTGTCACTGGATGCCTTGGAGCGCAACAAGATGCGCGTGGTGCCCGGTGTCACGTCCAAGGCGATGTCGGTCGCCAGTGGGTACGCGCCGCGGGCCATTGTGACCCCGATCGTGGGCGCGGTCTACAAGAAACTCGGCGGGGACTAGCGACTAGCTGGATTGGGCCTGCGCGACGGGCCTTTCGCCGTAGAGATTCTTGGCGGTAGGGGATGTCGGCACCGACTGCGGGTCCGGGTAGGTGCCCAGAACCCGATCGGCAAGGCCCGGAGTGGTGACGGCGTACCAGTAGTGCTCGTTCTTGAAGTGGTGCAGCCGGTGATTCTTGTAGATGGTTCGGTAGAACCAGGTCTTGGGCTTGTAGTCGGTGTGCACCAGGTAATGACTCCACTCGTAGACGACACCGATTCCGAACACCGTCACCAGGAACGTCAGACCCAACCCGGTGCGGGGAATGATCACGAAAGCAGTCAGCAAGGCCGCGCCGAATGCGCCGGCCAGCGACTCCAACGGGATGAAGATGAGTTTGACGACTTTGGGGTCGGCGTGATGCTGACGGTGCTTCCTGCCCAGCAGCGGATCGATCATCACGCCGGCGATGCGGCGCGGCCGCCAGTGCAGGACGAAAACGTGAATCATCCACTCCACGAACGGAAATGCGGCCAGCACGACGAACGGCAGGACGACGTCGCTCCACTGCCAGTCGCCCACGGCGACGCGGCCGGCGACGGAGCCGACGAAGGCGATCGCGAGCAGCCACGGCGACGGATGGCGCCAGAATTCCCTTGCGGCGTCGGCCAGTGTCATTCCCCGGGTCATTTCTCCTCCATTGCGTTCAGCGCTGTCATCAGCGCACCGGTGGCGGGTTCGAGTAACCGGCGCGCAGCCGCTTCGGCCGCGACGGGATCCTGGGCTCCGATAGCGGCGGCCAGCGCACGATAGGACTGGCTGTGCCCGACTTCGCCGGCCATCATGGTGGCCAGCGCCGGCAGGGCGGGCTCATAGGCGGCGCGCAGGGTGTTGAACATCAGCCGGAAGACAATCGAGCCGGCCCCGTCGACGACGTGGTCCCAGAACGCCAGAGCATGGCGTTGTTGCGACGTCGGATCGGCGTCGTTCTCCAAGTCCCGGATGGTGTCGTTCAGGCGTTGGATCAGTTCCGGTGGACGGCGACGCGCGGCCAGTTCCGCAACTTTGGGTCCGTTGTGCAGCCGCGCTTCCAGGATGCTGCGTACCACGGTGAGATCAACGTCGTTGCCGCGCACCAGCAGGCGGGGCAGCAGATCCAGACCGGCATAGCGGCGATAGTCGCGGACCGTGGTGGCATCGCCCTGGCGCACCTCGACCAGGCCGGCCGCCGCGACTCGCTTGAGCGCCTCGCGCACCGCGGGGCGGGAGACCCCGAGCACCTCCGCCAACCGACGCTCGCTGGGCAGTGACTCCCCCGGCTGCATTTCGCCGCTGAGCACCTCGGCGAGGATCTGTTCAAAGACATCCTCGGGGACCGACCGTCGGTTGACCGGCTGTAGTGCCACCCCGCCAGGATGACCGAGCAGTGGCTATAGGTCAAGTGGTCAGACCAATTACCGTCTGCGGCGGCCGGTGCCGAAGATACTGCGGGTGATCTCCCGCCCGATCACGGTCCCGGCGGATCGCATGGCGCTCTTGAAGGCCGGGTTGTCCATCATCTGCTCGAGCATGCCCGGTTCCTGTTTCTCCACCGGTGCGGGCATCGGCGGCAGATCGAGGCCGGTCGGCAGGATCGGCGGCAGGTCGACGGGTTCGCCCGGGGCCGGTTGGGCCGGCGCCGGAGCCAGCTTTTCGGCCAGCATCTCGTAGGCCGACTCGCGGTCGACGGTCGGGCCGTAGGTGAGGAACAGGGGGCTGGCCTGCGCGGCGGCCTTGATGTAATCCGGCCCGATGGTGTCCATCAGCGAGCGCGGCGAGCGCAACCGGGTCCACGCCACCGGCGTCGGCGCACCGCGCTCGGAGAGCACCGTGACGATGGCCTCGCCGATGCCCAGCGAGGTGAGATCCGTTGCCAGGTCGTAGAACTCGGTCTTGGGATAGGTCCGTACCGTCTTGGCCAGTGCCTGCTGGTCGTCGGGGGTGAAAGCACGCAACGCATGCTGGATGCGGGCGCCGAGTTGGGAGAGCACAGCGTTGGGAACATCGGTGGGTAACTGTGTGCAGAAGAACACGCCGACCCCCTTGGAGCGGATCAGTTTCACCGTCTGCTCAACCTGCTCGAGGAACGCCTTGGATGCGTCCTTGAACAACAGGTGTGCCTCGTCGAAGAAGAACACCAACTTCGGCTTGTCGAGGTCACCGACCTCCGGCAGGAAGTTGAACAGGTCGGCCAGCACCCACATCAGGAAGGTGGAGAACATCACCGGGCGGGCAGCCTGCTCGCCGACCTCGAACAAACTGATGATCCCCCGGCCCTGCTGGTCGATGCGGAGGAGGTCGGAGGGCTTCAACTCGGGTTCACCGAAGAAGGTGTCGCCGCCCTCCGCCTCAAGGTTGATCAGCGCGCGCAGGATCACCCCGGCGGTCTGGCTGGACACCGCACCGATCGCCTTCAGTTGCGCCTTGCCCTCGTCGGTGTTGGTCAGGAAGGTGATCAGCGACCGCAGGTCCTTCAGATCTAGCAGAGGCAACCCCTGCTGGTCGGCATAGTGGAAGATCAGACCCAGACTGGACTCCTGAGTCTGGCTGAGCCCCAACACCTTCGACAACAGAATCGGGCCGAACGCGGAGATCGTGGAACGCACCGGAATGCCGAGTCCGCCGGTGCCCAGGGACAGGAACTCCACCGGAAAGGGAGTGCCGGTCCACTGGTCGCCGGTGTCCTTGGAGCGTTCGTTGATCTTGTCGTTCGCCTCCCCCGGCCGGGAGAGACCGGATAGGTCGCCCTTGAAGTCGGCCATCACGACGGGCACGCCGGCGGCGGAGAGCTGCTCGGCGATCACCTGCAGGGTTTTGGTCTTACCAGTGCCGGTGGCGCCGGCGACCAGTCCGTGGCGGTTCATCATCGCCAGCGGGATGCGGATCTGGGCCGCAGGGTCGACCGCGCCGCCCACCAGCACCGAGCCGAGTTCGAGAGCCTGCCCGGCGGTGGCGTAGCCAGCGGCGATCTGCTGGGCGGGAGTCGCTGTCGGGTCGGTCATCGCTGGCCCTCTCGTCTGTGCTCCGGTGGTTTTTCAGCCGGTAAGACACTACTTGGTCGGCTGGGCTTACTGTTGATCGCTGTGCGCGACGAATTGGTGTGGATCGACTGTGAGATGACTGGCCTTGACCTGCGGTCGGACCGGCTCATCGAGATCGCGGCGCTGGTCACCGACGCCGAACTGAATGTCCTGGGCGAGGGCATCGACGTGGTGATCCACGCCGATGGCGAAGCGCTGGACAACATGGTCGAGGTGGTCGCCCGGATGCACAAGAGTTCCGGCCTGACCGAGGAGGTGCGCGCGTCGACCATCGACCTTGCCACGGCGGAGCAGATGGTCATGGATTACATCCGCGGCCACGTCAAGTCCGCCAAAACCGCCCCGTTGGCCGGGAACTCGATCGCCACCGACCGCGGTTTCATAGCGCGGGACATGCCCACCTTGGACAGCTATCTGCACTACCGCATGATCGACGTCAGTTCCATCAAGGAGTTGTGCCGGCGCTGGTACCCGCGGATCTACTACGGCCAGCCGGCGAAGGGCCTCGCGCACCGGGCGCTGGCCGATATCCAGGAGTCGATCCGCGAGTTGCGGTACTACCGCCGGACCGCCTTTGTTCCCGCACCCGGGCCTTCCACCAGCGAGATCGCCGAAGCGGTTACGGAGATGGACGAGTCCGGCGGTGCCGAACCGGAAACCGATTCGGCTGCGGAGACCGAAAGCGGCTAATATCGACAACGCTGCGCGAGTGGCAATGGTGGCTGTAGTTCAGTTGGTAGAGCACCAGGTTGTGATCCTGGCTGTCGCGGGTTCGAGTCCCGTCAGCCACCCCGAAGTGAAGAACCGCCCCAGAGATGATCTGGGGCGGTTCTTTCGTCGACCCCCATGGCGTCATCGCGGTAACTAACAACGCAGATTTGCGGCGCAAACCCGATCGCGAAAACTGCCGTACACTCCGCGTCATGAATTTGCTGGAGACCGAGCCACTCGCCCTCAAACGCCTGGCAGCGGACTGCGAATCATGGTCTGCAGAAGTCGCTGTTACAAGAGCGCCAGCGATCATTACCCGATCGGCCCAAGCCACCGCCTCGGCTGTCACCGCCATCCACACCCAGCTGTATTCGACCGGAAACATACTCTCGGCCCGGATGCGTCGCACCGCCACCGCCCTGACCGACGCCGCCTGCGGCTACACCGCCCAGGACGACGATTGCGCCACCACACTCGACGGACTGTCGATCGGATCGTAGGTGCCCGTTCCAACGTTGTCCGCGGTCCGAGGCTGGGATACCGAACACCTCACCGAGGCGGCCGGCCACTGGACCAGGACGGCGACGGTGTGGGAAGAGAGCTTCACCACACTGGCCACCCGTATCGCCTGCCCGGGCGGCGCTGTCTGGGAGGGAAGATCCGCCGAGTCGGCGCATCAGCGCCTCCATGCCGACCGGATGGCGGTCATCGAGCTGGCCGACCAACTCCACAGCGCATCCCTGATCGCGCAGAGCGGCGCGACCGAGATCAGCCGGGCCCGACTGGCTGTCCTACGGGTGGTCCGCTCCGCTGAGAACGCAGGATTTGTTGTCGGCGAGGACTTCTCGGTCACGGATCCACACTTCTACATCGGTGTGACCGCAGCGGCGCGGCAGGCTCAGGCCGCCGATTTCGCAGGTGAACTGCGATCCACCCTGGGAATGCTGATGGCGGCCGACCACGACGTCGCCGCCAAGCTCGCCGCCGCTACCACGGGACTCGGGGAAGCGGACTTCCCAGAATCAGGGCGCGCGGCGCTGGAATCTGCAGATCCGCACGGAACATTGCGGAGGATCGAGGACTCCAACAGGAGACTGCTCGACGAACTCGAACAGCAGTACCGGCAACTCCCCGAGGGCCAGGTCAAGACCGACCGACTGGCCGATATCGCGGGAATCCGACACTCGATGACGACACCGGACTCCCACCTGGTTTACATCGCCCGCCCGGACGACCCGTCACAGATGGTTCACGCGGCAGTCGCCATCGGGGATCCGTATGCCGCAGAACATATCTCGGTCACCGTGCCAGGCGTTGGAAGCACGACCCGCACATCCCTGCCGGCCATGACCAAGGAAGCGGAGGAACTGGTTAGAGAAGCCCGCACGATCGCCACGGCCACCGGCCTGTCCGACAACGTCTCCGCGATCGCCTACATGGGATACCAGCCACCGCTGACCATGACCTCGACAGAGATCTTCGATGACGACCTGGCGCAAGCCGGCGCAGTGGAGTTGCGATCGTTCCTGAATGGCCTGAATGGAGCAGCAAAACCCGGCCACACCACAGCGCTATTCGGCCACTCCTACGGTTCCCTGACATCGGGGATCGCCCTGAGAGACGGCGGCGGCGCATTGGTCGACAACGTGGTCCTCTACGGCTCCCCGGGTTTCGGGGCCACCACAGCGGCCCAACTGGGCCTGCACGATGAGCAGCTCTTCGTGATGACAGCGCCCGATGATCCCATCGCCAATCAGATCGGCACGCTGGCACCACTCCATGGGTGGGGGGCCGATCCCAACACCATCGTGGGCCATCACTACCTGTTCACCCACCTCGAAACCCAGGCGACAACCGTGCACGGTACGGACAACACAGGCAGAACCGTCGAATGGGAGAAGACGGCCGCGCGCGGCCACTCCGAGTACGGACGCGCCGCAACGGAACGGATCACCGGATTCAATCTCGCCGCAATCCTGCTCAACCAGCCCGAACTGGCAGTCAAGGCCCGCCCCTCGTACACCAAGTACACCAACTACAGCTGGATGGGCAGGTGATAGCAAGCGAAAGACCCCCGCCGAAGCGGGGGCCCTCCACGTTGACTGGCTGTTTAGCGGCCGCGCGACGACGCAGCCGCGGCGGGCCGCTCGGTGTTGTGGCCACCGGCGCGCTGCGTCGCCTTGGTCCGGGTGGGAACCGAAGGACCGTTGGCAACCTCATCGGCGACGGCCGAACGGACCGCCGCCGCGCGGGAGCGGCTGACCGGAGCCGAAGGCTCGTCCACCTCGGGGGCGGCCTGGTCGGCCGCTGCTGCCGGAGCAGCAGCACGGACGGACGCAACCGCACGCGGCGCACGCGCCGTAGCCGCGGCAGGAGCCTCGGCCTCGACAGCCGGGGCCGCCTCGCTGGGAGCCGGCGCCTCGCTGACTGCTGCAGCCGCCTTCGGAGCTACGGCAAGCGTTACCGGCGACGTGGCCGCAGCCGGCCGCAGGCCACCGACCAGGTTCCTGATGGTGTCGAGCACGCCTTGGCCGTTGGTGCCGATGACCGCGGCGATGGCCGACATCAGGATGCCGGGCATTGCCGCGACGAGGGTCCCGACTTGGGTGCCGACGTAGGTCTTGATTCCGTTAGCCGTCTCCAGCAGAACCTCGCCGATCGACTTGATCGGGGCCAACAGTCCCTCCCTGAGGGTCTGCAGCGCGGCGGCGAAGTCGCGATCCCTGAGATCACGGAATGCGGCGAGGACGGCGCCCGGGATCGCGACGATAGCCGAACCGAACTGAACCGGAATGGAGTTGGGGCCGATGACCAACCCGCCGACCGAGCCGGTCACGTACTTGACGACGTCACCTGCGGTGGTCCTCACAACCGGGGCGGCCTCCTTGAGGAACTCAACCAGGACAGCCCTGACCAGGTTGGGCGGGAGGTTGCCGACCAGACCACCCAGGTCCAGATTGCCCAGGTTGCCGATCAGACCACCCAGATCCAGATTGCCCAGGTTGCCGATCAGACCACCCAG
>CAZADG010000017.1:0-33773 GCA_964483865.1 uncultured Mycobacterium sp. | reverse complement strand
TTGCCGATCAGACCACCCAGGTCAAGGTTGCCGATCAGACCACCGAGGTCCCGGTCCCCCAGGTCCAGATCGCCGATCAGGCCCACGACGTCGGGCAGCGAGAAGCTCGACCCCGTCAGGCTAACCTCGACGACCGCGGGCGCCGGCAAGTGCGCGGTCTGCGCCGCGAGATCCGGCAACGCAGGCGTCATGGCGATCGCAGTGGCGCCGACGACTGCAGCTGTGCCTAACGTGAGATAAGAACGAACTGAGATCTGCACGGTTCTCCCATTCCCCCAACTAGTGACCGGTGACGGGTAGCAACCGGATCGATTAAATAGGTCGCCATGATGATAGAACACTGAGAGGCGATCTGTGACCACTCAGTTGGCAAACCGAGGACGTTAGACCCCACCGGAAGGGACTTCGTCCCCGGCGACAGCAAACCGCTAGTTGACCGCGTCGATGATCTTCTGGATAGCGCTCGCGGTATTGGCCGCCTTCACGTTGTACTGTGCGACGGCGATTTTGCCTTTTTCGTCGACCATGAAGGTCGAGCGGATGACGCCCTGCACGGTCTTGCCGTACATCTTCTTCTCGCCGAAAGCGCCCCAGGCCGTGAGCACCGTCTTGTCGGGGTCGGACAGCAGAGGGAAGGTCAGCGACTCCGCGTCGCGGAACTTCGCCAGCTTCTCCGGCTTGTCGGGAGAGACACCGACCACGTCGATGTGGGCGTCATTGAGTTCGGCCAGGCCGTCCCGGAACGCGCAGGCTTGCTTGGTGCAACCGGGGGTGGACGCGGCCGGGTAGAAGTACACGATCACCTTGCGGCCCTTGAAGTCCGCCAGTTTCACGATCTTGCCGTCGGCATCGGGCAAGCTGAACGCTGGTGCCTTGTCGCCAACCTCGAGTCGTGCTGAGTCGCCCACGTGTGTATCCCTTCCTCGGCTCTGGCGCGGCCCTTTGACCATCTGGGCGCCCGCGCTGTTCTAGGGTAGATCGGCAGCACGCCTGCAGGGCGGCGGAAGCGAGGACTGGCAAGTGGCGGAGCGGGATCCCGAGGTCATCAAGCAGGAGATCGCCACGGCGCGTGATCGCCTGGCGTCGACGGTCGACATCCTGGCCGAGCGAGCCAACCCACAGCGACTGGCCGATGACGTCAAGACGTCGGTGCTCCGCTTCCTCAAGCAACCGGCGGTCGCAGCGGCACTGGCCGGGGTCGGAGTGTTGACCGTAGTGGTCGTCATCCGCGGAATCCGCCGCTAGGCGGCCTCAGCGCCGGCGCAGCAGGTTTTTCAACCGAGGGCGGGGCGGGTTGGCCGCGAGGCCGATCCGGCTGCAACTTCGCACCCACGTCGGTGCGTCACCATCGTCGCGGCGGTCCGGCGACTGGCCCGGTGAACCCGGTATCGCCATGACGCCTCCGCTGCAATGCTTTGGTTTTCTGAGCTAATTCGATCTTTTCTGATCGCGAGAATAACCAGGCTATTTGCCCATGTCAATCTGGGCTACCGTGGCGGGGACTGTTTTCTCAGCTACCTCGATAAGGTTGCCGGACCACCTGCGGCCGCCTGCCGTACGAATGCGGAGTAGTGCGGTGCGGCGTCGGCGGTACAGATTGCGGGCAGGATGATCGTCAGCACGTCGGTCAGCCGGGCGACAAGATCGTCTCCGGTGGCGGCGCAATGCTGGTGGGTTCCCAAAATGGCGGTCCACAGCGTGTGTCCGGCCCGGTCTGCGTCGAGGTCGGCACGCAGATCGCCGTCAGCGATGCCGCTGGACATCACGCTGGCGAACATCTCCCGGTAGTGGGCGAACCCGTCCAAAGCAGGGCTGATGTGGCTGAGTCCGCCGCGGAGTTCGATCCCGATGCGCACCAAGGAGTCTCGTTGGGTGAGTTCAGCCACCGTGAAGACCATCCGGACACAGTGTTCCATCGAGCGGAACGACGGGTCGGCAAACACCTCCCGGATCGTGTCCCGCAGTCGGGCCTCGGTTTCCTCGATGATCGCCGCGGCAACCGCCTCGCGGTTGGCGAAGTGGTAATAGAAGGCGCCCTTGCTGGCTCCTGTGCAGGCGATGAGTTCAGCGAGGCTGACGTTGGCGTAGCCGACGCTGTCGAACAGATTGACCGCTGAATCGAGGATCACCCGCCGGGTCGCCTCAGCACGAGCCTGCATCATTACCACCCCTTGCCCATCGCGGAGAGATAGCCCGGAAAACGGCGGTGCAGGGGAAACCGAGCGGTACCGGTCGAGACCCTGATCACCGTCGTCCTCGTGCGTGGTGCGCCGTCAGGGTTTCGAACCCCGGACCCGCTGATTAAGAGTCAGCTGCTCTACCAACTGAGCTAACGGCGCGTGTGAGCGACAATAACAGGCCCGCGCGGGTCAGGTGAAATCGGCTCCCGATAGCCCTGACCTGGGAAGTCGCGCAGTGTCTTGGGGCGCCCTTAGAATCAATTCCGTCAACGCGGTGATGATTCCCGCCCATGGATGCGAGTTTGGAGCCCGGATGCGCTCACGGCTGATTGCGCTTCTCCTGGTACCCGCGCTGCTGCTCGGCATCAGCGGGTGCGCCCAGGGTGATGGCGGGCCGAAGGTACTGGCCGAGAAGGGCACTCCCTTCAGCGATCTGCTGGTCCCCAAGCTGACCGCGTCAGTGCAGGACGAGGCAGTGGGCGTCGCGGTGGACCAGCCGATCACCGTCTCCGTCCAAGGTGGAGTGCTGGGCGCGGTGTCGATGAAAGACGCTGAAGGCGAGGCGGTGGAGGGCGAGCTGGCTCCCGACGGGCTGAGCTGGAAGACCACCGGCCGACTGTCCTACAACAAGGACTACACGATCACCGCAAGCACGCTCGGTCTTGGCGGGACGGCAACCGAATCGCTCCGCTTCAAATCCCACTCGCCGGCCAACCAGACCATGCCCTATCTGTCGCCCGGTGATGGCGCGGTGGTCGGTGTGGGCCAGCCGATCGCGGTGCGCTTCGACGAGGCGATCCCCGACCGGCTCGCCGCCCAGAAGGCCATCACCGTCACCACCGACCCGCCGGTGGAGGGGGCGTTCTACTGGCTGAGCAACAGCGAGGTCCGCTGGCGACCGCAGAACTTCTGGGAGCCCGGAACCCGGGTGACGGTGAACGTCAAGACCTTCGGCGTCGATCTCGGCGAGGGCCTGATGGGCCAGGAGGACCTGTCCTCAACGTTCGCCATCGGCGACCAGGTGATCGCCACCGCGGACGACTCCAGCAAGATGCTCACCGTCCGCCGCAATGGCCAGGTCGTCAAAACCATGCCCATTTCGATGGGTAAGAACAGCACTCCCACCCCGAACGGCACCTACACCATCGGTGACCGCTACCGGGAACTGATCATGGACTCCTCCACCTACGGCGTCCCGTCGAACTCGCCCGAGGGCTACCGCCTCGAGGTGGATTGGGCCACTCAGATGTCCTACAGCGGCGTCTACGTGCACTCCGCGCCGTGGTCGGTGGGCTCACAGGGCAGCGAGAACGTGAGCCACGGCTGCCTCAACGTCAGCCCGGAGAACGCGCAGTGGTTCTACAACAACACCAAGCGTGGCGACGTCGTCGAGGTGCGGGGCACCGTGGGGTCGGTGCTCTCCGGCGTCGAGGGTCTCGGCGACTGGAACATCCCCTGGAGCCAATGGAAAGCCGGCAACGCCAACACGTAGCCGACGAGTCACAGCGGCAACAGATGTAACACCAACATCACGGGAGCCGACATCACGGTCAAATAACGATCGCGGGACAGACATTCCCGCACGTCCTGACCGGAGGTCCCGAGATGGGTCGTCTTCTTCGCCGCCTCATGATGGTCATCGGGACCGCGCCCCTCATGGCGGTGGCCGTGATCGCCTCCCCGGTGAACGCGGCCCAGTCCTTGAATTTCGAGCCCCAACTGGTGACCGCCTCCACACACACCGAAGCTCTGCCCCAGGCACTCCCCACCCGGGACGGCCGGCAGGCCCTGGCCCCCGGGGTCGGCTCGGAGAAGGGCCTCCAGGTCGAAACGATCCGCCTGAAGCGCGCGATCAGCGCCAAGTTTCCGCAGATCCGCGAAATCGGCGGCTGGCGCCCGGACAGCATGCGCTGGCATCCCAACGGCCTGGCCATCGACGTCATCATCCCGAACTGGGAAACCCGCGCGGGTCGCGAACTCGGTGACCGCATCGCCAAGTTCGCCCTGGACAACGCCGAGCGGTTCGATCTCGAGCACGTCATCTGGCAACGCACCTACCATCCGGCCGACGGATCACCCAAGCTGATGGCCGACTTGGGCGATCCGGACTCCAACCATTACACCCACGTCCACATCGCGACCTACGGCGGCGGTTTCCCCAAGGGGGGCGAAACCTACTTCGACTGACGGGAGCCCAGTTTCTGCAGAAGCAGCGCCTCGGTGACGGCAGCCTTCTCGAGCACGCCGAGGTGCAGGCTCTCGTTGACGCTGTGCGCCTGGGTCCCCGGATCTTCGACGCCGGTGACCAGGATGGTGGCGTCGGGGAAGGCGGCGGCGAACTCGGCGATGAACGGAATCGAGCCCCCCATCCCCATGTCGACAGGTTCGACGCCCCAGGCTTGCTGGAAAGCCGCCCGGGCCGCGTCGTAGACCGGCCCGGTGGCGTCGATCGAGTAGGGCTGCCCGGCGTCGCCGGCAGTGACGGTGACGTGCGCACCCCACGACACGTGAGTTTCGAGATGGCGGCGCAAGGCCTCCAGGTGCTCGACCGCATCCCCGCCGGGAGGCACCCGCAGGCTGACCTTGGCGCGGGCCCGCGGGATCAGGGTGTTGGATGCCCGGGCGATCGGTGTGGTGTCGATACCGATCACCGTGATCGCCGGTTTGGCCCAAAGCCGTTGCGCCACGGTGCCCGAACCGATCTCACGGACGCCGTCCAGTAGCCCGGACTCGGCCCGCACCCAGTCGGGGCCGCGGTCCACCGCCGCGGCACGCGCCTCGTGCAGACCGGCCACCGCAACGTTGCCGTCGTCGTCGTGCAGGGTGGCCAGCAGACGAACCAGCACAGTCAGCGCATCGGGCACGACGCCGCCCCAGAGTCCGGAGTGCAGACCGTGATCCAGGGTCGCCACCTCGACCACGCAGTCGGCCAGGCCGCGCAATGACACCGTCAGGGCGGGGATATCGGACGTCCAGTTGTCCGAGTCGGCGATGACGATGACGTCGGCGGCGAGCCTGTGTTTGTGGGCCGCCAGCAGCCGGGTCAGCGACGGTGAACCGCACTCCTCCTCCCCCTCGACGAACACCGTCACCCCTACCGGTGGCCGGCCGCCGTGGGCACGAAACGCCGCCAGGTGGGTGGCGATCCCGGCTTTGTCATCGGCGGTCCCGCGCCCGTAGAGCCGGCCTGCTCGTTCCTCCGGCTCGAAGGGCGGCGACTGCCATTGCGCCGCATCGCCTTCGGGCTGGACGTCGTGGTGGGCGTAGAGCAGGACCGTGGCAGCGCCGGGCGGCGCGGGATGATGGGCGATCACCGCCGGAGCGCCGCCCTCGCTGACGATCACGACCTCGGCGAAGCCGGCGTCGCGCAGCAGTTCGGCGACCCTCTCCGCGCTGCGGTGGACGTCGGCGTGGCGGGCCGGATCGGACCACACCGACGGGATGCGCACCAGTTCCTCGAGGTCGCGGCGAACGTCAGGCAGAACCTCGCGCACCCGCTGGATCAGATCGGTCACGGGCCGAGACTAGCCCCCAGCGTTGCGCCGGCGCGACGGTCGATGTCGGGCTAGGGCGTCTCGAGCACGGCGACGGCCGCGGCGGTATCACCCTCGTGGGTCAGCGAAACGTGGATCACCACCTCGGCGAGATGTTCGGCGATCGGCCCGGTGAGCCGGACCTTGGGCCGTCCCCACATATCGGTGATCACTTCGATATCGCGATGAATACCCTCGGGCAGCACCGGACGCTGGGCGAATCGGGATCCCGACCAGGCCTTGATCACGGCCTCCTTGGCCGCCCACCGGGCCGCTAAATGCCGTGCCGCAAGGGAACTCTTGTCGGCAGCGTCGCGCCGCTCCCCGGGGGTGAAGGTCTCGGCGAAGACCGTGCCCGGCTGGTCAACCTGCTCAGCGAAATCGGGGATGAACACAAGGTCGATCCCCACGCCCACTATCGCCACGGCGTGACCCTAGCGGAATTCAGGCCGAGTAGTGACCGTCCCCGCCGAGGCGCGCGGCTGGATCGAGCAGCATGGCGGCCTCCTGCGGCTTTTCGGGCGCGTCATGGTCGAACCGGCGCCCGGACGGCCGTTCGTACATCGGCCGGCCGCCGGCCATCGCCGACACCAGCCTGCGCCGTCCGGCCAGCAGCCGCTCGGCGGCCCGCCGCCGGTAGTCGGCCCGCTCGGCGGCGGGCAGCGCAGCCAGGAACGCCTCCGGATGCACCAACGCGACCAGTCCGGACACGTGTCCGAAGCCGAGGCTGGTCAGCAGGCCGGCCCTCAGCGGGAACCGCTCGCCGAGGCGCAGGGTCTCCCGAGGCCACACCAGGTGGGCTGCGCCGGCCAGTTCGTCGTCGACGCAGTCCAGGCTTCGGTTGGGCGGGATGACGCCGTCTCGCAGCACCTGGCACAGCCCCGTCATCTGGAAGACCGCGGCGCCGCCCTTCGCATGCCCGGTCAGGCTCTTCTGCGAGATGACGAACAGTGGCGCGCCCGGCGCCCGGCCGAGTGCGTCGGCGAGACGCTCGTGAAGTTCGGTCTCATTGGGGTCGTTGGCCAGCGTCGAGGTGTCGTGCTTGGAGATCACGGCGATGTCGTCGGGGGTGACGCCGAGCCTGCCCAACGACCGGGCCAGCGCGGAATCGCGTCCGCCGCGGCCCGCGCCGAGGGCACCCAGACCAGGCGCCGGGATGGAGGTGTGCACGCCGTCGGCAAAGCTCTGCGCGTAAGCCACGACGGCCAGCACCGGGAGGCCCATCTTGAGTGCCAGGTCGCCGCGAGCCAGCAGCACGGTGCCGCCGCCCTGCGCCTCCAGGAAACCCAGCCGCCGGCGGTCGTTGGCCCGGGAGATCCGGGCGTCGCTGATGCCGCGGGCCCGCATCATCTCGGTGTCGGCGGTGGCGGCCATGTCACCGAAGCCGGTGATGGCGTCCTCGGTCATGTCGTCGAAACCACCGGCGACCACCAGTTCGGCCTTGCCCAGACGGATCTTGTCCACGCCCTCCTCGACCGACACCGCCGCGGTGGCGCACGCGCCCACTGGGTGGACCATGGCCCCGTAGCCGCCGACATAGGACTGCATCACATGCGCGGCAACAACATTCGGCAGAACCTCCTGCAGGATGTCGTTCGGCTTCGGGGTGCCCAACAGGTTTCCGTGGAACATGGTCTGCATGCTGGTGAGGCCGCCGATGCCGGTACCCTGGGTGCTGGCCACCATCGTCGGGTGTACCCAACGCATCAGTTCGGCGGGTGTGAACCCCGATGACAGGAAGGCGTCGACGGTAGCCACCATGTTCCACAACGCCACCCGGTCGACCGAGGCGGCCATATCGGCGCTGATTCCCCAGACCGTCGGATCGAAACCGGTGGGGATCTGACCTCCCACGGTGCGGGACAACGTGACCTTGCGCGGAACCCGAATCTCGGTGCCCGCCTTGCGGATCACCTCCCAGTCGCCGGAGTCGCCGACCGGTCGCACCACGGTGTGCTCAGGGTCGAAGGACACGAAGGCGCGGGCATCGGACTCTGAGGACACCACGAAGGAGAAGTCCCGCTCCAGGAAGACACTGACCAGCAGTTCATGGGAGTGGTCGGCCTTCAGTGCCCCGTCGGCGACGAACTCGCGGATGCCGCAGCGTTCCACCACAGTGTCGTGATAACGCTCGGCGATATCCTCCTCGGGAACCATCTCACCGGTCCCGGTGTCGTACCAGCCGGGCTTGGGGTCGTCCTCCCAAGCCAGAAGCCCGGTGGTCCAGGCCAACTCGAGCACACCGGCCGCGGACAGTTCGTTGTCCACCTCCATCTCGAAGCGGGTGCGGGACGACCCGTACGGACCCAGCTCGGCGGCGCCCACGATGACCACCAGTTCGGCTGGGTCGATGTCGAGTTCCGGCCACGCCGGCGGCGGGCAGCCACCGGGGGCACGGGGAGGCGACGGCAGCGCGGCGATCCCGCCACCGTCGTCTGAGTCGGAATCCTTTGCGGCGGAGGTCATCTCCTCGCGAGCCCGGGCGGCCAGGTCAGCCATGTCCAGCTCGACGTCACCGAGTCCACCGGTGAGGTCCGCTTTCACCGGCGCATCCGATGCGGCGGCCCTCGCTTCGGCCGAACACAGATCCAACAGCATGCCGGCCATCTCGGCGCTGGTGTACGTGGTCACCCCGGCTTCCTCGACGGCGTCGACGATCACGTCGTTGTGCCCCATCAGACCGGTGCCCTTGGTCCAGCCGATCAGCGCGTGGGCGATCGTCACCCGTTGCGCCCAGGAAGTTTCGGCGCTCCACCGGGCCACCACCGCATCAAGGGCGGCTTTGGACTCGCCGTAGGCGCCATCCCCGCCGAACATGCCGCGGTTGGGCGATCCCGGAAGCACTACATGCAACCGCGAGGCGATGTCACTTTCGGACCCGATGGCCGACAATCCGCCGACGAGCCTTTCCACCGCCCACAGCAGGACCTTCATCTCCATCTCCGAGCGCGACCCGGCTTCCGCGAGGTCACCGGCTACCCGCGGTGCGGCGAACGGGAACAGCAGGGTCGGGATCTGGGCGTCCTTGACGTGGATGGCCTGCGGCCCGAGGTTTTCGGTCTGCTCGTTACCCACCCACGAGATCAGCGCGTCAATGTCGGCGTAGGAGGCCATGTTCGCCGGCACCACCCACAGGGCGGCCCCGAAGCGGGCGTTCTCCCGGTAGAGCGACTTGTAGAACGTCAACCGGTCATCGTCGAGGCGGGACGTGGTGGCGATGACACAGGCGCCGCCGGCCAGTAGCCGAGCGGCCACCGACGCAGCGATGGATCCCTTCGAAGCGCCGGTGACGACGGCGACGTCACCGGAGTAGGGGCCGGGTGCCGCGTTGTCCGCACCGGCCGCGATCCTGGCGTAGAGCGAGGCATGCACGGACCGGCCCTCGGCCAGGGCACGGGCGCGCCACCAGTCGGCCTGGGTGGCCACCACGTGGCCCGCGCCCTCGAAACTCTCGGACAGCCGGTCCCAGTCGGCCTCGATATCGTCTTCCCCGGCCAGCCAGAGCGTGACCAGATCTTCACGGGCACTTGCCCATCGGTCGTCGAGCAGCACCGCCTTGCGGGCGTCGAACACCGGCGCTACCAGCCGTGGCCAGTCCGCGCCCAATTCGGCGGTGACGAGGTCGATCAGTTCGGTATCGGGGATCGTCGACGGTGCACTGGCGGTGTCGTCGAAACCAAGCTGGCCCAGCACCATCCGGGCGGCTGACGCCAGCACACCGTCGCGGCCGGTGACGGTCTCGGCGAACTCGGTCAGCGCGGCAGAGTCGACGGCTCCGCCCGCGGGAGCGCCGGAAGACGGCAGCGCCACCGCGATACCGCGCCGGGCGGCGACGGCGGCGACCGCGGCGTCGATGGCCTTGTCCACCGCGGCGGCGTCCGAGAGCGGACCATCGGTGAGTCCGCCCAGCGGACCGCCGCGCACGCTGCTGCCCTCCCGGGCTCCCAATGCCAACTCGACGGTGACGTGCTTGCCCCAGCCGGGGCCGAGTTCCCAGGTCTTGGTGACGCGCTCGGGGATGGCGCCGGGACGCTTGCCGGACGGCCCCAGCGCGCTGCGCAATTGATCGTTGACGGCGTCGGCCAAGACCGGGCCGAAGGGCTTGTAGGTCCGGGCAAGTTTGGAGACCTGGCCGCGCAAGGCGGTGAGGTCGGCTTCAGCGGCCCCGTCGATGGCGCCGAGGTTGAGTTCGGAGCCGAGGTCGACGAGCAGTTGGTTGCGCCGCGACGACGCGCCGTCGGTGATGGATTCGATGGAGTCCAGCGGTTCGATCTGGTCGATGCGCATCTTGGCCGACAGGGCGATCAGGGCCAGGGTGGCGTCGGCAGCGTCGAACGGGATGTCCTCGGGACGTGGTCCAGCCGAGGGGGCGGCGGGTGCGGCTTGCGCCGCAACGGGTTCCGCCGCTACCGGCTCCGGCGGGGTGGCCTCGGCCGAGATCTCCTCGGGCTCTTCTTCGGGGTCCTCGTCGGTGGCGAACAGCACTTCCGCATCGCGCTCGACGTTGAGCACTTGCACTGTGCTGTAGGCGTATTCGGGAAGTTTGAGGGTGTTGGTGGCCAGCCCCGCGACCGTCGGGGCGGATTTCACACCGATCTCGACGAAGCGCTCGATACCGAGGCCGCCGGCGGCCACTTCGGTGAACAGCAGATCCTGGGTCTCGATCCAGCGCACCGGGCTGGCGAACTGCCAGGCCAGCAGTTCGATGACGACCCGTCGCCCAAGTTCTCTCGGGCGCTGGGTGATCCAGGTGTCGTAGTCGGCGAGGATCTCATCGAGAGGTTCGGCGGGCACCAGGTCGCGAATCTCCTGGACGAAATCGCGGTCGAGCGTGAACAGCCGAGGCACCAGGTTGGGGATGTACCGGCCGATCAGCACCGACGGGTCGGCGTCCGCCGGCATGATCCGCTCCAGGGAGCGGCGGAACTCGGCAACACCGACCTTGAGCACGTCGGAGTGGAACGGCACGTCGATGCCCGGCACCTGGATGTAGGCGCGCTTGCCTCCGGTGATCTCGCGGCGACGCTCGATTTCCTCCTCGAGGGCGTCCAGTCCGCGGACCGTGCCGGCGATGGCGTACTGCGAGCCGCGCAGGTTGAAGTTGACGATCTGCAGGAATTCGCCGGTGCGCTCGGCTATCTCGGCGACAAACGCGGTGACGTCGGCGTCATCGAGGTCGATCTGGGACGGGCGGATCGCGGCCAGTCGATAGTTGGAGCGGCCCGATTCGTCCCGCGGCACGATGTCGTGCATCTTGCTGCCTCGCTGAAACACTACCTCGAGCAGTGCCTCGAGTTCGTAGACACCGGTGACGCAGGCCAATGCGGTGTACTCGCCGACCGAGTGGCCGCAGGCGATGGCACCCTCGACGAAGGCGCCCTGTTCGCGCATCTCGGCGACCTGGGCGGCGGCGACGGTCGCCATGGCGACCTGGGTGAACTGGGTCAGGTAGAGCACGCCCTCCGGGTGCTGGTAGTGCACACCCTGGGCGATCAGGCTGGTCGGGTTCTCGCGGACCACGTGCAGCACCGAGAAACCGAGATGCTCGCGGGTGAATTTGTCGGCCCGATCCCAGACCGCGCGGGCGGCCTTGGAGCGAGCCCGGACGTCCATCCCCATGCCCTTGTGCTGGATGCCCTGCCCGGGGAATGCGTAGGCCGTGGAGGGTGCGGTGAGCCGGGCAGTGGCGGCCATCACCATCTCGCCACGGACGCGGGCGGTGATCTCCAAAACCTCTGCGCCCAAGTCGATTCCGACCCGGTCAACCCGGATGTCGATCTCGTCGCCAGGCGAGACCATGCCTAGGAAGCGCGCGGTCCAGCCGACCAGTCTTCCGGGCGGGGCAGGCTTACCGTCGGTGGCGGTGACCACATGCTGGGCGGCCGCCGACAGCCACATGCCGTGCACGATCGGGGCGTCGAGTCCGGCCAGCAGTGCCGCGGTCGAATCGGTGTGGATGGGGTTGTGGTCACCGGAGACCACCGCGAACGGTCGCATGTCGGTTGGCGCGGTGATCGTGATGTCCCGACGGCGGCGGCGAGGGGTTTCGGTGGCGTTCTCCGACACCGCTCCCCCGGCCCGAACCGGATCGGTCAGTTCGGCCGGACCGGTACGGCCACGGATGGCGAAACGCTCCTCGAGGACGGCCAGCACCGCCCCGTTCGCGTCGCTGATGTTGACGGTGACCGGAACCACCCGGCCGACCTCGGTATCGACCGCAGTCGAGGTGGTGGCGGTGACGACCAGTTCGGTTCTGTTGGCCGGCAACGGCTTCAGCAGTCGTGCGGCGTGGTCAAGGTGCACCAAGCTGAGCAGGCCCTCAACAACCGGGAAACCGGTGTCTGTGGTGGCCCCCCCGATCGCGGCGAACACCGCCGGCCAGCACCGGCCGACGAGAGCGTCGGGCACCGTCGACAGCGTGGGCGCCAGCGGTGCGCCGAACGTGGCGGTGACGCCGGTGTGGTCGGCGACCCGATCCGGATCCCACTCCACCCGCACGGTGGTGGAGTGGCCTATGAGCGTCGGAAGTGCGTCCGGGCCATCGGTGCCGG
The DNA here is from genome assembly GCA_964483865.1 of uncultured Mycobacterium sp. Lineage (GTDB taxonomy): Bacteria > Actinomycetota > Actinomycetes > Mycobacteriales > Mycobacteriaceae > Mycobacterium. Next base: position 21,509 of record CAZADG010000017.1, on the reverse strand, counting down.
CAGCGATGGCCAGCACGGCCCGCATGGCGGCCGCGGCGTCGGCAGTGATGACCATCGGGGCGCCGCCGTCGACAACGGTGGGCGGCAGCGTGAAGGCGATGTCGATCCAGGTGCCCGACAGCGGAACGCTGAGCACAACCCGGTCGGAGCCTACGACCTCGAGTCGCGCACCGGTGGAATGGCATGTGGCGGAGTGATTGTCGTGAACCTGCCATTGCGATGGAGGCGCAAGCCGGTGCACCGGGTTGATGGCGGTTCGGCCGGCCCACAGCACGTCCGGCGAGTCCAGAACGATTCCGAGTGGACCGCCGACATCGGCGCGGACGTGCAGTCGGGAGGCAACCGGCACCGGCTGGCGGCCGGCGTCGAGCACCTCGGACACCGCAGCGGCCTCGAAACGGTCGAGCAACTCGCCGACCGGTTCGTCGACCCGAGTGATCCCGGCGACTGCCTCGGTGCCCGGGATGACACACACCTGATCCGCGCTGTAGCGGGCGTCGTGGGCCTGCCACAACGAGTCGCTTCGCCACCAGCGCCGGACGTCTTTATCGATGACCGGGACGAAGTTCACCGGCTTGCCCGGCACCTTGCAGAGTTCGACGAAGAACGGACCGTCGGCTGGGTGCAGCAGCACCGTTTCGGCGTCCGGGTAGCGCTCCAGCAGCACCGAGATCGCGCGGTCCGGGTCCTCCAGCAGCGCCACGTCCTCGAAGAGGGTGACGATGGTGCCGGTGTCGGCAGCGTTGAGGCGGGCCTCGGTGCGTTGCAGCATGGCGGCGAAGCGGTCCCGCCAGGTGACATCGAGCCACGGCGAGTCCGGCACCTTGGTGTCGGCGGTGCTGTCGCCGGCCCCGATGGTCAGTTCGAGGTAACGACGAAGCCACTGCAGGTAGCTCATCTCGGCGACATCGCCGAAGTAGGGCTTGGCCGTCGCGGCCATGGCGCCGATGATCTCATCGCGGCGGGCCGCCACCGCCTCCGCGTCGCCGGCGACATCATCGAGCAACCGGCCGCACCGGGAGGCGGAGTTGTCGATCTCGTGGATGTCGGCACCGAGCTGGCTGCGCCCGGATGCCATGCCGTTGAGCGCTTTTCCGGCACCGACCCACTGTTCGGTGCCGACGGTGTCGACGAGGAGCTGCTTGACCGACGGCGACGTGGTGGCCTCCAGGCAGGCCATCGCCGCTGTACCGACCAGGATTCCGTCCACCGGCATCAGCGGGTAGCCGTGGGCCGACGACCAGTGGCCGGTCAGGTACTCGGCCGCGCGTTCGGGCGTTCCGATACCGCCACCCACGCACACGGTGATGTTGGACTGCGAGCGCAGTTCGGAATAGGTCGTCAGCAGCAGGTCGTCGAGGTCTTCCCAGGAGTGGTGACCCCCTGCCCGGCCGCCCTCGATATGCACGATGACAGGAGTGGTGGGCACCTCGGCAGCGATCCTGATCACCGAACGGATCTGGCCGACGGTGCCCGGCTTGAAGCAGATGTGGGCGATGCCCACGCGACGAAGTTCGTCGATGAGGTCGACGGCTTCCTCGAGGTCGGGAATTCCGGCACTGATCACCAAGCCGTCGATCGGGGCACCGGATTGACGGGCTTTCTGCACCAATCGTTTTCCGCCGACCTGCAGCTTCCACAAGTAAGGATCGAGGAACAGCGCATTGAACTGGATGGCCCGGCCCGGTTCGAGCAGATCGACCAGTTCGGCGATCCGGCGCTCGAAGATCGGCTCGGTGACCTGTCCCCCGCCGGCCAGTTCGGCCCAGTGTCCGGCGTTGGCCGCCGCTGCCACGATGCGCGCGTCCACCGTGGTCGGGGTCATGCCCGCCAGCAGGATCGGCGAACGCCCGGTGAGGCGGGTGAACTTGGTGGACAGCTTCACCGAACCGTCCGGCAGGCTGACCACCGAGGGCGCGTAACTCGACCACGGTTTGCTGACGTCGGGGGCGGCACCGACGGTGAACAGGTTGCGCTGTCCGCCGCGGGTAGCGGCGGGCACGATGCCGATCCCGAGACCGCGGATCACCGGGGCGGTGACTCGGGTCAGGATGTCACCGGGGCCGAGATCGAGGATCCATCGCGCCCCGGCCTCCTCAATGGCGGTGACGGCCGCAACCCAGTCGACCTGGTCGACCAGGATCTCCTGTGCCAGCGCGCGGGCCGCGTCGACGTCCAGGCCGACGGCCTGAGCCCACCGGCCGACGATCTCGACGCCGTCGGCGAGCCTCGGGGTGTGGAAACCGACCTCAACGGTCACCGGATCGAACACCGGAGAGAAGACCGCCCCGCCGCGCACCTTGTTCTTTCGCTCGGCGGCCTGCTTCTCCGAGATCTGCTCGCAGTACAGCTGGAAGCGGGAGAGCTGCTCAGGGGTTCCGGTGAGGACGGCCGAGCGGCGACCGTTGCGGATCGACAGCGCCGGCGGCGCCACCGTGCGGACGTCACGGCCGAAGTCCTCGAGTAGTTCGGCGATGCGGTCCGGTTCGGCGTTGGTGACCGAAACCATCGGCGGACGGTCACCGAGGGCGACGATCCCGCGGCGACGGGCCACCAGTGTTCCGGCCGCACCGATGAGCTGGGCCAATGCCAGCAGATGCACGTCTTTGGCCCCGCCGGCGCGCAGCGCCTCGACGGCCAGCACACCTTGGGAATGCCCGGCCATCGCGACCGGCGGAGCCGCAGCCACATCCAGGCCCTGCCGAATCAGCGCCCGGGTCGAGGCGATCTGAGTGAGCAGCACACCGGGCACCGACACCGCCGCCGACGTCAGCTGGTGGTCGGTGGGCACCGCTTCCCCGGCGGCCAGCGCACGAACCCAGCGCAGCGGTTCGAACCCGATCGGCCGCACCACCACCAGTTCATCGGCGACCGGCTCCAACAGAAGTTCCGCCTCCCCGGCAAGGGCGGACAGTTCCGACTCGATGCCGGTGGTGGTGACGATCTCCTCGAGACCGGCGAGCCAGGAACTGTTGCCCTGGCCGCCGAACACGAGCGCGTAGGGCTCCCCGGCGTTGAGTCGGTCCACGAGCGCGTGCACGGCCACCCGATCAACATCGTTGTCCGCGGTCAGCCTGTCGTACTCGTTGATCGTCACGCGTCTGCTTCTCCCTCGGGGGCGGTCTTTCGCGCATTAAGGGTGGCATAAGAATGCGCGCCTTTTGTGGAGATTATTTGTTACTGACTAGTTCTACGCATGAGTAACCAACCTGCGAATATGACCCGCGGTCAGCGCCGCGAGGGGTGGTCGGGACAAACGTCCTGCGTGCAGGCGGTTACGCTCGAGTAACCACAACTACGCAGTTCACAAGGGTATCGTTATCAAATCGTGATCTCCGGATGGGGCCACCCCTGGTGTCCCCCGTCGGCCGCCTGACGCGCAGTTGTCCGTCCACTTGGCCGACAATTGTTTACCGAAATTCCCGACCGATGTTTGCTGGCAAATGGTTACCATTCGGTAGGTTATTGGGGATTCCCGATGATTCCTCTAGGGACTCCCGGCCAGCCACTGGCCGAATTGCGGCTTGAGGATGTTGTTGAGGTCCACGCCGACGCCGGCAACCTTGCGGGCGTCGATCTCGAACTGGTGCAGGTGCGCCGCGGGATGCACGAAGCCTTTGGGCGTGCCCCAGTTGTGCTGCCAGAACCACGAACCGATGCCGTCCTGCAGCGCCCACTCGATGGTCTTGGAGTTGGCGTAGATGCCGACGCGCTCCTTACCGGCAACGTCCTCCCAAGCCCGCAGGTAAGGCGCAACCTGCTGCTTGTACTGCTCGTAGCTGGGGTTGTCGTCGATGGAGGCGTAGATCGGCGCGGTAGCCGGGCCGCCGGCAGCGGCGTGCAGCTCCAGTCCGCGCTTGGCGTGTTTGATGCCGGCCGCCTGCCCACCGAGCCAGTCGGCGGTGTCCTGCTTACCGAACTGGTAGTTGGACACGATCTTCAACCCGGCGTGATACAACTCGCGGGCTTCGGCCAACAGCATCGGCTTGCCCAGCATCCACTGGGCGCCGGGCCGGCGATCGGAGACGTACCGGATGGCGCCGACACCACCGGCAGCCTTGATGTCGGCGGCGCTGAGCACCCCGGCGGAGTAGTCGAACAGCAGGCCCAGGGATTCGGCAGAGGCGGCTGGGGCCGGGGCTCCCGCCGCCAGGCCCAGTGCCGCGGGGGCCGCCGCAGCGAACTTGAGCATGGTCCGGCGGGTGATAGCGGAGTCGGCCATGCGCCGACTTTAGGTCACCGACGACTCGATTCCGGGGATTGCCGGCGTCAGCTCAGCGGCTTCGTCGCGTCTCAGTCGCCGTGGCCGCGCGCCGACTCCAGCAGCAGGCGGCGTTCCGCGGCGGCGACGTTGCGCCGGGTCCGGTCCGCCGCATCCGGTGTGACCGAGATGGACGTGATGCCCATACGGACCAGATGCTCGGCGAAGTCCGGCCGGCTGGATGGGGCCTGACCGCACAGCGACGCGGTAATCCCCAGTCGTCGAGCGGTTCCGATGATCCGCCCGATGGCGTCGAGCACAGCGGCGTCGGACTCGTCGTACAACTCGGCACACAGGTCCGAGTCGCGGTCCACCCCAAGCATCAACTGGGTCAGATCGTTACTGCCGATCGAGACCCCATCGATACCCATGCCGACGTACTCGGGAAGCCAGTGCACCACCGAGGGCACTTCGGCCATCACCCAGCGGTGCAGGCCGCGCTGTCGGCCCAGCGGGCTGGCGTCCACGAGTTCTAGGCAGCGCTCGAGCTCCCACTTAGTGCGGACGAACGGGATCATCAAGTGCAGGTTGGGGTTACGCTCGCGAACCCGGGCCAGCGCCTGCAGTTCGAGGTCGAACAGGTCGGGGTTGCTGATGTAGCGGTAACAGCCGCGGTAGCCGATCATCGGGTTGTGCTCTTCCGGCTCAAACTTGTCGCCGCCCTTGAGATTACGGAACTCGTTGGTGCGGAAGTCTGACGCCCGGTACACCACCGGTCGCGGCGAGAACGCCGACGCAACCCGGCCGACGGCGGTGGCGAGCGCATCGACCAGACTCGCCTGCTCGCCGTGCTCGATGAGGTCCCGCGGATGCCGGTTGTGCAGGGCGTCCTCCAGAATCAGTTCGGCACGCAACAGACCGACGCCGTCGACGTCGAGGGCAGCGGCCGCCTCGGCCTTGTCGGGCATCGCGACGTTGACGTAGATCTTGGTGGCAGTGATCTCAGAAGACACGGTGGCCGCTCCACTGACCGCCACCGGTGCGGTCTGGGCGCCGCCGGCTTTCTGTTCCTCGACCCGGCCGGCCAGCACCCGTCCGTGGGTGCCGTCGACGGTGACGACCGTGCCATCGGCGAGGTCCTTGGTAGCGGTCCGGGCGCCGACGATGCACGGCACGCCCAGTTCCCGGGCAACGATCGCGGCGTGGCACGTCATACCACCGGTATCGGTGACCAGTGCGGCGGCCCGACGCATGGTGGGAAGCCAGTCCGGGTTGGTCATCTGCGCCACCAGAACCTCCCCGTCCTGCAACCGGGCGCCGTCTTTAACGTCGGTGAGCACCCGAACGACGCCCGAGGCCGCGCCCGGAACCGCGGGCAGCCCCTGAAGCAGGACCTGGTGCTGTTCGGCGGCGGGCTTGCCAGCCCGGTTCAGAGTGGTGATCGGGCGGGTCTGGACGATGTAGGTCTTGCCGTCGGCGATCGCCCACTCGGTGTCCTGCGGGCAACCCGCATGGCGTTCGCTGCGGATCGCGATATCGGCGATCAGTCGCACCTCGTCATCGTTGAGCACCTGCGCCTCGGCCTGTGCCTCGTCGAGTTCGACCCGCTGGTCCTTGCCATCGGCACCGCGGATGATCTTGAAGGACTTGTAACCCATTCGGCGGGAGAGGATTTCGCCGTTCTCCTTGGAGACGACGTAGGTGTCGGGCTCCACCGAACCGGAGACCACCACCTCACCCTGGCCGAACGCGCCCTCGACCACCACCCGGTCGGTCGCGTCGGTGGTCGGGTCGGCGGTGAAAGCGACACCCGATCGCTCCGAGGCCACCATCAATTGCACGACCACCGCCATCGCGGGGTCGGCGGTGAAGCCGCGACTGGCCCGGTAGGAGACCACCCGCGGACCGAACAGCGATGCCCAGCAGTTCTGCACCGCCTCGATCAGGTCAGCGTCGCCCCGCACGTTGGTGAAGGTCTCGTTCATGCCCGCGAAGGAGGCGTCCGCGCCGTCCTCCCCGGTGGCCGACGAGCGCACCGCGACATAGCAGTCCGGCCCCATCGCGTGGTAGGCGGCCAGGATGCGATCGCGGACTTCACCGGCCATCCCGGCTCTGAGCACCATCGCTTTCATGTTCGCGCACATCGCGTCGAACCGGCTGGTATCGAGGGCATGCAGCATGGCCTCCCGGTGCGCGGCGTTGAGGTCATCGGAAACCCCGGCACCCTTCATCGACTCCAGATAGGAATCGCGCAGCACCACGAAGCCGGGCGGAACCGGCAGCCCGGCGGCCACCATCTCACCCATGTTGGCGCCCTTGCCGCCGGCCTCCTCGGCGTCTGCCATACCCAGATTGGCGATGTCTTCGACGTACACGGGCTTCTCTCCTCTTCAGGTGGTTAGGCAGATTTCCAGCGCCGCGGCGCCGGCTTCGGCCGGTTCTCGGGTGGTGTCGATGCGGTGGGCCTCCGGCCAACTGCCGTGGGCGGGGTCGTGGGCAGCCAGGGACGTCGCGATCTCCGGTGTCACCTGGGAGCTGGTCGAGGTGCGGGTGCGGATCCGGTCGACAGTGGCGTGAAGCGGCGCGACACAGGCGAATTCGATGATCGCGGCCGAACTATCGACGGCGATGCGGCGGGCCTGTTCCCGGTACTCGGGGTCGGTCCAGGTGCCGTCCAGGATTATGGTGTGCCCGTCGCCGAGACCGGCCCGGGCTTGGGTCAGCACGGTGTGATAGACGGCACCGACGTTTGCCGGGGTGTAGAGGCCTTCACCGAGAATGCCTGGTTCTCCGGTGATCTCGCCGCGAGCAGCCATACCGGCCCGAACATCGTCGGTGGAGATCACCCGGGCGCCGGTGCGGTCGGCAAGGGCGCGCGCCAGGGTGGTTTTGCCGGTGCCTGGTGCGCCGCCGACCACGATCAGTCGCACCGCCCCGGCCCGCAGGTGCGCCAGTGCGATGTCCAGGTGGCGGCGGGCGTCGGTGGCGGCCTCCGGATGACCCTGGACGTGGCGAACGCAGTCAACCTTGGCCCGCACCACCGCGCGGTAGGCGATGTAGAAGTGCCGCAACGAGTCCGGCGCGTCGTCCTGTGTCAGGGCGAGATACCGATCGAAGAAGAACTCGGCGAGTTCGGTTCGGCCCAGGTACTCCAAATCCATCGCCAAGAAGGCGACGTCGTCGACGACGTCGACGTAGCGCAGGTGATCGTCGAACTCCAGGCAGTCCAGCAGGGCCGGCCCCTCGGGCAGGCAGAAGATGTCGTCAGCCAGCAGATCGGCGTGCCCGTCGACGACCCGGCCGTCGGCGATCCGCCGGTCCAGCAGCGCGGTCCTGCCGGCCAGGAACGTCATTGCGCGGCATTCGATTTCGTCGACTACGCAGTCGTCCAGCCCAGGGACCACGCCGGCCGCGTAGCGGGCGAGTTCGGTCGTGTTCTCCTGCCACCGGCCCGTCACCGCCTCGAAGCGGGCCTGTTCGTCCACCTCTGGGCCGCGGTGCGCACCGGCGTGGAAAGCGGCCAGGATATCGGCGATCGCCGCCAACGACTCGGCCACGTCCTGACCGTGGCGCACCATGGTGGCCAACCGGACCTCGTCGGGGTACCGGCGCATCACGATGACCGGTTCCGGAACACCGCCCAGTGGGGGGTGGAAGTGGCCCACTCCCAGATAGCTGTCCGGCGCAAGACGGCTGTTCAGCGCGACCTCGTGCGCGCAGGCAAGCTCTCTGCTGGCCGGGGTGGAGAAGTCGAGGAAGTCCGTGGTGACCGGCTTCTTCACCTTGTAGGCCAGATCGCCGACCAGGAACACCAGACCGGTGTGGGTTTCAGCGACCTGGGCATGCAGGGCGGCACCGGCCATGCTTCCGATCCTCCCCCGTCCAGCCGTCTAACGCGAGGGTACAAAGCCCCGGCCCTGTTGCCGGCGTCAGAAGGACTGCTCCACCCGCCGCTTCAGACCGAGCAGCATCCCGCGGGTCATCAAGGCCATCACCGGACCGACGGCCTCAGCACCCAGGGCCTCACCGGGCGCCCGCATCCGCGACCGCGTGCGAACAAGTAGCCGGCAGCGGTCTTCCCAGTGCGGCACGACGTGGAAGGACCAGACGCCGTCCAGCGGAACGTCCGGTGGCCGCAGCCGTAACACGATCGACTCACCGTCGACGATTCGCTGCACCGGCAGCGCGATGCCTTCGCGCAGCCCCATCCAGCCGGGGGGCGCCAACCGGATCACGTCCCCGACTGCCAGACGCTGCCATTCGGGGTGAATTCGGTCCGCGTTCCGGTGCCTGATACCGACCAGGTTCTCCAGCTTCTCGTAGCTGTACATCCCGGCACGGTCATAGCCCATCTGTACAAGCCACGGCCACACCTGCGCTGCCGGGGCGTCGATCCAGATGCCCTCAGTGGTCTGCGAAACCGGCTGTTCCACCAGCTCGTCACCGGGCAGGGTCGACTCGCACTCCTCCTTGGTGGTGCCCCAGTTCCGGTAGTACCGGCGCGCCGCCAACAGTCCCGCCCCGGCGATCGCGCTTCCGGCCATCATCCACATGACTCCAGTCTGGCACCGCTCTCGATCCGGACGACAGGACTTCTTTCCCTACCGACGCCGGGCTCGGAATGATCGGATGGTGGAGGGCAGGGGCGGAACTGGGGAGGCGGCATGGGGCCACAACGCGGACTACGGCGACATGAACCACGACGAGTGTTCCGCAACCGGAGGGAGGCCGGCCGGGTACTTGCCGGCATGTTGGGGGCCTACCGCAACCGCGATGACGTGGTGGTGCTCGGCCTGGCCCGCGGCGGCCTGCCGGTCGCCTACGAGGTGGCGTGCGCGCTGCGCGCACCACTGGACGCGTTCATCGTCCGCAAACTGGGAGCGCCGGGGCACGAGGAGTTCGCCGTCGGCGCGCTGGCCAGCGGCGGGCGGGTGGTGGTCAACGACGACGTCCTGCGCGGTCTGCGGGTCTCCCCCGCCCAACTGCGGGAAGTGGCCGAACGGGAGGCCCGCGAATTGGCCCGCCGGGAGGCGGCCTATCGGCAGGGCCGTCCGCCGCTGGACGTCACCGGCAAGGCGGTGATCCTGGTCGACGACGGCCTGGCCACCGGATCATCGATGATGGCGGCCGTCCAGGCGCTGCGCGATTGGCAACCGGCCGAGATCGTGGTGGCCGTACCGGCCGCACCGGAATCCACCTGCCGGGAGTTCGCCGGGATCGTCGAGGACGTGGTGTGTGCGTCGATGCCCACACCGTTCCTGGCCGTCGGGGAGTCGTTCTGGGACTTCACCCAGGTCACCGACGATGAGGTGCGGGAACTGCTGGCCGCCCCGACCACCGGGGCACCGGTGCCGCGAACCGGGCCGACGCCCGCCGAACTGGTCGCCCGCGCCGCCGTCGACGCTCCCGGCGGCGTTCCGCCCGCCGAGGTGCTTGAGGACCTGATCGGCGATGCCCGGGTGGTGCTGATCGGTGAGAGCTCGCACGGCACCCATGAGTTCTACGAAGCCCGGGCCGAGATCACCAGATGGCTGATCGAGAACAAGGGATTCAACGCTGTCGCCGCCGAGGCGGACTGGCCGGACGCCTACCGGGTGAACCGTTACGTCCGGGGCCTCGGCGACGACGGCTCCGCAGAAGATGCTCTGGGCGGCTTCGAGCGATTTCCGGCCTGGATGTGGCGCAACACCGTGGTGCGGGACTTCGTCGGCTGGCTGCGCTGGCACAACGGCCGATGCGCGGCCGACGGCCGGCGCCAGACCGGTTTCTACGGCTTGGACCTCTACAGCCTGCACCGGTCGATGCACGAGGTGGTCGGCTACCTGGACACCGTCGATCCCCCGGCGGCGGCGCGGGCCCGGGCGCGCTACGCGTGTTTCGACCACTCGGCCGGCGACGACGGTCAGGCCTACGGTTACGCGGCCGCCTTCGGGGCCGGCCCCAGTTGTGAGCGCGAAGCCGTCGAACAACTGGTGGAGTTGCAGCGCAACGCCTGCGATTACCTCAGGCAGGACGGCGAGCTGGCGCATGACGAACTGTTCCACGCCCAGCAGAATGCGGTGACGGTCCGCGATGCGGAGGCCTACTACCGCGGCATGTTCGCCGGTCGGGTGACGTCGTGGAACATGCGCGACAAACACATGGCGCAAACGCTCGACGCACTCATCGAGCATCTGGACCGGGAGGGCGGACCGCACCCCGGACCGGCCCGAATCGTAGTGTGGGCGCACAACTCCCATGTCGGGGATGCCCGCGCCACCGAGGTCTCGGCGGACGGCCAGTTGACCATCGGCCAACTGGCCCGCGAGCGGTACGGCCCGCACTGCCGGCTGATCGGGTTCTCCACCTACACCGGCACCGTGACGGCGGCCAGCGACTGGGGTGGCATCGCCGAACGCAAGACGGTCCGGCCGGCCCTGCCGGGCAGTATCGAGGAACTCCTGCATGAAACCGGCAAGCCGGCCTTCGTCGTCGACATGCACGACGGCTCCCCCGCCGCCGAGGCACTGGAGGTGGTTCGGCTCGGCCGGGCCATCGGGGTGATCTATCTGCCGCAGACCGAAAGGCAGAGCCACTATTTCCACGTCCGCCCGTCGGACCAGTTCGATGCGATGATCCACATCGACCGCACGCGTGCGTTGGAGCCGCTGGAACCGACCAGTGTCTGGGTTGCCGGGCAGAACCCGGAAACTTATCCGACCGGCCTGTAGGAAGGGGTTCGGGTTGAGACCGGACATCGTCACGCTGTGCATGAACCCGGCCCTGGACATCACAACCAGCACCGAAGTGGTCCGCCCCACCGACAAATTGCGCTGCGCCGCTGCGCGTTACGACCCTGGCGGCGGGGGTGTCAACGTCGCGCACGTGGCGCAGGTGCTCGGCGCGTCGTCGATGGCGGTGTTTCCGGCGGGCGGACCGGCCGGCGAGTTGGTCAACACCTTGCTGATCGCCGAAGGCCTTGCGGTGCAGCGGGTCCCGATCGGCGGATCGACGAGGGAGAGCTTCACCGTCAACGAGACCAGCTCCTCCGGCCAGTACCGGTTCGTCCTGCCGGGGCCGGAGCTGACCGCGGCCGAGCAGGCCGATTGCCTTCTGCACCTGCGCCGTGCGGCGGCCTCGGCATCGATCGTGGTGGCCAGCGGCAGCCTGCCGCCCGGTGTGCCCGACGATTTCTACCAACAGGTGGCCAACCTCTGCGTCGAGCAGGATGCGAAGTTCCTCCTCGACACCTCCGGCGGTGGCCTCACCCACATCACCTCGGGGGTCTATCTGCTCAAACCGAGTGCGCGGGAATTGCGTGAATGCGTCGGCCGGGAGTTGAGCACCGAAAGTGAGCAACTCGCGGCGGCGGCCGAACTCATCGATCGGGGCGCCGCCGAGCACGTGCTGGTGTCCCTGGGCGGCAAGGGCGCACTGCTGGCGACCGCCGGAGGCGGACTGCGCTACGAACCGGTGCGGGTGCCGCCGGGCAGCGGGGTGGGCGCCGGCGATGCGATGGTTGCAGGCGTCGCGGTGGGCCTGACCCGGGGTTGGCCGCTGACCGAAGCGGTCCGCCTGGGCATCGCCGCCGGAGCGGCCATGTTGCTGACACCCGGCACCGCCCCGTGTACCCGGGAGGACACCGAGCGTCTGTTCGCGATCGCTCCCAGCCCGGTCGCCGCGGAACCGGTGCCGTGAGAGGCAGAATGAACCATGGTGAATTCGATGGCTGAGAGGTTTACACCGCCGTCCATCGTGGTCGGCATCGACGGGTCTCCGGTGGGTCTGCGCGCGGCGCTGTGGGCACTCGACGAGGCGATCGGCCGGGATCTGCCGCTGCGACTGGTGGCGGCGGCCGAGGGTGACGCCGACTCAGCCCAGTCGGCCGTCAACACCGCGGCCGCGACCGTTCGCCGAACCGGCCCGCAGGTACAGCTGAGCACCGAGGTCGTTCCCGGGCGTCCGGCACCCGCACTGCTCGAGGCCTCCCGCAGCGCCGCGATGATCTGCGTCGGGGCGGTCGGCCCGAAGCATTTCGAGCACGCCCGCACCGGCTCGACCGCCATGGCATTGGCGGCCTCGGCACACTGCCCGGTCGCGGTGGTCCGCGGCGGAGGACAACCGTCGGGCTGGGTGGTGGTCGAACTCGACCAGACCCCGGACTCTGCCGCAGTGCTGCAGTACGCCGTCGAGGAGGCCCGGATGCGACACGTCCCACTGCGGGCGCTGGGTACCTGGCAGTCCGGAGGCCAGGAGAACGCACAGCACCTCGATGGTGAACGAATGGTCCACGCCCAACTGGACCGGCGACTCGAGCAGTGGCGGCACCGCTACCCCGATCTCGATGCGCTGCCGGTCGCGGTGCAGGGCAGCGGGTTGGGCTTTCTTGCGGACAACGCCGCGGCGATCCAGTTGATCGTGGTCGGTGCGCGAAACGCAGCGGCGATCAAGGAACTTCTCGGGCCGCCGGGCCAGGCCGCACTTCACGACACCGACTGCTCGATCCTGGTGGTGGATCGCCAACGCTTGCTGTGACAGGACCCCCGCCGGTTATGGTGAGCGCATGGTCAAGGTCTTCCTCGTCGATGACCACGAGGTGGTGCGTCGGGGTCTGATCGATCTGCTGAGCAGCGACCCCGATCTTGACGTCATCGGGGAGGCCGGATCGGTGGCCCAGGCCATGGCCCAGATTCCGGCCCTCAACCCCGATGTCGCGGTCCTCGACGTACGGCTTCCGGACGGCAACGGCATCGAACTCTGCCGCGACCTGCTCTCCAAGATGCCCGACCTGCGCTGCCTGATGCTCACGTCGTTCACCTCCGACGAAGCCATGCTGGACGCCATCCTCGCGGGCGCGAGCGGCTATGTCGTCAAGGACATCAAAGGCATGGAACTGGCCACTGCGATCAAAGATGTCGGCGCCGGCCGCTCCCTGCTGGACAACCGGGCCGCCGCCGCGCTGATGGCCCGCCTACGGGGGGCCGCCGAACGCTCCGACCCGCTGTCCGGGCTGACCGACCAGGAACGGGTGTTGCTCGGACTGCTCGGAGAAGGCCTGACCAACAAGCAGATCGCGGCCCGCATGTTCCTGGCGGAGAAGACCGTCAAGAACTACGTGTCGCGCCTGCTCGCCAAACTCGGCATGGAAAGGCGCACCCAGGCCGCGGTTTTCGTCTCCAAACTCAGCCAGCGGCACGGCCGGGACGGCTGATGCCCGACCAGGGTTCCGCCGACGACCAGATCGCTCAACTCCGCGGGACCCTCTCCCAGTTGGCGCTGCGCGAAATGGGCGGCCTGGTGGAGGCCATGCTGGTTGTCACCGCGGGACTGGACCTCGACAAGACCCTGCAGACCATCATCGAGATGGCAACCAAGATCGTCGACGCCCGGTACGGAGCCCTGGGGATCCGGGGGGAGGGGCACGAGATCGTCGACTTCGTCCTCGAAGGCATGGGCGCCGACGACCTGGAAGCGATCGGTCGAGTACCACAAGGTATCGGCGTGCTGGGCCTGCTGCTCGACGATCCGAGGTCGATTCGGCTCGAGGACATCGCCAAGCACCCCGCATCCGTCGGCTTTCCACCCAACCACCCGCCGATGCACACATTCCTCGGCGTGCCGATCAGGATCCGCGACGAGATTTTCGGCAACCTGTACCTGACCGAGAAAGCTGGCGGGCAGCCCTTCAGCGACAGCGACCAGGTGCTCGTCGAGGCGCTGGCCGCCGCGGCCGGAATCGCCATCGACAACGCCCGGATCTACCAGCAGGCCCGGACCCGACAGGCCTGGATCGAGTCGACCCGAGACATCGCCACCCAATTGCTCGCCGGCGACGAACCGACCGAGGTGCTCCGCCGTACCGCCGTCGAAGTGCTCGGGCTGGCCCAGGCCGACGGGGCATTCATCGCGGTGACCGCCGATGACAATCTCGGAACCGACTCGGTCAAGGAGTTGTTGGTGATGGAGGCCGTCGGTGCGGCCCGGGTGCCCACGCCCGCACCGCCGATCGACGTCGAAACAAGTGTGCTGGGCGAGGTGCTCACCAACCTGCAGCCGCGCCGACTGCCCGAGATAGACGAACCCGAGCTGATCGAACAACTGATGGACAACGCCGGCCCGGCCATGGTGATTCCGTTACGCACCAGCGTCGGCGGGATCGTGGTGCTGCTGCGCCACCGCGGAGCCCGGACGTTCTCGCAGGAACAGCTCGACATGATGACGGCCTTCGCCGATCAGGCGGGGCTGGCCTGGCAGCTGGCCAACAGCCAGCGGCGGATGCACGAACTCGAGGTGATCTCCGAGCGCGACCGCATCGCCAGGGACCTCCACGATCACGTCATCCAACGGCTTTTCGCCGTGGGTCTGACACTGCAGGGCGCCATCCCCCGGGCCCGGGTACCTGAGGTACAGACCCGCCTGGCCGACACTGTCGACGAACTGCAAAGTGTCATCCAGGAGATCCGCACCACCATCTTCGACCTGCACGGCGGATCTTCCGGAACAACCCGCCTGCGCCAGCGCATCAGCGAAGCCGTCGGAGCGTTCGGCGGTTCGGGACTCCGGACTACCGTCGCCTTCGTCGGCCCGCTCTCGGTGGTCGACGCGACGCTGGCCGATCACGCCGAAGCCGTTGTCCGCGAGGCGGTCAGCAATGCGGTGCGGCACGCGCACGCCCAGACCCTGTCCGTCACCGTGCGGGTCGACGACGAACTGAGCCTCGAGGTGATCGACGACGGCTGCGGGATGCCGGCCGACGTGACCCCCAGCGGACTGAGCAACCTGCGGGCCAGGGCCCACGACGTCGGCGGCGAACTGATCGTCGACACCCCGCCCGGTGGCGGCACCATCGTGCGCTGGGTGGCCCCGCTTCCCTAGATCTACCGGCCTAGCCGGCCGGCGCCGTCGTCCTCGCGACGATCACCGGCATCCGGGCGCCGTGAACAACGCTGGTGCTGACCGACCCCAACAACATCCCCGCGAAGCCGCCGCGGCCATGACTTCCGACCACCAGCAACTGGGCCGACTCCGCCTGCTCGATCAGTTGGTGAGCGGGCTTGTCAGCCACCACCACCCGGCGGACCAGGACGTCGGGGTAGCGCTCCTGCCAGCCGGCCAATCGCTCGCTGAGGGTCTCCTCCCCCATAGCCTGCAGGCTCGACCAGTCTGCGCCGGGAAACTCGAGCACCCCGCTGTCGCTCCAGGCATGCACCGCGACCAGGTCCACACCCCGGAAAGACGCCTGCTCGAAGGCGATCGCCACGGCGTGCTCAGAGGCCGGAGAGCCGTCCACACCGACCACCACCGGGGCCTGCGAGGGATGCGGCATCAGCGGATCTTCGTCGTGGATGATCGCCACCGGGCAGTGGGCGTGGTGCGCCAAACCGGTACTGATCGAGCCAAGAAGTCCGCGGGCCAGGGCACCCCGTCCTCGGCAGCCCACCACGATCATCTGGGCACCGGTGGAAAGGTCGGCCAGCGTGGGTACCGCGGACCCGGTGACCATCTCGGAGGTAACCTCCACGTCGGCTTTCCCGACGGCGTCCTCGACAGTCCGGCGAGCGCTATCCAGGAGTTTGCGGCCCTCTTCCTCCTGCCACTGCAGGTACCCCGGCGGCATCGGCACCTCGGGGAATGCCATCACCGCCGGCGGGACGAGTACGTGTACCAGTGTGAGGGCCTCGCCGCGCATGGCGGCGTCACGCGCGGCCCAGTCGACGGCGACCTTCGATGCCGACGAACCATCGACTCCGACGATGATGGGCAGACTGCTTGACGCAGTTGGCATTTCACTGTCCTTCCTGTCTGGGATGACCCTAACCCGACCAGATGCCGGCGATCAGGGGCATTGGTCCCCTAACCGGTCGGCCGCAGGGCCCTGGCTTAGGGTCAATGCCATGGTGGCCGATCAGCGATGGGAACAGGCCGGGGACGCCGATGTGAGTCAGCGGGTCAGGATCGATCCGCGCCTTCACGATGCCGTGCTGTTCGACCTGGATGGTGTGGTCACCGACACAGCGGCAATCCACCAGGCGGCCTGGGCGGAACTGTTCGCCGCGTATCAGTTCACCCCCCACGACTACCGGCACTTCATCGACGGTAAACCCCGCTACGACGGGGTGCGCGATTTTCTGGCCTCCCGGGGTGTCGTGTTGCCGTGGGGTGAGGTATCCGATTCGCCGTCGGCGCAGACGGTGTGCGGGCTTGGTAACCGCAAGCAGGAACTCTTTGTCGCCAAGATCGCCACTGGTGTGCCGGTGTTTGAGTCGACGGTGGCGCTGGTCAAATTGCTTCGGGATACCGGTGTGCGGGTGGGGATCTTCTCCGCCAGCCGCAACTGTGCCAGCGTGCTGGAGTCGGCCGGCCTGGCCGGGCTTTTCGAGGTCCGGGCCGACGGGCTGGTGGCCGCCGAGCTCGGCCTACCGGGAAAGCCCGACCCCGCAATTCTGCTGGAGGCGGCTCGTCGACTCGATGTCCGGCCCGGCCGCACCGCGGTCGTCGAGGACTCCGAGGCGGGGGTGACCGCCGCCCGGTCAGGCGGATTCGGCCTGGTGATCGGTGTCGACCGGGCCGGTGAGTCAGGCGAGCGGCTGCGGGAGTGCGGAGCCGACGTGGTGGTTCGCGACCTTGCCGAAGTGCGGGTGCGCGGGATCGGTCGCCGGATGACCACCCTTCCCGACGCGCTGGCATCCTTCGGGCAATTGGCCGGCGTGGTTTCCGCGCGGCGCCCGGCGATCTTCTTCGACTTCGACGGAACATTGTCCGAGATCGTCGACGAGCCTGGCGCCGCGACCCTGGTCCCGGGCGCCGACAAGGCACTGCAGTCGCTGGCCGCGCTCTACCCGGTGGCGGTGCTCTCCGGCCGCGGACTGGAGGACATCCGCGAGCGAGTCGGCATTCCCGGCCTCTGGTACGCCGGGAGCCACGGGTTCGAGATGGTCGGCCCGGACGGGACCTACCACCGCAACGACACCGCCGCGGAAGCGGTTCCGGTGCTCGAGCAGGCGGCGGTCGAACTCGCCGCGAAGCTGGAGTCCATTCCCGGGGTTGTCGTGGAACATAAGCGGTATGCGGTTGCGGTGCATTACCGCAATGCCGCACCCGAGGCGGCGGCAACGGTGACCGCGGCGGTCCACAACATCGGTAACCGCAGCGGATTGAAGGTGACCACCGGACGCAAAGTGGTCGAGTTGCGGCCGGATATCGAGTGGGACAAGGGCGCAACGCTGCAGTGGATCGTCGACCAGGTGGCGGGCGAGGAACCGCTGCTGCCCATCTTCATCGGCGACGACCTGACCGACGAGGACGGTTTCGACGCGGTTCTGCACGACGGTGTGGGAATCGTCGTCCGCCACACTGAGGACGGCGACCGGGCGACCGGCGCGCGATTCAGTCTGGATAGTCCGGAAATGGTGCGCCAGTTCATCGAGCGGCTGGTCGCGCAGTGCGATATCGACCGCCAGATGATGTCCACGCCTTGGTCTTTCACCTTCGGCGGCTACCTCCCCGACCAGGAACGGCTGCGCGAGGCATTGTGCACGGTGGGAAACGGATACCGCGCCACCCGAGGCTGCGCACCGGAGGCCGAGCCCGGCCCGCTGCACTACCCCGGCACCTATGCGGCCGGCCTGTACAACCGGCTCACCGACGAGGTGGCCGGGGTGGAGATCGAAAACGAGAGCCTGGTCAACCTGCCGAACTGGCTGTCGTTCAAGTTCCGTATCGATGGCGGCGACTGGTTCGACGTCGACGCGTGCGATCTGCTCTCCTACCGTCAGAACATGGATCTCCGGCAGGCCGAGCTGACTCGCGAGTTCCGGTTTCGCGATCCGTCCGGACGCACCACCAGAGTTCTGCAGCGTCGCATCGCCGCGATGCACCTGCCTCACGCCTGCGCACTGGAGACCACGCTGTGGGCCGAAGACTGGTCGGGAACGGTGGAGTTCCTTTCGCTCATCGACGGCGACGTCCGCAATGCGGGAGTGGAGCGCTATCGCGCCCTGAGCGGCGACCATCTGGTGGCCACCACCACGCGTGAACTCTCAGCGGATTCGGCACTGCTGGCATGCCAGACGGTGCAGTCCCGGATTCCGATCGCAGTAGCCGCCCGCACCACGGCGTGGCGGGGCGATGCGCCGTTGGCCGCCGAGGTGCGTTTCGTCGACGAACCGCGACGCGTCGGACACGATCTGGTGGTGTCGCTGAACGCGGGCGAATCGGTGACGGTGGAGAAGGTGGCGGCGATCTTCACCGGCCGCGACCACGCCATCTCCGAACCCGGCGATGCCGCGGCGCGACTGCTGAGCCACCTGGGGCGCTACGGCGATCTTCGCGACGGCCATATCCGGGAATGGGCGCATCTGTGGGAGCGCTTCGACCTGGCCTTCGACGGCAGCCCGGACGCGTTGCGAGTGGCACGCCTGCACATGCTTCAACTGCTGCAGACTGTTCCGAGTCGCTCCGAGGACCTCGATGCCGGCGTGCCCGCCCGCGGCCTGCACGGCGAGGCCTACCGCGGGCACATCTTCTGGGACGAACTGTTCGTCTTCCCGGTGCTCAACCTGCGCTCACCGTCGACCACCCGCTCACTGCTGCGCTACCGCTACCGACGCCTGCCGGAGGCGCGACGCGCCGCCCGGGAGGCGGGGTTCGCCGGGGCGATGTTCCCCTGGCAGTCCGGCAGCGACGGGCGCGAGGAGAGCCAGAAGCTGCATCTGAATCCGAATTCCGGCCGGTGGAACCCAGATGCCAGCGCACGCGCCCACCACATCGGGATCGCGGTGGCTTACAACGTCTGGCAGTACTACCAGGTGACCGGCGATCTGCGCTATCTGATCGAGAACGGCGCGGAGATGCTCGCCGAGATCGCCCGGTTCTGGGTCAGCCGCGCCGAGTTCGATGAAGCCAAGGGCCGCTACGTGATTCGGGGTGTCATCGGTCCGGACGAGTTCCACTCCGGCTATCCGGACCGTCCCTACGACGGAGTCGACAACAACGCCTACACCAACGTGATGGCGGTGTGGGCGATCGTGCGGGCACTCGATGCGCTGGACGCACTGCCGTTGCGGAATCGGCTCGACCTGATGGAGACGTTGGGCATCAAGGGCCGGGAACTCGACCGTTGGGACGAAGTCAGCCGACGGATGTACGTACCGTTCCACGACTCCGTCATCAGCCAATTCGAGGGCTACGCCGACCTGGCGGAACTGGACTGGCACGGCCTGCGGGAAAAGCACGGCAATATCCAACGCCTGGACCGCATCCTGGAAGCGGAGAACGACAGCGTCAACCGGTACAAAGCCTCCAAACAGGCCGACGTGCTGATGCTGTTCTATCTACTCTCGGCCGACGAACTCCGAGAGTTGTTCGCCCGCATGGGATATCGCTTCACACCGGACCAGATTCCCAAGACCGTGGACTACTACGTCCACCGCACGTCGCACGGATCGACGTTGAGCGGGGTGGTACATGCCTGGGTGCTGGCCCGCGGCAACCGCGAACGGGCTATGCGCTATTTCCAGACCGTGCTGCTCTCCGACGTGTTCGACATTCAGGGCGGCACCACCGCGGAGGGTATTCACATCGCCGCGATGGCCGGCAGCGTCGACCTGCTCCAGCGTTGCTTCACCGGCCTGGAGACCCGCGGCGACCGACTGATCCTCAACCCGAGGTGGCCGGAAAGCCTCGGCTCGCTTCGCATGCCGATTCACTATCGCGGCCACCGGATGCACCTGACGATCACCGGACGCACCGCAGAGGTCAGCGTCGACCCCGCTGATCACCGACCGGTCGAGATCGAGTGCCACGGACGCGTCGAGACGCTCACGCCGGGCACTTCGGTGCGGTTCGCTTAAGAGCGCAGGCAGACATCCTCATGCGGCCAGTCCGCGATCTCCCTCAGCGGTCTGCGCGGCGTCGCCGGCAGTGGGTCGGAGCCGACCGGCGCCCAGCCGACTCGGACAAGCATCTGGGGGTGCCCGCTGCCACCGAAAACGTCGGCACGCACCGCTGCGCGGGTCTCCGGAATGTCCAGCGGGTCGGTCATCGGGCAGCTGGCCAGGCCCATCCCCGTGGCCGACAAGAGCACCAGACTGGTGGCCTCCCCCGCGCGTAGCCGTGCAAGGCAGTCGTCGTTCTCGGTTCCCAACGCCACCGTCACG
This sequence comes from uncultured Mycobacterium sp., assembly GCA_964483865.1. GTDB lineage: Bacteria > Actinomycetota > Actinomycetes > Mycobacteriales > Mycobacteriaceae > Mycobacterium. The sequence goes on along the minus strand of CAZADG010000017.1, from coordinate 1,172 downwards.
CCGTTGTCCTCCGCCGGTGTGGTCTGCGGCGACTGTTCGATCTGGCGCAGCATCACGCCGGACCGCGCAGCTCGGGCACCCATCAGCGCGACATCCCCCCACGGCACCGGCCACGAACTGTAGGTCCGACGGTCGGTGCGGCGCCGAGTGATCGCCGCCGCCAGCATCACATCGACATCGCTCGGGCTCTGCGGCTCGACGGTCAGCGAGGCCAGGTGATGGGGTGAGCGAGGATCGGGCAGCCGATGCGCGGTGGCACGCCAGCCCAGGGCGGCCAGCGCGACCGTGCAGTGATGCAGCGTCGCACCGCAGCTCAGGAGAAGTCCGCGGTTGTCCGGATCGGTCTGCGGCCGATGACGACCGCGGTCGGCGTAGAGGTCCAGGCGATCCGGGCCGACCCGCCAGCGCCACGGCTGGGAGTTGTGCATCGACGGGGCGTGCGTCGCCAAGCTCAGCGCCGAACGCAGCGTCTCGGCGTCGGGAAAGTCAGGTTTCAACAGTCTCCCCCCAGATAGTGGGTTTGCTTCCCTCATCAAAGGGTGACCGCCGTCGCGCAGTCCACGACAGGGACGTAAGTCCCGACTCGGGAGGACTTGGGACTTTCAGATCCGGGACTGAGCGGGGCTCAGACCGGATCGAAGCCGGAGATCAGCCAGTGGCCGCCGCTGTGCACAAGGGTCACCATGACGCTGCTGGTGGACAGCGCCGGGGTGGGCCGTTCCTTGCTGGTGGTGACCTGGTTGACGAAAACCAGCACGTCGGCGCGACCCGGGCGGATCTGCGAGACGGCGGCACGAGCGACGTTGGCCTCGGTCTTGACCCCCTTGTCCCGGGACGCGGGAGCGACGACTTTGTCGGTGAAGTCAGTGTAATAGCTCAGGAAATCACCGGTCAGATGCGATTTGGCATTGGCCAGGTCGGCGTCGAGGTTCTCCGGGGAGTAGGTCAGCAACGCCTCGGTGCCCGCCTTGGCGGCGCCGACCGCCTGCTCGCGAGCAGCCGCATCGGTAAGCCGGTCCGGCCGATACACCCACCAGTAGACCGAGGCCGCCGCGACCGCCGAGGCCAGCACGAGTCCGACCGCGACGGTGGCGACCAGGTGCTGCCGGCACCAGACCACCGCGCGGGTCAACGGACTGGCGGGGGCCTCGGCCGACGGGGCGTCGCCGACA
>CAZADG010000016.1:39364-51707 GCA_964483865.1 uncultured Mycobacterium sp. | reverse complement strand
GCATCCGCTTTGGGAGCGGAAGGCCGCAGGTTCAAATCCTGTCACCCCGACACGCGCCCGCAGACACCAACGAGAACGAGAACAAGGAGCACCACCGTGAAGAGCACCGTCGAGAAGCTGAGCCCGACCCGGGTTCGGATCAATGTGAAGGTGCCCTTCACCGAACTGCAGCCCGACTTCGACCGCGCCTACAAGCAGCTGGCCCGCCAGGTCCGGCTGCCCGGCTTCCGCCCGGGCAAGGCCCCGGCCAAGCTGCTGGAGGCCCGGGTCGGCCGCGGCGCGGTGCTCGAGCAGGTTGTCAACGACGCGCTGCCGGCCCGCTACAGCGAGGCGGTCACCAGCACCGAACTCCGGCCCCTGGGTGAGCCCGAGATCGAGGTCACCAAGCTGGCCGATGGCGAGGAATTGGAGTTCACCGCCGAGGTCGACGTTCGCCCGGATATCGACCTGCCCGACTTGAGCACGTTGACGATCTCCGTCGACGCGATCGAGGTGACCGACGAGGAGGTGGACGCCGAGTTGCAGGCCCTGCGCGCCCGCTTCGGCACCCTCAAGGGCGTCGAGCGCCCGGCCAAGGACGGCGACTTCGTCTCCATCGACCTCTCCGCGTCGGTCAACGGCACCGAGATCCCGGACGGAAAAGCCGACGGGCTGTCCCACGAAATCGGCTCCGGTCAGCTCATCGAGGGACTGGACGAGGCGATCATCGGACTGTCCGAGGGCGAGTCGAAGACCTTCACCACCAAGCTCGTCGCCGGTGAGCACGCCGGCGAGGATGCCGAAGTTACCGTCACGGTGAAGTCCATCAAGGAGCGCGAGCTGCCTGAGGCCGACGACGAATTCGCTCAAATGGCAAGTGAATTCGACACCATCGAGGCGCTGCGCGGAAACCTCACCGACCAGGTGCGCCGTGTGAAGCGCATCCACCAGGCTGAGAAGATCCGCGACACCGCGCTGGAGAACCTGCTGGAGATGGTCGAGGTTCCGTTGCCTGACGCAATCGTGCAGGCGCAGGTCGACGCCGCCCTGCACAACGCGATCCATCCGCTCGACCACGACGAGGACAAGCTGGCCGAGGCGCTGGAAGCGCAGGGCAGTTCGCGGGAGAAGTTCGATGCCGACAACCGGGAAGCCGCTGAGAAGGCCGTCAAGACCCAGCTGCTGATGGATGCCATCGCCGACGATCTGGAAATCCAGGTCGGCGAGAACGACCTCACCGAGCGACTGATCCTGATGTCGAGGCAGTACGGCCTCGAACCCCAGCAGTTGGTGAACCTGCTCCAGCAGCAGAACCAACTTCCGGTGGTCTACGCCGACGTGCGCCGGGGCCTCGCGGTCGCAGCAGTAGTCGAGGCCGCCACGGTCAACGACACCACCGGTGCGGTGATCGACACCACCGAGTTCTTCGGCTCCGGTGCGGCGTCCGCCGACGCCGAGGCCGAGGCCGAGGCCGACGCGGAAGCCAAGCCCAAGGCTAAGAAGAAGGCCGCGCCGAAGGCCAAGAAGAAGGCCAAGTCCGAGGACAAGGCGGAGGACAAGGCGGAGGACAAGGCGGAGTCGGACTCGACGTCCGAGTAACGCCGACAGCGAAAGACCGCTGCCGTGGGCATGGTTACCGGCACCGGGTTGGTTAGGGTCGGTAGCGTCAGATAAGAGCGCCGTCGTTCGAACGAAAGCAGGTAAGTGTGACTCACATGCGTTCCGGTGTAGGGCTGAACCTCCAGGACTCGGTCTACGAGCGGTTGCTGGCCGAGCGCATCATCTTCCTGGGATCCCAGGTTGACGACGACATCGCCAACCGCCTGTGCGCCCAGATCCTGCTGCTGGCCGCCGAGGACCCGACCAAAGACATCTCGCTCTACATCAACTCTCCGGGCGGCTCCATCAGCGCCGGCATGGCGATCTACGACACCATGGTGCTGGCTCCCTGCGACGTCGCCACCTATGCCATGGGCATGGCCGCGTCAATGGGCGAGTTCCTGCTCGCGGCCGGCGCCAAGGGCAAGCGCTACGCCCTGCCGCACGCCAGGATCCTGATGCACCAGCCGCTGGGCGGCATCACCGGCGGTGCGGCCGACATCGCGATTCAGGCCGAACAGTTCGCGCTCATCAAGAAGGAAATGTTCCGGCTCAACGCAGAGTTCACCGGCCAACCCATCGAGCGCATCGAGGCCGACTCCGACCGCGATCGCTGGTTCACCGCCCAGGAAGCCTTGGAGTACGGCTTCGTCGACCACGTCATCACCCGCGCGCACATCTCTGGAGCCTCGAATGCCTGATCACGCAGATCCCCGCCTCACCCCGCAGGCGCGCTACATCCTGCCGTCGTTCATCGAGCACTCCAGCTGGGGCGTCAAGGAGTCCAACCCGTACAACAAGCTCTTCGAGGAGCGGATCATCTTCCTCGGTGTGCAGGTGGACGACGCGTCCGCCAACGACATCATGGCGCAGTTGCTGGTGCTCGAGTCCCTGGACCCGGACCGCGACATCACCATGTACATCAACTCCCCGGGCGGCTCGTTCACCTCGTTGATGGCGATCTACGACACCATGCAGTACGTGCGGGCCGACATCCAGACGGTGTGCCTGGGGCAGGCCGCCTCCGCGGCGGCGGTGCTGCTGGCCGCCGGAACCCCCGGTAAGCGGCTGGCGCTGCCCAACGCGCGCGTGCTCATCCATCAACCGTCCCTGGGCGGGGTCATCCAGGGTCAGTTCTCCGACCTGGAAATTCAGGCCGCCGAGATCGAGCGGATGCGCACCCTGATGGAGGAGACCCTGGCCCGGCACACCGGCAAGGATCCCGCCGTCATCCGCAAGGACACCGACCGCGACAAGATCCTGACCGCCGAGCAGGCCAAGGAGTACGGGATCATCGACACCGTGTTGAACTACCGGAAGCTGTCCGCGCAGAAGGCCTGACGTGCGACACGCGCGGAAACCCTGCATATCGGTCGCCCACCGGCGGAACATGCGGGTAGCGTCGAGGCAGATCGACACCGGACTTAGCAGACCAACCGTTCGAGGGAAGTAGGGCCAGACCAGATGGCGCGCATCGGAGACGGCGGCGACCTGCTGAAGTGCTCTTTCTGTGGAAAGAGTCAGAAGCAGGTCAAGAAGCTCATCGCCGGCCCCGGCGTGTACATCTGCGACGAGTGCATCGACCTCTGCAACGAGATCATCGAAGAGGAACTCGCCGACAACGACGACGTCAAGCTCGACGAACTTCCCAAGCCGGCTGAGATCCGCGATTTCCTCGAGAACTACGTCATCGGCCAAGACACTGCCAAGCGCACCCTTGCCGTCGCCGTCTACAACCATTACAAGCGGATTCAGGCGGGCGAGAAATCGCGCGACTCCCGGCATGAACCGGTGGAATTGGCCAAGTCCAACATCCTGATGCTCGGCCCCACCGGCTGTGGCAAGACCTACCTGGCGCAGACCTTGGCCAAGATGCTGAATGTTCCGTTCGCCATCGCCGACGCCACCGCGCTGACCGAGGCAGGTTATGTCGGCGAGGACGTCGAGAACATCCTGCTCAAGCTCATCCAGGCCGCCGATTACGACGTCAAGCGCGCAGAGACCGGAATCATCTATATCGACGAGGTCGACAAGATCGCCCGCAAGAGCGAGAACCCTTCCATCACCCGGGACGTCTCCGGTGAAGGTGTGCAGCAGGCTCTGCTGAAGATCCTGGAGGGCACCCAGGCATCGGTGCCTCCGCAGGGCGGCCGCAAGCACCCGCATCAGGAGTTCATCCAGATCGACACCACCAACGTGCTGTTCATCGTCGCGGGAGCTTTCGCTGGACTGGAGAAGATCGTCTCCGACCGGATCGGCAAGCGGGGCTTGGGATTCGGTGCCGAAGTGAAGTCGAAAGCCGAGATCGACACCCAGGATCACTTCGCCGAGGTCATGCCCGAGGATCTGATCAAGTTCGGTCTGATCCCGGAGTTCATCGGCCGTCTGCCGGTGGTCGCCTCGGTGACCAATCTGGACAAGGACTCGCTGGTCAAGATCCTCTCCGAGCCGAAGAATGCGCTGGTCAAGCAGTACACCCGGCTGTTCGAGATGGACGGCGTGGAGTTGGAGTTCGACGACGACGCCCTCGAAGCGATCGCCGACCAAGCCATCCACCGTGGCACCGGCGCGCGCGGGCTTCGCGCCATCATGGAGGAAGTCCTGCTCCCGGTGATGTACGACATTCCCAGCCGTGACGACGTGGCCAAGGTTGTCGTCACCAAGGAGACCGTCCTGGACAACGTTTTGCCGACCATCGTGCCGCGCAAGGCCGCCCGTTCGGAACGGCGCGACAAGAGCGCCTAATCCTCTGCGGTTAGGTGACCCGGTCGGGCCTGCTGTAAACGTTCATCGACTCGCCGCGGAGGAAAGCAATCAGAGTCACGCCGGACTGCGCGGCCAGATCCACCGCGAGCGATGACGGTGCCGATACCGCCGCCATGATCGGGATCCCGGCCATCACCGCCTTCTGAGTGAGCTCAAACGACGCCCGGCCGCTGACCAGCAGCACTGTTCCGGCCAGCGGAACTCGGCCCGACTCCAGCGCCCACCCGATCACCTTGTCCACCGCGTTGTGCCGGCCGACGTCCTCGCGCACCGCCAGCACGGTTCCGTCGACGTCGAACAGTGCCGCGCCGTGCAGTCCGCCGGTGCTGGCGAAAACCTTTTGCGCCGAACGAAGTTGGGCGGGCATCTCGGTCAGGGTCGATGTTGACACGGTCGCCGGATCGTCGCCGGGGGAGTGACTACTGGCCAGCCTCACCGCGTCGAGCGAGGCCTTGCCACACACCCCGCACGACGAGGTGGTGTAAAAGTTGCGGGTAATCGCCAGGTCGGGCAGTTCCAAACCGGGCCGCAGGGTGACGTCGAGAACGTTGTAGGAGTTGATTCCCTTGTCGTCAGCCCCCTGGCAATACCGGACGGTGTCGATATCCTCGCGTCGGACGATAAGCCCCTCGGTGAGCAGAAAACCCTGGGCCAGTTCGAAATCCGAGCCCGGCGTGCGCATCGTCACCGTGGTCGCCGCCCCGTTCACGCGGATCTCCAGCGGCTCCTCGACGACGAGGGTGTCGGCGCGCTCGGTGGCGGTGTCGGGGGTGAGGTGGCTCATCCGACGCCGTGAGGTCACCCGGCCCATGATCCGGACTTCTCCAGTCGGACGACCCTCTCCAGTCGAACTACGACGGCCTTGGACACCGGCGTATTCGACTTGGCCGCAACATGATCCAGTGGCACCAGCGAGTTGGTCTCCGGGTAGTAGGCCGCGGCGTTCCCCGGTGGGGTGGGATAGGGCACAACGAGGAAATCCTCGGCCCGGCGTTCCTGAACGCCATCCGCGCCGTGGAACTCCGAGACCAGGTCGACGCGGTCACCCTCAGTCAGCCCCAGCTGGACGATATCGCCGGGGTTGACGAACACGACCCGGCGGCCGCCCTTGACCCCGCGGTAGCGGTCGTTGAGGCCGTAGATTGTGGTGTTGTACTGGTCGTGGCTGCGCAGTGTCTGCAGCACAAGCCGCCCGGGCGGTACCGATACCCACTGCAGCGGGTAGGTGGCGAAGTTGGCTTTGCCCGTCGCGGTCGGGAACTCGCGGGCGTCGCGAGGTGGGTGCGGGAGCTGGAATCCGTCCGGCTGACGAACCCGGCGGTTGTAGTCCTCGCAGCCGGGCACCACTGCGGCGATCTCTTCCCGGATTGCGTCGTAGTCCTCGGCGAAACGCTCCCAGGCCACCGGGTGGGCCGCGCCCAGCAACCGGCGCGCCAGCTGACAGATGATCGCGACCTCGCTGCGCACCTCGGCCCCGGGCGGCGGCAGGCTGCCCCGGGACAGGTGCACCATCGACATCGAGTCCTCGACCGAGACGACCTGCTTGCGGCCGTTCACCAGGTCCCGGTCGGTACGCCCGAGGGTGGGCAGGATCAAGGCGGTGCGCCCGGTCACCAGGTGGCTGCGGTTGAGCTTGGTGGACACCTGCACGGTCAGCGCACAGTTGCGCAGGGCCGCCTCGGTGACCGCGGTATCGGGTGTGGCCGAGGCGAAGTTGCCGCCCATCCCGATGAACACCGACGCCTGGCGAGAGCGCATTGCCCGGATCGCGTTGACGGTGTCATAGCCGTGCCGGCGGGGGACTGTGATCCCGAACCGCGACTCCAGAGCGGCCAGGAAGGGCTCTGGTGCCTTCTCCCAGATGCCCATGGTGCGATCACCCTGCACGTTGGAGTGGCCGCGAACCGGGCATACCCCGGCGCCCGGCTTGCCGATCATGCCGCGCAACAGGAGGACGTTGGTGATCTCGGCGATGGTGGCCACTGCGTGGGTGTGCTGGGTCAGCCCCATCGCCCAGCACACGACGGTCCGCCGCGATCCGGCCAGCATGTCGGAGACACGCTGCAACTGTGTTTCGGTGATGCCGGTTGCCTCTACAACGGTGTCAATCTCGACGGCGCGGGCCAGGTCGGCGTAGTCGTCGAAACCGTGGCAGTGGGCGTCGATGAACTCGCGGTCCTCGTGACCGCCCGCCAGCAAGAGTTTGGCCAGCCCGCGGAACAGCGCCATGTCACCGCCCAGGCGGATCTGCACGAACTCGTCGGCGATCGGCGTCCCGTGCCCGATGACCCCGTGCACCTTCTGCGGATCCTTGAACCGCATCAGCCCCGCCTCTGGTAACGGGTTGACGGCAATGATCTTGGCGCCGTTGGCTTTTGCCTTCTCCAGCACCGACAGCATGCGGGGATGGTTGGTGCCCGGGTTTTGGCCGGCGATGAGGATCAGGTCGGCGTGCTCGATGTCCTCAACGGTCACCGAACCCTTGCCCACGCCGATCGACTCGACCAACGCTGTGCCGGAGGATTCGTGGCACATGTTCGAACAATCGGGCAGGTTGTTGGTGCCGAAGCTGCGAACCATCAACTGATAGAGGAAGGCGGCTTCATTGCTGGTGCGGCCGGATGTGTAGAACAGCGCCTCGTCGGGACTGTCCAGCGCATGCAGGTGTTCGGCGATCACGCCATAAGCCTCGTCCCAGCCGATCGGCCGGTAGTGGTCATCCCCGGGCCGCAGCACCATCGGATGGGTCAATCGGCCCTGCTGGGACAGCCAGTACTCCGGCCGAGCCCGCAATTCCGAGACCGGATACTCGGCGAAGAACCCAGGTGTGATGACCCGCTGGGTGGCCTCCTCGGCGACGGCCTTGGCGCCGTTCTCGCAGAACTCCGCGAGTTTGCGGCCGCCCTGTTCCTCCGGCCAGGCACATCCGGGGCAGTCGAATCCGTCGCGTTGGTTGACCCGGGCCAGCGTGGCCACCGTTCGGACGGCGCCCATCTGACGAAGGCTGTGCTTCAGCGCCGCCAGAACGCCGGGGACTCCGGCAGCCGAGTTCTTCGGTGGACCGATCCGCATCAGTTCAATCTAGGCCCGCGACAACGCGAACAGCCGCAGTTCACGGGTGGTTCGCGTACGGTAGGCCCGGTACATCGGGTAGGACAGGAACCGCTGGAGGCATCGCTCGCGTTCCGCGCCATGGAGAAGGGTGGCCGTCACCGGAATCTCGACGCCGCCCATTGCGACGAAAGCCTCCGGGTGAGTCTGCAGGTTCACCGACCAACCAGGATGGGATTGTTGACCCCAGTTGCTGCCGAGCACCAGCAGGCGGTCCCCGTCCCGCAGGTAGCTCAACGCCGTAGTCCGGGCCAGGCCTGACTTCCGCCCCGTCGTCGTCAGCAGCAGCGTGGGCAGTGCGACCGGGCCGAACAGCGTGTACTTGCCCTTGGTGGCGGCCAGCACTCGACGGTCCAGGGGAACGAAGGCGCGCAAGACGCGCGATCCCAGCGGAGTGGACGCGAACCGGTACGCGGGGGCGAACAGGCGCGACATCGTTTCGCGGCCCCAGTGCGAGTCGGGGAATGCGTCCGGCATGGCTCCATGGTGCCGGGGTGGGGGTGCCCGGGGTCGTTTTTCTTAATATTCACTGACGGCAGAACGTGATTAACGACACAAACTGGGTGGGGGTTCGCCTGAGCCACCGCGCTGATCTGTGGTTTCGATTCGAGCCCGGCGGCGTGTCCGTCACTGGGTGAAGAAGTGGGTAACTAAGAAAGTGCAATAATCGGTACCGCGAGTAGCAGAAATCCGCCGTAATCAACCGAAAGGCGGCGACGTGGGTCCGAATGGCAACGGAGCTGCGCAGGACCGGCAGAAACTCGAGAAGGTTGTCATCAGGTTCGCCGGGGACTCCGGCGACGGCATGCAGTTGACGGGCGACCGCTTCACCTCCGAAGCCGCATTGCTCGGCAATGACCTTGCTACCCAACCGAATTACCCCGCGGAGATCCGGGCTCCCGCCGGCACCTTGCCCGGCGTCTCGTCGTTCCAGATCCAGATCGCCGACTACGACATCCTCACCGCGGGCGACCGTCCCGACGTGCTGGTTGCGATGAACCCCGCGGCGTTGAAGGCCAATCTTGTCGACCTGCCGCGGGGCGGCACTGTGATCGTCAACGCCGACGAGTTCAGCAAGCGCAACCTGGCCAAGGTCGGCTACGTCTCCAACCCCCTGGAGACCGGCGAATTGTCCGACTACCGCGTCCATGCCATTCCGATGACCACCCTGACCCTGGGCGCGGTGGAGCCGATCGGTGCGAGCAAGAAGGACGGCGAGCGCTCCAAAAACATGTTCGCGCTCGGGCTGCTGTGCTGGATGTACGGTCGTTCGATCCAGCCCAGTGAGGCCTTCATGCGGGAGAAGTTCGCCCGCAAACCCGAGGTCGCCGAAGCCAATGTGCTGGCACTGCGGGCGGGCTGGAATTACGGCGAGACCACCGAAGCCTTCGCGACCACCTATGAGGTTTCCAGGGCCAAACTGCCCGCCGGCGAGTATCGGCAGATCTCTGGCAACACCGCCCTGGCGTACGGAATCGTCACCGCCGGGCAACTCGCCGACGTCCAGGTGGTTCTGGGCAGTTACCCGATCACCCCGGCGTCGGACATCCTGCACGAACTGTCCAGACATAAGAACTTCAACGTCCTGACCTTCCAGGCCGAGGACGAGATCGCCGGTATCGGCGCCGCCCTGGGTGCTTCCTACGGTGGCGCGTTGGGGGTGACGAGCACTTCCGGTCCGGGCGTGGCGCTGAAGTCGGAGTTCATCGGTCTGGCGGTCATGACGGAATTGCCGCTTGTGGTCATCGACGTCCAGCGGGGCGGTCCATCGACCGGCCTTCCGACGAAGACTGAACAGGCCGATCTGCTCCAGGCCATGTTCGGCCGCAACGGCGAGTCGCCCGCGGCCGTTCTGGCGCCCTGCTCGCCGTCGGACTGCTTCGACATCGCAATCCAGGCCGCCCGGATCGCATTGACCTACCGCACCCCGGTGATCCTGCTGTCCGACGGAGCCATCGCCAACGGGTCTGAGCCCTGGCGCATCCCCGACGTCGGGGAGTTCGCGCCGATCGACACGGGCTTCGCTCGGCCCGGTGAGGATTTTGCTCCCTACGCGCGGGATGCGGAGACCCTGGCCCGACAGTGGGCGGTTCCCGGCAGTGTCGGCCTCGAGCACCGCATCGGAGGGTTGGAGAAAGCCAACGGGTCCGGTGACATCTCCTACCAGCCCGACAATCACGACCTGATGGTTCGGCTGCGGCAGGCGAAGATCGACGGAATCTCGGTGCCCGATCTGGAGGTCGACGACCCTACCGGCGATGCGGACTTGTTGATGTTGGGCTGGGGCAGTTCCTTCGGCCCGATCGGAGAGGCCTGCCGGCGCGCCCGGCGCCGCGGGGTGAACGTGGCCCATGCCCAATTGCGCTACCTCAACCCGCTCCCCGCGAACCTGGGCGACGTGCTGGCCAGGTATTCGAAGGTGGTGCTGCCGGAGATGAACCTCGGCCAACTCGCTCTGCTGCTGCGCGGACGGTATCTGGTGGATGTGCAATCCGTGACCAAGGTCGCCGGCATGGCATTCCGGGCCGATGAGGTCGAGGAGATCATCGACGCGGCTCTCGCCGGAACTCTGAACGAAACCGAGAGGAATAAGGCGAAATTCGCCCGGCTCGCGGCGGCGACCGTGACCGCGGAGACGGGAGTCGACGCATGACCGACCTGATCGGAACGGATCTGGGGCTGTCCAAGACCACGGGTGTCCCGACCGCCGAGGTGCAGCAGAAGTCCAAGGACTTCACCAGTGACCAGGAGGTGCGCTGGTGCCCGGGCTGCGGTGACTACGTCATCCTCAACACTATTCGGAACTTCTTGCCGGAACTGGGGTTGCGGCGGGAGAACATCGCCTTTATCAGTGGTATCGGCTGTTCAAGTCGTTTTCCCTACTACCTCGAGACCTACGGGTTCCACTCAATTCACGGTCGGGCCCCAACCATCGCCACCGGTCTGGCGTTGGCCCGTCCCGACCTGTCGGTCTGGGTGGTCACCGGTGACGGCGACGCGTTGTCGATCGGCGGCAACCATCTGATCCACGCACTGCGGCGCAACGTGAACATCACCGTTCTGCTGTTCAACAACCGGATCTACGGACTGACCAAGGGGCAGTATTCGCCGACTTCGGAGGTCGGCAAAATCACCAAGTCCACCCCGATGGGGTCCCTCGACCAGCCCTTCAACCCGGTGTCGGTGGCGCTGGGCGCGGAGGCGACCTTCGTCGGCCGAGCGCTGGACTCCGATCGCAAGGGGCTCTCGGAGGTGCTGCGGGCCGCGGCGGCGCACCGCGGAGCGGCATTGGTCGAGATCCTGCAGGACTGCCCGATCTTCAACGACGGCTCGTTCGACGTCCTGCGCAAGGAGGGCGCTGAGGAGCGCGTCATCCCGGTCCGGCACGGCGAGCCGATCACCTTCGGGGCCGCCGGCGAGTACTGCGTGGTCCAGTCCGGGTTCGGACTGGAGGTGGCCAAAACCGCAGACGTGTCGGCCGAGGCGATCGTCGTTCACGATGCGCAATCGGAGAACCCGGCCTACGCCTTCGCGCTGTCGCGGCTCAGCGACCAGAACCTCGAGCACACCGTGATGGGGATCTTCCGGCAGGTCGCCCGGCCCAGTTACGACGACGGCGCCCGCGAACAGGTGGCTGCGGCCCGCGCCACCGCTCCGGACGGTCGTACGGCGCTACAGGCGTTGCTGCGTGGTCGGGACACCTGGACCGTGGACTAGGCCGTTGCGCAGTCCCAGCGGCACCGCGTTGGCGGCGGTGCTTCTGACCGGCGGTGCATCGCGGCGGATGGGCCGCGACAAGGCCACCATGCCGCACCCGGGGGACCCGAGGCTCACCATGGTCGAAGGCACGGTGGCTGTGCTGACCCGACGGTGCGCCCCCGTATTCGTGGTCGCTGCACCAGGGCAGGCGTTGCCGCCACTGAATGCTCAGGTCATTCGGGACGAAGTCCGCAGTGTCGGGCCGCTGGCGGCCACCGGCCGGGGCTTGCGGGCGGCGGCGGCAGCCGGCCTGGACCGGGCTTTCGTCAGCGCGGTCGACATGCCTTACCTGTCGGAAGAGCTGATTGACCATCTCGCCCGTCATCGCAGCGCCGATGTCGTTTTGCCCTGGGACGGCCGGGACCACTACCTTGCCGGGATATACCGGACCGGGCTGGCCGACCACATCGACGAACTGCTCGCAGCAGGTAGGCGCAGCATGCGGGGTTTGACGGATTCGGTGCTCACGCAGCGGGTGGCGGTGACCGAACGGCGTGCGCTGACCAATTTCAACGGTCCAGCCGATCTGGATGAATTCAAATGTGATTGATGTGACTAATGTTATTGATGTGATTATTGTCGCTGTGTGGCCGTTCACAACCAGGCTGTGATTTGCGTCACATAAATTACGGGTCCGTCATCAACCAGTCCCCTCTGACACGCCGTTCCCACCTGCGGTGACTTCGGCATTACGAGAGTCGTGATAATGCCGTTATCTGCAAGATATTGATGTGTCATTGACGTGACGTGCCCAGACAAACTCACGTACCGTCCTACTCGGCGCTTGAAAACGCCAAACAATTTCAGATTAGAAACCCTGCGTGTGAGCGGGGCCGCGCTGTAAGCAAATCAAGCGTGACCACCGCTGTCGTGCCAGACCGAGACGGCGCGAACTGAAATCCAATTTTCTCAGGATTTCTCAGGAACTGATTATGGATGAGGCGCACGCTCGGCGAAAGGAAAGTTTGTTGAAGAACGTCCGCAATTTCGGAACGGCTTTCAAGGTGGCATCGGTCGCCGGCGCGATGGCTGTGGCACCGATGGTTCTTGGCGTTGGCACCGCTAACGCCGACAGCGTCAACTGGGACGCCATCGCCGCGTGCGAGTCCAGTGGCAACTGGGCCATCAA
>CAZADG010000016.1:28800-39264 GCA_964483865.1 uncultured Mycobacterium sp. | reverse complement strand
GGCAACTGGGCCATCAACACCGGTAACGGCTACTACGGCGGCCTGCAGTTCAGCCAGGCCACCTGGAAGTCCAACGGCGGCACCGGCATGCCCCATCAGGCCTCCCGCGAGGAGCAGATCCGGGTGGCAGAAAACGTGCTTCGCACCCAGGGCATCGGCGCCTGGCCGTCGTGCGGCAAGGCCGGCGGGACCGTCAGCCAGGTCTTCTCGGTGTCCTCGGCCACCCCGGGCGGCGCACAGCCCGCATCGAAGTGCCAGGGGATGGGCCGCGGACCACTGGGTCTGGTGGACTGGGGCAAGGTCTGTGCCGCCGTTACCAAGGGCCGCTGATACCACCGAATCCACGCCGCTGGCCGAGGGTAAGTTGACCTGATGACCCAGCGTGAATTCGACATCGTCGTCTACGGGGCGACCGGCTTCGTCGGCAAACTGACCGCCGAATACCTGGCTGAAGCCGGCGGGAACGCCCGCATCGCGCTGGCCGGTCGGTCACCGGAGAAGCTGGAAGCCGTTCGGGCCACCCTGGGCGAGAGCGCCCGCGACTGGCCGATCATCAAGGCCGACGCCTCGTCGCCGTCCTCCCTGGAGGACATGGCAGCCCGCACCCGGGTGGTGATCACCACGGTGGGGCCGTATGCCAAGTACGGGCTGCCACTGGTCGCCGCCTGCGCCAAGACGGGCACCGACTATTGCGATCTCACCGGCGAGGCGACGTTCGTCCGACAAAGCATCGACGACTTCCACAAGCAGGCCATCGACACCGGAGCGCGGATCGTGCATGCCTGCGGCTTCGACTCTGTGCCCTCCGACATGACCGTCTACGCGCTGTTCAGCCGTGCCCGCCAGGACAACGAAGGTGACCTGCTGGACACCAACTACGTACTCCGCGACTTCGCCGGTGGCGTGTCCGGCGGCACTATCGCTTCGATGATCGAACTCATGCGTTCGGCGTCCGCCGACGCGGATGTCCGCAAGATGCTCGAGGATCCCTACACCCTGACCCAGGACCGGGGCGCCGAACCCGAATTCGGCCCGCAGCCCGACCTGCCGTTACGGCGCGGACGCGACATCGCGCCGGAGCTGGCCGGTTCCTGGGCCGGCGGGTTCGTGATGGCTCCCTACAACACCCGCATCGTGCGCCGCAGCAACGCCCTGCTCGACTACGTCTACGGACGGCGGTTCCGGTACGCCGAATACATGGGCACCGGCCGGTCGATCACCGCACCGCTGGTAGCGGCGGTCACCACCGCGGTCACCAACGCCACCGCAGCACTGGGCTACCGGCTGTTCCGGTTCCTGCCGCGTGGTCTGGTCGACCGAGTGGCGCCCAAGCCCGGTACCGGCCCCAGCGAACAGGTTCGTGAGAACGGCCACTACCGAGTCGAGACCTACACCACCACCAGCACCGGCGCCCGCTACGTGGCCACCATGTCCCAGAGCGGGGATCCCGGCTACAAAGCCACCGCAGCGATGCTGGGGGAGTGCGGGCTCGCGCTGGCAATGGATCGCGACAAGCTGCCCGAGCTCTACGGAGTCCTGACTCCGGCGGCCGCGATGGGCGATGCGCTGCTGGTCCGATTCCCGCGGGCCGGGATCTCGCTGGACACTGCCCGGCTGAACGCAACGCCCTCAGCGTAAATCTGTGCAACGCCGGCCCAGGCTGAACTACTGTCGGATCCGATCGTCCCGTAGCAACTATCTGAAAGTGGTACTTCAACATGGCCGGTCTCGACGACCTCTTGAACCAGATCCCGGTAGCGGATATCGCCAGCAAGCTCGGCGCCGACCAGGGTGAGGTGACCCAGGCCATCCAGACCCTGGTGCCGACCCTGCTGGGCACCCTGCAGGAAAACGTGCAGGCCGACGACATCGACTCCGTCCAACTGGAGAAGACCGTCATCGCCGAGGGCCAGACCGACCTGCTTGAGGGCGGGGTCAACGTCGATCAGCTCGACGAGAACCAGGGCAATCAGATGATCGCCAGCCTCTTCGGCGGGAACGACACCAACCAGGTGGCCTCGGCGCTGGCCGGTGGCGGCGCCCCCGGCGGAGACCTGATCAAGCGCCTGTTGCCGATGCTGGCCCCCATCGTGCTGGCCTACGTCGGCAAACAGTTCTCGCAGCGGCAGGCCGGTGCGGGTGCCGGGGCGCAGGCGGCCCCGGGCGGCGGCATGGGTGATCTGCTGGGCAGCATCCTCGGCGGTGCCGCCGGCGGCGCGCCGGCCGCAAACAACCCCCTGGGCAGCATCCTCGGCAGCGTTCTGGGCGGCGGCCAGGGTGGCGCCCTGGGCAACATCCTGGGTGGCCTGTTGCGCGGCGGCCGCTGAGGCTGGTTCGGGCGCAGGTCCGGGTGAGGACCTGCGCACCACCATTCCTAGAATCAAACGGTGCCTGACGAGACCCCCCCCGCTGCCGATCCCAACGACTTACCCAAGGCATGGGATCCGGGAGCGGTAGAGGCCGATCTCTACCAGGGCTGGGTCGACTCCGGTTACTTCACGGCCGATCCCGGCAGCGACAAGCCGCCGTACTCGATCGTTCTCCCGCCGCCAAACGTGACCGGCAGCTTGCACATGGGCCATGCGTTGGACCACACGCTGATGGACGCGTTGACCCGCCGCAAGCGGATGCAGGGCTACGAGGTGCTATGGCTGCCTGGTATGGATCACGCCGGCATCGCCACGCAGACCCTCGTCGAGAAACAGCTCGCCGCCGAGGGCACGACCAAGGAAGACCTCGGCCGCGAGGAGTTCATCGCCAAGGTCTGGGAGTGGAAGCACCAGTCCGGCGGCACGATCGGGGCCCAGATGCGCCGTCTCGGCGACGGAGTGGACTGGAGTCGCGACCGCTTCACGATGGATGAGGGCCTGTCGCGGGCGGTGCGCACCATCTTCAAACGCCTCTACGACGCCGGGCTGATCTACCGGGCCGAAAGGCTGGTCAATTGGTCGCCGGTGCTGGAGACGGCGATCTCCGACCTCGAGGTGAAGTACGAGGAGGTCGAAGGCGAACTGGTGTCGTTCCGGTACGGATCCCTGGACGACTCCGAACCGCACATCGTGGTAGCCACCACCCGGATCGAGACGATGCTCGGAGACACCGCGATAGCGGTGCATCCCGACGATGACCGCTACCGCCACCTGGTCGGCAAGACGTTGCCGCACCCCTTTCAAGACCGCGAGATCGTCATTGTCGCCGATACCCACGTCGACCCCGAGTTCGGCACCGGGGCGGTCAAAGTCACCCCCGCACACGATCCGAATGACTTCGAGATCGGCATGCGCCACAACCTCGCGATGCCCTCGATCATGGATACCAAGGGGCGAATCGCCGATACCGGTACGCAATTCGACGGCCTTGACCGGTTCGAGGCCCGCTATGCGGTGCGCAAGGCGCTGGCGGATGAAGGCCGCATCGTCGCTGAGAAACGGCCATACCTGCACAGCGTCGGGCACTCCGAGCGCAGCGGCGAGCCCATCGAACCACGGCTGAGCATGCAGTGGTGGGTGAAGGTCGAGGCCTTGGCCAAAGCGGCCGGCGACGCAGTCCGCAACGGCGAGATCGTGATCCATCCCAAGAGCCTGGAACCGCGGTGGTTCGCCTGGGTCGACGACATGCACGACTGGTGCATCTCACGTCAGCTGTGGTGGGGGCATCGCATCCCGATCTGGCACGGCCCGGATGGACAGATCGCCTGCGTCGGCCCCGACGAAACTCCACCCGAGGGCTGGGAGCAGGACCCCGACGTACTCGACACCTGGTTCTCCTCAGCGCTCTGGCCGTTTTCCACCATGGGCTGGCCCGACCGGACCCCGGAACTGGAAAAGTTTTATCCGACAAGCGTTCTGGTGACCGGCTACGACATTCTGTTCTTCTGGGTCGCCCGAATGGTGATGTTCGGGACATTCGTCTCCGGCGACGACACCATCACCAACGGCGGCAGCGCCCGAGACAAATCGGGCCCCCAGGTTCCGTTCGAGAACGTTTTCCTGCACGGCCTGATCCGCGACGAACACGGTCGAAAGATGAGCAAGTCGCGCGGCAACGGCATCGATCCGCTGGACTGGGTTGAACTCTTCGGCGCCGACGCACTGCGGTTCACCCTGGCCCGTGGCGCAAGCCCCGGCGGCGATCTGTCGATCGGTGAGGACCATGCCCGGGCCTCCCGCAATTTCGCCACCAAGTTGTTCAACGCCACCCGATTCGCGCTTATGAACGGCGCTGCTCCGGCGCAGTTGCCGCCCGTGGAAGCGCTGACCGATGCCGACCGCTGGATCCTTGGACGGCTCGAAGAGGTCCGTGCCGAGGTCGATTCGGCGTACGAGGGCTACGAGTTCAGTCGGGGCTGCGAGTCCCTGTACCACTTCGCCTGGGACGAATTCTGTGACTGGTACCTCGAACTGGCCAAGGTTCAGATCGCCGAGGGGATTACCCACACCACCGCGGTGCTCGCCGCGGTGCTCGATACGCTGCTCAAACTCCTGCATCCCGTGATGCCGTTTGTCACCGAGGTGCTGTGGAAACAACTAACGGGCGAGGAGTCACTCGTTATCGCGCAGTGGCCCACCGACTCCGGTATGGAGCTGGACAGCGTTGCTGCGCAACGGATTTCCGATGTGCAAAAACTCGTGACCGAGGTTCGCCGGTTCCGTAGCGACCAGGGCCTTGCTGACCGGCAGAAAGTCCCTGCTCGACTGGACGGCATCGCCGACGCGGGGCTGGGTGCTCTGGTGGCCCCGGTGACCGCCCTGGCATGGTTGACCAGCCCCGAACCCGAGTTCCGGGCATGCGCGCAAGTCGAGGTGCGACTGACCGGCGGCACCGTCAGCGTCGAACTGGACACCTCGGGCACCGTCGACGTCGACGCCGAACGGCGGCGGTTGGAGAAGGACCTCGCCGGCGCGCAGAAGGAACTGGCTGGAACCGCAGCCAAACTCGGCAACGAGGCCTTCCTGGCCAAGGCACCCGGCGACGTCGTCGACAAGATCCGGGGGCGTCAGAAACTCGCGGCTGAAGAGGTGGATCGGATCACTGCGCGGTTGGCGGCGCTGGGATGAGTGAACACCCGCCAGAACCGCCCGCGGAGCCCACACTCGATGAATTCGCCTCGCTGATCCAGGTCGAGCATCTGCTCGACCAACGCTGGCCCGAAACCAAAATGGAACCGAGCACCACCCGCATGGAAAAGCTGATGGAACTGCTCGGGTCGCCTCAGATGAGCTATCCGTGCATCCATATCGCCGGAACCAACGGCAAGACGTCGGTAGCGCGCATGATCGACGCATTGCTGACCGCGTTCGGGCAGCGCACCGGGCGCACCACCAGCCCGCACCTGCAGTCCCCGGTCGAGCGGATCGCCATCGACAACCAACCGATCAGCCCGGGTCGCTACGTCGAGACCTACCGGGAAATCGAGCCTTACGTTCAGATGGCTGATGCCTTCTCCATCGCCGACCTCGGTCCGGCGATGAGCAAGTTCGAAGTCCTCACCGCGATGGCGTTCGCCGCCTTCGCCGACGCCCCGGTGGACATCGCCGTCGTCGAAGCCGGGATGGGCGGAACCTGGGACGCCACCAATGTGGTGGATGCCACCATCGTGGTGTTCACGCCGATCGGCATGGACCATGCCGAGTATCTCGGTGCCACGGTCAGCGAGATCGCCGCGGAGAAGGCCGGCATCATCGGCGTCCCCCGCGGTGAGGATGAACTCATCGACACCATCGCCGTGGTCGGCCGGCAGCCCCCGGATGCTCTGGCCATGCTGCTCGGGCAGGCTGCACGGTGTGATGCGGTGGTCGCCCGGGAGGACTCCGAGTTCGCCGTGTTGAGCCGGCAGGTCGCGGTGGGCGGCCAGGTGATCGACCTGCAAGGGCTCGGTGGGGTGTACTCCGACATCTTCCTTCCCCTGCACGGCGAACACCAGGCCCACAACGCGGTGATCGCCTTGGCCGCCGTGGAGGCATTCTTCGGGGCGGGCGCGCAGCGCCAACTCGATGTCGACACCGTTCGAGCCGGTTTCGCGGCTGCCCGCAGCCCGGGGCGGTTGGAGCGGATGCGCAGTGCGCCAACGGTATTCATCGACGCCGCCCACAACCCCGCCGGAGCTGAGGTCCTTGCCAGGGCGTTGATGACCGAGTTCGATTTCCGGCATCTGGTCGGAGTGGTCAGTGTGATGGGGGACAAGGACGTGACCGGGATCCTGGCCGCACTGGAGCCGGCTTTCGACCGGATCGTGGTGACGCACAACGGCTCCCCCCGCGCCCTGGACGTCGACGATTTGGCCCTGCGGGCGGACGAGGTTTTCGGGCCGGATCGGGTGCTGCGGGCCGAAACGCTGCCCGATGCCATCGAGACGGCCACCGCCCTGGTCGAGGACGCCGCCGGACAGTCCGGTGGTCCGTCGGGCGTGGGTATCGTGATCACCGGTTCAGTGGTGACCGCGGGTGCGGCCCGGTCTCTGTTCGGGAAGAGCCCGGCATGACGTCCGGCCCGACTCTTCCGTCGGCTCCGGACCCCTGGAAGAGTTTCCGCGGGGTGATGGCCGGCACCCTGGTCCTCGAGATCATCACCGTGCTACTGGCGCTGCCGGTCGTTTCCGCCGTTGGCGGTGGGTTGACTGCCCGATCGACCGCCTTCCTGGTCGGCTTCGCGGTGCTGCTGGGCCTGCTGGCCGGGATGCAGGGAAGGACATGGGCCATCTGGGCCAATCTCGGCGTCCAACCGTTCCTGCTACTGGGGTTCGTCATCTATCCGGCCGTCGGATTCATCGGCGTGCTGTTCATCGTGGTGTGGGCGATCATCGCCTACTTCCGTGCCGAAGTCCTGCGCCGGCAGCGGCTCGGGCTGTTACCCGGACAACAGCTGCCGAAGGACTGACCGGTACTCTTCCCGACGTGTCCGCGCCGGGGACGGTGCGGAGCCAAGCGATGAGGAGGAACGGCGGCAGATGACCGAGCAGACCTTGGTGCTGATCAAACCCGACGGCGTGAAGCGCGGGGTGATCGGGGAGATCATCAGCCGTATCGAGCGCAAGGGCCTCACTGTGGCGGCGCTGGAACTCAAGCACGTGAGCAACGACCTCGCCGCGGCTCACTACGCCGAGCACAAGGACAAGCCGTTCTTCGGCGATCTGCTGGAGTTCATCACCTCCGGGCCCGTCGTTGCCGCGGTCCTCGAAGGGCCTCGTGCTGTCGCGGCGTTTCGGCAGTTGGCCGGTGGCACCGACCCGGTCGAGAAGGCCACTCCGGGCACCATCCGCGGCGACCTGGGTCTGGAGACCCAGTTCAACCTGGTGCATGGCTCGGATTCTGCGGAGTCGGCGGCCCGCGAGATCGCCCTCTGGTTTCCCGGCCGCTGAGCTGAGTTGACCGGGTCCGTCCGGCGGCGTCCGGCGGTGTGTGATACTGGAGGCCGGAGGTTCGGAAACGGGCCACCGGAATGAGACTTCAGACGTGCGCGACCATCGCAGATCGCGGTGCGGCGCGGACCGTCCACAGCCGTCATTCAGCCAGACCCCGGGGGGTTCTCCTGAACCCCTCGGTGCGAGACCCATCACGAGATCTGTAAAAAAGGTCCGGCAACCGCCGGGCACATAGCGGAAGCCCTCGCGTGGCCGCGTCGTAAGACGCGCCCGGGGGCTTGAGGAGACTAAGTGACCGATGATGATCACAACCAGGACCTGCACCAGACCCCGTCGCCGCGGCAGTCGCCGACGGCAGCGGTGGATTTGCCCGAGCGCCTGAGGATCCATGAACTCGCCCGCGTGCTGGGCACGACCAGCAGGCGCATCGTCGAAGCGCTGACCGAGTTCGACGGCCGCGCCCGCAGCGCGCAATCCAGCATCGACCAGGCCGAGGCCCTCCGAGTCCGCGAAGTGCTTGCCGCGGCCGATGCGGAGGTCGTGCCGCCGGCACCGGCCTCCCCGATGGACCTGCCCGCCGAAAGCGCGATGGTGATTGTCAGCGACCAGGAGAATGAGCCGGAGTCGCGGCTGATCCTGGAGACGCCCGACACCACCGCGATCGTTGAGCCACCGACCTACATGCCGCTCTTCGTGGCTCCCCAGCCGGTCGTCGCCCCTGCACTCCCCGAGGCCGACGACGAGGGCGAGGACGGCGAGGACACGGACGCGGTGGAGGCCGCCGACGGAGAGGGCGACCGCCCGGCGAATCGCCGCCGCCGCCGCGGCCGCCGTGGCCGCGGCCGCGGCCGCGGTGAGCAGGCCGGCGAGGACTCCGACGACGCCACCGACACCACCGACGTCGCCGAGGAGTCCGCCGAGGACGGCGAAGACGCCGAGGGCGCGGAGGCCGACGACGAATCCGGTGACGACGAATCGGCGGGCGGCGAGGGTGCCACCCGTCGCCGTCGCCGTCGCCGTCGTCGCAGGACAGGGGCTGGTGAGGACGCCGACGCGGCCGCTGCCGACGACCCGCCGAACACCGTGGTTCACGAGCGTGCTCCCCGATCCAAGGCGGACCGATCGGACCCCAACGAGATCCAGGGCATCAGCGGATCCACCAGGCTTGAAGCCAAGCGGCAGCGCCGCCGGGATGGCCGCGACGCCGGACGCCGCCGACCGCCGATCCTGACCGAAGCGGAATTCCTGGCTCGCCGCGAAGCGGTGGACCGAGTGATGGTGGTGCGGGACAAGATCCGCACCGAACCGCCGCACCAGGGTGCCCGCTACACCCAGATCGCCGTCATGGAGGACGGCATCGTCGTCGAGCACTTCGTCACCTCGGCGGCGTCGGCCTCCCTGGTGGGCAACATCTACCTCGGCATCGTCCAGAATGTGCTGCCCTCGATGGAGGCGGCCTTCGTCGACATCGGCCGCGGCCGCAACGGCGTGCTCTACGCCGGCGAGGTCAACTGGGAGGCCGCCGGTCTGGGTGGAGCCAACCGCAAGATCGAGCAGGCCCTCAAGCCCGGCGACTACGTCGTCGTGCAGGTCAGCAAGGACCCGGTCGGCCACAAGGGCGCCCGGCTCACAACCCAGGTGTCGTTGGCCGGCCGCTATCTGGTGTACGTCCCCGGGGCATCCTCGACCGGTATCAGTCGCAAGCTTCCCGACACCGAACGCCAGCGACTCAAGGACATCCTGCGCGAGGTGGTTCCCGCCGACGCCGGGGTGATCATCCGCACCGCGTCCGAGGGTGTGAAGGAAGACGATATCCGCGCCGACGTCAACCGACTGCAGGAGCGGTGGACCAAGATCGCCGAGCACGCCGAGGAGACCAAGGCGAAGAAGGCCGGCGCCGCGGTAGCCCTCTATGAAGAGCCCGACGTTCTGGTCAAGGTCATCCGGGACCTGTTCAACGAGGACTTCTCCGGGCTGATCGTCTCCGGCGACAACGCCTGGGACACCATCACCGGATACGTCGATTCGGTTGCGCCGGAACTGCTTGCGAAGCTCACCAAGTACGAGAACCCGGACGGACCGGATGTCTTCGCGGTACATCGCATCGACGAGCAGCTGGCCAAAGCGATGGACCGCAAGGTGTGGTTGCCCTCGGGCGGCACACTGGTCATCGACCGCACCGAGGCCATGACGGTCGTGGACGTCAACACCGGCAAGTTCACCGGGGCGGGCGGCAACCTCGAGCAGACCGTCACCAAGAACAACATCGAGGCCGCCGAGGAGATCGTTCGCCAACTGAGGCTCCGCGACATCGGCGGCATCATCGTCATCGACTTCATCGACATGGTGCTGGAGTCCAACCGCGATCTGGTGCTGCGCCGGCTTACCGAGGCGCTGGCCCGCGACCGCACCCGGCATCAGGTGTCCGAGGTGACCTCGCTGGGCTTGGTGCAGCTGACCCGCAAGCGGCTGGGCACCGGGCTGGTCGAGGCGTTCTCCACCAACTGCACGCACTGCAGCGGCCGGGGCATCATCATGCATGCGGAACCGGTGGACCACGCTCCGGCATCGACCGGCCGCAAGGCGGAGTCCGGCGGCGGCCGGCGTAACCGGCGTGGCCGCAAGGGCCGCACCGAGGAGGCCGCCGTCGAGGTGCCCGAGGCGCTGACGCGGGTTCCCGCGCACGTGCCCGGTGCGCACCCGATGTTCAAGGCGATGGCTGCGGCCAAGACCGGTGATGAGGACGACGACGAAGCCGCGGCCGTCGACGAATCGGTTGAGGAGTTCGACGTCGAACTGGTCGAGGGACCGGGCGACGGCGAGGCCGCCGACCTCGATCTCGTCGCCGCCCTCGAGGAGGACGATGACGACCTCGACGAGGACGATGACGAGGACGACGACCTCGACGACGAGGACGACGACGAGGACGACGACGAGGACGAGGACGACGACGAGATCGAACTCGACGAAGTCGATGAGGACGTCATTGACGACGACGCGATCGAGGAGGACGAAACCCTCGAGATCGTCGATGCCGGACCCGCAGCCGGATCCGAGAGCCGATCCGAGGAAGGCGAAGACCCCGAGGTCGAGGCGGCGCCACC
>CAZADG010000016.1:9826-28700 GCA_964483865.1 uncultured Mycobacterium sp. | reverse complement strand
GATCCGAGAGCCGATCCGAGGAAGGCGAAGACCCCGAGGTCGAGGCGGCGCCACCAGCGCGCCGTCCCCGCCGCCGGTCAGCGGCACGGCCGGCCGGGCCACCCGCGGTTTGACCCTCCCATGCTGGCCAAGTACCCTTGAGCAGTTGCCGCCAGGCCCCGAATCCATGGGAGCCGGTGGCAGCGGGATGGCCCGGTAACCCGGCGCCGGCCGCAACCAAGACCCGCTCGCGCAACCTCCGGTAGCGCGCGCCCACGACTAGAGCGACTTCCGGGTCGCCGACTGGAAGAGGAACGATGGCAGCCGACACAGCCACCTACGCGATCGTCAAGACGGGCGGCAAGCAGTACAAGGTCGCGGTCGGCGACATCGTGAAGGTCGAGAAGATCGAGTCCGAGCCCGGCGCTTCGGTGTCGCTGCCGGTCGCCCTGGTCGTGAACGGCGCCAAGGTCACCACCGACGCCAAGGAACTCGCCAAGGTCGCGGTCACCGGAGAGGTGCTCGAGCACACCAAGGGCCCCAAGATCCGCATCCACAAGTTCAAGAACAAGACCGGCTATCACAAGCGGCAGGGACACCGTCAGCCGTTGACGGTCCTCAAGGTCACCGGAATCAAGTAGCGGAGGCGACTGACATGGCACATAAGAAGGGCGCGTCCAGCTCACGGAACGGCCGCGAATCCAACGCACAGCGCCTCGGCGTCAAGCGGTTCGGCGGCCAGGTCGTCAAGGCCGGGGAGATCCTGGTCCGCCAGCGCGGCACCCACTTCCATCCCGGCGTGAACGTCGGCCGCGGCGGCGACGACACGCTGTTCGCCACCGCCCCCGGTGCGGTGGAGTTCGGCATCAAGCGTGGCCGCAAGACCGTCAACATCGTTCGCGTCGCCCGGCCGGAGGCCCCGGAGGCCTAGGCCCTCCAGAGGCTCCCGGGTTTCGCGACGTGCCGCGCTTCGTCGACCGCGTGGTGATTCACACCCGCGCTGGTAACGGCGGTAACGGCTGCGCTTCGGTCCACCGGGAGAAATACAAGCCACTCGGGGGTCCCGACGGTGGCAACGGCGGTCGTGGCGGCAGCGTCGTTCTGGTGGTCGACCCTCAGGTTCACACCCTGCTCGATTTCCACTTCCACCCGAACGTCGTCGCGGCATCGGGCAAGCAGGGCACCGGCGCCAACCGTGACGGTGCCGCCGGCGCAGACCTCGAGGTGAGAGTGCCCGATGGCACCGTTGTCCTCGACGAACATGGTCGACTGCTGGCCGACCTGGTCGGTGGCGGCACCCGCTTCGTCGCCGCCGAAGGCGGCCGGGGCGGTTTGGGCAACGCTGCGTTGGCCTCCCGGGCCCGCAAGGCCCCCGGCTTCGCACTGCTCGGCGAAAAGGGCCAGGCCCGCGACCTCACCCTCGAGCTCAAGACCGTTGCCGACGTCGGGCTGATCGGATTCCCGTCCGCGGGCAAGTCCTCCCTGGTGTCGACCATCTCCGCGGCCAAACCGAAAATCGCCGACTACCCGTTCACCACCCTGGTGCCCAACCTCGGTGTGGTGTCGGCCGGTGACCACACCTTCACCGTGGCCGATGTGCCAGGTCTGATACCGGGCGCTTCGGAAGGCCGCGGCCTGGGATTGGACTTCCTGCGCCACATCGAACGGTGCGCGGTACTGGTGCACGTCGTGGACTGCGCGACGCTGGAACCCGGCCGCGACCCGATCTCCGACATCGAATCAGTCGAGGCGGAGTTGGCGGCCTACCGTCCCACTCTGCAGGCCGATTCCACGCTGGGCGACCTCGCCGACCGTCCGCGCGCCGTGGTGCTCAACAAGATCGACGTGCCGGAGGCCCGGGAGCTCGCCGACTTCGTCCGGCCGGAGGTCGCGGAACGCGGCTGGCCGGTCTTCGAGGTTTCCACGGTGAGCCGGGAAGGCCTGCGCGAGTTGATCTTCGGCCTGTGGGAGATGGTCTCGGCGTATCGGGCCGCTCAGCCCCCGGTGGTGGCCCGCCGACCGGTGATCCGTCCGATCCCGGTGGACTCCAGCGGATTCACCGTCGAACCCGATCCCGGCCATCCCGGTGGCTTCATCGTGCGCGGCACCCGCCCGCAGCGCTGGGTCGCCCAGACCGATTTCAACAACGACGAGGCAGTCGGCTATCTCGGTGACCGGCTTGCCCGCCTCGGCGTCGAGGACGAGTTGATCAAGCGCGGCGCCAAGGCCGGCTGCGCGGTCACCATCGGGGACATGACCTTCGACTGGGAACCGCAGACCCCCGCAGGCGTGGACGTGACGCTGTCCGGTCGCGGCACTGACGTCCGGGTGGAGCGCAACGACCGGATTGGCGCCGCCGAGCGCCGGGAGGCCAAACGCCAGCGCAGGGAGTCCGGGGACGACGAGTGAGTGCGCCCAACAGCGTTCATCGGGACGCCGTTCGGACCGCGCGCAGCATCGTCGTCAAGATCGGCACCACTGCTCTGACCAACCCGTCCGGCCTCTTCGACGCAACCCGACTCGCGGAGTTGGCCGCCGCCATCGAGGCCCGGATGAAAGCCGGCACCGACGTGGTGATCGTGTCCTCCGGCGCGATCGCCGCGGGTATCGAACCGCTCGGGCTGAACAAGCGTCCCACCGACCTGGCCACCAAGCAGGCCGCCGCGAGCGTCGGCCAGGTGGCTCTGGTCAACGCGTGGAGCACCGCCTTCGCTCGGTATGACCGCACCGTCGGGCAGGTGCTGCTGACCGCCCACGACATCTCCCAGCGGGTTCAACACACCAATGCTCAGCGCACCCTGGACCGCCTTCGTGCCCTGCACGCGGTGGCGATCGTCAACGAAAACGACACGGTCGCCACCAACGAGATCCGGTTCGGCGACAACGATCGCCTCTCGGCGCTGGTGGCCCATCTGGTCGGAGCCGATGCGCTGGTGCTGCTGTCCGATATCGACGGACTCTACGATTCGGATCCACGAAAAGGCCACGCGCACTTCATTCCTGAGGTGGCCGGCCCCGACGATCTAGACGGTGTGGTGGCCGGACAGGGCAGTCGGCTCGGAACCGGGGGGATGGCCTCCAAATTGTCCTCGGCGCTGCTGGCCGCTGACGCCGGCGTTCCGGTGCTGCTGGCTGCGGCGACCGACGCCGCGGACGCACTCACCGAGGCCTCGGTGGGAACGGTGTTCGCGCCCCGCCCGACCCGGATGTCGTCGCGGCGCTTCTGGGTTCGTTACGCCGCCGAGGCCGCCGGTCATCTCCGTCTCGATGCCGGTGCGGTGCGGGCCGTGGTCCACCAGCGCCGGTCGCTGCTGCCGGCCGGCATCACCGGATGCGCCGGAAAGTTCTTCGGCGGCGATGTTGTGGAACTGCACGGACCGGAGGGCGAGATGGTGGCGCGCGGCGTGGTCGCCTACGACGCCGCCGAACTGGAAACCATGATCGGACGATCGACCTCGGACCTGCCGGTCGAGCTACGCCGACCCGCAGTTCACGCCGACGACCTGGTCCCGGCCTGACCGGTCAGCGTGGTGGCCAGCAGCACGGCCTTTCCCACGGCGGCGCGGATGACCGCCGCCCGCTGGACTGCCATTTCCAGGGCGTCGTTGTCGGCCTGGCGCACCGGAATCCCGTGCGCGTGCGCGGTGGCCTCGACGCAGTCGCGAACTGCCGGGTCGGCTAGAACCAGCGCAGCCGGAACACCGGGCTGCATGTCCTTGGGGCGCACCAGGCCCCGATAGTGCACCTCGGCAGGGATGTAGAGGGTGAACACCCCGCGGTCGAGTTGTAGGTCGGCCACCACCGCGACGGCGGTGAGCGCGGTGTGGGTCAGTCCGGTCAGCACGAGGCCGCGGCCGGGAAACCACCAGACCGGCAGTCGGTCGACCTGTTTGGTGACCGCGTCGGTGAGCAGATAGCCGACCAGCCGGCGGGTCCGGATCTCGTTGACCCGCCCCCAGGACACCTCGTCGCCGTCGTATTCGATGCCGCCGGGGCTGACTACCACCGATCCGAATTGGTTGAGCTGGCGAGCGATTCCGCGCAGGAGACCCGGCATCTTGGGCAGGTTTGCGGCCACCTCGCCGACGCCGACACCCCAGCGCTCGGTAGCCGGACCCGGGTCGGGCCGCACCGGCCGCAGTACCGTCTGACCGACCCCCACCGCCAACGCCGTCGCGATATCGAGCACCGAGGCCATCGTTGCTCCTATTCCCGTGTCGCTCCGCTGCTGTCCTCCGGGGCGAGCATACTGTCCGTGAGTTCCTCGGCGAGCAGTGCCAGGATCGGGCTGCACCCCGCATCCACCTTCACCGTCGCCAGGTCGTCGCCGCGGGTGACTCCGCGGTTGACGATCGCCACCGGGATACCGTGAGCGGCCGCGTGCCGCACGAAGCGGTAGCCGGAGAACACCGTCAGAGAAGAGCCCGCCACGAGCAGCGCCTCGGAGTCGTCCACCAACGAATATGCTTGATCCACAACCTCTTTGGCCACGGATTCCCCGAAATAGACGATGTCGGGCTTGAGGATCCCGCCGCATCGCGGACAGTCGATGAAGCGGAACGACTCGGTGTCGGTGACAAACGCATCGGCGTCCGGCGCCACGGCCAGTCCGCCGACGTTCTCGGCTCGTTCGGTGAAGCCGGGGTTGGCCGCCTCCAGTTGCTCGGCCAGTGCGGCCCGCGACATGCCATGCCCGCACCCCAGGCACACCACCTGCGCGTAGGTCCCATGCAGGTTGATCACGGCTCGGCTACCGGCCTTCGTGTGGAGCAGGTCGACGTTCTGAGTGATGACGCCGGTGACGACACCGGACCGTTCGAGGGCGGCCAGCGCACGGTGACCGGCGTTGGGTTCGGTCTGCGCCATATGCCGCCAGCCGAGGTGGTTGCGCGCCCAGTAGCGTTGTCGGAATTCGGGACTGGAGGTGAACTGCCTGATGGTCATCGGGTTGGCCGGTGGCGAGTCCGGGCCGCGGTAGTCCGGGATGCCGGAGTCCGTGGAGATTCCCGCTCCGGTCAGAACCGCCACCCGGCGGCCGGCCAGCAGCGCGATCAGCTCCGGGGCGTCCACATGACGAGGTTAGGTCAGTGCAGGCAGTCCGCGCTGCCGGTGGTGTCCCGTTCGTCCGCCGCCCATCCCGGGGCGGCCGAGCTCAGGCCGCGCGGTCGTCCAGGGCGACGCGGCTTCTGGTGCTGCGCGGCGTGCCCGCGCGATTCGGCAGCGAGATGAATCCGCCGGGCCGGAGCACACCAATCGGCCCCCGAACCGCGAAGCGTAACGCGCCGGTTGATTCGAGGGCGAAGCCGAACTTGGCCTGCCGGTGGCCGAGACCTATGCCGGTGGCGAGACAGAACACGATGCCGGCCAAACCCGGCAACGCCGCCAGTGCGAGTTCTTTCAGGCTCACCTCGCGCAGCGCCGCACGGACTTCATCGGCGACCTGTCCGGCGACCCGGCCTAGCCAGGAACTTTGCGCGCCGGTGGGGGTGCTGCCGGGAGCGTCGGCGGTCGATTGTGGGGGAGTCAGTGAGAGGGCTGCGGACGCGGGCGCGGCGGCCGACGGGGACGATGCTGGGCGCTGCTGCGGACCGACCTCGGGGGCGGCGTTCGCCGACGGTCCAGCCTGCGGTGCAGGCGCGGCAGGTACTGCGGGTGCGGCGCCGCTGCGATCGGTGCGCGGTGTCGGGTTCGAATCCAGTTCGGACGCCGACCCGGATCCGGCTGCCGACGGTGTGACGGTGGCAGCGGCCTCGAGGGGCACGGTGTCGGTCGCGGGGGTTACCGGGGCGGCGGTGGCTGTCGGAACCGATGTTGTGCCGGGGATTTCGGCGTCGACGCCGGCGCCCTGCGCGTGCTGGCCGCTGGCTGCGGCGGCGACCGACTTGCCGAAAGAGTTGGGGGCTCCGGAGGACGCCGGATTGGTCTTGGCGGTCGCCGTGCCGGCCACCGCAGACGCAGCGTCAGGCAGACCCTTCGGTCCGGACTTCGCCTGTCCTGGTGGGGCGCCGCCCGGCATCGCGGCGGGCTTTCCGGGATTGGAACCGCTGTTGCCGGGATTGGAACCGCTGTTGCCGGGATTGGAACCGCTGTTGCCCTGACCGTTACCACTCTTGCCCGACGACTTGCCGGATGCAGCAGACGACGGTGTGCCGCCGCCCTTGCCGCTCGAGGAATCCGGCGCCGCGACAGCCGGGCCGCCGCCGATCAGCAAAAAACCCGCCGCAGCCAGTGCAGCGGCTTTCACCGGCAGATATCTCCTGGCCATGACCCGTCCCCCTGGTTCGGAGCAAACTGAGAATTAGATAATAGGCTACCTGCGCTGCGATGTCACGAGCCGCCGAGGGCGTGAGCAGGCGACAATGAGGCCATGGACTTCTTCTCGGCCTACCGGCACGGGTTCGCGCGGGTGGCCGCCTGCACGCACCGCACGGTGCTGGCCGACCCGGCGGCCAACGCCGCCTCGGTGCTGCGGATAGCGCGGGAGTGCCACGACGATGGGGTGGCGGTGGCGGTCTTCCCGGAGTTGACGCTGACCGGCTACTCCATCGAGGACATCCTGCTGCAGGACAGCCTGCTGGACGCAGTCGAAAACTCCCTGGCCGACGTGGTCGCCGCCTCGGCGGACTTGCTGCCCGTGCTGGTGGTCGGTGCCCCCCTGCGCCATCTGCACCGCATCTACAACACCGCTGTGGTGGTCCACCGCGGCCGGATTCTCGGCGTCGCGGTCAAGTCCTATCTGCCCACCTACCGGGAGTTCTACGAACGCCGGCAGTTCGCGCCCGGCGACGACATGACCGGCACCATCCGCCTGCTCGGCGGGGACGTGCCCTTCGGCCCGGACTTGCTGTTCGGCGCCGCCGATGTGCCCGGTCTGGTCCTGCACGTCGAGATCTGCGAGGACATGTTCGTGCCGGTGCCGCCCAGCGCCGAGGCGGCACTGGCGGGTGCGACGGTGCTGGCGAACCTTTCCGGCAGCCCCATCACCATCGGCCGCGCCGAGGACCGCACACTGTTGGCCCGGTCGGCCTCGGCGCGCTGCCTGGCGGCCTACGTCTACGCCGCGGCCGGGGAGGGTGAGTCCAGCACCGATCTGGCCTGGGATGGCCAGACGATGATCTATGAGAACGGTCTTCTGCTGGCGGAGTCGGAACGCTTCCCCCGGGGGCACCGGCGCTCGGTCGCCGATATCGACCTCGATCTGCTGCGGGCTGAGCGGCTGCGGATGGGAACCTTCGACGACAACCGCCGCCACCACCAAAGCGCGTGGTCGTTCCGGCGCATCGACTTTCGGCTCGAAGCCCCGGGTGGTGACATCGGCTTGCGTCGTGAGGTGCAGCGCTTTCCATTCGTCCCCAACGATCCGGTGCGCCTCGAGCAGGACTGCTACGAGGGCTACAACATCCAGGTCTCGGGCCTCGAACAGCGGCTGCGGGCGCTGAAATACCCGAAGGTGGTAATCGGGGTCTCCGGTGGACTGGACTCCACCCACGCACTGATCGTCGCGGCCAAGGCGATGGACCGGGAAGGCCGGCCGCGCAGCGACATTCTCGCCTTCACCCTGCCCGGATTCGCCACCGGTGAGCGCACCAAGAACAATGCGATAGCACTGTCCAGAGCCCTGGGAGTGAGTTTCGAGGAGATCGACATCCGATCGACGGCGAGCCTGATGCTCACCGAGATCGGTCACCCGTACGGCCGCGGCGAGCGAAATCGGGAGGTGTACGACATCACCTTCGAGAACGTGCAGGCCGGATTGCGCACCGATTACCTGTTCCGGATCGCCAACCAGCGCGGCGGCATCGTGCTGGGCACCGGCGACCTCTCGGAGTTGGCGCTGGGTTGGTCGACCTACGGCGTCGGCGATCAGATGAGCCACTACAACGTCAACGCCGGAGTCCCAAAAACTCTCATTCAGCATTTGATTCGCTGGGTGATCGGTTCAGGTGAGTTCGACGACGGGGTGGGGCGGATCCTGCAGTCGGTGCTCGACACCGAGATCACCCCCGAACTGGTGCCCGCCGGCGAGGGGGAAGAGGTACAGAGCAGCGAGGCCAAGGTAGGTCCCTATGCGTTGCAGGACTTCTCGCTGTTCCAAGTGCTGCGATATGGATTCCGGCCGTCGAAGATCGCCTTCCTGGCCTGGCACGCCTGGAGTGATCCGCATCGAGGCGACTGGCCGCCGGGATACCCGGCCGACAAACGACCGGCCTACTCGCTGGCGGATATCCGGCACTGGCTGCGGGTGTTCGCCCAGCGTTACTACTCCTTCAGTCAGTTCAAGCGTTCGGCGTTGCCCAACGGGCCCAAGGTTTCCCACGGTGGATCGCTGTCCCCGCGCGGCGACTGGCGCGCCCCATCGGATATGGCGGCGACGGTCTGGTTGGACGAGATCGAACGAGAGATTCCGGGAAGCTGACCGTCAGCCCGGAGGCGCCACACCCAGCACACGTTGGATGTCGGCCTTCATTGCCTGCAGTTGCGCACCCCAATAACCCCAACTGTGGGTCCCGGCGGGTGGGAAGTTGAACACCGCGTTGCGTCCGCCGGCGGCCAGGTATCTCCGCTGGAACTCTTTGGTGGTGTCCAGCGTGACGTTCTCCAGATAGCCCGCGGTGAACGACCCCAGGATGGAGGGGTCGGGGTCCATCTCGGACGGCGCCCCGGTGCCGCAGTAGATCCACACCGCCGTGCCGTTGGCCACCAGCCGGCCGATGTTGACCATCGGGTCGTTGCGCTGCCAGGCGATGTCGCCCTTCGGCCCCCACATGTCGTAAGCGCTGTAACCGCCGGCGTCGCGCATCGCGACATTGATCAAGATCGGCCACAGCCCGATCGACGGGTTCAGGAAACCCGAAAGCGAGGCGGCGAAGAGGAACTGCTCGGGGTGCCAGATCGCCAGCGTCAACGCCGGACCTCCCGACATGGACAGGCCGACAACCGCGTTACCGGTCGGCGAGACGCCCTTATTGGCTGCCAGCCAGGCGGGTAGCTCGCGGGTCAGGAACGTTTCCCACTTGTAGGTGACGGTGCCCGCCCGCCCCGCGGCAGGCCGATACCAGTCGGTGTAGAAACTCGACTGGCCGCCGACGGGCATCACGACCGACAGACCCGAGTTGTGGTACCACTCGAAAGCCGCGGTGTTGATGTCCCAGCCGTTGGTCTCGTCCTCGGCGCGCAGTCCGTCCAGCAGATAGACCGCATGCGGACCGCCGAACTGGAATTCCATCCGGATATTGCGGCCCATCGCCGGGGACGGCACGTCGAATATCTCGATGGGCAGGCCAGGCCGAGAGAACGCCGCGGCGGGCGGGGCGGGTGTGGAGGTGACGGCCAGCAGTGCGGCGGCCGCGACCTTGGCGCATCGCACCCACCACGTTGTTCCCGACGTCATGGCGGGGAAGTTAGGCAATCAGCGGTTCGCGGGCCGGGATGCCACGCCGGTTGTGATCGCTTCGTTAATCATCCGCAACAGGGGTCGCCGCGCCAGGCCTCCAGGCCCTCGCGCACCGCGAAACCGGCGATGGCCAAAGCGGCCACCGGATCGGCCCACGCCCACCCCAGGGTGGCATTGAGGACCAGGCCGGCAAGAAGCACCGCCGAGAGCCAACTGCACAACAGCGTCTGCTTGGCATCGGCAACTGCTGCAGCCGAACCGATTTCACGGCCTGCCCGAGACTGCTGCCAGGCCAGCGCCGGCATCACCATCAGGCTGACCGCGGCGAGTGCGATGCCGACGGGGGAGTGTCGCGCCTCGCCGGCGCCGGTGAGCGAGAGCACCGCCTCCACCGCCACATAGGCCGCCAGAGCGAAGAAGGACAGCGCGATGAACCTCAGTGTCGCTTTCTCCCTGGTCTCCGGATCCGGGGCGGAGAACTGCCAGGCGACCGCCGCCGCGGCGGCGACCTCGATCACCGAATCCAGCCCGAATCCGATCAGTGCCGTCGAGGAGGCGTGTATCCCGGCCGTCAGTGCAACCCCCGCCTCGACGACGTTGTAAGCGATCGTCGCCGACGCCAGCAGGCGGATCCGACGCCGCAGCACCGTCCGCCGGGCGGAGGGGAGCCCGGGTGCCGTCACCGGACTTACGTTATCCCCAACCCGGCGGTTGGTGGAGAACCGATACCCTGAGCAGATGAGTGTGCACGCTCCCTCGCAGGACCTTGACGTGCGGGCTGCCGTGCACGAGGCCGCACGCCGCGCCCGGACTGCTGCGCGCGTCCTGGGGACGCTGACCACCGAGGTCAAGGATCGTGCGCTGCACGCCGCCGCCGATGCGGTACTCACCCACACCAACCAGATCTTGGCGGCCAATGCCGCCGATCTGGATGCCGCCCGGTCCGCGGGCACGTCCGAGGCCATGCTGGATCGGCTTGCGCTCAACCCGCAACGCATCGACGGGATCGCCGCCGGTCTGCGTCAGGTGGCGGGACTGCCGGACCCGGTCGGGGAGGTGCTGCGCGGCCGGACCATGCCCAACGGTCTTCAGGTGCGTCAGCAGCGGGTGCCCCTCGGCGTGGTGGGGATGGTCTACGAGGGCCGGCCCAACGTCACCGTCGATGCCTTCGGGCTGACGCTGAAGTCCGGCAACGCCGTGCTGCTGCGCGGCAGTTCCTCGGCCGCCAACTCCAACGCCGAACTGGTGGCCGTGCTGCGGAGTGCGCTGTGCGGGGAGGACCTGCCCGAAGATGCCGTGCAGCTGCTGCCCAGCGTCGACCGATCCAGCGTCACCCACCTCATCCAGGCCCGCGGGCTGGTTGACGTGGTGATCCCCCGCGGCGGCGCCGGCCTGATCGACGCGGTGGTGCGCGACGCCACCGTCCCGACCATCGAGACCGGCGTCGGTAACTGCCATGTCTACGTGCACGCCAGCGCCGATATCGACGTCGCCGAGCGAATCGTGTTGAACGCCAAGACCCGTCGCCCCAGCGTCTGCAACACCGCCGAGACGTTACTCATCGACGCGGCATTAGCGGGCACCGCCGGACCCCGCCTGGTCGACGCATTGCGGCGGGCCGGGGTGACGGTGCACGACAACCCGACCGAAGAGGAGTTACGCGCCGAATTCCTTTCGTTGGACATCGCCCTGGCCTATGTCGACGGCGTCGACGCGGCCATCGACCACATCAACACCTACGGCACGGGCCACACTGAGGCCATCGTCACCACCGATCTGGCTGCCGCCCAACGGTTCACCGAACGGGTCGATGCCGCCGCGGTGATGGTCAACGCCTCTACCGCGTTCACCGACGGCGAGCAGTTCGGCTTCGGCGCCGAGATCGGCATCTCCACCCAGAAACTGCACGCCCGGGGCCCGATGGGCCTGCCCGAACTGACCTCGACCAAGTGGATCGTCTACGGCGACGGCCACATCCGGCCCGCCTAACTCTGGAGATCCGTATGACCGAAAGCCCGGCGCGTCCGGCGCCGTTGTTCGCCGACATCGCCGATGTCACCCGTCAACTCGCCGAGACCGGCTACCTGGCAGACACCGCCACCGCCACCGCGGTGTTCCTTGCCGACCGGCTCGGCAAGCCGCTGCTGGTGGAAGGCCCCGCCGGAGTGGGCAAGACCGAACTGGCCCGCGCGGTGGCCCAGGCCACCGACTCCGCGCTGGTCCGCCTGCAGTGCTACGAAGGGGTCGACGAGGCCCGCGCGCTCTACGAGTGGAACCACGCCAAGCAGATCCTGCGCATCCAGTCCGGCTCTCACAGTGGTGACTGGGACCGCACCAGAGACGACGTGTTCAGCGAGGAGTTTCTGCTGTCGCGGCCGCTGTTGACCGCAATACGCCGCACCGAGCCCACGGTGCTGCTCATCGACGAGACCGACAAGGCCGACATCGAAATCGAGGGCCTGCTGCTGGAGGTGCTGTCCGACTTCGCCGTCACGGTGCCCGAACTCGGCACGATCACCGCCACCCGTAAGCCGTTCGTGGTACTCACCTCCAACGCCACCCGCGAACTGTCCGAAGCGCTCAAGCGCCGGTGCCTGTTCCTGCACATCGACTTCCCGGACCCCGAATTGGAGCGGCGGATCCTGCTCTCCCGGGTTCCCGAACTTCCCGAGCGGCTGGCCGAGGAGTTGGTGCGCATCATCGGGGTCCTGCGCGGCATGCAACTCAAGAAGCTGCCCTCGGTGGCCGAGACCATCGACTGGGGCCGCACCTTGCTGGCGCTGGGCATGGACACCATCGACGACGCGACCATCGCCGCGACGCTGGGCGTGGTGCTCAAACACCAGTCCGACCAGCAGCGCGCCGCCAGCGAGCTCCGGCTGAACTGAAATGGCAGTCCGCCGCACCCGGCCCACTCAGCCGCTGGCCCCCAACGGGCTACCCGGCCATCTCGTCGGGTTCGTCGAAGCGCTTCGGGCCCAGGGCATCTCGGTCGGGCCGTCGGAGACCGTCGACGCCGGACAGGTTCTCAGCGTCCTGAACCTCGGCGATCGGGAGACGGTCCGGGAGGGTCTGGCCTGCGCGGTGTTGCGTCGGGCCGACCACCGCCAAACCTACGACGCACTGTTCGATCTGTGGTGGCCCGCTGCTCTGGGCGGCCGGACGGTATTGCTCGACCATGACGAGAACGCCGGTCCGGCACCGCAACTCGACCCCGACGATGTCGAGGCGATGCGCCAGATGCTGCTCGACCTGCTCGCCGACAATCCCGACGTCGGGGACCTCGATGACCGGCTGGTCTCGTTGATCGCGCAGATCGTGGAAGCCTACGGGCGCTACACCTCCAGTCGTGGGCCGTCCTACTCGGCGTACCAAGCGCTCAAAGCGATGGATCTGGGCCAGCTGCAGGGCCGCCTGCTGGCCGGCCTGCTGGCCCCGCACGGGGACGACCCGTCACCGACGCAGGAGCAGATCGCCAAAGCCGTTGCCGCCCAGAAGATCGCCCAGTTGAGGCGGATGGTGGAGGGTGAAACAAAACGCCGAACCGCCGAACAACTCGGCCGCGAACACGTGCAGACCTATGGCATTCCGCAACTGGCGGAGAACGTCGAATTCCTGCGCGCCTCCGGGGATCAGCTTCGCCAGATGCGCCGGGTAGTCGCGCCGCTGGCCCGGATGCTGGCCACCCGGCTTGCCGCCAAACGCCGGCGCCACCGCGCCGGGGCGATCGACCTGCGAAAGACGCTGCGTAAGTCGATGTCCACCGGTGGCGTC
Organism: uncultured Mycobacterium sp.; assembly: GCA_964483865.1. Classification (GTDB taxonomy): domain Bacteria; phylum Actinomycetota; class Actinomycetes; order Mycobacteriales; family Mycobacteriaceae; genus Mycobacterium. Next base: position 15,553 of record CAZADG010000016.1, on the reverse strand, counting down.
CCGATCGACGTGGTGCTGCGCAAACCTCGCCCGGCCCGCCCCGAACTGGTGGTGCTGTGCGACGTGTCCGGTTCGGTCGCCGGATTCAGCCATTTCACCCTGCTGTTGGTGCACGCCCTGCGTCAGCAGTTCTCCCGAGTCCGCGTCTTCGCCTTCATCGACACCACCGACGAGGTCACCCACCTGTTCGGTCCGGACGCCGACCTCGCGGTGGCCATCCAGCGCATCACTCAGGAGGCCGGTGTGTATACGCGCGACGGCCATTCCGATTACGGCAATGCCTTCGTCTCGTTCACCGAGAACTTCCCGGGAGTGCTCTCGCCACGGAGCTCGCTGCTGGTTCTCGGCGATGGCCGCACCAACTACCGCAGTCCAGCCGCTGACGTTCTGGCTCACATGGTCACCGCAAGTCGGCATGCCCACTGGCTCAACCCGGAACCCAGGCACCTGTGGGGCAGCGGCGACTCGGCGGTGCCGCGCTACGAGGATGTCATCACGATGCACGAGTGCCGGTCGGCGAAGCAGTTGGCCGCAGTGATCGACCAGCTGCTACCGGTATAGGGATCGGGTGAAGGCCGTAAGCTCATCCACCGTGGGTTCTCGGCGCAGGCTCGGAGTGATGGGTGGCACGTTCGACCCCATCCACCACGGCCACCTGGTCGCCGCCAGCGAGGTCGCCGACCTGTTCAGCCTGGACGAGGTGGTGTTCGTGCCGACCGGGCAGCCGTGGCAGAAGGAGCGTCACGTCACCCCGGCCGAGGACCGCTATCTGATGACGGTCATCGCCACCGCCTCCAATCCCCGGTTCTCGGTCAGTCGGGTCGACATCGACCGCGGCGGCCCGACGTACACCACCGACACCCTTCGCGACCTGCGGGCACTGCATCCGGACTGCGACCTGTTCTTCATCACCGGCGCCGACGCCCTGGCCACAATCCTCACCTGGCAGGGCTGGGAGGAACTGTTCGACCTGGCCAAGTTCGTCGCCGTCAGTCGCCCGGGCTACGAGCTGACCGACTCGCACGTGGTCGAGGCGTTCGACCAGCTCCCCGACGATGCGTTGCGCCTCGTGGCGGTTCCTGCTCTGGCGATCTCCTCCACCGACTGCCGGGCACGGGCTGCCGGTGGACGGCCGATCTGGTACCTCGTGCCTGACGGGGTGGTGCAATACGTGGCGAAACGCAGCCTCTATCGGAACCTGACGACGGCAGGAGCACCATCATGACCGCCTCGGCGGAAGCGACCCGGATGGCGACGGTGGCTGCGCGGGCCGCAGCAGCCAAACTCGCGCAGGACGTCGTCGTCATCGACGTTTCCGACCAACTGGTCATCACCGACTGTTTCGTGATCGCCTCGGCGTCTAACGAGCGCCAGGTCAATGCCATCGTCGACGAGGTCGAGGAGAAGATGCGGCTGGCCGGCTACAAGCCGGCCCGCCGGGAGGGCACCCGCGAGGGCCGCTGGGTGCTGCTGGACTACGTCGACATCGTGGTGCACATCCAGCACACCGACGAGCGGAACTTCTATGCGCTGGACCGGTTGTGGCGGGACTGTCCCCTGGTCCCGGTCGACCTTGACGATGTCGACGTCGATGCGGAGCCGACATGAGAGTGCGGCACCTGGTGATGCTGCGCCACGGCCAGACCAAGTCCAACGCCGACAGCCGGATGCAGGGCCAGATCGACACCGAACTCAATGAGGAGGGCAGGGCACAGGCGGTCAACGCCGCCGTGGTGCTGTCGAAACGTCAGCCGCTGCTCATCGTCTCCTCCGATCTGCGCCGTGCCCACGACACCGCGCTCACCCTGGCCGAGCGCTGTTCATTGGAGGTGCGGACCGACGAAAGGCTGCGGGAGACCCACCTGGGGGACTGGCAGGGAATGACTCACTCGGAGGTCGACGCCAAGTACCCCGGTGAGCGACAAGCATGGCGAAACAGACCGTACTGGGCGCCGCCCGGCGGCGAGAGCCGCCTCGATGTCGCCGACCGCAGCATTCCACTGGTAGCCGAACTTGTTGCCGGCGAACCTCATTGGGGTCGCGACGATAGTGAGCGTCCGGTGGTTCTGGTAGCTCACGGTGGCCAGATCGCCGCGCTGACCGCTGCGCTGCTCGATCTTCCGGTCGACCGTTGGTCGGCGCTCGGCGGTATGGGAAACGCCAGCTGGGTCCAACTGTCCGCGCACAGCGAGGACGAGACTCCGTTCAACGAACTGCGGTGGCGCCTCGACGTGTGGAACGCTTCGGCGCAGGTGTCCAATGACGTCCTCTGAGCTTCCGGCGCGTCGGACACCGAGGAAGATCCTGCTGGTCTTCTGCGACTCGCTGTCCTACTACGGCCCCCAAGGCGGACTTCCCGCCGACGATCCCCGGATCTGGCCCAATATCGTTGCCAAACAACTGGACTGGGATCTGGAGCTGATCGGCCGGATCGGCTGGACTTGCCGGGACGTGTGGTGGGCCGCCACCCAGGACCCGCGGTCCTGGGCGGCGCTGCCAAAGGCCGGTGCGGTCATCTTCGCGACCAGCGGCATGGATTCGCTGCCCTCGCCGTTGCCGACGGCGGCCCGCGAACTGATCCGTTACATCCGACCCCCGCTGCTGAGGCGCTGGGTTCGCGACGGCTACGGCTGGTTGCAGCCGCGTCTCTCGCCGGTGTCCCGCTCGGCGCTCCCGCCGCACCTCACCGTTGAGTATCTGGAGATGACCCGCGGTGCAATCGACTTCAACCGGCCGGGAATTCCCATCGTCGCCTCGCTGCCGTCGGTTCACGTCGCGCCGACCTACGGCTTGGCGCACCACGGCCGGGACGGGACGGTCGCCGCGATCAGCGAGTGGGCCGCAAACCACGACGTCCCACTCGTCGACCTCAAAGCGGCGGTCGCCGAACACATCATGGGCGGGCGCGGTAACCCGGACGGTATCCACTGGAATTTCGAGGCGCACGAGGCGGTCGCCGAACTGATGCTCAAAGCACTGGCCGAGGCCGGTGTCCTGCAGGGTTCGGACTGATCGACCGTGCCGGTCGTCGTGGTGACGGACTCGTCGGCGAGGCTGTCACCGGACGTCACAGCCCAATGGGGAATCCAGGTGGCGCCGCTGCACGTTCTGCACAACGGGGTGGACCTGCGCGACGGTGTCGATGCGATGCCGACGGACCTGTACCAGAGCCCGCAGGTCACGACCGCCGGTGCCGGCCCAGCCGAACTGGCATCGGTCTACCGGGCGGCACTGGCGGAAAGCGGAGGTGACGGCGTCGTCGCGGTCCACATCTCCACCGAGTTGTCCAGCACCCTTGGCGCCGCGCAGCATGCCGCGCACGGCTTCGACGGCACGGTTCGAGTGATCGACTCCCAATCAGCCGGCATGGGAACGGGATTCGTCGCGCTGGCGGCGGCCCGCGCGGCGCGCGCAGGAGCCGGCTTGGAAGTCGTGGCCGCAGAGGCGCAGGCCGCAGTCGCACGCATCCATGCCTTCATCGTTGTACAACGACTGGACAACCTACGTCGCAGTGGCCGGATCGGCACCGCCGCTTCCTGGCTGGGTACCGCCCTGGCGGTCAAACCGCTGTTGACGATCAGTGGCGGCAAACTCCTTCTGGCTCAGAGGATTCGGACCACCTCCAAGGCGATCGCCGCGATGGTCGAGCAGGTCCTGGAGGTGGTGGGGGAAGGGCGCGCGGCACTTGCCGTGCACCATGTCGACAACCCCGACGGTGCCGCCGATCTGGCGGCCACGCTGTCGGCCGCGTTGCCTGGCTGCGGTGCGCCCGTCATCGCCGACCTCGGGCCGGTGCTCGGTGTGCACCTGGGGCCGGGTGCGCTCGGCGTGGTGGTCGCCCTGGACGCCTAACTCCGCAACGTGTTCAGCCAGGCCCGGGCGTCGCCGACGCAACTCTGCGGCAGCGAGAAGTGGTCGTCCTTCGGATACTCGCGGGTCTCGACGCTGCCACCGAGAGCCCTGGCCGCCTTGACGTAGTCGGTCTGCCACGACACCGGCACCACGGTCCCGTTATCGAAGGTGTCGATGCACACCAGCACCGGCGCCACCGGCTTCTTGTTCGCTCCGGAGCCGGCGATGATCGCGTCCTTCCACTCTCCGAAATTCGGCGGGTTCGGATTGAGCACCGCGCCCTTGAGCCGGAACATCCGGGCGATCACGTCATTGAGATGGTGCACCGGCTGGTTGTTCCATGCTGTCTCGATGATCTCCACACCCAGCGGTGTGAACGCCTGGGACAGTTGCAGTTTTGTCGGATTGGCCGCGTAGGTTCCTGCCAGCACCATCACCAGGTGCGAGTCCGGGGGGATGTTGGGATTGGTCAGTGCCGCGGTGACCGATGCGGGATTCTCCAGCGCGATTTTGCCGACACCCGGTGACATCGGCACGGTGCCGATGAGCGTCAGGTCGCCGTAGTCTGACGGGTCGAGTTCTGCCGCCGCCGCGGCAGCGCCGCCGCCCTGCGACCAGCCGCCACATCCCAGCATGGCGCCCGCACCGGCGTCGAGTTTGCGGGCCGCATGCGCCAGGTAGACCGCGTCACGGGCGTTGGTGATGTTGACGGTGTACTGGTGCATCCCGGGGGTCCCGAGGCCCTGGTAGTCGGTGGCACACACCACCCAGTCGTCGTCGATGAAGCCCTGCAATCCCGGCACCCCGTAGTCGATCTGCTGGGTGGCGCCGGGTTGAAAATAGGTGATCAGTTCACGGGCCGGGTCCGGCTGTGCCGAAGGGCAGGCAGCATCACCCAGGCCGGTCGTGCCGTGGCACCAGGTGAAGATCGGCCGGTTCTCACCCTTGCCTCCCGGTGCGATCACCAGGCCGCTGGCCTCCTGCGCGACGTTGTTGACGTCTCGTGAGATGTAGCGGACCTTCCAGGCGCGGGCCCCGGTGATCCCGGTGTCGATAGCTTCCTGGGACAGCAGGCTTCCCGGTGCGCCTTTCGGCGGTTCGGGAATCATCGGCTTCGGTGTGGTGTCCGCCGTAGCGGTGGCGTTCTTGTCTTTGTCGCCGCTGCTGGGGGAGCATGCTGCGAGCAGGGGGGCGGCGACCGCCACTCCACCGATTCCTGCGATGAACTTCCGACGCTCGATCTCCACCCGCGGGAAACTACCCGAACCGGCCGGTGATCGGTGGGAGGTCCTTCAGCGTGACGATGCCCGCCGGGGCGGCCACCACCAGTGGCACGGCGTTGGTGACCGGCATGGCGGTATAGATCATGCCCAGCCCCATGAATCCCGGCTCGGTCCAGTCCTTCGGTGGCAGGCAGTGCAGCACCGTGCGCATGTTGGGCCTGCCGAAAACCTGAATGACGTGGCCGTGTTCCAGGGGCTTGGGCGGTGTCACATGACTGCCCATGGTCCAGTTGAAGCCGACGCTGACGACGTTGCGGTCACCCACCCAGCCACGGTGGTAGCCCATGACGCCGCCGACGGTGCCCGCCGGGATGGTCATGAAACCGAGGTCGGTGTCACCGGTAGCCGGGGTGAAGGTGACGTCGAAGGTCATCCGGTCCAGTTCGGCGCCGATCGCATCGGCCATCATCGCCGCGGACTCGGCGAACACCTCGCTCTCCCGGCGGACACTGTCGGCGAGACCGGGGGTGTCGGGGTCCTGTGAGAAGCCCATCGCCGTCTGGGTTCCGGCCGACTCGTAGGTCGAGCAGTCCACCGATTCGGTGATCCTGATCTCGTCGACCCGTTCGCAGGCACCGGAGAGCACCATGCC
>CAZADG010000016.1:1203-9726 GCA_964483865.1 uncultured Mycobacterium sp. | reverse complement strand
TTCACCCCATCCCGCCAACTCGGCCGCGTCCACTCCTACCTTGTCCGCGCCGTGGGCGTAGACACCCACCAGTTCCATATCGGGCCGGCCGATGATCGAGTGAAGCGAACGGCGTCCGATGTTGCCGGTGGTCCACTGGATGACCCGGAGCGGACGGTCAGTCGTTGCAGTCATGGGAGTGTGTGTACTCCACAGATCCCGATGCGTCCACAGGCACACCGATCCGCGAAACCCGGCCGTCGGTGTTCGGCCCTACCTTCGCCGCATGAGAACTGATGAGTCGCTGGCGAATCTGCGGCGCCGCCTTGGTATTCGGCCCTACGGCGATGAGGCCGACGAGGGTGCCCCCGACGCGGCAGGCGAGCCGAACTGGATACCTGACGGTCAGCCCGCCCGCCGGCACTCCTGGCTGACGGCGATCCGCGCTGATCCCGGCCGCGCCGGCGGTACCGCGTTGGCAGTCATCGCTGCGTTGGCCGTCCTGGTCACCATCTTCACCATGATGCGGCAGCGCCCCGCGCCGGTGGTGTCGGCCAACCTGCCGCCGGTCGAGATGGTGTCGACAGCAGCTCCCAGCACATCGGCGGCCCCGCCTGCGGCCGCAAAAACCATGGTCATCAGCGTCATCGGCTTGGTCGCACAGCCCGGACTGGTGACCTTGACTCCCGACGCCCGAGTGGCTGACGCGGTGTCGGCAGCGGGGGGTCCGTTGCACGGTGCGGACACCATCGGCCTCAACCTGGCCCGCCACGTGACCGACGGCGAGCAGATCGTCGTCGGCATCGCCTCCCCGGCTGGTCAGCCACCGGCACTGGGCAGCTCGATCGGTAGGTCCGACGCCGCTGAACGGCCCCCTGCAACGCCGAAACCCGCTGCGCCAGTGGACCTGAATACCGCGACCGTGGAGGAACTGGACGCTCTTCCCGGTGTCGGACCCGTTACGGCGGCTGCCATCGTGGCATGGCGCTCGGCGAACGGCCGATTCAGCGCCGTCGACCAGTTGGGTGAGATCGACGGGATCGGCCCGGCCCGTCTGGAGAAGCTACGCACGATGGTGCGGGTCTGAGGAATGCCCGGGCCCGCCGCACGGCTGGACCTGCGACTGGTGCCCAGTGCGGCGGCGGCGTGGGCGGTGACCGCAGTCGGGGTGGTCTGGGGCTTGGGCATGCTTCTTGCGGCACTCGCCGTTGTCGTCGGACTCTGCTGGACCTTAGCCTGCTGTCTCATCGGGGAGCGGTACCCCTGGCTGCGCGTCACCGCGGCTGGCGTCGTGGGGACATCCGTGGTCAGTGCCGGATTCGGAGTCGCGGTGGCGCTGCGCACCGATGCGGTAGACCGCCATCCGCTGGCCGCCTTGGCCGGTACCACCACGTCGGTCAGTGTCACGCCGCACGAGACTCCGCGACGGTCAGGTCCCGGGCGGCTCATCTTCCGGGCCCAACTGGACCGGGTCGCGGCGACCGAGATGAAAGCAGCGGTAACGGTGTTCGCGCCAGCCGCCGACTTCGGCGAACTTGGCGCGGGGCAGCCGGCCCACTTCCGTGCCCGAATCAACCGTCCGGCCCGGCGGGATCTGACCGTGGTCACCCTCAACGCCGTGGGCCGTCCCCGATTCGGTGAGGCTTCCGCGGTCCAACAGGCCGCCCAGTCGGTGCGCAACCGATTTGCCTCCGTAGCCCGAGAGGTGCTGCCCGCTGACCAGGCCGTCATGTTGCCCGGCCTGGTGCTGGGAGATACCGCCGCGGTCCCCGCCGCCACCGCCGCCGAGTTCCGAATAGCCGGGCTGACGCATCTGACTGCGGTATCCGGCGCGAACGTGACGATCGTCTGCGGCGCGGTCCTGCTCTCCGGGTATCTCATCGGTCCCCGGGCGGCGGTCGCACTGTCGGCCCTGGCATTGATCGCACTTGTTGTCGTCGTCCAACCGACCGCAAGCGTGCTGCGGGCCGCGATCATGGGTGCCATCGGGCTGCTGGCCGTTCTCGCCGGTCGTCGGCGGCAGGCCGTCCCGGTGCTCGCGGCGACTGTGTTGGCCCTCATGGTGGGGGCGCCGCAGCTAGCCGTCGATGTGGGTTTCGCGCTGTCGGTCTCGGCGACGGCGGCGCTCGTACTGGTCGCGCCGGTGTGGTCGGCCCGGTTGGTGGAGGCGGGCTGGCCGAAACCGCTGGCTCACGGGCTGTCTGTCGCCGCCGCGGCCCAACTCGTCACCGCGCCACTGGTCGCAGCCATCTCCGGCCGGTTCAGTGTGGTTTCGGTACTGGCCAACCTTGCTGTTGCACTGGTGATTCCGCCGATCACAGTGCTGGGCACCGCAGCGGCGACACTGGTCGTGTTCTGGCCCGGGGCGGCCGGCCTGTTGGTCCGATTCACCGGGCCGGAACTGTGGTGGCTGCTCACGGTGGCGCACGGGGCCGCGAGCCTGCCCGGCGCGGCAATGCCGGTGCCATCGGGTTGGGCGGGTGTGATGACCGTGGGGTGCGGCGGCGTTGCGGCGGTCATACTGTGGCGCCGGCGCTGGTTCCGGTTGTCGGTGGCCGCGGCCATGCTCGGCGGCGTGGCATGGTCGGTGGCAGGTCTCGTCGGCGGGCCGTGACACCATCGGGGGGTGAGTGCGTCAGCGGGACTTCATCTGGTGCTCGGCGATGAAGAGCTTCTCGTCGAGCGGGCGGTCAGCGCCATCCTCGCCGTAGCCCGGGCATCGGCCTGCACCGACGACGTACCGGTGAATCGGCTGCGGGCGGGCGACGTCTCGGTCAACGAACTGGCCGAACTACTCAGCCCGTCGCTGTTCGCCGATGCGCGGGTCGTGGTTCTGGAGGCCGCACACGACGCGGGCAAGGAAACGGTGGCAATGATCACCGCCGCTGCCGCAGACGTGCCGCCGGGCACCGTGTTGGTGGTGCTGCACTCCGGCGGGGGGCGGGCCAAGGCGCTGGCCGGTCAGCTACGCGATCTCGGAGCCGAGACCCATGAGTGCACCAAGATCACAAAGCCCGCCGATCGGGCGGGATTTGTGCGCGCTGAATTCCGGGCGCTGAAGGTGAAGGTCGACGACGACACCGTCGCAGCTCTACTGGAAACCGTCGGTTCCGACCTCCGGGAACTGGCCGCCGCCTGCTCACAGCTGGTCGCCGACACGGACGGCAGGGTCAACGCGGCGGCAGTTCGCCGCTATCACAGCGGCAACGCCGAGGTCACCGGCTTTGACATCGCCGACAAGGCCGTCGCGGGCGACGTGGCAGGGGCAGCGGAGGCGCTGCGGTGGGCGAGGTCGAGGGGAGTGGCTCATGTACTGCTCGCCGACGCGCTCGCTGAAGCGGTTCACGCCATCGCTCGAGTGGGGCCGATGTCGGGGGACCCCTACCGGTTGGCATCGGAGGTCGGGATGCCGCCGTGGCGTGTGCAGAAGACCCAGAAACAGGCCCGATTGTGGCGCCGCGACAAAGTGGCCGAGGCGATCCGACTGGTGGCAGCGCTGAACGCCGACGTCAAAGGCGCAGCGGCCGACCCTGACTATGCGCTGGAAGCCGCGGTGCGGAAGGTCGCGGAACTGGCCGCGGCGCGGTAGGGGCCGGTTCAGAGCTTGTTGAAGGCCTGCGCCAGAGCCGACTTTTTGTTGGCGGCCTGGTTCTTGTGGATCACGCCCTTGGTGGCGGCTTTGTCCAGCTTGCGGCTGGTCGAGACCAGCAGTTCGCCGGCCTTGTCCTTGTCACCCTCGGCAGCGGCCGAGCGGAACGCGCGGATCGCGGTATGCAGCGACGACTTCACCGACTTGTTGCGCATACGACGGCGCTCGTTGGTGAGAATGCGCTTCTTCTGCGACTTGATGTTGGCCACGCGTCAATACCTCAATCTCAAAACTTCGAATCTGGTCATGTCTGCGCCGGGACCCAAGCCCTCACGGCGTAGCGCAAGAATACCAGTACCGCGGACCCGGACTCAAAATCACGGCGTCTCAGCCTGCAGAAACGGCCGATGTGATGCAGCATGAGAGCCGTGACCCTACGTAGCGCGCGGGTACAGCCGCCAAAAACCACCCGTAACGGGTCACGGCCCGCGGCGACCGACGACATCGGCAGGACTTTCGACGGATACCGGGAACTGGGCACCTACGGCGCTGCATTCGACGAGATGTTCGACCGGCAGGGCCGGGTCAGGGCCCCCTACAAGGGCATCTACGCCGAACTGGCGCCTACCGACAACGAGGAACTCGGGGCCCGCGCCGACGCACTGGGGCGGGCCTTCGTCGACCAGGGCATCACGTTCTCGCTGTCCGGCCAGGAGCGGCCCTTCCCGCTCGACCTCGTTCCTCGGGTGATTTCCGCAGCGGAGTGGGCAAAACTGGAAGCCGGCATCACCCAACGGGTGATCGCTCTGGAGCGCTTCCTCGACGATGTCTACGGTGACCAGGAAATCCTCCGTGACGGGGTCATCCCGCGTCGGCTCGTCACCTCCTGCGAACACTTCCACCGCGAGGCGGCGGGTATCAGCCCGCCCAATGGGGTCCGGATCCACGTCGCCGGAATCGACATCGTGCGCGACGCCGCGGGCACCTTCCGGGTGCTGGAGGACAATCTCCGCTCGCCATCGGGGGTCTCCTATGTGATGGAGAACCGCCGGGTCATGACCCGGGTGTTTCCGAATCTGTTCGGCACGCACCGGGTGCGGCCGGTCGATGACTACCCCAGCCATCTGCTGCGGGCGCTTCGTAACGCCGCAGCCACCAATGAGTCCGATCCCACCGTCGTGGTTCTCACGCCGGGCCCGTTCAACTCGGCCTATTTCGAGCACTCGTTGCTGGCCCGGCAGATGGGCGTCGAACTCGTCGAGGGACCGGACCTGTTCTGCCGCGACAACATCGTCTACATGCGTACCACCGAGGGTGAGCGACAGGTCGACGTCATCTACCGGCGTATCGACGACGACTACCTCGACCCGATGCACTTCCGGCCCGACTCGATCCTGGGCGTGGCCGGCGTGCTCAACGCCGCCCGCGCCGGGAACGTGGTGATCTCCAGTGCGGTGGGCAACGGGATCGGCGACGACAAACTCGTCTATACCTACGTACCCACCATCATCGATTACTACCTGGGGGAGAAGCCGCTGTTGGCCAACGTGGACACGCTGCGGTGCTGGCTCGACGAGGAGCGCGCCGAAGTGCTCGACCGGGTGGACGAACTCGTCGTCAAACCCGTCGAGGGTTCCGGTGGTTACGGCATCGTCTTCGGGCCGCACGCCTCGGAGAAAGAGTTGGCCGCGATCCGCAGGAAGATCGCGGCGGACCCGCGCGGCTGGATCGCTCAACCGGTGGTGCAACTGTCCACTGTGCCGACCAAGGTCGACGACACCCTGGCTCCGCGGCACGTGGACCTCCGTCCGTTCGCGGTCAACGACGGCGAGAAGGTCTGGGTACTGCCCGGCGGCTTGACCCGCGTCGCGCTGACCGAGGGATCACTGGTGGTCAACTCCAGCCAGGGCGGCGGATCGAAGGACACCTGGGTGCTGGCCTCCCGCTCATCGGCCCCGGCCCGTTCAGCCCCGGCACCCCAAGTGGTTCGCACCCTTCCGATGGCGGACAACTTCGGTGGCGACATGCAACTGCTGCAGCAGCAGGCGATGACCGGACAACAGCAGCAGCAACAGCAGCAGCGGGCCGGGGACTGCTGATGCTGGCTCGCAACGCTGAGGCGCTGTACTGGATCGGCCGCTATGTCGAGCGGGCCGACGACACGGCCCGCATCCTGGACGTCACGGTGCATCAACTGCTTGAGGATTCCACCGTCGACCCCGACCAAGCCTCCCGAATCCTGTTGCAGGTCTTGGGCATCGACCCTCCCGCGACGCGGCTGGACATGTGGGCGCTGACCGACTTGGTGGCCTTCAGCCGCGGGTTGCCGAGCGGCTGCTCGATCGTCGACGCGATCAGCGCGGCGCGGGAGAACGCCCGCTCGGCGCGCGAGGTGATCTCCGGCGACATGTGGGAATGCCTTAACACCACCCACAATGCGCTGCCCGAACGGGAACGCGCCGCGCGCCGGCTCGGCCCCCACGAGTTCTTCACCTTCGTCGAAGGCCGAGCCGCCATGTTCGCCGGATTGTCCGACTCGACGCTCTCGCGCGATGACGGATACCGCTTCCTGGTGTTGGGCCGGGCCATCGAGCGGGTTGACATGACGGTGCGGCTGCTGCTGTCGAGGGTCGGTGACAGCGCCTCTTCACCGACCTGGGTGAGTGTGCTGCGTGCGGCCGGCGCGCACGACACCTACCTGCGCACCCACCGGGGCGTCCTGGATGCGAACCGGGTGGTGGAGTTCATGCTGCTTGACAGGCTTTTCCCGCGGTCGGCCTTCTATTCCCTGCGACTCGCCGAACACAGTCTGGAGAGGTTGATGACCAGTCCCGCTGACCGGGCCGGCCCGGGCGCCGAGGCGCGTCGACTGCTCGGTCGCACCCGCAGCGAATTGGAGTTCGTCCGGCCCGGTGCCCTGCTGGAGTCTTTGGAGGAGCGGTTGGCCACCCTGCAGACCACCTGCCGTGATGTCGCCGAAGCGGTGGCGATGCAGTTCTTCCGGCCCACCATGTGGGTCGCCTGGTCGGACGCCGGACGCACCTCCGACACCGGGAGTGGCGCCTGATGTGGCGGATGCGCGTGGTGCACGCCACCGGCTACGCCTATGAGGCGCCGGTGACGGCCTCCTACAACGAGGCGCGCTTGACCCCCCGCTCGGATTCCCGGCAAAACGTGATCGTCAACCGGGTGGAGACCGCTCCCGCGACCCGGTCCTACCGGTATGTCGACTACTGGGGAACCGCGGTGACAGCATTCGATCTGCATGCGCCGCATATCGAACTGCAGGTCACCTCGTCCTCTGTCGTCGAAACCGAGAAGGCTGAGACCCCTGCCGCCAAGGTGGGCTGGGCCGATCTTCAGTCCGAAAAGGTCCTCGATCGCTATCACGAGGTGCTCATCCCGACCGCTTACACACCGGAGAGCAAGCGTCTGGCAAGAGTGGCCCGCCACCTTGCCAAAGGCCGCGATCCGCATGAGGCGGTGCTCGCGGTGGTCGAATGGGTGCGCAGTGAGGTGCAGTACGTACCGGGCACCACCGGCGTGCACTCCTCAGGCCTGGACGCACTCCAGGAAGGCAAAGGGGTGTGCCAGGATTTCGCACATCTGTCGTTGATCCTGTTGCGCGCGATGGGAATTCCGGCCCGCTATGTGTCCGGTTACCTGCATCCGAAGGCCGATGCGGCAATCGGCGAGGCGGTCCAGGGTGAGAGCCACGCCTGGTTTCAGGCTTGGATCGGAAGTTGGTGGCACTACGACCCGACCAACGACACCGAGATCAACGAGCAGTACATTGGTGTCGGTTCGGGGCGCAGCTATGCGGACGTGACCCCGCTGAAAGGGATCTATCTCGGTCAGGGGTCCAGCGAACTCGACGTGCTCGTCGAGATGACAAGGCTGGCTTAGGAGTTCACCGACACCGTCAGCAGATCGCTGCCCAATTCCACCCGTCCGCTGAACGCCGACGCGAGTGCTCGCCACTGGTCCTCCTGGCCGGGCACCAGAGGCGGCACGTAGTGGGTGAGCACCAGCGTGTCCACCCCTGCCCGGGCGGCGGTTTCGGCGGCTTGCTCCACCGATGAGTGGTAGTCGAGGATGTCGCGGATTCGCTGGGCCGGCATCGCTTCCACCAGATCCTTGCGGATCACCGTGTGCACCAGAGCGTTTGCACCCCGGGCTAATTCGTCGAGCGTGTCGCACGGCACGCTGTCGCCGGCAAGCACGACCGACGACCCGGCGTGCTCGATGCGGAAGGCGATGGTGGGTTCCACCGGCCGGTGATCGGTCGGGGCGACGGTGATCCGCACCCCCGCATCGTTCTGCGAGCCATCCCACACCTGCCCGTCGGTGAACTCGTGCACGTGAACCTCCGGCGGCGAGGTGATGTCGGCGTGGTGGTGGATGCGGTAGGAGATGTCCGGTGCCAGTGCGGCCAGTGTCGCCTCGACCACCGCTGTGGTCCCCGGCGGGCCGATGATCGGTAGCGGATTGGGCCCGATGGTGGTGACCCAACGGGTGGTGATTATGTCGGACAGGTCGGTGATGTGGTCGGAGTGCAGATGGGTCAGCAGCAGAGCGGTGAGGTTCGCCGCCTGTACGCCGGCCGCCGCAGCACGCATTAGCACCCCGCGCCCGCAGTCCACCAGGAAGGTCTGCCCACCGGCTTTCACGACGGTCGACGGGCCCGCCCGGTTCGGGTCGACGATCGGACTGCCGGTGCCGGTGAGAATGATGTCCATCTGCCCGTCTTACCCGAATCGCGGGCCCCTTTCGCGGCGGGCCCACCCGTCGTAATCTGATGTGACATCCATCACATGAATGGGGTGACGATGCGGATCGCGGACATCTTGCGGATCAAGGGTGCTGCGGTGGCGACCGTTACCGAGAGCACCACCGTCACGGGCCTGCTGGCGGAGTTGGCGGTACACAACATCGGAGCGATGGTGGTGATCGGC
>CAZADG010000016.1:0-1103 GCA_964483865.1 uncultured Mycobacterium sp. | reverse complement strand
GGCGGGCAGGAGCGGAGCGACTCGGGGAATGACCCCGGCGGCCCGGTGGGCATCGTCTCCGAGCGGGACGTCGTGCGCTACCTGTACGAACACGGCCCCGACCTGCTGCGCCGGCCGGTCAGGGACATCATGAACGCCGTCGCGGTCACCTGTTGCCCCGACGATCCGATCGATGACCTGGCCGCGCTGATGACCAACAACCGGGTTCGCCACGTCCCGGTCCTTGACGACGGGCGGCTGGTCGGCATCGTCAGCATCGGCGACGTGGTGAAAAACCGGATGGAAGAACTGCAATCCGAGCGCCAGCAACTTCGCGCCTACATCACCGGCGGCTGAAACCGAGACGGCTCAGCTCCAGCGGTACTCCGTGCGCAGCCTGGTTGCCACGATCTCGAAGGTGGGCCGGTCCATGATCGCTCCCTCCCGACGGATGCTCTCTTCGGGCACGTCCAAAACCCGGTCCAGGCGAACCCAACTGGGCCGGCTCTCATAATCCCAGCTGCCGACCCCGACGTGCACCCAACTCGGATCGTGGGTGTGGTGGGCCTGGCTGGACAGCATCAGCCCGAGCAGGGTGCCGCGGTCCCGGCCGACTACGAGGACCGGCCGGTCCTTGCCCTTCGTCGGGTCGTCTTCGTAGACCACCCAGGTCCAGACCACTTCACCGGGATCGGCGCGGCCATCGAGATCGGGGGCGTACACCACCCGGCGGGCGCGGTCCCCGGTGGGCACCATGGTGCGGGTCACCGGCCGTCCGGCGGTGATCGCCACCGGCGGCGGCGGCATAGCCGTGGCCACAAGGGCTTCGATACCCAGCCGTAGCCCGGTCTGGATACCGCTCTGGATGGTCCGCTGCACCCCGTTGGGCTGCTGCAACTGCCGAATGAGCTTCGGAGCCTCGTTGAACACCAGATGCTCCGCGAACCGCTGGAACGTCCTCCACTGCGACGCCATTCTGATGAGCATAGGCGAGGATCGCCCGCTACCGCGCGTCGCGATTGTGTCCCCCCGCGCTCGGCTGGATACGCTTGTCGGGCCGGAACCCGTCCGCCCATCAGGAGATTCCCATCAGCAGTTTCGCCGATCAGACGTTCACGGCGCCG
>CAZADG010000015.1:46577-54156 GCA_964483865.1 uncultured Mycobacterium sp. | reverse complement strand
GGCCGGGTAGGCGGCCGGGTAGGGGGAAGACTGCGGCATTTCCGGGTAACCCGGCGACCCGGGGAAGGGTTGACCCTCGGCGCCGGCAGGCTGCTGCGGCGGATACGGGCCAGCCATCGATAGGTCTCCTCTGAACATCATCGCGATACCATCGCTGCACGATCGGGCCCTATAGTCGGCTCCCGATACGCAGGCTAGCGCACCCGCCGGCCTGCCCCACGAATGAAGGGCGGACACCTGTCGTGACCATCGCGGTAACGGGATCCATTGCCACCGACCACCTGATGCGCTTTCCGGGCCGCTTCTCCGAACAGTTGCTGGCCGAGCACCTGCATAAGGTGTCGCTGAGCTTCCTGGTCGACGACCTGGTGGTCCACCGCGGCGGGGTCGCGGGCAACATGGCTTACGCCATCGGTGTGCTGGGTGGTGAGGCGACACTGGTCGGTGCGGCCGGGGTCGACTTCACCGACTATCGGGAATGGCTGGAATCCGCCGGGGTCGACTGCGGCAGCGTGCTGGTTTCCGACACCCAGCACACCGCCCGGTTCGTCTGCACCACCGACGAGGACATGGCGCAGATCGCCTCGTTCTACCCCGGGGCGATGTCCCAGGCCCGAAACATCAAGATGGCCGACGTCGTGGCCGCCGTCGGCACGCCCGAACTTGTCATCATCGGGGCCAATGATCCGGAGGCGATGTTCGCCCACACCGAGGAATGCCGGGCCCTTGGTCTGGCCTTCGCCGCCGACCCCTCCCAGCAGTTGGCCCGGCTGTCCGGTGAGGAGATCCGTCAGCTCGTCGACGGCGCCGCCTACCTGTTCAGCAACGACTACGAGTGGGACCTGATGCTGTCCAAGACCGGCTGGACCGAAGCCGATGTGATGGGGCAGGTCGGTCTGCGGGTCACCACCCTGGGCGCCAAGGGCGTCGACGTCATCGGCGCGGACGGCACCTGCATCCACGTCGGGGTCGTACCGGAGACTGCCCAGGTCGACCCGACCGGAGTCGGTGACGCCTTCCGAGCCGGGTTCCTCACCGGCCGGGGTGCGGGCCTTGATCTGGAGCGCTCCGCCCAACTGGGCTCGCTGGTCGCAGTGCTCGTCCTGGAGACCACCGGAACGCAGAACTGGACCTGGGATCCGACGGTGGCGCGCACTCGCTTGGCGGAGGCCTATGGTGCGGTGGCGGCCGATGAGATCGCGTCGGCTTTGGCCGGTTAGGCACCCGGCTGATCGGAGGGCTGCCGGCGGGGTGGCCCGTCCCGCGATGGGGCGGCCGTGTGCGCGATCACCGATTGGCGCCTCGCCGTGAATTCATCAACGGACTGGACGTCGACGGACTGGAACTGTGCGGCAGTTCGGGCCAGGAACTGTTCGAAGTAGGGCAGTGGCTCGGCAGGCACCATCGCCGGCAGCAGCATCCGCCAGCTTTCAGCGAGTCGGGCGAAAACGTCGTCCATCATGGCATCGGACAGCAGATGGCATCCATGCACCGTGATCCACACCAGATTGCCGACGGTCTTGGGGGTGACGCCGTCGCGAAGGTCGGCTACGGGCACCGCCTGCGCTACCCGTTCGACGAAGGTGGTCGCCCGGTCTCGGAATCCGCGTCGGCCCTCTTCGCTGAGTTGGCCCAGCGCCCCGTTGAGGTGGTTGGCGATCCACACCGACTTGTCGCGCTTCAGCAGGTCGCTCAGCGAGAAGGTCATCACGATGACGTTCTCCAGGCCCGGGCTCCGGGAATCGATGCAGGCGGTGAACACCTTCAACGCCTTCGGCCAGCCCTGCTGGATGATGGCGGTGGCCAGCGCTTCTTTCGATCCGAAGTGGTAGTAGAAGGCGCCGGTGGTGATCTCTGCGCGACGCGTGATGTCGTTGAGTCCTGTTTCCGCGAAGCCGTGATCGGTGAAGAGTTCGACAGCCGCGTCAATGATCCGCTGGCGGGTCGCCGCCGCACGTGCCTGCGTAGCCACGCTCGGAATGCTACGGCGAGAAGTGACGGCCGTCCCGTTGTCGGATGGAAGATGGGATTGCGACGACAATCACCGTTGGCGCAGGTCCCGATGGCCAGGCCTAGAGTTGCACCGGATAGTGCGGTTCGCTGATCTTCGGCACGATGCTGTGTTCGACGAATATCGCGTACCACAGCAGGAAGATCAGCACGGTCCACAGCCGTCGGCTGTGATCGCCGTCGCCGGCTCGGTGCTCGTCGAGCATTGTCCGCACCGCGGGGAGGTCGACCAGATTGCCGGCCTGTGAGGCATCGATCATGCCGTAGGCCCAGTCCATCAGTTCCCCGGACCGAAGCCAGTGCCGGATCGGTACCGGGAAGCCCAGTTTGGCTCGGTTGAGCACATGCGCCGGCACGATCGGCTCCAGCGCCCTGCGCAGCGCGTACTTCGTCGTGGTGCGGGTGATCTTCTGGTCGAACGGCAGTCGGGAGGCGACGGCGAACACCTCCGGATCCAGGAACGGCACCCGCAGTTCCAGCGAGTTGGCCATCGTCATCTTGTCGGCTTTGACCAGGATGTCCCCGCGCAGCCAGGTGAACAGATCGATGTGCTGCATCCGGGCCACCGGATCCCAGTCCGCTGACCTGGCGTAGATCGCCGCGGTGACATCGGTGTGCGTCCAGTCCGGATTGAAGCGCGGAAGCACCGCCCGCAGTTGCTCGTCGGAGAAACTGCGGGCATTGCCGTAGTAGCGCTCCTCCAACGTCAACGATCCGCGGTGCAGCAGGCTCTTGCCGCGCATTCCCTCCGGCAGCGGTTTGGAGGCTTTGCCGAGGGACTTGCGAACCCGCTTGGGCAGATAGTCGAATCCCTTGAGGGACAACGGCTCCCGGTAGATCGTGTAGCCGCCGAAGAGCTCGTCGGCGCCCTCTCCCGACAGCACCACCTTGACGTGCTTGCGGGCCTCGCGGGCGATGAAGAACAGCGGCACCAGCGCCGGATCGGCCACCGGTTCGTCCAGGTACCAGACGATTTCGGGCAAGGCGGCCACGAACTCGGCCTGGCTGACCACCTTGGTGACGTGTCGGGCCCCGATCGCCTCGGCAGAGGCGACGGCCACGTCGACCTCGGAGAAGCCCTCACGTTCGAATCCGGTGGTGAAGGTGATCAGGCGGGGGTTATGCCTGATCGCCAGCGCCGCGATCGCGGTGGAGTCGATTCCGCCGGACAGGAACGCCCCGACGGTGACGTCTGCACGCATGTGTTTGGCCACCGAGTCCTCGAGGACCGCGGTGATCTCGTCGTAGCGGGCCTGCGCTGAATCCGATCCGGACCCGGCTCGGAACGGCACGGCCGAGAACCGGGGCTTGAAGTAGCGGGTCACATCGGGGGTCTGTCCAGGACGGATCACCGCGTAGCAGCCGGACTCCAAGCGGCGAACCCCGCGGTGCAGCGTCTCCGGTTCGGGCACGTACTGCAGTACCGTGTAGTGCTGAAGTGCCCGCGTGTCTATGTCGGTGTCCAGGCCGAGAACGTCGGCGAGGTCCAGCAGGCACTTCTTCTCGCTGCCGACTGCGGTGCCGCCCGGACCGGTCGCCATGAACAGCGGCTTGATGCCGAACGGATCCCGGGCGCAGAACAGTTCGCGGCGCACGGTGTCCCACAGTGCGAAGGCGAACATGCCGCGCAGCCGGCCCAGCGCCGCGGTGCCCCAGTAGTGGTAGGCGGCGACGATGGACTCGCCGTCGCCGTCGGTGGCGAACTTCGCGCCGAACTCGACAGCCAGCACCTCGCGTAGTTCCAGATAGTTGTAGATCTCGCCGTTGAAGACCAGCACGTAGCGGTCCGGTTCGCCTGGCGGCCCCCAGCGCAGCGGCTGGTGGGAGTGGGCGATGTCGATGATGGAGAGCCGGTTGAAACCGAGCACCACTGTTCCTGGTGCCGCCGGCCCGGCGGCTCCGGCCGCATCAGTCCACGTCCCCGGCTCATCGGGGCCTCGGTGGCGCATGAGAT
This sequence comes from uncultured Mycobacterium sp., assembly GCA_964483865.1. Lineage (GTDB taxonomy): Bacteria > Actinomycetota > Actinomycetes > Mycobacteriales > Mycobacteriaceae > Mycobacterium. The sequence continues at coordinate 50,192 of CAZADG010000015.1, read as the reverse complement.
GCGACGCACCCGCAACGGCCTCGACGGTCTCACCGGTAATGGCGCCGGCCGCGTGTCCTACCAGGGCAAGCAGTCCGCACATCCGGCCAAGTATGCCCGAACGGTGAGCCGGGACCGAACCAGGATCTGACCGAATCGCCAGGTGTGTCAGCTTGCTGCTCGTTGGTGGTCTACGCTGCGTAGTATTCGAGTGGCGATGTGCTCTCGTGCCGCCCTGCTGTTGGGGTGGTTCGGGTCCATCGGCCCAGGTTGTGACACAGGAGGCGCCAAGTGACACCACGCGGGCTAGGCGATGCGAACGTCAGCTCCGAGACCCGCCCCAACCGGCGGCGGACGGTGGCGCTGACCGCCACCTTCGCGCTGCTGGCGCTGTCCCTGAGCGGGTGCAGCTGGCGGGAGGGTCTCGCGCTCGGATGGCCGAACGGGATCACCCCCGAGGCGCACGCCATGCACAAGCTGTGGCTGTGGTCGGTGATCGCGGCGCTGGTCGTCGGTGTCATCGTGTGGGCCTTGATGTTCTGGTGCGTCGCAGCTTTCCGCAAGAAGAAGGGCGACGAAGAAATGCCCCGCCAGTTCGGCTACAACATGCCGCTCGAACTGGTGTTGACCGTCGTTCCGTTCGTGATCATCTCGGTACTCTTCTACTTCACCGTGGTCACGCAGCAGAAAGTACTGCACAAGGATCCCAATCCTGAGGTCGTGGTGGACGTCACCGCCTTCCAGTGGAACTGGAAGTTCGGCTACCAGAAGGTCGCCTATGCGGATGGCTCGTTCAACTACGACGGCGCCGACCCTGCTCGGAAGGCTGCGGTGCTGTCCAAGCCCGAGGGCAAGGACGCAAGAGGCGAGGAGAAGGTTGGCGCCATCCGCGGCCTGAACCCGGAGGACAAGTCCTACCTCAACTTCGACAAGATCGAGACCCTCGGTTCCAGCGACGAGATTCCCGTGCTGGTATTGCCGGCCGGCAAGCGCATCGAGTTCCAACAGGCTTCCGCCGACGTGATCCACTCGTTCTGGGTCCCTGAATTCCTGTTCAAGCGCGATGTGTTCCCGGATCCGAAGTCCAACCACCAAGAGAACAAGTGGCAGATCTCCGAGATCACCCAGACCGGTGCTTTCGTCGGCCGCTGCGCCGAGATGTGCGGCACCTACCACTCGATGATGAATTTCGAGGTCCGAGTGGTCTCCGCCGACGACTTCAAGACCTATCTGCAGGCCCGCTCCGCGGGCAAGTCCAACGCCGCGGCACTGGAGGCGATCAACCAGGCGCCGCTGGCGACCAGTACCAAACCGTTCGATACCCGCCGAGGCGAACTGGTGATCCCGAAGCCGGAGATGGCCGCCGCGCAGGCGACCAAGTAGGGGAGAGTCCGAAATGCGTATCGAAGCCAGACTGTTCGAGATCCTCACCGGATTCTTCGTCCTCGCCGCTGTGGCATACGGCGCCCTGACCGCGGTGTTCGAGCCGGGTGGCTTGGAGTGGGCCGGTACTACCGCTCTCGTCCTCACTGCGGGCCTCTCGCTGATCATCGGCACCTTCTTCCGCTTCGTGGCACGTCGACTTGACACCCGCCCCGAGGACTACGACGAGGCCGATATCGCCGACGGTGCCGGCGAGCTGGGCTTCTTCTCCCCGCACAGCTGGTGGCCGATCCTGATTGCGGCGGCGTTCTCCACCGCGGCCATCGGCGCGGCGCTCTGGTTGCCGTGGCTCATCGTCACCGGCATCGTCGCCGTGCTGGCCGCTGTCAGCGGGCTGGTGTTCGAGTACTACGTCGGCCCCGAGAAGCACTGACCGTCTGAGGTCACAATCCGGCCGAGGTCGGTCGCCACACTTGTCTCTCGGCGGCGTTTCGGGTGCCCGGTTGGGTAGTGTTTCGGTTCCCGGGACTCTACGGAGGATAGTCAACAGATGAGCGGGCCCAATCTGCCGGATCAGCCGGTCGGCGACCGCGAAGAGCTGACCGACACCGGTTTCTCCCGCGCTTATTCCGCCCCGGAGTCCGAGCAGTACACCATCGCGCCGTACGTCCCTTCCACCGAGCTGGAGCTCTACGACTACGACGCCTACCAGCGGTCGAGTGCCGCAAACGAACTGCCGCCGCCCAGGTGGCCGTGGGTGGTCGGCGTCACTGCCATCATCGCCGCCATCTCGCTGGTGGTGTCGGTATCGCTTCTGGTGACCAACAATGACGACACCGAGAATGTGGCCACGGCGACGAGCACCGTCCCGCCACCCCCGGTGCAGGACCAGCTCACCACCACCGCACCGCCTCCGCCGCCTCCACCGCCGACTGAGGCTCCGCCGCCCGAGCCACCGCCCCCGCCGCCGGCGACGGAAACCGTCACGGTGACACCGGAGCCGCCGCCTCCACCGCCGCCGAGCCCTGAGCCACCGCCGCCGCCACCGCCGAGCAGCGCGGCACCGCCGCCCCCGCCGCCCCCTCCTGCGCCTGTCGGCCCGCGACAGGTGACCTACACCGTCACCGGCACCAAGGCGCCGGGCGACATCATCACAGTGACGTATGTCGATGCCTCAGGACGACGCCGCACCCAGCGCAATGTCTATATCCCGTGGTCGCTCACGGTGACGCCGATTTCACAGTCCGACGTCGGCTCGGTGCAGGCCTCCAGCCTGTTCCTGGTCAGTAGGCTGAACTGCTCCATAACGACTAGCGACGGGACGGTGCTGTCATCGAACCAGAACAACGCGGCGCAGACGAGCTGCTGATGGCCCACGATTCGACACTAGAGGCGCACGCGGGGCGATCGCCGGAGACGGTCGACCGGCTGATGGTGGGCGTCTGCGGCGCCATCTGGCTGGTTCTGTTGGCCGCGAGTGTGTTCGCGACAGTGGCCCTGGTCCGGCTTGGCACTGGCCATGCCGGAGTCGGAGAGCGGCAGTCCTCATGGCTGCTTTACAGCATCATCGTCGTCTCCGCCCTGGTCATCCTGGGCGCGATCCCACTGTTGTTGCGTGCCCGCCGCAGCGCTCTGGCGCCGGACACGCGGGCAGACACGCGTGACGAGGCTGCTGCTGACTCGTCCACCGCCCTCCCGGTGCGCAAGACCGAGGCCCCCACCGAGGGGGTGCGGGTGTTCGGTGTCGATCCCTACGCGAGCCGTGAACTGGAGGCCGGATCTTCGGCGGCCCGACAGGCCTATCACGCCATGGTGGACCGTGTGTGGCTGCGGGGCACGACATCACTGCTCGGGGTGATGGGCCTTTCCCTTACCGCCGTCGCGGTTGGTACTCATCTGCTGGCCGGTGCCATTGACACAGGCGCATGGGTCGCGTTCGGTGCCGCCGGCGCCCTGGCCATCTCGATGGTCGCGGTCCTGGCGTACTTCCAGCGCCAACTCGGTGACGTGGTCGAGGCGGGGGAGTAGGCACTCTCTCGTCGCAAGCCAGACCCTGGCTGCAGGACCGCTATCGGGATGTGCCGGCATCCCGTTGCATCACTGGCCGGGCAGTGCGCATGATGACGCCGATGTGTCAGTCTCGATAGAGACCGGGCGAGGGTGGCGCCGAGATGGCCGTGAACGGTCTATCGGCAGTGCGCGCCAAGGGCCTCCAACCGGCGTGACGAGAAGGGGGCGCCCCAGCCTGCGGGG
>CAZADG010000015.1:0-46567 GCA_964483865.1 uncultured Mycobacterium sp. | reverse complement strand
GGGTCGGGTCGGGGCCCCCCGCGGTACGGGGGGGGCCCCCTTCTCGTCACACTGGCGACGAACTACCCGCGGTGTCCGTTTCCATTCCCGTTGGACTCGCCGTCCTGGTAGTCCTTGAGAGCGGTCAGGGCCCGCACCTCCGAGGCGTGTGCCGCCTCGTTCAGTGCGGCATCCTCGGACGCCGGATCGGCGGTCAGGAAGCTGCCGCTACCCGGTTTGCCGCCGGAGCCCAGCTTATTCATCCTCTTGGGCAGTGCTGCGCCCTGATACTCGAGCGGAATCGGATGACCGTGGTCGTCGACCGGTCCCAGTGGCTGGTGCAACTCGATGTAGGCACCGTGGGGCAGGCGCTTGATGATGCCCGTCTCGATACCGTGCTCGAGCACGTCCCGGTCGCTGCGCTGCAGGGCAACTGCCCACCGGTAGGCGATGAAGAACGCCAGCGGCGGCAGAACCAGCATGCCGATGCGACCGATCCAGGTGGTCGCGTTCAGCGAGATGTGGAAGTTGTAGGCAATGATGTCGTTCATGGCGCTGAAGGTCAGCACCACGTAGAACGTGATCGCCATGGCTCCGATCCCGGTGCGAACCGGGACATCCCGCGGACGCTGCAGCAGATTGTGGTGAGCATCGTCACCGGTGAACTTCTTCTCCAGGAAGGGGTAGAAGATCATCAAGGCGAACACAACGCCCATCAGCACCGCCACCCAGACCGCAGCCGGGATGGTGTGGTTGCCGATGTAAATCTCCCACGGCGGGAACAGGCGGATGAGGCCGTCAGTCCAGAGCATGTAGAAGTCAGGCTGCGAACCGGCCGATACCTGCGAGGGCTTGTAGGGGCCAAGCTGCCAGATCGGGTTGATCTGCAGCAGGCCACCCATCAAGCCCAGGACGCCGACGATCATGGCGAAGAAGGCGCCGGACTTCACCGCGAACACCGGCATGACCCGAACACCGACGACGTTGGTCTCGGTGCGGCCGGGGCCGGGGAACTGGGTGTGCTTCTGGAACCACACCAGCGCGAGATGGATTCCGATCAGCGCCAGCATGATGCCGGGGAAGAGAAGAATGTGGACCGCATAGAGGCGCGGCATGATGATGTCGCCGGGGAAGTCCCCACCGAACAGCGCCCAGTGCATCCAGGTACCGACCAGGGGCAGGCCCAGGGTGATCGAGGAGAGCGCTGCGCGGATGCCGGTGCCGGAGAGCAGGTCGTCGGGCAACGAGTAACCGAAGAAGCCCTCGAACATGGCGAGGATGAGGAGCAGTGCTCCGATCATCCAGTTGACTTCGCGGGGCCGGCGGAACGCACCCGTGAAGAACACCCGGGCCATGTGCACCATGATCGACGCGGCGAACAGCAGCGCAGCCCAGTGGTGGACCTGACGGACGAACAGGCCCCCGCGGACTTCGAAACTGATGTTCAGCGCCGTCTCGTAGGCCCGGGACATCTGGATGCCGCGAAGTGGCTGGTATACGCCGTCGTAGGTGACGTGCGCCATCGAGGGGTCGAAGAACAGGGTTAGGTAGACGCCGGTCAGCAGCAGGATGATGAAGCTGTAGAGAGCGACCTCACCCAGGAGGAATGACCAGTGGGTGGGGAACACCTTGTTGAGCTGCCGACGCAGGGCCGCGGACGGGTGGTACCGCGAGTCCATGTTGTCTGCAGCTTTGGCAAGGCGGTCAGCGACGTGTGAACTCATGATCTGCGCTCCCAGAATGCCGGTCCAACTGGTTCGATGAAGTCGCCATTGGCGACCAGGTAGCCGTCTTGATCGATAGTAATGGGCAGCTGCGCGAGTGCGCGAGCAGCCGGACCGAAAATCGGCCGTGCAAAGTGCAGGGCATCGAACTGCGACTGGTGGCAGGGGCAGAGGATGCGGTAGGTCTGCTGCTCGTACAGCGATGACGGGCAGCCCAAGTGTGAGCAGACCTTGGTGTAGGCGAACAGCTCACCGAAGTTGAAGCTCTCCTGGCCTTGGCGTTTGACCACCCGGGGCATATCGACGGGCTTGATGCGGATCAGCATCACGGGGTTTCGCACGCCATAGGCGATGTGGGTGAGCCGTTCGTGAGACTCCACCGTGGTGCCGTCGCCGTCCTCCTCGCGCCATGGGAACACGGTTTCCATGCCGCCGGCGTCGATGTCCTCCGGCCGTAGCTTGATGAACGGCGACTCACCCGGACGGCCGGTGGCCCGGCCGAGGTAGATGGTCTCGCCGTTGTAGCGGGGGGTCCAGTCCGAGGTCCACAGGACGGCCTTGAGGCCGTCTGCAGTGGGGACCACCGGCTTCCACGGGTTCTTGATCAGACCGCCGACGAACGCCACCAGTGCGCTCAGTCCGAAGGCGCCGGCGCCGATACCCATCGAGGCCAGGACAACTTTGCGACGCTTGATCGTCGAGTCCTCGAATGCGGTGACGAGGGTAGCCGCGGTGGCCTTGCGCTCGATCTCGGCGGAGGCGCCGTCGTGGCGATCCTGGATCGAGATCTCCTCGGGGATGAATCGCTTTTGGTAGAGCACCGCGCCGATCCCGATGGCCAGGATCGACAGCCCGAAAGTGATCCCGTAGAGGGGAGTGGCGATGGTGTACCAGAAGTTGCCCTCCGCGCCGTGCGGCTTGTACTCCCACGGCCAGAACAGGAAGATCAGCAGCAGGGCGAGGCCGCTGAGGCCGCCGATGAGCATCCAGGCCGCGACCAGCCGCTCTGAGCGCTTCTCGGCTCGGGTGCCGGCGACCGGCCAGCGCTCCTCCTTGAGGACCGTCTCGACGCCGTCCATGCGGGCGCCCAGAGCGGTCAACTCCTCATTGGACATGTTGGCGAGGTTCTCGCCCTGTGAGTGGTGTCCAGACTCGCTCATGCCCGTGCCCCGATCCACAACGCGACCGCGATGGCGGCCGCCATTCCGACGACGAAAACTGCCATGCCCTCCGATGCCGGGCCGAAGCCGCCCAGGCCGTAGCCGCCCGGATTGCGGGTGTCACTGGCCGAGCGGACGTAGGCGATGATGTCCTTCTTCTCATCCGGCCCCAGCTGGCGGTCGGAGAACTTCGGCATGTTCTGCGGACCGGTCAGCATCGCGGTGTAGATCTGGGCCGGGGTGGCCGGATCCAGCGCCGGGGCGTACTTACCCGATGACAGCGCACCGCCTCGGCCGGTGAAATTGTGGCAGGACGCGCAGTTGAGCCGGTAGAGGTCGGCGCCGCGGGCGATGTCGTTGCCCAGCAGGGACTGGTTGGCAATCTGGCCGTTGGCATCCCGGGGGACGAGCGGACCGCCGCCCACGCTCTGCACGTAGGCGCCCATGGCGTCGGTCTGGGCCTCGTCGAAGTTGGGGGCCTTGCGCGGGGCCTGGGCCTCCCCGCGCATGGCGGGCATGCGTCCGGAGGAGACCTGGAAGTAAACGGCGGCCTCGCCGACACCGACCAGGCTTGGGCCGCGGCCCTCGACGCCTTGCAGGTTGGCGCCGTGGCAACTGATGCACGCCGTCTCGTAGAGCTGCTGACCGGTGCGCAGCAATGCAGACTGAGACTCGTCGGCAACGGCCACCTGAGGCTTCGGCGTCAGCGTGGCTGCCAGAACACCGGCCAGCGTGAGGCCGAACAGCAGCAGAACTGCGCCGGTGATCCGACGGCGCAACCGGCGGCGGGACTTGTCGCTCATCGAACCCCTTCTCAACGGATGAAGTAGATAGTGGCGAACAGGGCAATCCACACGATGTCGACGAAGTGCCAGTAGTAGGACACGACGATCGCGGCGGTCGCCTGCGCGGGGGTGAACTTGCTCATCTTGGTCCGAAGCAGGAGCAGCACGAAGGCGACGAGGCCGCCGATGACGTGCAGGCCGTGGAATCCGGTCGTCAGATAGAAGACGCTGCCGTAGGCGCTACTGGAGATGGTGGTGCCCGTCTGAACCAGGTGGATGTACTCGTAACCCTGCCCGAGCACGAAGAACAGACCCATCAAGAAGGTGATCACATACCAGCGGCGCAAGCCGAAGACGTCGCCGCGTTCGGCGGCGAACACACCCATCTGGCAGGTGAACGACGACGCGATGAGCACCAGGGTCACCGGCACCGCCAGAGCGAGGTTGAGTTCGGTGGGCGGCGGCGGCCAACTCCCGCCGGACTGGGCGCGCGCGGTGAAGTACATCGCAAACAGCCCAGCAAAGAACATCAACTCACTGGAAAGCCACACGATGGTGCCGACACTGACCATGTTGGGTCGGTTCAGCGAATGCACGCGCGACGTAATCGCAGTTCCTGAGGTGCCCACAGCGCTTGTCACAAAGAGAAGTATGACGCTTTGTAGTTGGCCAGGTACAGCCAGGGGCGGAATTGGTCACAACAAGTTTTCGGCGAGCCCCTGACCTGCGTATGTCTCCGACCTCCGACATGCGACGATCAGGCGGTGACCCCACCGCCTTCCCAGCCCCGCGATGTTCCCCCGAATTCGACATGGCCGCAGGTCCTGGGCTGTTTGACGAACGGAAACGAGTTGGCGACCGGGGAGGCGGCGTGGGCGATGGACCAGATCATGGCCGGGGCCGCGACGCCGGCCCAGATCGCCGCCTTCGGCGTGTCGATGAAGATGAAGCGGCCTACCGCAGCCGAAGTGCGGGAACTGGCCGACACCATGCTCGCCTACGCCCAGCCAGTTCCCACCGACGTGATCGGCACCGACACCGTGGATATCGTCGGCACCGGCGGCGACGGATCCAACACCGTGAACCTTTCGACGATGGCGGCAGTCGTTGTGGCTGCAGCAGGGGTGCCGGTGGTCAAGCACGGGAACCGGGCCGCGTCCTCGCGCAGTGGCGGCGCCGACATGCTCGAGGCCCTGGGCGTTCGCATCGACCTCGGCCCCGATCAGGTGGCGCGTTGCGTACAGGAGGTGGGCATCGGCTTCTGTTTCGCGCCGGTGTTCCACCCGTCCTACCGGTACGCGGGCCCGCCGCGTCGGGAGATCGGCGTGCCGACGGTCTTCAATCTCCTTGGTCCGCTCACCAATCCGGCCACTCCGCGGGCGGGGTTGATCGGCTGCGCTTTCGGCGAGATGGCTGAGGTGATGGCCGGCGTATTCGCCGCACGGCGGGCCAGCGTGTTGGTGGTGCACGGCGACGATGGGCTCGATGAGCTGACGACCACCACGACCAGCACGATCTGGCGGGTGCAGGCCGGGACCATCGACAAGCTCACCTTCGACCCGCTGGGCTTCGGATTTCCCCGGGCTCGCGTCTCCGAACTCGTCGGCGGGGATGCCGAGACCAATGCGGATGAGGCCCGCGCGGTCTTCGGCGGCGCGACCGGTGCGGTGCGGGATGCGGTGGTGCTGAACGCGGCCGGGGCGATGGTCGCCCACGCCGGACTATCCAGCCATGCCGAATGGCTGCCGTCGTGGGAGGACGGCCTGGCCCGTGCCGCCGAAGCCATCGACTCCGGTGCGGCAGGTCGCCTGCTGGAGCGCTGGGTGCGGTTCACCCAACAACTCTGAGGCTTCGGTGAACGTGGCTTCCCGCGTGCGGATGAGGTCGGCGGCCGCATAGTGAGCCGATCGAGCCGTGGCAGCCCATCCGGACCAGGCGCCCGCCGAGTACCGCGGCGATGCGAAACCGTCCGTGGCACAGACGATCCGCACGCCCGGCCGCGCCAGCCAGCGAGACAGCAGCGAGGTTTCCTCGACCAGCGCACCCCCCAGCGGCGCCGATTCCGGGAGCACTACCTGGGCGCCGTTTCGCAGCGCTTCCACCACCGGCATCGGCGGCACTCCGCGGCGGGCACACCCGGCCGCTGCGAGTTGTCCGTGCCGTATCACCGAAAGCTGCCAGCCGCCCTGGCCGTCCGGTGCGGCGGCCACCAGTTCCGCCACGGCGGCGAGGGCGCGTAGCCGCTGCCCTCGCCACAGCACTTCCACCGCTGCCATCGTCAGGTCGCGCTGCCGGGCGGCGCTCTCGTAGCGCGCCGCATCGGCCAGTTCGGAAACCCTGCCGACGGCGGCGGCCAACGCCGTGTCATCGAGGCCGTCGATCAGATCGGCGGCCCGTCGTGGGGCAGGCGCGTACCGCTCGACGTCCACACCCCGGGCCGCCGGGCAGGGTGAGACCTCCCGCTCCGGGCACGCTGGTCCATGGCTGCCCCGGGCGCCGATCCTGCTGGTGCAGGTCCGCAGACCGGTGAACCGGGCGATCAGGTCCGCAGTGTCGGTGGCGTCGGCGCGGGACCGGAAGGGGCCGAGGGCCCGCTCCTGGCGGGGGCCGCGTACCGCCGAGAACCTCGGGAACGGCTCGTCGGTCAACACCAGCCACCACCATCGGTGCGGGAACCGGGACCGCCGGTTGTAGGGCGGGGCGTGGGCCGCCAGCAGTCGCAACTCCCGGACCCCGGCCTCCAGTGCGTGCGCGCACTCGACGTGGTCGACTGCTGTCGCCAGTGCCACCATCTCTTTCATCCGGCCGCGCGGGTCGGCCCCGGTGAAGTATTGGCTGACCCTGCGGCGCAGATCGCCCGCGGTTCCGATATAGAGCACCTCTTCGGACGGGCCGCGGAACAGATAGACCCCCGGACGACGCGGAATGTTCTGCACCAGAACGCGTTTGGCGCGTTGGGCGTTGGTCACGGTCGGCAGATAGGAACGAAGATCGCGGTAGGTCACGACGCCCTGATTGCCAACCCGGTCGATCAGCGCGTGCAGCACGTCAACAGTGGCGCGGGCGTCGTCGAGCGCGCGGTGGGTGGGCTCGGTTGCGGACCCGAGGAGGCGGGCCAGCGCAGACAGTCGCACGCTGGGAGCCTCATCTCTGGTGAGGACTCGCCTGGCCAGCTTGACGGTGCACAGCACCGGGGGGGCGGGCCAGGCGATGGCGCATCGCCCGGCGGCCGCGCGCAGGAACCCGATATCGAAGCCGGCGTTATGTGCCACCAATACCGACCCTCGGGCGAACTCCAGGAACATCGGGAGCACCGCGGAGATGGGGGGCGCATCCCGAACCATGGCGGTGGTGATGCCGGTGAGTTCGACGATCTGTGGTGGGATGCTGCGCTGCGGGTCGACCAAAGTGGCGAATTCTCCCAGTACCTCGCCGCCACGCACCTTCACCGCACCGATCTCGGTGATCGCATCGAAGGAGCCGTCGGGGCCGGCTTTCGACCGACCGCCGGTGGTCTCAAGGTCAACGACGACGAAGGTGGTCTCCCGCAGCGAAACCTCGGCGGCGCTGTCGAGGTCGTTGTGAAAGTCCCCGAAGTCCCCGAAGTCCCCGAAGTCCCCGAGCTCCGCGAAGCTCATTTGCAGGCTTTCCACGGTCTGCAGACGCTAGGGGGAGATACCGACATCCGGTCGTCGTCCGGGCCGGGGACACCACTAAGAATTGTCAGAGGGTCCTCTTATGGTGCGTAGCAATCACTGAACATGCAGTTCGCCGTCACCGACGGCGTACCTGCGCCGCACTAAGGAGACTGAGATGGGACACCAAACGCAGGACCCCGACCAGCCGGTGATCATCGACTGCGACGAGTGCGCGGTGCGCGGCCCGGGCTGCCGGGATTGTGTGGTCAGCGTGCTTCTGGGAGTGCCAGAGACTTTGCTGGAGGACGAGCGGGCGGCGTTGGAGGTACTGGCCGAGGCGGGGCTGGCGCCCCGGCTGAGACTGGTCCCGATTCGGCGGGACGGCCGTCCGGAGTTGGCTGGCTAGCGCTAACCCGGGCGCGCTCCGCTGTGGGGCCCGTGGGGCCGGTGTGACGGGAGTTCTGTCCAATTCTTAGCTCCTGCGTTGGACAAAGCCGATGCCGTTTCGTAACCTGATCGAGACCTAAGGCACATGGACAGGCAGTTCGGCGAAGAAGCCGCCGACGGCAGTCAAAGGATGCGAAGTCTTGAATTTTTCCCCGACGTCCCTGAGGAAATGCCTTTCGTATAAGCCGTTTGTCGGCGCGATCGTGGGGCTCACGGCTCTGAGCGCGGTCTGGACGGGCGCCGCCTTCGCCGATCCGGCTGAGGACACGCTGGCACAGCTCACCGAGCTTTCCCGGCAGGCCGAACAGCTCACCGAATCTATGCTCTCCGCGCAGATCGACCTGGACAAGAAGATCCAGCTCCAGAACGAGGCGGAACAGAAGCACAGCAATGATCTCGCCGCCCTCGACGTCGCCAAGGCCCGTCTGACCTCCTACCAGGGCGCGGTCGACAAATTAGCTGCCTCGATGTACATGGGAGGCCGCACCGACGGCCTCAATGCCATCCTGACCGCTGCGTCGCCGCAGAACCTGATCGACAAGCTCGCCGTCCAGCGCGTGATGGCCACCGAGATGGCACTGCAGATGCAGGGCTTCCGCCAAGCCAACCAGGACGCACTGACTGTCGAGGCGTCCTCGGCCAAGTCGGCCGCGGAGGCCAAGGCGGCCGCGGACGACGCTGCGGCGGTCCGCGCGAACCTGCAGCGTAAGCAGTCCGAACTGCAGACCCAGATCGGTGCGGTCAAGGCCCGCTACGCGATGCTCACCGCAGCGCAGCAGGCGGCGCTAGCCGCGCCGGCCGCGCTGCCGCCCGCTGTCATGGCGGCCGCGCCGGACGGTCTCCGCGGCGACGTGGCCACTCTCGCTGCCCTGCCCAGGCCGGGAGGCGGCGGCAGCGGTGCCGGTGCGACGGCCGTGCAGGCGGCCCTGAGCAGGATTGGGTCGCCGTATGTGTGGGCTGCGGCCGGCCCGAATGCGTTCGATTGCTCAGGTCTGGTGCAGTGGGCCTTCCAGCAGGCCGGTGTTTTCCTCCCGCACTCCAGCTATGCGCTGGCCGCCGGCGGTCAGCCCGTACCGCTGGACCAGATGCAGCCCGGTGACGTCGTCAGTCAGTACTCCGATGCATCACATGTGGGCATCTACATCGGCGACGGACTGATGGTGCACGCTTCCACCTACGGCATTCCGGTCCGCGTCGAATCAGTGCACAGCGCGCCGATCTACAACGTCCGTCGGTACTGAAACGTCCGTCGGTACTGAAACGTCCGTCAGACGGCCGATTCTGGCGGTGGCTCTCGCCGCGCAGGTTGTGGCGGCGTCGATCCTGATCGCCGCCTCGCCCGCCCAGGAAGGCGCCCCGCTGGCCTCCGCCCCGCGGACCATCTCCGCGCAGAGCCTCGGCAATTCCCGCACTGAAGCGCTGCTCAGCCGGGTCCGCGCCGACCTCAACGAGGCGGTCGCCGCGGTCGAGTGGTTCTGGGGGAACGATTGGCCAACCGAGATCGTTGTCGTCGCCACCGACTCGCCCCGGCAGTTCGCGACCGAGGCCCACCTCGATCCGAACCGGGAATGGAACGACATCGCCGCAGTCGCGGTTGCCGATGCGGTGGACGTCGCCAACCGCCGGGTTGTCGGCCAGCGCATCGTCCTGGCGCCGGGCGCATCGGAGATGTCCGACAATGCGCTACGAATCGTGCTGACCCACGAGCTTTTTCACTTTGCGGCACGAGCGGACACCGCTCTCGACGCACCTCGTTGGCTGACCGAGGGCGTTGCTGACTTCGTCGCCCGGCCGACCGCACCGCTACCGCCGGGGGCCGCCGCGAACGCAACGCTGCCCTCTGATGCCGAGCTCGACGGCCCGTACCGATCGACGGGTTACGACAGAGCCTGGTGGTTCACCCGGTTCGTCGCGGACGACTTCGGAGTCGACGGACTCCGCCGGCTCTACAACCTGGCCTGCGGTCCGGGGCACGGTGACTTCGGCTGGGCGGTCCGCGAGGCGCTCGATATCGACCTCGCAGATCTAGAAGCCCGATGGGCAGGCTGGCTGAACCGATGACCACCGCTACCCTCAAGGGGCGATGACACGGATCCTGCTGGTCACCAATGACTTTCCGCCCCGGCGCGGCGGCATTCAGTCCTACGTGGAGCAGTTCGCGAACCGGCTGGCCGCGACCGGCGAGCATCAGCTCACCGTCTACGCCCCGCGGTGGAAGAACTCCGATGCCTATGATCGCGCGGCACCGTTCCCGATAATCCGGCACCCCGGCACGCTGATGCTCCCCGAGCCGGGAGTCGACCGTCGGATGCGCCGACTCATCATCGAGCATGACATCGAGACCGTGTGGTTCGGCGCGGCGGCGCCGCTGGCGCTGCTGGCGACCCGGGCCCGCGCCGCGGGCGCCCAACGCGTCCTGGCCTGCACCCACGGGCACGAGGTGGGCTGGTCGATGCTGCCCGGTGCCCGCGCGGCGCTGCGACGGATCGGCGAAAGCACCGACGTGGTCACCTACGTCAGCCGATACACCCGCGGCAGGTTCGCTTCGGCGTTCGGTCCCCGGGCGCACCTTGAACACCTGCCGCCGGGTGTGGACACCGACCGGTTCCGACCTGACCCGGGCGCCCGGGCCGAACTGCGTGCGCGCTACGGCCTCGGCGAGCGACCGGTGGTGGTGTGTATCTCCCGGCTGGTGCCGCGCAAGGGCCAGGACATGCTCATCACGGCGTTGCCCGAAATCCGGCGCCGGGTGCCCGGTGCGGCACTGGTGATCGTCGGCGGCGGACCGCACGCCCAGAGCCTGCATCGGATCGCACACGACACCGGAGTCGGGTCCGATGTCGTCTTCACCGGCGGGGTACCAGGGGACGAACTACCGGCCCATTACGCGATGGGCGATGTGTTTGCGATGCCGTGCCGAACGCGGGGAGCCGGTCTGGACGTGGAGGGCCTGGGCATCGTCTTCCTGGAGGCATCGGCGACCGGCGTCGCAGTAGTGGCGGGCGACTCCGGGGGGGCGCCGGAAACCGTTCGCGAGGGGGAGACCGGGCGGGTGGTGGACGGGCGCTCCCACGAGCAGATCGCCCAGGTGGTCGGCGATCTGCTGGCCGACCCCGCCGAAGCGGCCCGGCTCGGCGCGGCCGGACGCCAGTGGATCGCCAGTGACTGGAACTGGGACACCCACACCGCCCGGCTGGCTGAACTGCTGCGGGTGCGTCCGGTCCAGCCGCTGGGATAGCGGTATGTAAAGCTTTGGCGGTGAGCAGCATTCAAGTGGCCGACGAGACTTTCGTCGCCGCCGCCCCCGAGACGGTGGGCGCGGTGGTAGGCGAACGGTCCAGTTGGCGCCGCTGGTTCCCCGATCTGCTCCTGCAGGTCGTCGAGGATCGGGCCGATAAGGGCGTGCGCTGGACCGTGACGGGACCGGTCACCGGAACTATGGAGATCTGGCTCGAGCCGATGCTCGACGGCGTCCTGCTGCACTACTTCCTGCACGCCGAGCCCACCGAGCCCTCAGCCGCGGCGGCCCGTGGTCTGGAGAAGCTGGATCTGCCCGGGATGACGCACCGGCGGCGGGTCGCCGGAAAGCGGATGGCCTTCGAAGTAAAGAATCTCCTCGAGGCCGGACGTCCGGTCGGTGTCGGACCCCCGTCCAAAAGCCAGGGCGCCGGATAGCAGGGTTGGTGACCTCTGGCCGGGCGGGGGTACGGTTTCGTGGGTTGGACGAATGACGGGTAAGCGGTAACAGTGGCTGACAGGACGGCAGAGACCATCCACATCGATGCGGATCCCCGCACCGTGATGGCAGTCATCGCCGACATCGGCTCCTATCCGGAGTGGGTTTCGGAGTACGCCGAAACCGAGGTGATCGAGGTCGACGCGGAGGGCTACCCGATCGTCGCCAGGCTGGTTCTGGAAGCGGCGGTTCTCAAGGACACCATGGTGCTCAAATACGACTGGCCACCGGACCGGAGGTCGGTCCGATGGTCACTGATGTCCAGCACCCTGCTCAAGGCTCTCGACGGCGCCTACCGTCTCACTCCCCGTGCCGGCGGGACGGACGTCACCTACGAACTGTCGGTGGATCTGACGGTGCCCATGATCGGGTTGCTCAAGCGCAAGGCAGAGCGGCGGCTGACCGAGACGGCGCTCAAAGACCTCAAGAAGCGGGTCGAGGGCTAAGTGGCCGCGCGTATCGCCTTCTTCGTCGGCAAGGGCGGCGTCGGCAAGTCGACCCTGGCCGCGGCGACTGCGGTGCAGGCGGCACTGGCCGGCGAACGCGTCCTCGCGGTATCGACCGACCAGGCACATTCGCTCGGTGAGGTCTTCGGTGTCGCGGTCGAACCCAGTGCCGGAGCGGATCCGGTTCGTATCCTCACCGAGGAGCACGGCGGTGACACCGGAGGCGGTCATCTGGATGCGCTGGCCCTGGACACCCTGAGCCTGCTGGAATCGGTCTGGCGCACCGTCGCTCCCGCGTTGGCCTCGCGGTTTCCGGATTCGGATCTCAAAGACGTTGCTCCCGAGGAACTTTCGGCAATTCCGGGGATCCAGGAAGTGCTGGGTTTGCGCGCGGTGGCGGACCTCGCGGAATCCGGGCGCTGGGATTACGTCGTCGTCGACTGCGCATCCACCGCGGATGCGCTTCGGATGCTTACCTTGCCCGCCTCTTTCGCGGTGTACGTGGAGCGAAGCTGGCCGCGCCACCGTCGGCTGTCTACAGACACGGGTGATCCGGCCGCTGCCGCAATGGTCGCGTTGGTGGAGTCCGTGCATGCCGGCGTGTCGGCACTCGCGGAGTTGCTCACCGGTCAGCGTGTCGGCGCCCATCTGGTGCTGACCCCCGAACGGGTGGTGGTCGCCGAGACGGTGCGCGCGCTGGCGGCGCTGGCGGTCATGGGGGTGCGGGTCAACGAGGTGATCGTCAACCAGGTTCTCTTCCGCGATGACTCCTACGAGTACCGGAATCTGCCCGAGCATCCCGCCTTCGACTGGTACGCCGCACGGATCGCCGAGCAGGAGTCGGTGCTCGATCAACTCGGTGCAGCCGCCGGCGAACTGCAATTGGTGCTCACGCCGCACCTGGCCGGCGAGCCGATCGGACCCAAAGCGCTGGCCCAACTGCTCGACGAGGCGCGGCGGCGGGACGGATCGGCGCCGCCCGGGCCATTGCGGCCGGTGGTTGACCGCGAGTCCGGCTCGGGAATCGACGCGATCTATCGGATGCGGCTGGAACTGCCTCCGCTCGAACCCAGCGCTCTGGGTCTGGGGCGGGCCGGTGACGACCTGATCATCAGTGTCGGCGGCCTGCGGCGCAGGGTGCGGCTGGCATCCGTCCTGCGCCGCTGCATCGTGACAGGCGCTTCGTTGCGGGGCAGTGAGCTCACGGTGCGTTTCCGGCCCGACCCGGCGGTATGGCCCGAGGGCGGGGCGAGATGAGCGACGGTCACGCGAATCTCGGACCCGAACTGCGCCAACTCGCGCAGGCGATCCTCGACCGTCTCGACCCGGCCGTGCGGGCCGCGGCAGCGATGGTCGGTGAAGGGATGCGGGGCTCCGGCCGATGCCAGCAAGTGTGGTGCCCGGTGTGCGCGCTGGCCGCGTTGATCAACGGTGAACAACACCCGATGCTGACAGTGATCGCTGAGCACAGCGTCGCGCTGATGTCGGTGATCCAGGCGATGGCCGCCACCGGATCCGACGATGGCCCCGGCGAATCCGGCACCGGCACCGACACAGGCACCGACACCGACACCGATCCACCGCGAGACGCCGACGACGACGCCGAGGAGGTTCCGCCGCCCTCCTCGAGTGTCCGTTTTCACCACATCCCGATCGTCGTAGAGGGCGGTAACGACCACGACGTCGACGTCTGAGGATTGGCCGTGAACCGCGCTCGTCGTGTGGTCGGGGTATCGGCGGCTGGGTAGAGTGAGCCGAAAGCAACGGGGGCGGATAGCGCGCAAGGGAGGGCCTATGTGGTACTGGCTGTTCAAGTACATCTTCATGGGTCCCTTGCTGGCCATGCTCGGACGTCCCAAAGTCGAAGGCCTGGAACACGTTCCGCACTCCGGGCCGGCGATCCTGGCCAGTAATCACCTCGCCGTGGCCGACAGCTTCTATCTGCCGCTGGTGGTACGCCGACGGATCACCTTCCTGGCCAAGGCCGAGTACTTCACCGGCAAGGGCATCAAGGGTGCTTTCAACCGCTGGTTCTACACGGTCGCCGGGCAGGTGCCGATCGACCGCACCAACGCCGACGCGGCGCAGGCCGCTCTTGATACCGCTGAGCGCATCCTCAGCGAGGGAAAACTGCTCGGCATGTATCCAGAAGGCACCCGTTCGCCGGACGGGCGCTTGTACAAGGGGAAGAGCGGACTGGCCCGGTTGGCACTGGAGACCGGTGTGCCGGTGATTCCGGTCGCGATGATCGGAACCGATGTGGTGAATCCGCCGGGGTCAAAGATGTGGCGCTTCGGCCAGGTGACCGTCCGATTCGGCAAGCCGATGGACTTTTCGCGTTTTGAGGGTATGGCGGGCAACCGCTTCATCGAGCGTTCGGTCATCGACGAGGTGATGTACGAGCTGATGAAGCTCTCCGGGCAGGAGTACGTCGATGTATACGCGGCGTCACTGAAGAAGGACGTCGCGGGGGCTAGACCGGTCGAACCAGCTCCGCCGTCGGCTCGGATTCCGGAGACGGCCGTCGGCTGATCGGCCAGCTGGTCGACCGCAGGCCCGCGACGGCGAGCAGTGCCAACGCCCACCACACATACGACATCCCCGCGAGTTGCCGCCACCACGACGCTTCTGACTCGTGATGTTCGGGCAGTAGTGCCATCGGCGGCCACACCATCAGCGCAGTTCCGGCGGCGGCAACCAGGGCCAGCCACGGATCGCGATGGCGACAGGCCAACACCGTGGCCACCACAAGTGTCGGCAGGACCCAGACCCAGTGATGGGACCATGACACCGGTGACACCACCAGGCCGAAGAGCGCGACGCAGACCAGCGCCAGCGCCGCCTCGGGGGCATCGTGCGTTTCGACGGCCAGCACGCGGCGGACCGCCCAGACGGTGAGCGCCAGGACAGCCAGGCAGGCTGCGGTCCACACCACGAAATGGGTGCCCTGTCCCAGGCCGAGTCGGGCCAGCGCCCCGGCGGCGTTCTGGTTGGTCTGATAGGTGGCGTTGCCAATCCGTCCGGTGTTGTGCACCGTCGCCGTCCAGTACTCCCATGAATCACGGGGTGCCAGCGCGAAGGCCAGAAGCGTGGCCCCGACGAAGGACGCCGAAGCGGTCAACACCGACCGGATGTCCCGCCGAAGGACGAAATAGAGCAGAAACACCGCAGGGGTCAGTTTGAGGGCGATCGCCATTCCTAGCAGCAGTCCGCGTGGCCAGGGCGTGCGGCGCGGGACACAGTCGGCGATCACCAGTGTCATCAGGATGACGTTGATCTGGCCGAACGAGAAGTTGGCCTGGATGGGTTCCAGCCACCACACCGCCAATCCAACCAATCCGGCGGCCAGCCACCAGCGTCGAGCGCCGCCCAACACCTCCAGGCGGCTCAGCACAATCCAGGTCGATAGCACCAGCAGCAGCAAAGTCGTGGCCGCGATCGCCACTCCGGCAACCGGCAGCGACACCAGTGCCAGTGGCCCGAACACGACCGCCGACAGCGGCGGGTAGGTGAACGGGAGGTCCAGACCGGCCTGGGTGTGGAACATCGCGTCACCGGCGTACAACGGCCGCCCGTCCAGCCAGGCCTGCCCGCCCATCCGGTACACGTCGGTGTCGATCTGGTACGGGACATCGCGGAAGAGCATCCAGCACGCATGCGCCACGGCCAGGACTGTCAGCACTTGGATAAGACGCCAGATGACCGGGCGGCCCAGCCGGGCCAGCCCGGGAAAACCGCCCTGATCGGGCGCCGGCAACCTGGTCATCTCGTTGACCAGACTATCCGGCGGCACCATCGTGACCGGTGCAGGCGTATTTTCTATCGGTGCCCTCAGCAGTGCTCGACATCCATGTCGTGGCCCCCGGCCGCCAGCCCCTGATGTGGTGCCTGATCGCTTTCATCCTGACGTTCTTCATCACCCGCTCGATTACCCGCTACATCCGGGCCACCGCGAACCAGACCGGGCCGCGCAAGTGGTGGCAGCCGCACAACATCTCGGGCAAAGGCGGCACCCACATCCACCATGCCGTCTTCGGGGTGATCCTGGTGCTGGTCTCCGGTGTCGCCATGGTGACCATGGCGAGCAGTGGCACCGTCCACCAGTTCACCGCGGCGGCGATCTTCTTCGGCATCGGCGCGGCCCTGGTGCTCGACGAGTTCGCCCTGATCCTGCACCTGCAGGACGTGTACTGGTCAGAGGACGGCCGCACCTCGGTCGACGCTGTCTTCGTCGCGGTCGCCGTGGCCGGCTTGCTGGTTCTGGGATTCAATCCGCTGTCCCTGTTCGATGTCGGGATCTGGCGGGACGCGGACTCAACCGCAGCCCGGATCTCGGTGCTGCTGCTCGCGGCGCTGAACCTGGCCTTGGCCGTGCTGGTGCTGCTGAAAGGCAAGCTGTGGACCGGGCTGCTCGGAATGTTCTTCACGCCGCTGCTCTTCATCGGCGCGGTCCGGCTGGCCCGGCCGCATTCGCCCTGGGCGCGGTGGCACTATCAGGACAAGCCTCGCAAGATGCACCGCTCGATGGAGCGAGAACGGTATCTGCGGCGGCCGTTCGTGCAGGCCAACCTCTGGCTGCAGCACGTCATTGCCGGTGAGCCGCGGTTTCCGAGCGACACCGAGATCGAGGCCGAACTCGACCGCGAGGTGCACGCCGCGCCCGCGCCCGGGCAGCCGCCTGCCGCCCAGACCCCGGTCCGGACCGGGGGATAGGCACCCGCGTGCGCTACTTCTACGACACCGAGTTCATCGACAACGGCCGGATCATCGACCTGATCTCGATCGGCGTCGTCGCCGAGGACGGCCGGGAGTTCTACGCGGTGTCCACCGAGTTCGACCCGGAGTCGGCCGGCCGCTGGGTCCGTAGCCACGTACTGCCCAAACTTCCCTCGCCGGCGTCACCGCTGTGGCGGTCCCGTCGCGAGATTCGCGAGGGTCTGGAGGATTTCCTCCGCATCGACGCCCCGGAGTCCGAGGCGCAGCCGATCGAACTGTGGGCCTGGGTGGGCGCCTACGACCACGTCGCGCTATGCCAACTCTGGGGGCCGATGACCAGCTTGCCCCCGCAGATTCCGCGCTTCACCCGGGAACTGCGCCAGCTGTGGGAGGACCACGGCAGCCCGCGGATGCCGCCCCGGCCGCCGGAGACGCACGATGCGCTCGTCGATGCCCGGCACAACCTGCGGCGGTATCTGCTGATGACGACAGGCCATGATCCGGTGACGGGTGCTTCGACGCAGGTAGGCCGCCTCGGCGGTGGTCAGAAGGGCCGCTGAGCCCGGTTAGGATGGTCGGGTGAACTGGACCGTTGACGTACCGATCGACCAGCTGCCGGCCCTGCCGCCGCTGCCGGCCGACCTGCGCGAGCGGTTGGACGCCGCGCTGGCCAGACCGGCTCTGCAGCAGCCCAGCTGGGACGCCGGGCAGGCGCACGCCATGCGGAAGGTCCTCGAGAGTGTGCCGCCCATCACCGTTCCCTCGGAAATCGAGCGGCTGTCGGAACAGCTTGCCGCGGTCGCCCGCGGAGAGGCCTTCCTGCTGCAGGGCGGGGATTGCGCGGAGACCTTCGCCGACAACACCGAGCCGCACATCCGGGGCAACATCCGCACCCTGCTGCAGATGGCCGTGGTGTTGACCTACGGCGCGAGTCTTCCGGTGGTGAAGGTCGCTCGGATCGCGGGCCAGTACGCCAAGCCGCGGTCCTCGGACATCGATGCGCTGGGCCTGAAGTCTTATCGCGGCGACATGATCAACGGTTTCGCGCCGGACGCAGCGGTGCGCGAGCACGATCCGTCCCGGCTGGTGCGCGCCTACGCCAACGCCAGCGCGGCGATGAATCTGGTGCGTGCACTGACTGCCTCGGGTCTCGCCTCGCTGCACCTGGTGCATGACTGGAATCGCGAGTTCGTGCGGACCTCGCCGGCCGGTGCTCGCTACGAAGCGCTGGCCGCCGAGATCGACCGCGGAATGCGGTTCATGCATGCCTGCGGGGTGGCGGACCGCAACCTGGACACCGCTGACATCTACGCCAGCCACGAGGCTCTGGTGCTCGACTACGAGCGGGCGATGCTGCGGCTGAGCGAGGAGTTCCCCAGCCAGTCCCCGGAGCCGCGACTTTATGACCTCTCGGCCCACTACATCTGGATCGGGGAGCGGACCCGGCAACTCGACGGCGCGCATATCGCCTTCGCCGAGGTGGTCGCCAACCCGATCGGCGTCAAGATCGGCCCCACGATGACGCCGGAGCTTGCCGTCGAGTACGTCGAACGACTCGACCCGCACAACAAGCCCGGTCGGCTCACCCTGATCAGCCGGATGGGTAACCACAAGGTGCGTGACCTGCTACCGCCGATCATCGAGAAGGTCCAGGCCACCGGCCATCAGGTGATCTGGCAGTGCGATCCGATGCACGGCAACACCCACGAATCCTCGACCGGGTACAAGACCCGCCACTTCGACCGGGTCGTCGACGAGGTGCAGGGCTTCTTCGAGGTGCATCGGGCCCTCGGGACCCATCCGGGTGGTATCCACGTCGAACTCACCGGGGAGAACGTCACCGAGTGCCTCGGTGGCGCCCAGGACATCTCCGACACCGACCTGTCGGGCCGCTACGAGACCGCCTGTGACCCGCGCCTGAACACCCAGCAGAGCCTGGAACTGGCGTTCCTGGTCGCGGAGATGCTGCGGGACTGACCTGTCGGCTCAGCGCCCGAGTAGGCCCTGGTAGTTCATTCCGAGGCTCCACGCCGCGGCCGCCACCAGTCCGTTCAGCACCAGAACCCCCAGTAGCCAGAACACCACCGCCCGTCGGTTGCGCTGCCGCGCGAAGTGGAACTCGTCGATGTCGATCCCGGCGAATTGCTGTGGCTCGTCGGCGTATTCATCGCGCTCTTCGTCGTCCTCGAGTGGGGGAGCGACGGGTGGATCGGGCGGACGGCGCTGAGGTTCAGGGGTGAATTGGCGTGTTCTGTTGGGCGGCTGCGGCTTTTGCGATGGGCGACGGTGGGCGACGGTGGCCGCGGCGTGACCCGCGGAGTTCTGCGGGGCGGGGACGCGAAACGCCGGAAGCCCCAACTCTTCGGCGATGGCGTCCAGTTGAGCTCCCATGGCGACCGCATCCGGAAATCTGTTCTCTGGATCGCGGGCGGTGGCCCGGGCGATGAACTCGTCGAACTGCGGCGGCACCCCGTCGATGATCGAACTCGGTGGCGCAACGTCGCGGTCCAGCCGCTGATGCGCGACGCTCAACGGGTTGTCGCCCTGGAATGGCATTGTCCCGGTGAGTAATTCGAAAGCCATGATGCCGGTGGAATAGATGTCGCTGCGCGGTCCGGTCGGATGGCCGCCAACCTGCTCAGGTGACAGGTAGCCCGCTGTGCCGAGGATGACGCTGGTCGAGGTGATCCCCGCCTCGGCGGTTGCCCGCACCAGACCGAAGTCGACGAGCTTGACCTCGCCGTCATCCGAGATCAGCACGTTCTCGGGTTTGATATCGCGGTGCACCAGCCCGGCGCGGTGGGCTTCGCCCAGACCGCCCAGTACCGGGCGCAGCACCGCCACCACTGCGTGGGGCGGCATCGGTCCTCGTTCGCGCAGAAGTTCACGCAGTGTTCCGCCCTCGACGAGTTCCATCACCAAAAACGGGTGGGTGGTGTCCTGGCCTTGGTCGTAAATCGCCACCAGGCCAGGGTGCTTCAGGCGGGCGATTGCCCGGGCCTCCCGCTGGAACCGGGCCAGGAACTGGTGGTCACCGGCGTAGCGCGCATCCATCACCTTCAGGGCCACCGGCCGGTCCAGGCGCATGTCGAGGCCGCGGTACACCGTCGACATCCCGCCGCTGGCGATCGGCGTCTGCACGCGGTAACGGCCGTCGAGCACAATGCCGACCAGGCGGTCGACGCGGGGGTCCGACGTCACCGGCCCATCCTAAGTGGGTGGGCATTCACTTAGACTGAAGCAGTGAGCAGCATTCCGGCCGCGCAGGACGTTCTCGGACCCGAAGAACCGGTCTACGACCTACCGACCGTCTCCGAATTGCTTCGGATACCGGTGACCAAGGTGCACCAGCAGTTGCGCGACGGCCAGCTGGTGGCTGTGCGCCGCAACGGTATTCCGGTCGTCCCCCAGGCGTTCCTGACGGTCCCCGAATCCGGAAGGGCCCACGTGGTCAAAATGTTGTCCGGCTTGGTGGCGGTGCTGCGTGACGGCGGTTACCAGGACACCGAGATCCTGCGGTGGATGTTCACCCCCGACCCGACGCTCACCGTGACCCGCGACGGAGCGCGCGAAGCGGTGCCAAACGCCCGGCCCGTCGACGCACTGCATGCCCATCAGGCACGGGAAGTCCTCCGGCGCGCGCAGGCTATGGCGTACTGACCGTCGGTTCGTCCGCCTTGTCCAGGGCGTACCAGGCCGCCACGGCGCAGGTCGTCGCCAGGAGCACGTGCAGCCAGTAGTACATCCCGTGCGAGCCGTCCGGCTTGAAGATCAGCATGATCCAGGTAGAGAAGCCTGCGATGAGAGCGACCGCGGCCCGGGATTGCGCCAGCGCCGAAACGACGGCCAGTGGCCAGGTGTAGTACCACGGCAGCGCAGCGGGGACGAACAGCACGACGACCAACATCGCCCAGGCAATGCCTTGAAGTGCCTCGCGGTCGGTGTGCCGGAATCGCCACCACAGCAGCGGGAGCGCCACCAGGATAATCCCGATGCCGATGAGGCGGGCAACGTCGAGAACCGCGTAGAAATCCACCGGCAGGAAGATTCCGCCCACCGCGTCGATGAGGTTTGTCAGGGCAGTGGGAACGGTGAGCCAGTTGATGATTCGGACCGAACCCTGCAATGCGGTCAGCCAGCCGAGTCCGACTCCTGCCAGGGCGGACAGCACCCCGAACACCGCAACGAAAGTGACCACGGCGGTCGCGGAGGCACGCAGGAAGGCCTGCACCCGATTGCCCCCGAGGTGGCGCACCCAGACCCACACCATGAAAGGCAACGCAAGGATCGCCGTGGCTTTCACTGCGACAGCGACCGCGATCAGCACGCATCCGGCGATATGTCGGCCGGCGAAGG
This sequence comes from uncultured Mycobacterium sp., assembly GCA_964483865.1. Lineage (GTDB taxonomy): Bacteria > Actinomycetota > Actinomycetes > Mycobacteriales > Mycobacteriaceae > Mycobacterium. The sequence goes on along the minus strand of CAZADG010000015.1, from coordinate 25,580 downwards.
TCAAGGCGATGCCGGCCATCATCAGGCCCACCATCAGCATCTCGTTGTGCACACCACCCATGAGGTGGATGATCACCAACGGGTTCAGTACGCAGATCCACAGTGCAACTGCACCATTGGCGCCGATGTGACGTGCCACCCGTGGCGCGGCCCAGATCAGCAGTGCCAGTCCGGGCAACATGCACAGCCGCAACAGAATTGTCCCCGCGACCGTGTTGTCCCCGACTATCAGTGTCACGAACTTGGCGATCAGGATGAAGGCCGGGCCGTAGGGCGCCGTCGTCGTGGTCCACACCGAACTGACGTTGTCCAACAACACGTTCGGATTTTCGATCGGTCCCACCACGTAGGGGTCGAAGCCGTCGCGGAGCAGTGCGCCCTGAGCCAGATAAGAATAGGTGTCACGGCTGAACAGTGGCACGCTGAGCAGCAGTGGCAGCAGCCAGAATCCGGTCGTGGCGATCATGGCGAATTCACTGGGCCGCCGGCCGTCGAAGAGCCTGCGGCCCAGCCAGATCCATGCCGCGAGCATCACCAGGACTCCAGTCCACAGCACCAGCGAGGACACCACGAGGCCGTGGCCGAACCGCAGCCAGGACAGGTGCAGGGCCTCCAGCGACGGGTCGTGCTGACGGGTGCTGCCGGCGCCCAGGCCACCGATGGCGATCAGGGTCGCGCCCGCCAGTCCCAGCTGCGCGGGCCTACTCTCGTCGCCTCGGGCGAATTCGACCAGCCGGGTCAGCACGGTTGGCGGGGGAGCAGTGGTGTGCGATGCGGACATCGTGTCTAGGCGGACCGGTTGGCGGCCAGGCCCGCGAGTTCGGTCAGGCCCGCTTTGGCCGGGGCGTTGATCGGCGCCTGGTGCAGAAGGGCCAAGGCGCGGCCGGTCAGCACACCGATGCGGTCCTCCACCGCCGCCAGTGCACCGACCGATTCGATGACCGAACACAGTTCGCGCACCTGGGAATCAGTCAATTCAGTGCCGATCGAGGAGCGCAGCAGTGCTGCGCCGCCCGGATCGGAACGTTCGGCCCGCTCCACGGCCTCGGCCAGCAGGACCGTCCGTTTGCCCGACCGCAGGTCGTCGCCGGAGGGCTTCCCGGTGACCGCGGGGTCGCCGAAAACACCCAGCACGTCATCGCGCAACTGGAAAGCGACACCGAGATCGTTGCCGAAACTGTGGAAGACCTCTTGGACGTCCGGGCGGTCGGCGGCCGCCGCGGCCCCCAGTTGGAGCGGCCGCGACACCGTGTAGGAAGCGGTCTTGTAGGTATTGACGTTCATCGCCGTCGCGATGGAATGCGCACCGCTGGATTCGGCGACGATGTCGAGGTACTGGCCGCCAAGGACCTCGGTGCGGATGTCCGACCAGACCCGCCGGACGCGTCGGCCCGCGTCGGCCGGGAGGTCTGCCCCGGCCACGATGTCGTCGGCCCACACCAGCGACAGGTCCCCGAGCAGAATCGCCGCTGACCTGCCGAACTGATCGGCCGAGCCGCGCCAGCCGCGGTCGCGGTGCAGTTCGGCAAAATGAACATGCGCGGTCGGCCATCCGCGACGGGTGGCCGAGTCGTCGATGACGTCGTCGTGCACCAGGGCACAGGCATGCAGAAGTTCAAGTGCGGAGAACAGCAGCAGAACATCGTCGTCGACCGGATCGGCCGGGCCGGAGGTGACGGCACGATAGCCCCAGTAGGCGAATGCCGGACGTAGGCGTTTGCCGCCGCGGAGCACGAAGTCCTCCAGGGCGGCGATCAGTCCGTCATAGTCGCTACCGATGTATGCCGCCTCGGCGCGACGGCCCGCCAGATATCCGCGGAGTTGATCGGTGACGGCGCCGGCCAGTTCGGAGGCTGACGGCGCTGCTTCATGCAGGCTCAGCGCGAGGCCCCTTTCTCCCGGCGATCACCGGGTGCCATCAGATTAGAGGTCTTCGGGTTGATCGGCAGCGGCGAACCGGGGCGAGGTGCGGTCCCGATCCCGCCAGGCCAATGCGGCGATGATGCCGGCGACCAGGCATGCCGCCAGTCCCAGCCAGATCGCGGCGGCGGTGAACGATCGAGTGCTGGGGTCGGTGTAGCGGGACTGTGCACTCATGGTGGTGACGGTTCCTGGCTTCAGATTCCACTCCACCATGCTCGAGTCGATCTGGTCCCCGTTGGTCGACGTCACTTCGCCGGGGAATGCGGCCCGAAACGTCACGTCGGCCTCCGGATCAGTGACGTTGGTCAAATCCACCCGGCCTTCCAGGATCACCAGATTGCCGGCCCGCCGCAGCGAGATGTCCACACCGGTGGCGTCGCGGCTCAGGTTGGCAAGCTGCGGAACCTCGGCGAAGGTCAGATCGGAGAAGGTGGCCCGTGACCCGACGTAGCCGTCAGCCCGATAGGACCTGACCGAAACCTTCTGGCTGAAGCCGAAGTTCTCGTCGAACTGCGGGCCGCTGTCGTCGTCGTCACGGGGCTTGACGGCGGCGATGATGTCACCGGAAACCTTGTCGTCGGGGGAGACGGTGATCGAGGAGTGCACCCGCAGACAGCCCGTCAGCAGCGGCGCGGCGAAGATCAGCAGCAGAGCCAGCACCAGCAGGCGCGGCCGGTGGAAACGATCACGGGCAGCGGTCAGCACGGCCTTATCGTGCCAGATCGGCAACATGGGATCGGCGTCAAACGGCTTCAGGGCGGACTGGGCGCCGCCTCAGAGCGGCAACGGGCGCCCCAGAATGGCGAAGGCCCTCGGGTCCCCGGAGAAGTGGTAGCCGCGGATGATGTCGGTGAAGCCGAGCCGCCGATAGAGTCGCCAGGCCCGATTGGGCTCGCCTCCCATCTCGGGGGTGGACAACAGAACGTTGGCCTCGGGTCGGTCGCCGAGCAGTCGGCGCACCAGCGCCTCGCCCAGACCCCGCCCCTGGGCGCGCGGGTGGATGTGTAACTCGGTGAGCTCGAAGTAATCGCTCATCAGGCGGGTGACCTCGGCTGGCGGCAAGCCGAAGTGGTGCAACCCGCGCCGCACTTGCTGCTGCCACCACTGGTCCGGGGAACCGCGGTAGCCGTAGCCGACGCCCAGCAACGTGGCAGTGCGCAATTCATCATCGCTCGGCAGTTCCGTGCCGACGGTCTTGACGTCGACCGCCGCAACAGCCCGCCAGCCCGCCCGGCGGGTGTGCTCGAGCCACATCGGTGCGCGCTGGCTCTCGGTGCCGCGCGGATAGTGCATGGCGTCGACGTACACCGTCAAGGCGTCACCGAGGCGAGCCTGCATATCGTTCGGGGACAGGTCGATCAGGAAGGTCGCCAACCTCTGTCGCCCCCCTTCGCTGCCGTGGTCGTACCTCGCCATTATTGTCGGGGCCTGTGGCCGCCGGATTCAGGCGGGCCATGGCGGCGATCGGTGACGGGGGTCTTACGTGTCGTCCGCCGGGGGGCGCCCCCGGTGCGTCCGCGGCTACACTTTCCGAGACGCTGTCAAACCCAGTGTTGAAACCGGTTGGTACGGGGCATCCCCACCTCGTATCATGTGGGTAGTCGCCCGGTCTCAACCGCGGTGGACAGCCCGCGAATGGCCGATCGGCAAAGGAGGGACGATGCCACTCTCCGAGCATGAGCAGCGAATGCTCGACCAGATCGAGAGCGCACTCTACGCCGAGGATCCCAAGTTCGCGTCGAGCGTTCGGGGCGGAAATCTGCGCACACCGTCGACCCGGCGGCGACTCCAGGGTGCTGGTCTCTTCATTCTCGGTTTGGCGATGTTGGTGGCAGGCGTGGCGGTCAAGGCCACCATGGTCGCCGGCTTCCCAGTCCTCTCGGTCCTGGGTTTCCTGGTCATGTTCGGCGGTGTGGTCTTCGCGGTGACAGGCCCGCCCGCGCCGGGGGGGATCGATCGCACTGCTGCACCGGGCAGTACCCGCCAACCGCGTCGCGGCAAGGGCGGGGTCGGCGGTTCGTTCACCAGTCGCATGGAGGACCGGTTCCGTCGTCGTTTCGACGAGTGACACCGCGTCACCATCCTTGACGTCGAGAGTGCGTCAGGATCGAATCCACGGTCGAGTTTCGGCTTGACACCGATCTGGGCGGACTCTCGTTATGTTGCCGGTCGTTCCCCACTTTCCCCCACCCGCGTGAAATAAGCCCTGATCTCGGCTTATGGGCGTACTCGGCGGATCGCCGAGGGTTTCCGATACTGCTTGTTCCCCCTTCAATGGGGAGGGGTGGGCGACATCGGCCATTTTTCGGCACCAGAGTGGAGCAAAGTGGGGCAATGTGGGGTATCGTGGCGACAGCGGAGTGGACCCCACTTCGCCGGCGTGAGCGAGGAGGTGCGGGTGGATGTTCCTCGGCACCTATACGCCCAAGTTGGACGACAAAGGCCGGCTGACGCTGCCTGCGAAGTTCCGCGACGCTCTGGCAGGGGGGCTGATGGTCACCAAGAGCCAGGACCACAGTCTCGCGGTCTACCCCCGTGCCCAGTTCGAGGAGCTGGCTCGGCGGGCCGCGGCCACCTCGCGCAGCAATCCGGAGGCGCGTGCGTTCCTCCGCAACTTGGCGGCCGGTACCGATGAGCAGCATCCAGACTCCCAGGGCCGGATCACTCTGTCGGCCGACCATCGACGCTATGCCGGGCTCAGCAAGGACTGTGTGGTGATCGGAGCGGTGGACTTCCTGGAGATCTGGGATGCCCGATCCTGGCAGGACTACCAGCAGACCCACGAAGAGAACTTTTCCTCGGCCAGCGATGAAGCTCTCAGCGACATCATCTGAGCGGCGCGCCCGTGCAGCGTGGCCTCTGCCCGAGCCGACCCTGGCGTACTTCCCCGACGCCAGGTTCGCCAACTCGGACAGGGACCTCGCTGCACCGGCCGGCCGCCGGGGATTCAGGACCGGTCTAGGAGGCTGTGCCGTGGCAGACCGCGCGGACCACGGGCACATTCCCGTACTGCTCGAACGCTGTGTAGCACTCTTGGCCCCCGCGCTCACCCGTGCCGCGGCGGACGGGTCCGGCGCCGTGCTGGTCGACGCGACCCTCGGGGCCGGCGGCCACGCCGAGCGATTCCTCGAACAGTTCTCCGGTCTGCGGCTGATCGGCCTCGACCGTGACCCGGATGCGCTGGCCATCGCCGAGCGTCGGCTGGCCCGATTCGGTGAGCGGGTGAGCCTGGTGCATACCCGTTACGACGGAATCGCGCACGCTCTGAATGAAAGCGGCTTCGCCGCAACGCGTTCGGTCGACGGCATACTGTTCGATCTGGGTGTCTCCTCCATGCAACTCGACCGCCCGGAGCGGGGCTTCTCCTACGCTCAAGACGCTCCGCTGGACATGCGGATGGACCCCGACGCGGACCTGACGGCAGCCGAGATTCTCAACACCTGGGACCGTGGCCACATCGCGGACGTCCTGCGCCGATTCGGAGAGGAGAAGTTCGCCTCCCGGATCGCCGGGTTCATCGTCGAAAGGCGCGAACGCACGCCGTACACCCGCACCGGCCAACTGGTCGAAACCCTCTATGACGCCATCCCCGCGCCCGCCCGGCGGACTGGCGGCCACCCGGCGAAGCGCACCTTCCAGGCGTTGCGCATCGCGGTCAACGCCGAACTGGATTCGTTGAGCCAGGCGGTGCCGGCCGCGCTCGCCGCACTGCGCCCGGGCGGCCGCATCGTGGTGATGGCCTACCAATCCCTGGAGGACCGGATCGTCAAGACCGCCTTTGCGGCGGCGACGGCGTCCCGCACGCCGGTGGGGCTGCCGGTGGAACTGCCCGGCCACGGGCCGGAATTCGTCCCGATTACTCGTGGGGCTGAGCGCGCCGACGCCGCCGAGGTGGAGGGTAATCCGCGCAGCGCCCCGGTGCGCCTGCGAGCGATCGAACGCGGCCATGGAGAGGAATCGGTCAGATGAAGGTCGGTCGAAAGCCAGCCAGTCGCACCGTCGCCCGCGACACTGTACGCCGCAAGTCCGAGGGCGCAGCTGTGCAAGCGCCGGCGCGCAAGGGTAAGGGTAAGCGCCGTCCGGCCGAGGGACCGGCCCGACCGGCGCGCACCCGGACCCGCCCCCAGGAGTCGCGCGGTCAGCGCCAAGGGCCGCAGACTGCGCCCGCAGGCCGCCCGGCCGCAGGGCCGGCTCGCCCAAAGACCGCAAGTCAAGCCAAGGCTCGCGCAAAGGCCCGGAAGGCCAAGGCGCCCAAAGTAATCCGGACACCGCTTCGGGAGCGCATGCTGGCCAAGCTGGCCACGATCGACCTCAGTCCGCGAAAACTCGTCGCCAGGATCCCGTTCGTGGTTCTGGTGATCGGCGCCCTGGGGCTCGGGTTGGGCATCACGCTCTGGTTGTCCACCGACGCCGCGCAGCGGTCCTATCAGCTGGGCAATGCCCGGGAGCTCAACGATGCCCTGGCTCAGCAGAAAGAGGCGTTGGAGCGCGACGTTCTGGAAGCTCAGTCTGCGCCGGCCCTGGCCGATGCCGCGCGCAACCTCGGAATGATCCCGTCCCGCGACACCGCGCACCTGGTCAAGGATCCGGCCGGCAACTGGATTGTCATCGGTCAGCCCAAGGCCGCCGAGGGTGCACCGCCACCGCCGTTGAACACCAAACTTCCCGACGAGAAGCCACCCGCCCCGGCGAAGCCCGCCCCGCCCGCGCCGGCCGCACCCAAACCGGGTGCCGCCGCGGCCGGCGAGATCCCGGTTCTCCTCCCACCGCCGCCTGCGAGCCCGCATGCGGCCGGCGGCGCCGCCCTGCCCGGGCCGGCCCAAGCGCCGGGCTCGCCAGGGCTGACCTTCGTGCCACTGCCTGCCCCGCCGCTGCCCGGTGCGGCGCCGCTGCCGGTCGGCGACACGCTGGCGATACCACCTGCAGCCGCTCCGGTGCCGTCAGTACCTACAGTTGCTGATGTGACTCCTGTGACCGGTGGTGCTCCCGTGGCACCTGTCATCCCAGGGTTGGCCCCTTGAGTCCACTGGGCAAAGGGAAACCGGGTCGGGGCAAACCGGATTCACGACCGGCCGCCGCACGTAAGCGGCCGGTCGGTCGCGTTCGTGTCGCCGGTGCCCAGCCCATGACGGCGGCTGAAGGCCGAGCCGCCAACGCGCGCAGAGTCAGAGTCGCCGCTGCCAAGTCCGTCGACACGTCGTCGTTCGCCTACCGGTCCAGGATCGGCGGCATCACGATCTTCGCCGCCCTTACGGTGGCGGCCGCCCAGCTGTTCAACCTGCAGGTTCCCAGCGCCGAGGGCCTGCGTGCCCAGGCTGCCGGCCAGCTCAAGGTGACCGACGTCGCCAAGGCGGTTCGGGGTGCCATCGTCGACCGCAACTTCGACAAGCTGGCGTTCACCACAGAGGCGCGGGCGCTGACCTTCCAGCCTGCCAAGATCCGCAAGCAGCTGGCCGAAGCCAAGCAAAAGGCGCCCGCTGCGCCGGATCCCGATCAACGGCTCAGCGATATCGCCCGTGACGTCGCGGGGGCGTTGGACAACAAGCCGGACGCGCCGACAGTGCTCAAGAAGTTGCGCAGCAATGAGACTTTCGTCTATCTGGCCCGGGCGGTGGACCCCGGCGTCGCAGCCGCGATCATCAAGAAGTATCCCGAGGTCGGCGCCGAGCGTCAGGATCTGCGGCAGTACCCGGGTGGTTCACTGGCGGCGAATGTGGTCGGCGGGATCGATTGGGACGGTCATGGGCTGCTCGGCCTCGAGGACTCGATGGACTCGGTGCTGGCCGGCACCGATGGGTCGGTCACCTATGACCGCGGATCCGACGGTGTGGTGATCCCGGGCAGCTATCGCAATCGCCACCTCGCCGTCAACGGGTCGACCGTGCAGCTGACCCTCGACGATGACATTCAGTTCTACGTCCAGCAGCAGGTTCAGTTGGCCAAGAACGCCTCCGGTGCCCGAAATGTCTCCGCGGTGGTGCTGGATGCCAAGACCGGCGAGGTGCTGGCGATGGCCAACGACAACACCTTCGATCCAAGCCAGGACATCGGGCGCCAGAGTGACCGGCAGATCGGCAATCTGCCAGTCACCTCACCGTTCGAACCTGGCTCGGTGAACAAGATCGTGACCGCCGCTTCGGCAATCGAACTGGGCTTGACCAACCCCGACGAGGTGCTGTCGGTACCCGGTTCGATCAACATGGGCGGGGTCAACGTCCGCGACGCGTGGGGCCACGGGGTGATGCCGTACACCACCACCGGCGTGTTCGGGAAGTCGTCCAACGTGGGCACCCTGATGCTCGCCCAGCGGATCGGGCCGGAACGTTTCTACGAGATGCTCGGCAAGTTCGGCCTGGGTCAACGCACCAATGTGGGCCTGCCCGGTGAGAGTCCGGGCATCGTGCCCCCCATCGACCAGTGGTCGGGGAGTACATTCTCCAATCTTCCTATCGGGCAGGGTCTTTCGATGACTCTGCTGCAGATGACGGGGATGTACCAAGGCATCGCCAATGACGGCATGCGCATCCCGCCACGGATCGTCAAGGCCACCATCGCGCCCGATGGAACCCGCACCGAGGAGCAGCAGCCCGAGGGCATCCGGGTGGTGTCGCCGGAGACGGCACGCTCCGTGCGCAACATGCTGCGCGCGGTCGTCCAACGCGACCCGATGGGAGCTCAGCAGGGCACTGCCCCGATGGCTGCGGTGCAGGGCTATCAGATGGCCGGCAAGACCGGCACCGCCCAGCAGATCAACCCTGCGTGCGGCTGCTACTACGACGACGTCTACTGGATCACCTTCGCCGGGATGGCCCCGGCCGACGATCCGCGCTACGCGATCGGCCTGATGCTCGACGCCCCGGTGCGCAACGCCGATGGCACGCCGGGCCATTCCGCGGGACCGCTGTTCCACAACATCGCGAGCTGGTTGATGCAGCGCGAGAACGTCCCGCTCTCCCCGGACCCCGGCCCGCCCTTGACCTTGGAAGCCACCTGACCCGTCCCGGGCGCTCTGCTCGGTAGGGGACGCTCTGCTCGGTAGGGTGTGGAGCCGAATGCGGGGGACGACTGGAGGTGACCGGCGGTGACCAGTGTCCTGCGGCCGGGCAACCCACCCGGGCTGTTGCTGCCGGTTCTGGCGGAGGCGGTGAACGCGGTCGCTGCCGACGGCCAGGCCATTCCGGAGGTCCGGATCAGCGGCGTCACCCTGCGCGCCCAGGACGCTGGAACAGGCGATCTGTTCGCCGCGCTCCCGGGTGCCACCGTCCACGGCGCGGAGTTCGCCGGTCCTGCACTGAAGGCCGGAGCGGTGGCCGTCCTGACCGACCCCGGCGGAGTCGCGGTGATTCATCGGCTGCTGGGGGAGCCTGCCCCCGCGCCGGTCCTGGTGCATCCGGAGCCTCGCTCGGTGCTCGGCCGGCTGGCCTCCGCGGTCTACGGCAATCCCTCGGAACGAGTCGTCGTGATGGGCGTGACCGGCACCTCCGGAAAAACCACCGTTGCCCATCTGATCGAGGCGGGCCTGCGCGCCGCCGGCCGCACCGCGGGCATGATCGGCACCGTCGGGGTCCGGATCGCCGGTGCGGACGTTCCCAGCGCCCTGACTACGCCGGAGGCGCCAGCACTGCAGGCACTGCTGGCCGTGATGGCCGACCGCGGTGTCGACACCGCGGTCATGGAGGTTTCCAGTCACGCACTGGAACTTGGCCGGGTGGACGGAATCGATTTCGCGGTCGGTGGTTTCACCAATCTCTCCCGTGACCACCTCGACTTCCATCCCACCATGGAGGCCTACTTCGAGGCCAAGGCCAAGCTGTTCGATCCTGGCTCGCCGGTGCACGCCCGCACTGCGGTGGTGTGTGTCGACGACGACGCCGGCCGCGCGATGGCAGGCCGCGCGAGCGGACGTAGCGCGGGCCGCGCCGTCACGGTGAGCGCGGAGGGCAACCCGGCGGACTGGACGCTCGAGGACTTCGTCGCACTCGACAGCGGTCTGCAGGAGTTCACCGCCGTCGATCCCGCCGGCGTGCACCACCGGCTGCAGATTCGCCTCCCGGGCCGCTACAACGTGGCCAACGCGCTGCTGGCGCTGGCGATGCTCGACACCGTCGGCGTCTCACCGGAGCAGGCCGCCCCCGGTCTTCGCATCGCCACTGTTCCCGGCCGGCTCGAACTCGTCGACTGTGGCCAGGACTTCCTCGCGGTCGTCGACTACGCCCATAAGCCGGGCGCGCTGCGCGCGGTGCTGGAGACCCTGCGCCGACCGGGCGGGCGGCTGGCCGTGGTCTTCGGCGCAGGAGGTAACCGCGACTCCGGCAAGCGCGAGCCGATGGGCCAGGTGGCGGCTGAACTGGCCGATCTGGTCGTGGTCACCGACGACAACCCGCGCGACGAGGATCCGGCGCTGATCCGCGCCGCCATCCTCGCGGGGGCGGCCTGCGTGACCGGGGGCGCCGGGGTGGTCGAGATCGCCGATCGCCGGGATGCGATAGCGCACGCTGTCGACTGGGCGCGCCGCGGCGACGTCGTGGTGATAGCGGGAAAGGGACATGAAAGCGGTCAGACGGGCGGCGGGCAGACCATGCCGTTCGACGACCGCCAGGAACTGGCAGCAGCACTGGCAGCAGCTCTGGACCGGAGGAGCCCGACGTGATCGACATGACCGTCGCCCGGATCGCCGAGATCGTCGGCGGCCGACTGGCCGATATCAGCCCCGCCGACGCGGAATCCACACGCGTCACCGCAACAGTCGAGTTCGACTCGCGGGCGGTGACTCCTGGCGGGTTGTTCCTGGCGTTACCGGGCGCCCGTTCCGACGGCCACGACTTCGCGGCGGGTGCCGTCGAGGCAGGCGCGGTCGCGGTGCTGGCTGCGCGCCCGGTCGGGGTACCCGCCATCGTCGTCCCGCCCGCCGCTGCCGCCGACGCCCAGTCCGGTGTGCTCGAGCATGACGCCGACGGCGCCGGCGCGGCGGTGCTCGCGGCGTTGGCCAAACTGGCCGCGGCGGTGGCGGCCGATCTGGTGGCCGGCGGCCTGCGGATCGTTGGACTGACCGGATCCTCGGGCAAGACCTCCACCAAGGACCTCATCGCCGCGGTGCTTCGGCCACTCGGCGAGGTGGTCGCCCCGCCGGGCTCGTTCAACAACGAATTGGGCCACCCCTGGACCGTGCTGCGGGCGACCCGGGCGACCGACTTCCTGGTCCTGGAGATGTCGGCCCGGCATAGGGGCAATATCGCCGCCCTCGCCGCTGTCGCGCGGCCGTCGATCGGCGTCGTGCTCAACGTCGGCACCGCACACCTCGGGGAGTTCGGTTCCCGCGAGATGATCGCGCTGACGAAAGGCGAACTGGTCGAAGCACTTCCGTCCTCTGGTGTGGCCATCCTGAACGCCGACGACGCGATGGTCGCCGCGATGGCCACCAGGACCTCGGCGCGGGTGATCACCGTCGGCCGCAACTCCGCCGCCGACATCAGGGCCGCCAACGTCGTGCTCGACGAACTCGCCCGGCCGCGCTTCACTCTGTGCACCCCCTCCGGCGAGGTGGACGTCGCGTTGGCCGTTCACGGCGAGCACCAGGTCGGCAACGCCCTGTCGGCGGCCGCGGTGGCACTGGAGTGCGGCGCGAATCTCGCGCAGGTCGCCGACGCGCTCGCGAAGGCCGGCCCGGCCTCCCGGCATCGGATGGAGGTGCGCACACGGGCGGACGGGGTGACCGTGATCAACGACGCCTACAACGCCAACCCGGACTCCGTGCGGGCCGGACTGCAGGCCCTGGCGGTGATGGCCAGGGGTTCGCAGAAGCGCAGTTGGGCCGTGCTCGGTGAGATGGGCGAACTGGGGGAGGAGTCGATAACCGAGCACGACCGCGTCGGTCGGCTGGCGGTGCGCTTAGATATCAGTCGGCTCGTCGTCGTCGGATCTGGGAGGTCTGTGAGCGCCATGCACCACGGGGCGGTTATGGAGGGTTCCTGGGGGCCGGAGTCCACCATGGTTCCCGACGCGGACGCCGCGCTGGCGTTGCTGCGCGCCGAACTGGCTCCCGGGGACGTGGTGCTGGTCAAAGCATCCAACGCGGCCGGCCTCGGCGCCCTCGCCGAAGCCCTGCTGGCGGATGACACCGCATGAGGCAGATCCTCATCGCGGTCTTCATCGCGCTGGCTGTTTCGATCCTGCTGACCCCGGCGCTGATCCGGCTGTTCACCAGGCAGGGATTCGGTCAGGAGATCCGCGAGGACGGCCCCCCCAGCCACCACACCAAGCGCGGAACCCCGTCGATGGGCGGGGTGGCGATCCTCGCCGGCATCTGGGCCGGCTATCTCGGCGCCCACCTGGTCGGCCTGGCTCTTGACGGTGTGGGCCCGTCGGCGTCGGGGCTGCTGGTCCTCGGTCTGGCCACCGCCCTGGGCGGAGTGGGTTTCCTCGACGATGTGATCAAGATCCGCCAGGCCCGCAACCTGGGCCTGAACAAGAAAGCCAAGACGGTCGGCCAGATCAGCGCGGCGGTGTTGTTCGGAATCCTGGTTCTGCAGTTCGCCAACGCCGACGGGCTGACACCGGGCTCCAACAAGCTGTCCTATGTCCGTGAGATCTCCACCGTCGCATTGCCTCCGGCGCTTTTCGTGCTGTTCGTCGTGGTCGTCGTCAACGCCTGGGGTAATGCCGTCAACTTCACCGACGGCCTTGACGGGCTTGCCGCGGGCGCCATGGCGATGGTCAGTGCGGCCTACGTGCTGATCACGTTCTGGCAGTACCGCAACGCCTGCGCCACCGCGCCCGGACTGGGCTGCTACAACGTTCGCGACCCCTTGGATCTCGCGATGATCGCCGCGGCGACCGCCGGGGCCTGCATCGGCTTCCTGTGGTGGAATGCCGCTCCGGCGAAGATCTTCATGGGCGACACCGGATCACTGGCCTTGGGCGGCATCATCGCCGGGCTGTCCATCACCAGCCGCACCGAGGTCCTCGCCGTCGTGCTGGGCGCACTGTTCGTCGCCGAAGTCACCTCCGTGGTGGTGCAGATCATCGCCTTCCGGTCCACCGGTCGGCGGGTCTTCCGGATGGCGCCGTTCCACCACCACTTCGAACTGTCCGGCTGGGCCGAGACCACCGTGATCATCCGGTTCTGGTTGCTCACCGCGATCGCCTGCGGGCTGGGCGTCTCGCTGTTCTACAGCGAGTGGTTGTCGGCAATCGGCGACTGATGGCGGACCTGTCGGCCCTAGCGCCGGGCGCTCGGGTTCTGGTGGCTGGAGCCCGCGTCACCGGCCGGGCCGTCGTCGCGGCCCTGGCGCACCGGGACCTTCGCTTGTCGGTGTGCGACGACAACCTCGCCGCCGCCCGGGAACTCCGGGACGCGGTGGGGGATCTCGAGGCGCTGAGTCCCGCCGAGGCAGTGGCGCGGGCCGGTGAATTCGATCTGGTGGTGACCAGCCCGGGGTTTCCACCCACGGCACCGGTGTTGGCTGCCGCCGCGGCCGCCGGTGTCCCCATCTGGGGCGACGTGGAACTGGCCTGGCGACTGGACGCGGCGGGGGAGTACGGACCGCCGCGGCGTTGGCTGGTGGTCACCGGCACCAACGGCAAGACCACCACCACCTCGATGCTCTACGACATGCTCATCGCCGGCGGTCGGAGCGCGATTCTGTGCGGCAACATCGGCGAACCGGTACTGGATGTCCTGTCCCGGCCCGCCGACATCCTGGCCGTGGAGTTGTCGAGCTTCCAACTGTTCTGGGCACCCTCGCTGCGCCCGGATGGCGGGGTGGTGCTCAACATCGCCGAGGACCATCTGGACTGGCACGGCGGCTTCGAGGCCTACGCGGCGGCCAAGGCCCGGGTGCTGGACGGCCGGGTTGCGGTGGCCGGTCTCGACGACCGGGCGGCGGCCGGCCTACTGCCGGCGGCGGCCGCGGCGGTCAAGGTCGGTTTCCGACTCGGCGAACCGGCGGCCGGGGAGCTCGGTGTGCGCGACGGCGTCCTCGTCGACCGGGCGTTCGCCGATGACCTGGTGCTCGCGGGTGTTGACGCCATCCCGGTCGCTGGTCCGGTGGGTGTGCTGGACGCCCTCGGGGCCGCTGCATTGGCGCGTGCGGTGGGCGTGCCCTCGTCCGCGATCGCCTCGGCGCTGGCCGCTTTCCGGGTCGGCCGGCACCGCGCCGAACCGGTCGGGGTGATCGACGGTATCCAGTACGTCGACGACTCCAAAGCCACCAATCCGCATGCCGCCGAGGCCTCCATCCTGGCCTTCCCGCGGGTGGTCTGGGTTGCCGGCGGCATGCTCAAGGGCGCGTCGGTGGATCAGACCGTGGCCAGGGTTGCCGACCGATTGGCCGGCGTGGTCCTGATCGGCCAGGACCGGGCCGTCCTGGCCGAGGCGTTATCGCGACACGCACCCGATGTCCCCATCATCACCGTTGTGACGCGGGAGGATACTGAGGTGCATGAGACCAATGAGTCAGTTGTTACTGATGAGACTCGGGTAATCGATGCCTCCGGTCCGGGCCTCGGCCGTCAGGTGATGAGTGAGGTCGTGGCTGCCGCCGCCAGCCTGGCCCGCCCCGGCGATACCGTCCTGCTTGCGCCGGCCGGCGCCTCGTTCGACCAGTTCACCGGGTACGCCGACCGGGGCGAGGCGTTCGCCGACGCGGTCCGGGCCCACTAGCGCCATGGGCACGCTGTGGTCCCGGCTGACCCGCCGGGGCGCCGAGCCGATCGCCGCCGCGCCGAACGATTCCGCGGACAACGCCGGGGAAGTGAAGAACTTCCGCTTCACCCGGCCGCGATTCGCTCCGCCGGCAAAGTTCGGTGCCTGGCTGGCCCGGCCGATGACCTCGTTCCACCTGATGGTGTCGGTGGCCGGTCTGCTCGTCATCTTGGGCTTGATCATGGTGTTGTCAGCCTCGGGCGTGCACTCCTACGACGAGGACGGCACCCCGTGGGCGATCTTCCTGCGGCAGGTGATGTGGGCGGCGGTGGGACTGTCCGCCTGCTGGTTCGCGCTGCGCCTGCGGGTCGGGTTCATGCGCCGCACCGCGTTCGCCGCATATGCGACGACCATCGTCCTGCTCGTGCTGGTGCTCATCCCCGGCATCGGTCAGATCGCCAACGGCACCCGCGGCTGGTTCGTCGTCGCGGGTCTGTCCATGCAGCCGTCCGAACTGGCCAAGATCGCCTTCTTGATCTGGGGTGCCCACCTGCTGGCGGCCCGCCGCATGGAGCGCGCCAGCCTGCGGGAGATGCTGATCCCGCTCATCCCCGCCGCTGTGGCGGCGCTGGCGCTCATCGTCGCCCAGCCCGACCTCGGCCAGACCGTATCGCTGGGCATCATTCTGCTGGCCCTGCTGTGGTTCGCCGGCCTGCCGCTGAAGGTCTTCGTCAGTTCCCTGGCCGCCACCGTCTTCGCGGCCGCGGTGCTGGCCGTCTCGGAGGGTTACCGCTCCGACCGGGTGCGGTCCTGGCTTGATCCCAGCGCCGACGTCCAAGGCGCCGGTTATCAGGCTCGGCAGGCCAAGTTCGCGCTCGCCAACGGCGGAGTCTTCGGCGATGGACTGGGCCAGGGGACCGCCAAGTGGAACTACCTTCCCAACGCCCACAACGACTTCATCTTCGCCATCATCGGTGAGGAACTCGGTTTCATCGGCGCGTTCGGACTGCTCTGCCTGTTCGGATTGTTCGCCTACACCGGATTGCGGATCGCCCGGCGCTCCGCGGATCCGTTCCTGCGACTGTTGACCGCAACCGCGACAGCCTGGGTGATTGGCCAGGTGTTCATCAACGTCGGCTACGTGATCGGGCTGCTCCCGGTGACCGGGATCCAGCTCCCGCTGATCTCCGCGGGTGGAACATCCACGGCGACAACTCTTTTCATGATCGGTCTGATGGCCAATGCGGCCCGCCACGAGCCCGATGCGGTAGCCGCCCTGCGGGCCGGTCGCGACGACAAGATGAATCGGCTACTACGGTTGCCGCTGCCGGAGCCCTACCTGCCCAGCCGGGTGGAGGCGTTGCGGGACCGGCTGCGCACCCGGCCGGACACGACGGCCGCCAAGTCGGCCAAGCCCGCCAAGCCGGCCAAGTCGGCCAAGCCCGCCAAGTCGGCCAAGCCCGGTAAACCGGCCCGCCAGGCGCAACGCGGGCGGGCCGGCGCGTCGGGCGCCAAAGGCGCGCCGGCACATGTCGAGCCCCGCCGCTCGGGGCATCATGGAAGCACCTCCCGGCGTGCGGGGCATGATGGAGGCGCCTCGCCGCAGAGGCGAGCCGCCGCCACCCGGGGCCGGGTGCGGCAGCCTGTAGACGAGCAGAGGGGCCGGCGGTCCCGCGCATTGGAAGGTCAGCGTTACGGGTGAGTGTCTCCGGGGTCGACGGTGGTGCCGGTCGCACGGGCGTCGGCCGAGGTGACACCGTCTCGGTGGTTCTTGCCGGTGGCGGCACCGCCGGGCATGTCGAACCGGCGTTGGCCGTCGCCGACGCCCTGACGGCTCTGCACCCCGGCGTCCGCATCACCGTGCTGGGCACTGCCCGGGGACTGGAGACCAGGCTGGTTCCCGAACGCGGCTACGACCTGACCCTGATCACTCCAGTTCCGCTGCCCCGGAAGCTCAACCGCGATCTGCTCCGACTGCCGGCGCGGCTGCGCCGGTCGGTCCGGGAGACCCGCGCGGTTCTCAAGGACGTCGAGGCCGACGTCGTGGTCGGCTTCGGCGGATACGTCGCCGTTCCCGCCTACCTGGCTGCCGCGCGCCGGGGCCGGATCCCGATCGTGGTGCACGAGGCCAATGCCCGCGCGGGAGTGGCGAACCGGCTGGGGGCGCGGTTCGCCCGCCGGGTGCTGGCCGCGGTGCCGAACTCCGGGCTTCGGCAGGCCGAGGTGGTCGGGATGCCGCTGCGGGCGTCCATCACCGGAATGGACCGCGCCGCGTTGCGAACCCAGGCGCGCGCCCACTTCGGTTTCGCCGACGATGCCAGGGTCCTGTTGGTGTTCGGCGGGTCTCAAGGCGCCGCCTCGATCAACCGCGCGGTGTCGTCCGCGGCGGCCGAACTTGCGGCAGCCGGTGTGTCGGTGTTGCACGCACACGGCCCGAAGAACACCCTGGAACTGCCGGACCCGCGGCCCGGCGACCCGCCGTACGTTGCGGTGCCGTATCTGACCCGGATGGACTTGGCCTATGCCGCAGCGGATTTGGCGATCTGCCGTTCCGGGGCGATGACCGTCGCCGAGGTGTCCGCGGTGGGTCTGCCGGCGGTCTACGTCCCATTGCCCATCGGCAACGGAGAGCAGCGGCTCAACGCACTTCCGGTGGTCGATGCGGGTGGAGGGCTTCTGGTCGCCGATGCCGATCTGACTCCGGCCTACGTCGGCGGTGAGGTTGCCCGCCTGGTTGCCGACGGCCCCCGACTGGCGGCCATGACGGCGGCCGCCGCCGGTGTCGGTCACCGGGACGCCGCCCGGCGGGTCGCCGGCGTCGCGCTCGACGTCGCCACAGCAGATCGGGGTGCACTCCGATGACAATTCATTCCCATCCCTCCGCCGTTCACCCGCTGCCGCCGGAGCTCGAACGGGTGCACATGGTGGGCATCGGTGGAGCCGGGATGTCCGGGATCGCCCGGATCCTGCTGGATCGTGGCGCACTGGTCTCTGGTTCGGACGCCAAGGAGTCCCGGGGGGTGGTTGCGCTGCGAGCCCGCGGCGCGCAGATCGCCATCGGTCACGATGCGGCCAACCTCGACCTGCTGCCCGGTGGTCCGACCGCGGTCATCACCACGCACGCCGCCATTCCGAAGACCAACCCGGAATTAGTGGAGGCGCGTCACCGGGCCATTCCGGTAATCCTGCGACCGGCCGTCTTAGCCAAGCTGATGGCCGGTCATCAGACGTTGATGGTGACCGGCACGCACGGCAAGACGACGACGACCTCAATGCTCATTGTGGCGTTGCAGCACAGCGGATTCGACCCGTCCTTCGCTGTTGGGGGCGACTTCGGGGAAGCCGGCACCAACGCCCACCACGGCAGCGGCGCGGTGTTCGTCGCCGAAGCGGATGAGAGCGACGGCTCGCTGCTGGAGTACACCCCGAATGTGGCGGTAGTCACCAACATCGAGGCCGACCACCTCGATTTCTTCGGTACGCCAGAGGCGTACACCGCAGTCTTCGACCGGTTCGTCGAACAGCTTGCTCCCGGCGGGGCGTTGGTGGCGTGCGCCGACGATCCCGGGGCGGCTGCCCTCGCCGACCGCAGTGCGGCGATCGGGGTGCGGGTGCTGCGTTACGGCAGCGGAGCGCGCGCGGGACGTGATGACGATCTGGCCGGTCATCTGCTCAGCTGGGAGCAGCACGGAACCGGGGCGGTGGCGAACGTCCTGCTGGCCGGTGAGGTCAATCCGCGGACGATGCGACTGGCGGTGCCAGGCCGGCACATGGCGCTCAACGCGCTCGGCGCACTGCTCGCCGCCGTCGAGGCCGGCGCCCCGGTCGACGAGGTGCTCGATGCGCTGGCCGGTTTCGAGGGCGTGCGCCGGCGTTTCGAACTGGTGGGTATCGCCAACGGAGTGCGGGTCTTTGATGACTATGCCCATCACCCCACCGAGGTTCGGGCCGCCTTGACCGCCCTGCGCGCCGTCGCGGAGCAGGACCACACCGGCCGTCCCGGCGGGGGTCGAAGCATCGTCGTCTTCCAGCCTCACTTGTATTCTCGCACAAAGGCTTTCGCGTCGGAGTTTGCCGCCGCGCTGGATATCGCGGATCAGGTCTTCGTCCTCGACGTGTACGCCGCACGTGAGCAGCCGCTGACCGGGATCAGCGGTGCCACCGTCGCAGAACGGGTCAGTGCGCCGGTTCGCTACCTCCCGGACTTCTCCTCGGTGGCCCGCCAGGTCGCTGCCGAGGCGACACCCGGCGATGTCGTGGTGACCATGGGTGCCGGGGATGTCACGATGCTCGGGCCGGAGATCATCGCGGCACTCAACGCCGGGGCCGGCCAGCCGGGGCTGGGGCGATGAGTTCGGATGCATCGGACGCCTCGGCTGAAACCCTCGCCGAAGAGCTGACCGAACCGGAGCCGACGGATCCCGAGTCTGCTGTCGACGCCGAGGTCGATTCCGAGGCCGCACTCGAAATGGACGGCGTGGGAAGGGATTCCCCGGCCGATAGCCAGGACGATTCCACCGCCGCGGGGGCATCTGACGCGGCCGACACCGCGGCCGACCTCGAGGGTCCCCGCCGTCGGGCCCGTCGCGAACGCGCCGAACGTCGGGCCGTTCAGCAGCGCGCCATCGCCATCGAAGAGGCCAGGCGCGAAGCTAAGCGCCGGGCGCGTGGGGAGAGCGGTGCGGAGCCGCCCCGGTTGGCGGACCGGACGGTGAAGGGTCTCAAGCTGGTTGTCTGGCTGGTCGTGCTGACGGTGCTCACCGTGGTCCTGGGACTCGTGCTGTATTTCACGCCGCTGATGTCGGCGCGATCGCTGGTCGTCATCGGCACCGGTGTGGTGCCTACCGAGGAGGTCGTGGCTGCCGCGGCGATCCAGATGGGCACCCCGCTGCTGCAGATCGACACCGACGAGGTGGCCGACCGCGTTGCCGGAATCCGCCGGGTTGCCAGCGCCCGGGTGCAGCGCGAGTACCCGTCGGCGGTGCGAATCACCGTCGTGGAGCGGATTCCTGTGGTGGTCAAGGATTTTCCGGACGGCCCGCACCTGTTCGACCGTGACGGTGTCGATTTCGTCACCGGGCCGCCACCACCGGGGTTGCCGTATCTGGATGTCGACAACCCCGGACCGACCGACCCGCCCACCAAGGCGGCACTAGCGGTGATGACCGCGCTGCGGCCAGAGGTGGTGGCCCAGGTCAGCCGGGTGGCTGCTCCGTCGGTGGCTGCCATCACCCTGACCCTGGTCGACGGCCGCACCGTGGTGTGGGGGACCACCGACCGCACCGACGAGAAGTCCGAGAAGCTCGCCGCGCTGTTGACCCAGCCCGGGCGGGTCTACGACGTGTCCAGTCCCGATCTGCCGACCGTCAAATAGTCCGGACACCGTCGCTGCAGGCGAAAATCTTCCGGCGACACGCGGGCGCGCCTCCCTGCTCCCGGGCGAGGCCGGTTCTACGGTTCTCGGTAGCGAACAACTTGACATAACTCTAAGCCTGAGGTTGAGGTTGAGGGTTTAACCAGGGAAGTCGCAGCCGACTGAAGCTCACGTCCCAGCACCGGAGGAACCCGATGACCCCCCCGCACAACTATCTCGCCGTCATCAAGGTCGTTGGTATCGGCGGCGGCGGCGTCAACGCCGTCAACCGGATGATCGAGCAGGGACTCAAGGGCGTTGAGTTCATCGCTATCAACACCGACGCCCAGGCCCTGCTGATGAGCGACGCCGACGTCAAGCTCGATGTCGGAAGGGATTCCACCCGCGGATTGGGCGCCGGGGCCGATCCCGATGTCGGCCGGAAGGCCGCCGAGGACGCCAAGGACGAGATCGAGGAACTCCTGCGCGGCGCCGACATGGTCTTCGTGACGGCCGGTGAAGGTGGCGGCACCGGCACCGGTGGTGCGCCGGTGGTGGCCAACATCGCCCGCAAGCTCGGTGCGCTGACGGTCGGCGTCGTGACACGGCCGTTCTCCTTCGAGGGTAAGCGCCGGGCCGGACAGGCCGAAGCCGGCATCACCGCGCTGCGGGAGAGCTGCGACACCCTGATCGTCATCCCCAACGACCGGCTGCTGCAGATGGGCGACGCCAATGTCTCGCTGATGGATGCCTTCCGCAGCGCCGACGAGGTCCTGCTCAACGGCGTCCAGGGCATCACCGACCTGATCACCACCCCAGGTCTGATCAACGTGGACTTCGCCGACGTCAAAGGCGTCATGAGCGGTGCCGGCACGGCTCTGATGGGTATCGGCTCGGCCCGCGGCGACGGCCGCGCACTGAAGGCCGCCGAGATGGCGATCAACTCGCCTCTCCTTGAGGCGTCCATGGAAGGCGCCCAGGGCGTGCTGATGTCCATCGCCGGCGGCAGCGACCTCGGGCTGTTCGAGATCAACGAAGCGGCGTCCCTGGTTCAGGAGTCCGCGCACGCCGAGGCCAACATCATCTTCGGCACGGTCATCGACGATTCGCTCGGTGACGAGGTGCGGGTTACCGTGATCGCCGCCGGCTTTGACGCCAACAGCGCCAGCCGCAAGCCGATCATCATCGGCGAGGCGATCACCGGCTCCGCCGCCACCCCCGAGGCAGCTGCGGTCGCGGCACCGGTTTCGCCAACTCCGACGATCCCGACCACCAACACCTTCGCTACGGCCGCGGCCGGTCAGGTGAACAACTCGCCGCTGTTCGAACCGCTGGAACCGCTGACCGCGGTGTCGGCTCGGACCAACGGGTCCTCACCGTTCGGCGATGACGACGACGACGTGGACGTGCCGCCGTTCATGCGGCACTGAACGCGGGCAGGTCGGGTTGACAGTTCGGATCCGCCGCGTCACCACTACCCGGGCCGGCGGGGTGTCAGCGCCGCCGTATGACTCGTTCAATCTTGGTGACCACGTAGGCGACGACCCGGCAGCGGTGGCGGCCAACCGTCATCGTCTGGCCGCCGCGATCGGCTTGCCCGCCGACCGCGTTATCTGGATGAACCAGGTCCACTCCGCCCATGTGGAGGTCGTCGACGGACCGCGCACGAGGGCCTTCGACGACACCGACGCGCTGGTGACCAGCCAGCCGCGATTGGCGCTGGCCGTGGTGACAGCCGATTGCGTTCCGGTTCTCCTGGCCGATGCCCGTGCCGGGGTGATCGGTGCCGCCCACGCCGGACGGGTGGGGGCCGCCAACGGCGTCGTGTTGCGCACCCTCGAAGCCATGCTCGCCCGGGGCGCGCAGCCCGGGGACATCTCGGTTCTGCTCGGCCCTTCGGTCAGCGGGCCGAACTACGAGGTTCCCGCCGAGATGGCCGACGAGGTGGAGGCCGCACTGCCGGGAAGCCGGACCACCACATCGCGCGGTTCGCCGGCACTGGACCTGCGCGCGGGCATCGCCCGCCAACTCGCCGGGCACGGTGTCACCGCCATCGATCGTGATCCCCGGTGCACTGTCGCCGACCCCGGTCTGTTCAGCCATCGCCGGGACAACCCGACCGGGCGGCTGGCCTCACTCATCTGGATGGAATAGATGACAGGCGACGACTCCGGGGATTCGGCCGCCGAGCGGATGGCCGAATTGACGGCGAATCTTGCTGCAGTGCGGTCCCGGCTGGCGCGGGCGGCCGAGGCCGCCGGCCGATCCGCCGCCGAGGTGATGCTGCTTCCGATCACCAAATTCTTCCCGGCCGGCGACGTGTCGATCCTGTGGCGGCTGGGTTGCCGGAACTTCGGGGAGTCCCGGGAGCAGGAGGCGGCGGCGAAAATCGCCGAATTCAACCGTCTGGTCCGGCCCGCCGCGCACGAGGACAACGGTCGGGTCCGCTGGCATATGGTCGGCCAGATTCAGCGCAACAAGGCCAAACACATTGCGGCATGGGCCGATACCGTGCACTCGGTATCGACCGACAAGGTCGTCGATGCGCTCGACATGGGGGCCCGGGCGGCACTTGCCGATGGGCGCAGGAGCGATCCATTACGGGTTTTCGTGCAGATCAGTCTTGATGGGGACACCCAGCGCGGGGGAGTCGACATCGGTGATCCGGCGGCGGTAGACCGGATCTGCGCTCAAATCGCCGACGCCGAGGCGCTGAACCTCGTCGGCTTGATGGCGGTGCCGCCGCTGGGGGCTGATCCCGACGCGGCTTTCGCGGCACTGGCCGAGGAGCATCGACGCGTCCGGGCCGATTACCCGAGTGCCGGCGAACTTTCGGCCGGGATGTCCGGCGACCTCGAAGCTGCGGTGCGACACGGCTCAACGTGTGTGCGTGTCGGTACGGCGCTTATGGGCAAACGTCCTCTAACGTCTCCCTGAGTAGTCACTCCAGTCACAGGTTCATCACGAACATCGCGAAGCACAGACACTCAGCTTGAGAAGGGTCACGAGGATGAGCACTCTGCACAAAGTCAAGGCGTACTTCGGCATGGCGCCAATGGATGACTACGAGGACGAGTACTACGAAGACGACGACCGCGAGACCAGCCGCGGCCGCGGCTTCTCCCGGCGCGGCGCCGACCGCTTCGCCGATGAGGGCTACGACGAGCGCTCGGGCGGCCGCTACGACGACATCCGGGCCGCGGGCCGCTACGACGACCCCCGGATGGGCCACGACTACGATGACCGCGATGCCGACTACCCGCCGACCGGCGGTTTCCGGACCGGTGGCTACGCCGACGAGCCACGGTTCCGGTCGCGCGAATTCGACCGGCCGCACACCCCGCGATTCGGCCCCATGCGCGGATCGACCCGAGGCGCCCTGGCGATGGACCCCCGGCGGATGGCCATGCTCTTCGAAGAGGGCAGCCCGCTGTCGAAGATCACCACGCTGCGCCCCAAGGACTACAACGAGGCCCGCACTATCGGCGAGCGTTTCCGTGACGGTCAGCCGGTGATCATGGACTTGGTCTCGATGGACAACGCCGACGCCAAGCGCCTCGTGGATTTCGCCGCCGGACTGGCCTTCGCACTGCGCGGATCGTTCGACAAGGTCGCCACCAAGGTGTTCCTGCTGGCGCCGGCAGACGTCGACGTCACCGCCGAAGAGCGGCGCCGGATCGCCGAAGCCGGGTTCTATAGCCATCAGTGAGCGGTCGGTGACCGAGGGGCTCGGGTGCCGGAGTCGGTAGGCTGACGTCACGCTGATTGGTGCCCGGCGTGCGCCGGCCCATTCAGCAACCGACTCCGACGCGAAGGATCAGCCTGAGGTGAAGCCGTTCTTTGAGATTCTCGGCTTCGCGCTGTTTGTGTTCTGGTTGTTGCTGATCGCGCGCATCGTGGTCGAGTTCATCCGGTCGTTCAGCCGGGACTGGCATCCGCGGGGGGTGACGGTGGTGATCCTGGAGGCCATCATGACAGTCACCGACCCCCCGGTGAAACTGCTCCGGCGCATCATTCCCCAGCTCACCATCGGTGCGGTGCGGCTGGACTTCTCCATCATGGTCTTGCTTTTCCTGGCCTTTCTCGGCATGCAGTTGGCCTTCGGCGCCGCCGCCTGAGGCCGGGATAGTGGTCTGCCTGAGTCTTCGACACGGTCGGCGGAACTCTGAAAATCGTTCTTAATTCGGTGCATCCCTGCAACCGGCGGGTCTGGTGTGACAGGATGGACGCCAGTTACAGTTCGGAACGACCAGGGGACTAGCTCTACACTGCAGAGCGGTCCAACCACCCACCGTCTGAAGATCGGAAGGGGCAGACATGCCACTGACACCGGCCGACGTGCACAATGTGGCGTTCAGCAAGCCGCCCATCGGCAAGCGTGGCTACAACGAGGATGAGGTCGACGCCTTCCTCGACCTGGTCGAGAGCGAGCTTGCACGCCTGATCGAGGAGAACGCCGATCTGCGCCAGCGGGTGGGCGAACTCGACTCCGAACTCGCCTCGGCGCGGTCCGGGGTGGTGCAGACCCAGGTCGTCCCGTTCCAGCAGGCCGAGCAGGAGCCGATCGTGCACACGGTCGTCGACACCGCGGCCTCCGAAGAAGCCGGCACGCGGGCCGCCCGGGTGCTTTCCCTGGCCCAGGAGACGGCGGACCGGTTGACCAGCTCCGCGGCGGCGGAAGCCGACAAGGTCGTCGCCGACGCCCGCGCCAACGCCGAGCAAATCGTGTCCGAGGCGCGCAACCTCGCCGACAACACGGTCAACGACGCCCGGCAGCGAGCGGATGCCATGCTGGCCGACGCACAGACCCGCTCCGAAGCTCAGCTTCGGGCAGCTCAGGAGAAAGCGGACCTCCTGCAGTCCGACGCCGAGCGTAAGCACACCGAGCTGATGACCACGATCAATCAGCAACGCACGGTGTTGGAGGGTCGCCTTGAGCAGCTCCGGACCTTCGAGCGCGAGTACCGCACCCGGCTGAAGACATATCTCGAGTCGCAGCTCGAGGAGTTGGGTCAGCGGGGCTCGGCCGCCCCCGTCGACACTGGCGACGGCGGCTACCCGCAGTACCAGTAGGGGTGCCTGCTCGAAGTCGGCGGGAGGCGTGGTTGGTGACTAATGAATGCCGCCGGCCATGCTGATCGTCGCGTTGATTCTGGCGGTGATCGGCCTCGCCGCCCTCGTGACCGCCGTTGTCACCAGCAACGAGACCATCGCCTGGGTATGCATCGGGGCAAGTGGTCTCGGGGTCCTGCTCCTGATCGTCGATGCGATCCGGGACCGCGCGCGACGCCGTGCGGAATTGCCTGCAGCAGTCGGTCTTTCATCGGAAGAGACCACGGAGGTCATGGAGCCGGTTGCAACAGATTCCGCGGATGACGAAACCGTCTACAGCGCAGAGTCTTTCGTCAACGAGGAATTCGATGAGGCGGAGAAGTTCGAGGACGCCGAGGAATTCACCGAGGCTAAGGAAGCCGAGGAGGCCGAGGAGTTAGCGGAGGACGTTGCGGCCGAAGACCATCCCGAAGAACTGGTTCACGACGAACCCGACCACGACCTACCCGCCGATGACGAAGCCGACTTCCCCGAACCTACCGAGGAAGCCGCGGTCCATGTCGTCAGTGAGTCCTACCTCGAACAGGACGCCGAAGCCGAGGACGCCGA
>CAZADG010000014.1:52530-62475 GCA_964483865.1 uncultured Mycobacterium sp. | reverse complement strand
TCTGGTTGTCCAACTGCGCCTGCGCAACGCCCGGCGCGGCGAACATCGCCGCCAAAGCGGCGATCAGCGCCACCAGAACACGACCGATTCGCTTCATGGTCTCCCTAGCTTGTGTCGGCGGTGAGCCCCAAGGCTCCCGCAGGCAGCGCCGCCGTCCCCCGATGGATCACGACGACTGAATTTTTGATGACCCGAGAAAGATATCGGTACGGCAACGGTCGGGCAACGCGAACCGGGCCAGAAGGTCGATGATGTGCGCCGAACGACGAGTCGCGGGGGTTAGCCGGAATGATCCGAACCCCCGTCCTCGTGCTCGGCGGAAACCAGAGGGCAGCCGCCGGACGCCCCACCCGGAAAGGCCCTTGGAACAACAGCGGATACATCAAAGATGGTGCGGCGGAACGTTATCGCGTAACCAACGGTCACGCTCAGCCGACTCTGCGGCACCACCGGGATCCCGTTCGTCGGTGGATTCCTGGGGCAACTCGCTGCCGAAGATCTCATTAACTGAGGCCCTATCGGGCCGGCGTGCACCAGTCACCCCAGACCCCCAATGTGAGTAAGGTCACACTTCCGATGTTTGCGCATGTCACAGCGCCGAAATGTGGTGTTTACGTGGAGTTCGTCAGATATCAAGACTGGACAGTTCCGCGATGACCTGGGCGGCCATCGGGCACAGCGTTGCCATCCCGTCTCGAACCGCCGCGCGGGACCCGGCCAGATTCACCACCACCGTGCTTCCGGAAATCCCCGCCAGACCTCGGGAGAGGCCGGCATCGGTGCTGCCGGCGGCCAAACCGGAGGCCCGCAATGCCTCGGCAATACCGAGCACCTCGCGATCGAGCACCCCGCGGGTAGCCTCCGGAGTCACGTCGCGCGGGGTCACTCCGGTGCCGCCGACCGAGACCACCAGGTCGACGCCGCCGATCACCGCGGTATTGAGCGCGTTGCGTATCTCGACCTCGTCGGCCGACACAACGACGACGCCGTCGACCACGAACCCCGCCTCCGCGAGAAGTTCGGTGACCAACGCGCCACTGTGATCCTCCGCGACACCCCGCGCCTGGCGGTCATCCACCACGACCACCAGTGCACGCCCTGCCGAACCCTCAGGCTGTTCCATGGTTGTCACCGTATATCCGTGTGGCGACACCCGCGACGACTCCTGGGCAGACTCCGGAACTACGCGGATCACTGGTCGGCTTTCCCGAGAGTGACCTGAAGGGTCTGAGGGTTACCCGTGGTGTCCAGATAAGTCAGGGTCAGCTTTTCTCCGGGCGCGCGAGAACGCACCGCCGCGACCAGCGCGTTGGCGCTGCCGATCACCCGGTCATCGACCTTGGTGACGACAACCCCGCTGGGCATCCCGGCGGCGGCCGCCGCGCCACCTTTGACCACCTCGACGATCTTGGCGCCGTGGGTAGTCACGTCATTGCTGACCTGTACGCCGAGCGATGCGTGCGAAGCAGTGCCTGTGCTGATCAACTCGTCGGCGACGCGCTTGGCCTGATCGACCGGAATCGCAAAGCCGAGTCCGATGGAACCGCTCTGAGATGCCGGCGAGTCACCGCCCAGGGTGGCGATAGCCGAGTTGACCCCGACCAGTTCACCGGCCATGTTCACCAATGCACCGCCGGAATTGCCAGGGTTGATCGCCGCGTCTGTCTGGATGGCATCCAGCACGGTGTTCTGATTGGTGGCGTCGCCGCCGGCCGCGACCGGGCGATTTAGCGCGCTGACGATGCCGGTGGTGACCGTGCCCTCCAGCCCCAGCGGCGAGCCGATCGCCACCACATCCTGGCCGACCCGCAGGCTCGCCGAGGAGCCCAGTGTGATGGGGGTGAGTCCGCTCACCCCCTGGGCACGCACCACGGCGATGTCGGTCGCCGGGTCCGTTCCGACGATCGTGAACGGGGCGGTCCGCCCGTCGGCGAAGGTGACCATCGTGGTCGGTCCACCCTGACCCGGTTTTGCCGAGGGTTCGCCTGGCTTGCCGGGCAGCGTTCCGGGAGCGGACGGCGAAAGCGGCGGCGCCTGCTTCGAGCCGCCCGGAGCCTGGATGGTCGAGACGACGTGGCTGTTGGTGAGAATCAATCCGTCCTCGGACAGGATGATTCCGGATCCCTCTTCGGAGGCCCTGCCCAGCTTCGTCTCCAGTTTCACAACGCTGGGAACCACCTTGGCCGCGACCTGCTCGACCGAACCGATCGGCACGTTGGCGGTCGGCAGGGCGGTCGGCGCCTTAGCGGCGTTGGGTGAGGCCGCAGTCGTAACGGTGTTGGCCGAACGCCCATCGGGTTGCACCATGGTTGCCACCACCCCGCCGACACCCGCCGACATCGCCGCAATCGCCAGTGCGCCGACGGTCAGCGCGATCGCGCGGGAACGCTTCCGGGGCTTGTCTGCAACGGTGGGCAGCACCGCGGTGTTGCCTGCGCGCACACCACGATAGGGGTCATAGCCCTGCTGGGTTCCGGCGTAACGCCAGTCGTACTGCTGCTGATAGCCGGCCTGGGGATAGCCCGGCCCCGCCTGCTGATTCGGCACCTGCTGGCCGGACTGCGACGGGGAGTACCGCGGGTCGTCTGTCATATCGCTGCTTTGCTCTTTCTTGTCATCGGCGCACCCTGGCCGGGCCGGGGTGCGTCGCTGTGTTACTGACCAGCTTGCCGGGTGCTACTGAGAATCGACTGAGATGACACCCGGTTTCACCGAACCCCCGCCGTGTCTCACATCCTCTTCAACGTCGACTTCGCCATTTGTTACGTCGATTTCGCTGTGGGCAGAGGGCGACTGGAACCTCGCGTCGGTCGGAACACCCGGCAGCAGTACGTAAAACGTCGTCCCCGGCGGTTGACCGCCGGGCACCGTCTCACCGATGCGGATAACCCCGCCGTGTTTGACGACAACCTGTTTCACGATGGCAAGACCGAGTCCCGAACCCTGCATGGCCCGCGCGGACGTCGAGCGGTAGAAACGCTCGAACACCAGGCTGCGCTCCTCTGGCGCGATTCCCGGTCCCTCATCGGACACCAGCAGTTCGGCGTGCGCCGCGTCGACCTGCCGCAAGCGCAAGCCGACCGTCCCGCCCGGCGGGCTCCACTTCGCGGCGTTGTCAAGCAGATTGAGGACGGCCCGCGACAGACCGGCCGAGTCACCGTGGACCTGCCAACCGATTGCGTCGACATCGAACTGAATGTCGTTGCGGCGCCGACGAACCCGTTCCAGGCTGCGATCGATCACCTCCGTCATCTCGACGTCCTCCATCGCGGTGGCGTGGGCGTTGTCCTCCCTGGTCAGATCGACCAGATCGCCGACCAGCGTGGAGAGTTCCTCGATCTGGCCGATAACGTCGGCACGCAACTCGGAAAGTTCACTCTCCGGTATCGGCGGTGCGCCCGGAGCGCTGGAAGCCATCAACAACTCGACGTTGGTACGGAGCGAGGTCAGTGGCGTCTTCAGTTCGTGGCCGGCGTCGGCGACCAGCCGGGCTTGTCGGTCCCGGGACTCCGCCAGCGCGCGCAGCATGGCGTTGAACGCCTCCGTGAGACGGGCCAACTCATCGCTGCCGAGCACCGGAATCGGGCGCAGATCGTCGGTGCGGGCCACCCGTTCGGCAGCCTCGGTGAGCTGGCCCACAGGTCTCAGGCCCGTCCTGGCCACCATGCCACCGGCAATTGCGGCGATCACCACACCGACCCCGCCGACAGCCAGCAGCACCCACTTCAGCTTGGTCATCACTGCATTGGTCGGTTGCAGGCTCTTGGAGATCAGCAGCGAACTGCCATTGGGCAGGTGGACGGCCAGCACCCGCTGATCCTCGACGGTCCGCCGCGACATGAACAGTTCGCCCCGGATGACCGCCTTCTCCGGCTGGCCCAACGGTAACGACTGCCCCTGCTGATTGGCCGTGTAGATGGAGCGGCCCGGATTGACCAGCATGGCGTTGACGTCGGAGTAGGCGGTTCCCTCGATCGCCTTGGCCGGGTCGGCCGCCAACGAGCCGCTGGCGATGAGCAACTGCGCGCGGCTCTGCAGCTGATTGTCGATGTCGGTGTAGAGCGCGGCGGAGACCACCGCGTAGACCGCGACGGCCATCAGGACCACGACCATCGCCACCATGGACATCGCGAGCAGCATCACCCGCCACCGCAGCGACAACGATGTGGCGGGCCTCGCCGGTGCATCCACTGGCCGCGGGCGCCGTTTCAGACCGAACACTCAGTATCCAGACATCAGAGCGACCCGAACATTAGGGCGGAGTCTCACGCAGCACGTAACCCACACCACGAACAGTGTGGATCAGCCGCGGCTCTCCCTCTGCCTCAGTCTTACGTCGCAGGTAACCCACATACACCTCGAGCGCATTGCCCGAGGTCGGGAAATCGAAACCCCACACCTCTTCGAGAATCCGGCTGCGGGTCAGCACCCGACGCGGGTTCGCGATCAGCATCTCCAGCAGAGCGAACTCCGTGCGGGTCAGGCTGATCGCGCGCTTGCCCCGATGCACCTCACGGGTTGCCGGATCCAGAGTGAGGTCGGCGAAGGTCATGATCGCGGCCTCGGTGGGCTCGTCCGGCCCGGTCCGGCGCAGCAACGCACGCAGCCGCGCCAGCAATTCCTCCAGCGCGAACGGCTTGGGGAGATAATCGTCGGCTCCCGCGTCCAGGCCGGCCACCCGCTCGGACACCGAGTCACGGGCGGTCAGTACCAGGATCGGCAGATCGTCACCGGTGCTGCGGAGTTGGCGACACACCTCAAGACCGTCCAGCCGCGGCATCATCACGTCGAGAACCACCGCGTCGGGCCGTTCGTTGCCGATGGCCTCGAGAGCCTCAACACCGTCTTCAGCGAGGTCGACGGTATAGCCATTGAACGACAGGGACCGCCGAAGGGACTCCCGGACCGCTCGGTCGTCGTCGACCACAAGAATTCGCACGGAGTTAGTGTTTACCAATCCACTTAGATTCGTCTGAGAGACGCGCCGCGCGAGCAGGCAAGTTGCTCGTCACAGCGACGAATCGGCCGAATCAGCGCTTGTCGAGGTCGATCAGTCCGAGCCGGGCCGCCTTCAGCAGCCGACGCGGGACCTTATGCTGACGGCCGCCGACGGACACGGTGACGAGACCGGGTTCGGTGGCTTTCCACTGCGAACGCCGGCTACGGGTGTTCGAGCGTGACATCCGCCGTTTGGGCACAGCCATGACTGAGAGCTCCTCGTTATTGCTGCCGCGCAGACCTCCGGCGCAGGCTCGTTGGCCAAATGATAGCCGCCGGGCACCCGCTTCTCCAAAGTGGGCGCAGTTCGATAACCTACCGGTTGGTTGGTCGTTCCCGCGCCATCCCCTGCGCCGATGGAGGACGTGCCCGTGACATCTTCCCCCGATCTCCCCGCTGGCCCCGTTCGGATCGGCAACTGCTCGGGGTTCTACGGGGACCGCGTGTCGGCGATGCGCGAGATGCTCACCGGTGGGGATCTGGACTATCTGACCGGCGACTATCTGGCCGAACTGACGATGCTCATCCTGGGCCGGGACAAGATGAAGTACCCCGAGCGCGGCTACGCCAAAACCTTCCTCACCCAACTTGAGGAGTGTCTCGGGCTGGCGCACGACCGCGGGGTTCGGATTGTCGCCAACGCCGGCGGACTCAACCCGGCCGGACTGGCGATCGCGATTCGCGCGCTGGCGGCCAAACTCGGGGTGCCGATCACGGTGGCCCACGTCGCCGGAGACGACCTGCTGCCCCGAGCGGCCGAACTCGGATTCCCCGGAGCCGCTGGGCCGGCGACATCCGGCGGGGGCGTGCTGACCGCCAATGCCTACCTGGGCGCCTGGGGGATCGTGGACTGTCTGCAGTCGGGAGCCGACATCGTCGTGACCGGCCGAGTCACCGACGCCTCGGTGGTGGTCGGCCCGGCCGCGGCCCATTTCGGCTGGGCCCGCGGGGACTACGACCGGATCGCCGGTGCGGTGGTGGCCGGTCACGTCATCGAGTGTGGCGCCCAGGCCACCGGCGGTAACTACGCCTTCTTCACCGAAATCCCCGATCTGGGCTACGCCGGATTCCCCCTGGCCGAGATATACGCCGATGGCTCCTCGGTAATCACCAAACATCCCGGCACCGGCGGGCAGGTCAGCGTCGGCACCGTCACCGCGCAGTTGCTCTACGAGATCACCGGTGAGCGCTACGCCAACCCGGACGCCACCGCCCGGTTCGACACCATCGAGCTGCACGACGACGGGCCCGACCGGGTGCGGATCAGCGGAGTGCGGGGGGAACCGCCGCCACCAACGCTGAAGGTGTCGCTCAACAGCATCGGCGGCTACCGAAACTCGGCGACCTTCGTACTCACCGGCCTCGACATCGACGCCAAAGCCGCGCTGGTGCGCAGCCAGCTGGACGCCGCACTGACCGACCCACCGGCTGAGGTGCAATGGACGCTGGCCCGCACCGACCACCCCGACGCCGACACCGAACAAACCGCCAGCGCTCTGCTGACGTGCACTGTCCGTGATCCCGATTCCAACAAGGTCGGCCGCCGGTTCTCCTCTGCCGCAGTGGAACTCGCGCTCACCAGCTACCCCGGCTTCCACACCACCGCACCCCCGGCGGATGCCGCCGTGTACGGATTGTTCGCCGCCGGCTACGTGCCCGCCGCCGACGTGGAGCACGTTTCAGTACATGCGGACGGCACCGTGACCCCAATCCCGCCGGCCCCGGAAACACTGGAATTCACGCCGTTGGCAGACCCGGCGCCGGCCCCTGATCCGCTACCGGCCGGACCGACCCACCGACTGCCGCTGGGCGCCATCGCCGGTGCCCGCAGTGGCGACAAGGGTGGGGGCGCCAACATCGGTTTATGGGTGCGCACCGATGCGCAGTACCGCTGGCTGGCCAACGCGCTGACGGTCGAGAAGGTTCGTGAACTCCTGCCCGAGGCGTCCGGACTCCCGGTCACGCGGTACCTGCTGCCCGGCATCCGGTCAGTCAACTTCGTCATCGACGGCATCCTCGGCAAGGGTGTCGCCTACCAGGCGCGGTTCGACCCGCAGGCCAAAGGCCTGGGCGAGTGGCTGCGCAGCCGCCACCTCGATATCCCGCAGGAGATTCTCTAGATGAGCATGTGGAACACCCCGGAACGCCAGCAGTTGCGCAAGTCGGTGCGCACCTTCGCCGAGCGCGAGATCCTCCCCCATGTCGACGAATGGGAGCAGATCGGTGAGCTTCCCCGCGATCTCAGCCGCCGCACCGCCGAGGCGGGTCTGCTGGGCGTCGGCTTTCCCGAGGAAGTCGGCGGAGAGGGCGGCGACGCGGCCGATGTCGCCATCATCTGCGAGGAACTGCACGAGAGCGGCGTTCCCGGTGGCGTATTCGCCTCCCTGTTCACCGTCGGTATCGCGGTGCCGCACATGGCGGCCTCCGGGGATCAGCGACTCATCGAGAAGTTCGTCAAGCCCACCTTGCAGGGCGTGTTGATCGGATCGCTGGCCATCACCGAGCCCGGCGGAGGATCCGACGTCGGGCATCTGTGCACCACCGCGGTTCGCGACGGCGACCACTACATCGTCAACGGCTCCAAGACCTACATCACGTCCGCAGTCCGCGGCGACTATGTGGTGGCGGCAGTCCGAACCGGCGGTCCGGGCGCGGCGGGAATTTCGATGCTCGTCATCGAGAAGGGCACACCGGGTTTCGAGGTCAGCCGCAAGCTGGCCAAGATGGGCTGGCGGTCCTCGGACACCGCCGAGCTGTCCTTCAACGACGCCCGGGTCCCGGCCGAGAATCTGGTCGGTCCGGAGAACTCCGGCTTCCTGCAGATCGCACAGGCCTTCGTCTCCGAACGCATCGGCCTTGCAGTGCAAGCCTATTCAAGTGCCCAGCGCTGCCTGGACATCACGGTCCAGTGGTGCCGCGACCGGGAGACGTTCGGCAAGCCGCTGATCGCCCGGCAGACGGTGCAGAACACACTGGCCGAGATGGCGCGGCGGATCGACGTCGCTCGGGTCTACTCCCGCAACGTCATCGAACGGTCCCTGGACGGCGATCCCGATCTGATCGCACCGGTGTGCTTCGCCAAGAACACCGCGGTCGAGGCCGGCGAGTGGGTGGC
Source organism: uncultured Mycobacterium sp. (assembly GCA_964483865.1). Lineage (GTDB taxonomy): Bacteria > Actinomycetota > Actinomycetes > Mycobacteriales > Mycobacteriaceae > Mycobacterium. Next base: position 54,362 of record CAZADG010000014.1, on the reverse strand, counting down.
CAACCAGGCCGTACAACTCTTCGGCGGCATGGGCTACATGGCCGAATCAGAGGTCGAACGCCAGTATCGCGATATGCGGATCCTCGGAATCGGCGGCGGCACCACGGAGATCATGACGAGCCTGGCCGCCAAGACACTCGGCTACCAGTGATGACCGCCCTTCGGACGACGATCGACACCCGGGCGCCCGCCTTCACCGAGGCCGCCGCGGCGATGACGGCCAAACTGGCCGAACTCGAGGGCGAGTTCGCCAAGGCACTGGCCGGAGGCGGGGCGAAGTACGTCGACCGACACCACGCCCGCGGAAAACTCACCGCCCGGGAACGCATCGAGCTACTGGTCGACCCGGACTCACCGTTCCTGGAACTCTGTCCGCTGGCGGCCTACGGCACCGAGTTTCAGGTAGGTGCCAGCATCGTGGTCGGCATCGGTGTCGTCGAAGGCACCGAATGCATGCTCGTAGCCCACGACCCGACCGTCAAAGGTGGCACGTCGAATCCGTGGACGCTGAAGAAGGTGTTACGGGCCAATCAGATTGCGCTGGAAAACCGACTGCCGATGGTCTCGCTGGTGGAGTCCGGCGGCGCCGATCTGCCCACCCAGAAGGAGATCTTCATCCCAGGCGGGCGGATGTTCCGCGACCTGACCAGGTTGTCGGCGGCAGGCATCCCCACCATCGCACTCGTTTTCGGCAATTCCACAGCCGGCGGCGCCTACATTCCCGGCATGTCGGACCACGTGGTGATGATCAAGGAGCGGTCCAAGGTGTTCCTCGCCGGTCCGCCATTGGTGAAGATGGCCACTGGCGAGGAATCCGATGACGAGTCACTCGGCGGCGCGGAAATGCACGCCCGCACATCAGGACTGGCGGACTACTTCGCCGTCGACGAACTCGACGCCATCAGAATCGGTCGTCGGATCGTCGCCCGACTGCACTGGGTCAAGCAGGGCCCGGCACCGCTTCCGTTCGCCGAACCCCTGGCCGACCCGAGCGAGTTACTCGGTATCGTCCCGGCCGATCTGCGTATCCCCTTCGACCCGCGCGAGGTGATCGCCCGCGTGGTCGACGGTTCCGACTTCGACGAGTTCAAGCCGCTTTACGGCGCATCGCTGGTCACCGGTTGGGCCAGCGTGCATGGCTATCCGGTGGGAATCCTGGCAAACGCACGGGGTGTGCTGTTCAGCGAGGAGTCCCAGAAGGCCACCCAGTTCATCCAACTTGCCAATCAGGCGAACACGCCACTGTTGTTCCTGCACAACACCACTGGCTACATGGTCGGTAAGGCCTACGAGGAAGGCGGGATGATCAAACACGGCGCGATGATGATCAACGCCGTGTCCAACTCCGCGGTGCCCCACATTTCGCTGCTCATCGGCGCCTCCTATGGAGCGGGCCACTACGGCATGTGCGGTCGGGCCTACGATCCCCGCTTCCTGTTCGCCTGGCCCAGCGCAAAATCAGCGGTGATGGGCGGCGCGCAACTGGCCGGGGTGCTGTCCATCGTCAACCGCGCAGCTGCCCAGGCTCGGGGGCAGAACATCGACGAGAACGCCGACGCCGCCCTGCGCGCCGCGGTCGAGGCCCAGATCGAGGCGGAATCCCTGCCGATCTTCCTGTCCGGGCGGCTCTACGACGACGGTGTCATCGACCCGCGGGATACCCGCACCGTGTTGGGAATGTGCCTGTCCGCCATCGCCAACGGCCCGATCGAGGGGACGTCGAAATTCGGCGTCTTCCGGATGTGAGGGGCGATGAGCGCTTGCGCGAAGAGCAGAAGGCAGCGATGAGCGCTTGCGCGAAGAGCAGAGGGCAGAAGTGATTACACGCGTCC
>CAZADG010000014.1:25750-52430 GCA_964483865.1 uncultured Mycobacterium sp. | reverse complement strand
GGCAGCGATGAGCGCTTGCGCGAAGAGCAGAGGGCAGAAGTGATTACACGCGTCCTTGTTGCCAACCGGGGAGAGATCGCCCGCCGGGTGTTCGCCACCTGCCGCCGACTCGGCATCGCGACCGTCGCTGTTTACACCGAGTACGACGCCGGGTCTCCCCATGTCACCGAGGCCGACGCGCGGGTCCGGATCGACAGCTACCTCGATATCGATGCACTGTTGGACGCCGCCCGGTTCACCGGTGCCGATGCCATCCACCCTGGCTACGGGTTCCTGTCGGAGAACGCAGGTTTCGCGACGGCGGTCATCGACGCGGGCCTGACCTGGATCGGCCCGCCCGCCGCCGCGGTGACGGCGATGGGCTCCAAGATCGCGGCCAAGAAGATGATGGGGGCCGCCGGTGTGCCGGTCCTGGCCGAGTTGGACCCGGACACCGTGCAGGCCGACCAATTGCCCGTCCTGGTGAAAGCGTCCGCCGGTGGCGGGGGCCGAGGCATGCGGGTGGTCGAGAACCTCGCCGACCTGCCCGCGGGGGTCGCGGCCGCTCAGCGCGAGGCGCATTCGGCCTTCGGCGATGCCACAGTGTTCTGCGAGCGATACCTTCCCCGTGGCCGCCACATCGAGGTTCAGGTGATGGCCGACCGGCACGGCACGGTGTGGGCAGTCGGCGAACGGGAATGCTCGATCCAGCGCCGCCACCAGAAGATCATCGAGGAGGCCCCCTCGCCGCTCGTGGAGCGCATTCCGGGGATGCGGGACCGGCTGTTCGACGCCGCCCGACAGGCCGCAACCGCGATCGGTTACACCGGTGCCGGCACCGTGGAGTTCCTCGCCGACGAGGCCGGCGAGTTCTACTTCCTGGAGATGAACACCCGACTGCAAGTGGAACATCCGGTGACTGAGCTCACCACCGGCCTGGATCTGGTGGAACTTCAGATCGCCGTGGCCGACGGGGATGAACTTCAGGCCGAACCGCCCACCGCCGCAGGCCATTCCATCGAAGCACGCCTCTACGCCGAAGACCCCGCCCAGGCCTGGCAACCGCAGGCCGGACGGATCCATCACTTCGACGTGCCCGGGACGTCAAGTGAGTTCGGCCCCCTGCCGACCACCGGCATCCGGCTGGACTCCGGCGTCGTCGACGGCTCGGTGGTGTCCATCTATTACGACCCGATGCTGGCCAAGGTCGTCTCCCGTGCGCCCACCCGCTCCCGCGCCGCGCAGGTGCTGGCGGAAGGACTTGCGCGCACCCGCCTGCACGGACTGCGCACCAACCGCGATCTGCTTGTCAATGTCCTCCGGCACCACGCATTCCTGGCGGGTGACACCGACACGGCCTTCTTCGACACCCACGGACTGGCGGAGCTGGCCGCTCCCCTGGCTGATGCGCGAACGGTTCGGCTCTCCGTCATCGCCGCCACCCTTGCGGAGGCTGCCGCCAACCGGGCAAGCGCCCGTGTGCTGACTTCGGTTCCGAGCGGCTGGCGCAATGTGGTGTCGGGCGACCAGCACAAGTCGTTCCTCGACGCCGCGGGGATCGAACATCGCGTCGCCTACCGCTCCACCCGCAGCGGGGTGGTACTGCCCGACGACCCCGCTGTCGACGTGGAATCGGCCACCCCGAGCGACGTGGTCCTGAGCTGCGACGGGGTCGGAACCGCGTTCAGCGTGGCCCGCTATGGCGACGAGGTCTACCTGGACTCCCCGCTTGGGCCGGTGGCACTGGTAGCCGTCGCGCGTTTCCCCGAACCGGAGTCGGCGGTGGCCGAGGGCTCTCTGCTGGCCCCGATGCCGGGTGCCGTGATCCGACTGGGCGCAGCCCTCGGCGACACCGTTTCCGCAGGGCAGCCATTGGTGTGGTTGGAGGCGATGAAGATGGAGCACACCATCACGGCCCCGGCAGACGGTGTGGTGACCCAACTCGACGTCGTCGTCGGCCAGCAGGTGGACGTGGGCGCCGTTCTCGCTCGAGTCGAAGGAGAAGCACAAGCATGACGGATTTCATCGAAAGCTCCGAGCGTCAGGCGCTGCGCAAGTCAGTCGCCGCGCTGGCCGCCAACTACGGCCCCGAGTACTACCTCGAGCGGGCCCGCAGCGGCGGCCACACCGACGAATTGTGGCGCGAGGCTGGCCAACTCGGTTTCATCGGGGTGAACCTGCCCGAGGAGTACGGCGGTGGCGGAGCCGGCATGTACGAGCTCGCCCTGGTGATGGAGGAGCTCTCCGCCGGTGGTTGCCCGCTGCTGATGATGGTCGTCTCCCCCGCCATCAACGGCACGGTCATCGCGAAATTCGGCACCGACGAGCAGAAGAAGCGCTGGGTTCCCGGCATCGCCGACGGCTCGATCACGATGGCCTTCGCCATTACCGAACCCGACGCCGGATCCAATTCACACCGCATCACCACAACCGCCCGCCGCGACGGCAGCGACTGGATTCTGTCCGGCCAGAAGGTATGGATCTCCGGGCTGGATCAGGCCCAGGCCGTGCTGGTCGTGAGCCGCACCGAGGACGCCAAAACCGGCAACCTGCGTCCGGCGCTCTTCATCGTGCCGACCGACGCGGCCGGACTGACGTTCACCAAGATTCCGATGGAACTGACCATGCCGGAAAGCCAGTTCCAGGTGTTCATCGACGAGGTGCGACTACCGGCCGACGCACTGGTCGGCGCCGAGGACGCCGCGATCGCACAATTGTTCGCGGGCCTCAACCCGGAACGGATCATGGGTGCGGCCAGCGCCGTGGGCATGGGACGGTTGGCGTTGGAAAAGGCCTGCGATTACGTCAAGACCCGACAGGTGTGGAAGACGCCGATCGGTGCGCACCAAGGCATCGCACATCCACTGGCGCAAAATCACATCGAATTGGAGTTGGCGAGGCTGATGATGCAGAAGGCCGCCAGCCTCTACGACGCCGGCGACGATATGGGCGCCGCTGAAGCGGCCAACATGGCCAAGTACGCCGCGGGTGAGGCCTCGGCCCGGGCGGTGGACCAAGCGGTGCAGTCGATGGGCGGTAACGGCCTGTCCCAGGAGTACGGGGTCGCTTCGATGCTGGTCGGCTCACGACTGGCCCGGATCGCCCCAGTGAGCCGGGAGATGATCCTCAACTTCGTCGCCCAGACTTCGCTCGGCCTGCCGCGGTCGTACTAGATCGCCGATCGCGATGACGGTTCGGTGAACGGTCTTTTGCGCGCAGGTTGACGGGTCGTACGCTCAGAGGGTCATGAGCAAGAGCAACCTCCCGGCCCGGGATTCGTCCGCGCAGGCGTCCGACGACGACCGTATCCAGGTCGCACAGTTGCTCTCCGAGGCCGCTTCCAACGGTCGTCTGAGTCTGGAAGAGTACGAGACCCGGTTGACCAGGGCGTACTCCGCCGCCACCTACGACCAACTCGAGCGCCTGACCTACGACCTGCCCGAGGCAGTGGAATACCGGCGCCGAAAGAGCAGGCCCGCGCCGTCGACGATGCTGCTTGCCATTCTGAGCGGATTCGAACGACGCGGCCGCTGGAACATCCCCGGCCGGATGACGACATTCACCCTGTTCGGTGGTGGCGTGATTGACCTGCGCTACGCCGACTTCACGTCAGCGGACGTCGAAATCCACGCCTACTCGATCCTCGGCGGGCAAACCATCGTCCTACCTCCCGAGGTCAACGTCGACGTCAAGGGCCACGGCGTCATGGGCGGCTTCGACCAGAAGGTCGAAGGCGCCGGGACACCCGGGGCGCCGAAGGTCACCATCAAGGGCTTCTCGCTCTGGGGTGGCGTCGGGATCAAACGCCGCAAACGCAGCGCCGGCACGGACTGATCCGCACACCACCCGGAACACACATCGGCCCCCTCCAGCTGGAGGGGGCCGATGTGTGTGGAAGAACTTACTCGGCGCTGGCAGCGCCGGCTTTGGCCTTGGCCTTGGCCTTGCGAGCCTCGACCCGCTCGGCCTTGGCGGCCTTCGCGTTGGCGACAGCGGTGCTGATCTGCTTGCCGACGTTCTCCACCGCGTCGCGGACCGGACGGGGACGCTTCGGAGCGGCCACAACCGGAGCGCTCTCGGCCAGCTCAGTGGCCGTCACCTCGACCGTGGTCTCGGCCTTGGGCGCCTCAACCTCGGGGGCGCTCTCGGCAAACTCAGTCGCGACTGCTTCGGTCTCGGTCTCGGTCTCGGTCTCGGTCTCGACAGCCTCGCTCTCGACGGCTTCGATCTTGGTCTCAGAAGCCTCGGTCGCGGAGGCGTCGCTGCCGTGCGACTCAGACTCGGTCTCAGAAGCCTCAGACACTGAGGCCGATGACTCGACCTCAGTCTCAGTGCCTTCCGCGGCCACCACGTCGCTGCTCTCGGCTTCGACCTCAGTGGCGGCTGGAGCCGGGTCGATCTTGTACCACGGAACCTTGGTGGGCCACGGCACGCTGCCGTTGGCGAGGTCAATCAAATAGTTGAGCGGGCCCGACAGTCCGTACTGGTAGTAGGTGTCGGTGCCCGGCTCGACCGACAAGTCGCCGAGGTAGGCCAGCAGGGTGTTGCCCAGCAGCGGACCGACCGCCGGGACGGCGCCGAGCAGCTGGGCCGCGATCGACGCCGCGAAGTTGAAGAACACGGACGCGCTGTAAGGTCCCCAGAACGCGGTGGCCAGAGGCACCGACACCTGGGGCGTGATCTGGCCGATCGTTCCCTGCAGCAGGTACCACGACGCGGCACTGAACCCCTGGCTGACGAACTGCAGGGTTGGCGAGGACCCACTGCCGAGTTGGAACACGGAGTTCGGCTCGAAGAAGTAGTTGACGAGTCCGACCTTCCAGTTGTCGGAGTTTTCGTAGCCGGTGCCCTCGCCATTGATCAGGGCATCGAAGAACAGGTAGGCCGCACCGGTGAGCCCCGACTGAGCGCAGGTGTAGTTGCAGTAGGCGGCCCAAGGATTGACGTATCCGTACTGGCCGAACTGAGACTGGGGCTCCGCCCAATCCGGCCCGTAGTTCTCGGGCCCGAGCGCGTAACCCCACTGAACGATATCGCCTCCGCCACCGATGGGGTTGCCGAAGAGGACGTTGGTCCACACCTGGCCCGGCACGCTGAGCACGTCAGTGAAGGTGGTGAGCTCGTAGGCGGCCCGCGAAAGGGCACTCGGCGTGGGGAGATTCAGACTGGGGGCCACTCCCGGCGAAACGACGGCAACAGCTGCAGCGCTGGCCAGCGCGGCCGCCGAAATGAGGGGCTTCGTACGAGTCGCCATGATCGTCCTTCGATTCGTTCCGCCGGCTGAGCCGGTCACAGTTTGCTGAGCAGCATCCAAAGATGACTGCTGCAATAGTACGGGGTTGTTTGCCAGTAGGCAAACTGAACGCCAAAAATTGACGTCGATTGACTGAAGTTCATCCCCGCAGTTCAGCTCACGAACGGGGCGTTTTCCAGAACCTACGGGAGATCACTGGAACCCATCAGGACCGCATAGGTCTATTCACATCCGGTTCTCAGTCGAGCCGAGTGTCGAAATTGTTTGCCAGAGTACGCCTATCAGGTTTGGCGAGAAGGGAGCGCCAGCGGTCCAACCATTAGCCGTTAGCAAACATCAGACTGGGGTCATCTCGCGGCCGACCACATGCTAACTGAATGATAACGGCCGACGAGCAACGCCGCCTGAGTGTCGAGCGGGCGGGGCCGTCAGCCGCGGCGGCGTCGGGACCGCAGGTAGTCCCCCACCACCGCGGCGCCCAGCCCGTCCAGGTCGGGAACCACGACCCGGCCCTCCACCCGGCGTGCCACCTGGTCGATGAAGCGGGCCAAGCCGGGATCGTCGCCGAGCCGGAAGATCGTGACTTGCGCCCCGAGACGGGCGATCTCATCGAAGCCGCGCACGGTGTGGGCGATGGTCCGTGGGTGCGGCGGGTAATCGAAAAACGCCGCAGGTGAGCTTGCCCCCTCGAAGGACTCCAGGTGGGCGGTGGGTTCGCCGTCGGTCACGACCAGGACCACGGGCTGCGCACTGGAGTGCCGTCGCAGATGCCGACTCGCCAACGCCAACGCGTGGTGCAGGTTCGTGCCCTGCTCATAAACGCCTTCCAGACCGGTCAGCTCAGCGGCGGTCACGGTTCGCGCGTAGCGGCCGAAGGCGACGATCTGCAGGGCGTCCGAACGGAACCGGGTGCTGACCAGATGATTGAGCGCCAACGCGGTGCGCTTCATCGGCAGCCAACGGTTCTCCATCACCATCGAGAACGAGGTGTCGACCAGTAGTGCGACCGCGGCCTGGGTGCGGGTCTCGGTTTCAGAAATTTCGACGTCGTCGACCGAGATCCGCAGTTCGGCATGGGGAGTGATCCCCGGGTCGCCTCGCTCCTGCCCGCTGGCGCCGCCGGCACGCCGCAGGACCGCATTCGTCAGGGTCCGCGTGACGTTCCACGGCTCGGTGTCGCCGAACTCCCAGGCCCGCGTCGCACCGGTCAACTCGCCCGCTGCCCCTGCGCGGCGGGTGTCCCGCTCGCCATGGCGACCGGAAAGCTGTTGGGCCACATCGCGAAGCGCTGCCCTGCCCAGCTGCCGCATGGCCTTCGGGGACAACCTCCACGTGCCGTCGGATCCCCTGTCGAGAAATCCCTGATCCATCAGGGCCCGCTCCAGCTCGGCCAGGGTGCGGGCGTCGACGGCCGCCTGGTCTCCGAGTTGCCGAGCCAGGGCATCGAGGTCGACGTCGTCCATGGTGGCGCCCGGATAGCTCTGCGAAAGCTGCTCGGCCAGTTGCTCGAGCTCGGCGATATCAGCCATGGCCTGGGCACCCTGCCCCATGCCGAGCGGATTGTCGCCGGAAAACTCCGCGGATCCGTCCCAGTCCTCCCCCGGCCGGGCCGCCCGAAGGTGCGAGTCGAGCCGGCTCAGCGACTCCATCAACTGCGGTGAGCCGAACGCCTGCTGCGCCAGCGCGTCCAACTCGGCGCGCTGCTCGGGGGTCAGACTGTTGCGGAACCGCTGAGCGGCCGCGGCGCGCCGGGCCAGCGAGTCCAGCAGTTCCTCAACGTTGCGGGGGTTCTCCGGAAAATGCCGGCCGTGCTTGGCCATGAACTCGTCGAAGTCTTCTTCGGTGTCCTCGCCCTTGGCGTGCTTGTCCAGCAGCTCGTTGAGATCATCGAGCATTTCGTTGACCGCCCGGCGGTCCTCGTCTCCTGCGTTCTCCAGGGCCTGCTTCATCCCGGCGAACCGCTGGTCGAGCATCTCCCGGCCGAGCAGGTCTTTGATCTGTTGGTATTTCTGGCGGCCCTCCGGGCTGCGCCAGTTGTACTCGGACAGTTCCTGAACCGCTTTGGCCGGTGACAGCGACAACGACTCGATCTGCATCTCGGCGAAGCGGGCATCGTCGTCCAGGGCTCTGGCGAGTTCCTTGCGCTCGGCCAGCACAGCCTCGTCGAGCAGCTTCTTGATCTCCTGCAGGGTCCCGTCGAGGTTGTTGCGCTGCAACAGTTCCCGGCGACGGCGGTTCACTTCGGCGGCCAGCCGATCAGCGCCCTTGAGGTTCCTGTTACCGCGCCGCAAAAGCTCCTGCAGGGCCCGGCGAGGCGAGGCGCCCTCCATGACGTCCTGACCGATCTGCTCCAACGCCTCGCGCAGATCTACCGGCGGAGCCAGTGGATCGGGCCCGCCGGTGTAGGCGGAATAACGCGAGCCTCGGTTAGCCATAGACCGTTTCGCCATCCTCAGAGTTTTTGTCGATCTTCTTGGCCAGGTACAGCGCCTCCAAGGCCAACTCCAGAGCGGCGGCTCGCTCACCCTCGCTGCCGGCCTCCAGTCGGGTGGTGATGTTGTCGATCACCGGCAGGTCGGGCAGGGCGGCCAGCACATCCTTGGCCGACACCTGTTCGCCGGTGGTGACCGACGACTTCTCGACGGCGGCGACCAGCGGTCCGACGTCGATACCACCCAATGCCTTCTGCGCGGTGTCGGCGGTCGCGCGGCGGAGCAGATGTTCCAGAACCGCCAACTCGCGGCCCTCCTCGCCGGACTCGAACTCCAGTTTTCCGCGCAGCACATCGATCACGGTGCCCAGGTCGACCACCCGGGCCACCGGCTCGTCCTCGCCGAGAACCGCGCCCCGATGCCGGGCTGAGGCAGCCACCGTCTCTGCGGCGGCAATCGCGAAACGCGCCGAAACCCCGGATCGCTGATCCACCGCATGCGACTCCCGCAGCAGACGGGTGAAGCGGGCGATGATCTGAAGCAGATATCTGGGCACCGCCGCGGTTAAGTGAGCCTCCTGGCTGATCACACCCACCTCGGCATCCAGCTCACGCGGGTAGTGGGTGCGGATCTCCGCCCCGAAGCGGTCCTTGAGCGGGGTGATGATGCGGCCGCGATTGGTGTAGTCCTCGGGGTTCGCGCTCGCTACCACCAACACGTCCAGCGGCAGTCGCAGGGTGTAGCCCCGGACCTGGATATCCCGCTCCTCCATCACGTTGAGCATCGAAACCTGGATGCGTTCGGCCAGGTCGGGCAGTTCGTTGATAGCGACGATCCCGCGGTGCGCTCGCGGAATGAGGCCGAAGGCAATGGTTTCCGGGTCGCCCAGGGTTCGGCCCTCAGCCACCTTGATGGGGTCGATGTCGCCGACCAGGTCGGCCACGCTGGTGTCCGGGGTGGCCAGCTTCTCGGTGTAGCGCTCGCTGCGGTGCCGCCACGCCACCGGCAGATCGTCGCCGAGTTCCTCGGACAACCTGATGGACTGCGGGGTGATCGGCGAGTAGGGATGTTCACCGAGCTCGGAGTCCTCGATGACCGGGGTCCACTCGTCGAGCAGGTTGGCAAGCGAACGCAGCAGCCGGGTCTTACCCTGACCCCGCTCGCCGAGCAGAACGACATCGTGGCCCGCGATCAGCGCGCGCTCCAGTTGCGGGAGAACAGTGTCCTCGAATCCGAAGATTCCGGGCCACACGTCCGCGCCATCGGCCAGTGCGGTCAGCAGGTTCTCCCGGATCTCCTGTTTGACGCTGCGCTCCCGATGCCCGGAGGAGCGCAGTTCCCCGAGTGTGGCGGGCCGGCGGTCGTCATTCTGCGCTGCAGTCACGCCCCCCACGCTACGACTGCTGTCGAGTGGACGTCCGCTTCCAGAGAGTTCTGACAGGATCTCGTCATGCATGCGGCAGCCGCATCGGGAATTCGTCGGACTCTCACCGCGCTGATGCACGTCCTCGACGACGCCGAATCGGCGTCCCGGCGGCCCTTCGACGAGCCCGGCATCATGGTGCCCAACGTCGAGTCGAAACGGTTCGGCTGGACCCACTACGGCGTGATGATCCCGGACCTGCCCGAACCGCATCGGTTCTTCTCGGCGATGTCACTGATCGGTGCCACCGGGTCGCTGGCTTTCGATAATGACCACGCGTTGGCCGACCAACCGCGCCGAAACGCCTCGGTCGTCCTCGGCACGGCGGCGTCGTATCCGGATTTTTTCGGGAACTACTCGACCGCCCGTGACTTCGTCTCCACGCCGGACGGATCGCTGGTGAAGTTCGGCGGCGACCTCACGCTGTCCGGCAGGTACCCCGAATACCACCTGAGCGGGCGATTCGGTGGCGTGGAAGCCGATCTGCACCTGACCACTACCGACAAGGTCACCTGGTTCGTGCGCAACCCGGTGTACAAGCACCTCAGCCTGCTCACCGAGTACCGGGGACGATTCTCGACAGCGTCGGGCAGCAACGAGGTCAAAGGCCTGTGCACGTTCGAGTACGGGGCCTGCCCGAGCCCGTATCAGTTGCGCTCCAGGCCTTTACCCCCGTCGCTGAAGGCGCCACTGGATCTCTTCGTCTATCAGATCATCAATCTCGGCCCCGATGACCAGGTGCTGCTGGCCCACCACCGTATCGGCGGCCGACCCTTCATCACCACAGCCGACCACCGTGGGCGAAATGCATATGGACGCAGCCTTTTACAGCCGGAATTCCATGTCGAGCAGTACCGGACCGAGCTACAGGAGACGCCCTACGGGATTCCGATGCGGCTGCCCGCGGTCACCCGATTCACCGCACGCGACGACACCGGCGTCGTGCTCGACGTGACCGCAGAAATGGACACCACCTTCACCTTCGGCCTCGGCAGCGGGTTCGTCACCGGATTCCGGCACGACACCGTCTGGCGCGGTGAGAAGATCACCGGTCGCGGCTACCAGGAGTACATCGACCGACGCACCTAGTGCGCGAAGTGGCGCGCCCCGGTCAGGTAGAGCGAGATGCCGGCCGCGGCGGCCGCCGCGGTGACCTCGTCGTCACGCACCGAGCCGCCCGGATGCACGATCGCCGTGACCCCGGCCGAGGTCAGGACCTCCAGGCCGTCCGGGAAGGGGAAGAACGCATCTGAGGCGGCCACCGCGCCGGGCACCCGGTCCCCGCCGCGCTCGACCGCCAGTCGTGCGGCATCGACACGGTTCACCTGTCCCATTCCCACACCGATTGTGGCGCCGTCGGCGGCAACGACGATGGCGTTGGATTTCACCGCACGGCAGGTGCGCCACGCGAAAACGAGGTCGGCCAGGGTCGCCTCGTCGGCAGGCTGCCCGGTGGCCAGCGTCCAGTTCGCCGGGTCGTCGCCGGGGGCGTTCAGTTCGTCGCGCTCCTGCATCAGCAGTCCGCCGGCGATCTGGCGGATCTCCATCCCGCCGATAGCGGGTTCGGAGGACAGCAAAACCCGGATGTTCTTCTTACGGGCCAGGATCTCCACCGCACCTTCCTGGTAGGCAGGTGCCACGATGACCTCGGTGAAGATCTCCGAGACCTGTTCGGCCATTTCGCGGGTTACCTCGGTGTTGGTGGCGATCACCCCCCCGAACGCGCTGAGCGGATCACAGGCATGCGCCTTGCGGTGGGCGTCGGCCACCGAACTCGACGAGATCGCGATCCCGCACGGGTTGGCGTGTTTGATGATCGCCACGCAGATCTGCTGGTGGTCAAAGGCAGCGCGCCACGCCGCGTCGGCGTCGGTGAAGTTGTTGTAGCTCATCTCTTTTCCGTGCAACTGCTGCGCCTGCGCCAGACCGGGCCAGCCCGCGTCGTCGCTGTAGAGGGCCGCCTGCTGATGCGGGTTCTCGCCGTACCGCAGCACCGAGGTGCGTCGCCAGTTCCGGCCGAGCCAGACCGGAAGACCGGCCGGCGCTCCACCATCTTCCGGGCCCGGCTCCGGCGCAAGGGTGGAACCCATCCAGCCGGCCACCGCGATGTCGTACTCAGCGGTATGCCGGAACGCCAACGCCGCCAGCTTCTTTCGCTCTTCCAGGGTGAAACCGCCGGACCGCGCTGCGGCCAGGACACCGTCATAACCGAGTGGTTCCACTACCACCGCCACGCTGGCGTGATTCTTGGCGGCGGCCCGCACCATCGACGGGCCGCCGATGTCGATCTGCTCGACGCACTCGTCGACCTCGGCGCCGGAGTCCACGGTTTCACTGAACGGATAAAGGTTCACCACGACCAGGTCGAATGGTTCGATCTTGAGCTTCTCCAGTGCCGCGACGTGCTCTGCGTTGCGGGTATCCGCAAGCAAACCGGCATGGATGTGCGGGTGCAATGTCTTGACCCGGCCGTCGAGAACCTCCGGGAAGCCGGTGACGAACTCCACCGGAGTCACCGGAATGCCTTTGTCCGCAATGGTTTTCGCGGTCGACCCGGTCGAGACGATGTCGACACCGAGCTCGTGCAGTCCCTGCGCCAGCGGGATCAGCCCACTTTTGTCGTACACGCTGATCAGGGCGCGCTTGATTGCCTTCTTACCGATCAGAGTCTGAGCCGTCATCCTTGCACCATTCCCAGGGTCGCCTTTCTGCCACTCCACGTCACACCACGCCTCGCCAGCTCGGCAAGCACGTCGACCAGAAGCCGTCGCTCGACGGCTTTGATCCGCTCGTGCAGAGTCTCCTCAGTGTCGCCGTCGCGCACCTCAACGGCGTGCTGGGCCAGGATCGGCCCGGTATCCATCCCGTCGTCGACCAGGTGGACGGTGCATCCCGTCACCTTCACGCCGTACTCCAGTGCGTCCGCTACGCCGTGGGCGCCGGGGAAGGACGGCAACAATGCCGGGTGGGTGTTGATCACGCGGCCCCCGAAGCGGGCGAGAAACTCGCCCCCGAGGATTTTCATGAAACCTGCCGACACGATCAGGTCCGGGTCGTGCTGCCCGACGGCCTCGGCCAGGGCTGCGTCCCAGGCGGACCGGTCGGGATGGTCGCCCAGTCGCACCGTGAACGAAGGAATCCCGGCGTCGGCAGCGATCTTGGCGGCCCGGCAGTCCCGATCGACACCGACCGCCACGACCCCGGCCGGATAGTCCTGTGCATTGCAGGCGTCCAGCAACGACTGCAGCAACGACCCCGTGCCGGAGGCCAGCACGACCACTCGCGACGGTGCGCTGGGCGGCACGCGGATCGGGTCTGAGGACGGCACGGCGATGAGCCTATCGACGTGGTTTGCCGGTCGCCGGACCGGGCACCTGTGGTCTGTGACACCTGCGGAAACGACTACTTCACGTCAGCTGAGGCGACGGCCACTGCGCCCGTAAGGACTCGGGCCCGATGTCAACGACCGCTATCCGGTGCCCGCCGGCGGCTGAGGGTCCTCGTCGCAGTCATCGGTGTCGGCGGCGACATCTGGTTCTCGGTCGTCTTCTATGTCGGCATCGACAAACATCAGGTCCTCGATGTCTTCGACGTGGGGGGCGGGCGTCACCGACGGAGGAGGTGGCCCGGGTTCTGGCTCGGGTTCGGGTTCTGGTTCTGGCTCGGGCTCATCCTCTTCATCGAGACTGAACTCAGGGCGGGTTTCGGCCCGGTTTTCCGCCAAGGGTTCAGTCTCGGCGCGCGGGGACGTCGCCGGGGGAGCGTTCTCGGCGCGCGGGGACGTCGCCGGGGTGACGGGTCCGCGGCTCACCCCGCCGGCCATCATCACGGTCAGTCCGCCGACAACCAGGAACCAGAAGACGACAGCGGGACCGAAGGTCGCCTGGTCGACGCCAACGTTGCCAAAGTTGCCCAGCGCTCCACTGGCCGCGAACGCGAGCAACGCCAGGAGCACTGCCGCCAGCAGCGTGGCGACCGCCAGTTTGGCCAACGCCAACGGCAGGGGAAGCGGCAAGCGCGCGCACTGCTGACCGATCGCTACCGCTGCGGCCGCACCGATGATCAGGAGAGCCACCCACACCGGGCCGAGTGGCGGGGTCGGCGCTGCCGCCAAGATCGGCAGCGCCGGAATATCGCCGCCGAACACGGTGAACGCGCTGAATGTCGCGAAGCCGATGTGCGCGCTGGAACCGACCGCGACCGCGGCAGCACCGAGCACCACATTGGGCAGATAGAGCAATGACAGCAGAGTCAGGCTGAGCTGACCGAAGAATGATCCGGTGATGCCGTACAGCTCATGCATCGTTCCCCAATGCACGACGAGAGATGCGGCTACCGCGGCACAGGACAGCGCCAGCAGCGCCGCGACGCCGATGAGCGCCGGACGCACGGCGTCGATGACCCACCGCGGAAGGCCAAGGCGGGCAACGACGCGTGACTTCACCTGCGGCCAGACCCCGATCACCGCACCCAGGCCATGGACGACGGCCACCCCCACGAAAGCCCGCAGCGCGTTCGGGGTCTGCAGGTCGGTGAGCACCGAGGCGGCATCGTGGACGACAGCCAGCGCGAGGGCCGCTATCAACAGCGGGCCGCCGAGAGCTGAAGCGACGATCCACCGGATCACGAACCACGAGCAGCGCACCGGGGTGATCTGGGCAGTGGCGCGCGCCGTCGCCCACACCATCAGTGCCACCGGGGCAAGTGGCAACACACCGAGTTGCTGACCGGCGATCGAGACCGGAACCAGATGCACAGCCAGCCACATGCTCGCCACCGCGCCGAGCGTGCCGGTCAGGTCGCTGTTTGCCACCACAAGCTGGACCAGCGTGATAGCCGCGATGATGACCACCGCGACCAGCGACGGGCCGAACGCGACCCGAACAAGGTCGCGCGGTTGCGGGGCACCGGGCGTCATCGGTGCCTTGCTCTGTGTCCTCGTCACTCGTCGAGACGGTGTGGCTGAACGCTAGTGCGCGAGGTCAGGACTGGTTGGAACTAGAAGCGGAACCGGAGGACTCCGCCGACGGGTTCGGGCCCGACGATGGTTGCTGCGCCGACCCCCCCGATGGGGGCGGCGTGTAGCTGGGGAAACCGGTGGGCGGGGTGTCCGGGGCGCTGGTATCGGGAACGGGGTAACCGCCTGCCGACCCGGCACTGGCGGGATACCCCGGGTACTGGGTCGGATAGCCGGGAGGCTGCGGGGGCCCCTGAACGCCGGGCTGACCGTAGAAGCCGCCGGGCGGAGGGCCGTACTGACCGTACTGGTCATAGCGGGGCCGAGGCGGCGGGGCGCTGAGCACCCCTGCTTCGAACAACAGGGCTGTGACCGCAGCGCCGGCTTGCAGCAGGGTGAACAGCAGCACCAGCCACAACGCCCAGCCGACGGAGACTCCGGAGGGACGGTTGACGACCTGACCGATGACCAACAGCAATCCGAGGAGCGCGGACACCGCGACGACCGCGGTGTACGACCGGCCAGCCTTGGGCAGGAGTCCTACGGCCGCGAGCAGTGCCGCGATCAGAGCGGCCACCGTCCAGTAGCTCAGGCCGCTGGCGGTGAATTCGGCGCCACCGAACGGCCCCATTTCGGCGTTGATACTCAGCAGCGGACCGAAACTGGCCAGATACGCAGCCAGGCCCAGGACCACGACACCCACGGCGAGATAGCCAGGGGCCCTGCCCGGCGCGGCCGTCGGTGCGGGACCGGCAAGACCGCTGTAACCACCGGGTTGCTGCGGAGCCGGATAGCCCGGATTGGCGGGCGGGTAGGTCATGGTCTCTCCTCTGGGTGAGGGACTCGACGTCCGGAACCCACGCTAGCGCACGATACTGGGGCTACCGCAGATCCCACGCCCCGCCGACGCGGCTGTTACCACCCGCACACCCTGGGAGGCGGGTTCAGCCACTCCGGGCGAAGGGGTTGCCCGCTCCACCTAGAACACGTTCTAATTCTGGTCATGGATTACGGGCTCGTGTTGTTCACCAGCGACCGGGGTATCGCGCCCGCCGCAGCTGCCAAACTCGCTGACGATCACGGCTTCACCACCTTCTACGTTCCCGAGCACACCCACATCCCGGTGAAGCGAGAAGCTGCCCATCCGACCACCGGCGACGAGTCGCTGCCCGACGACCGCTACATGCGGACCCTCGACCCTTGGGTGAGTCTTGCGACGGCCGCGGCGGTGACCTCGAGGGTCCGTCTGTCGACGGCGGTCGCGCTTCCGGTCGAGCATGACCCGATCAGCCTGGCCAAGACCATCGCCACGCTCGACCACCTCTCCGGCGGCAGGGTCAGCGTGGGCGTGGGCTTCGGTTGGAACACCGACGAATTGAGCGACCACAATGTTCCTCCGGGCCGACGCCGCACCATGCTGCGGGAATACATCGAAGCCATGCGCGAACTGTGGACGCAGGAGGAAGCCGCCTACACCGGTGAATTCGTCAACTTCGGGCCGAGTTGGGCATGGCCCAAACCGGTGCAGTCCCATGTCCCGGTCCTCGTCGGGGCTGCGGGCACGGAGAAGAACTTCAGGTGGATCGCCCGCAGTGCCGACGGTTGGATCACCACGCCTCGCGACTTCGACATTGACGCCCCGGTCCGGCTGCTCCAGGAGGTATGGTCCAACGCCGGCCGGGCGGGGGCGCCGCAGATCGTCGCGCTCGATTTCAAGCCGGTCCCCGAGAAGCTGGAGCACTGGGCGCGGATCGGCGTGACCGAGGTGTTGTTCGGCCTGCCGGACAAGCCTGCCGACGAGGTGGCCGCCTACGTCGAACGACTGGCCGGCAAGCTTGCGGCGTTGACCTAGGCCAGAACGGCGCGGTTAGTTTTTCCGTTGTGGCTGACGGTTATTCGCGCGCCCAATGGTTCGCCCTCACTGAGCACACCGACTAGTTCGGGATCATCACTGAGCGCGAGGAAACGGCTGCCGTCGGCGTCCATTCGGCCGACCACGATGCCCGTGCGCACCGGCCAGTCGTAGCGCACCGTGTAGGTCTCGATCGTCGCGGTTCCCTCGGCCTGCTCAGCCACCGGTGTTGCCGGCCGCGCGGCGACCTCGGCACACAGCGTCGCGCTGCGATCATCCACCCAGTTCGCGGGCTCAGTCGAGTACACCCCCACCGAGTACTTGCTGATGATGCCGCCATTGGCCGCGACAAGACCGAATTCACCTGGACGCGAACGCATCTGGTTCACAGTCTCGGCGATGGCGTGAAGTGAGTAACTGTTTCCGGGGCCACCGAAGTAGGGCAGCCCACCGGTCAGTGTGAGTCCCCGCGGATCATCGGTGGCCAGCCCGGTCCCATCACAGAAGTTGAACACCGGCACCGGAAAGCAGCTGTATAGATCGAAGGTGGAAATCTCGTCCAGTCCGACGCCGGCCGCCCGGAGTGCCTCGTCGACCGCAAGGATCGAGGCGGAGTTGAAACTCAGGTCCGCCCGGTCCAGCAACGGCTGGTCGACCAGGTCGGCGTGGCCCCGCAGGTATACCCACTTCTCCGGCGGAACACCGAGGCGGCGCGCCGACTCCACCGACATCAGCACCGCCGCCGCACCCTGATTGACTTGGTCCCGAGCCACCAACAGCCGGGGATAGGGATCGCAGATCATCCGGTTACCTGAGTCGGCGGTCATGATCTCGGCGACGGTTCGTTCCACCGGCGAAGCCGAATACGGGTTGGCCGCCGCGACTTTAGAGAACGGTGCGAACAGCTCGGCCATCGCTCGGCGATAGTCGGCGACACTGAGCCCCACCCGCCCACGGCGGGCGTTCTCCAGAAGTCCGTACTGCGCGGGAGCACCGACCAGTCCGTGCGCCACGGTGTAGGAGTTGAACAACCCGTCATACCCGTAGCCGCGATCCTCGAGTTGCCCCTCCACCGTTTCGGAGTGGTCGGGCTTGTCGGGCCGGTCAGCGAAGGTTCGCAGGGTGGATCCGTTCTCGGAGCCCAACACCAGAACCACATCGGCCCGACCGGCTGCGATGACGGCACCGAATTCGGTCGCCGCGTGTTGAGGTCCCTGTCCCCCAATGGGTTCCAGAACCGCACGGGCCGGCGTCGCTCCGACCAGCCTGGCCACCGATCGCGGATAGTTGGTGGAGTTGCCCAGCGGCGGCATGCCCCGGCCGGAGATCTCGAACTGCCGGATCCCGACCACCGTATCGACGGCTTCGGCCACCGCACCCGGCACGCCGGTATCGGTCAGTGCCGCCCGGACCGCGGCTGCCGCGAGTTCCACCGACGACATCCCGCGGTACGCGGGATCATCGATGCGCTCAGTGAACTGGCCGACTCCGACAATGACCGGCGTACGCGGATCGACCGCCGTCACAGGCTTTTCAAGATCTCCCGGGCGAGTTCGGCGGTGGCCGATGGCGTCTTGCCGACCTTCACTCCAGCGGCTTCCAAGGCCTCCTTCTTGGCCGCTGCAGTTCCCGAGGAACCAGAGACGATGGCGCCGGCGTGGCCCATGGTCTTGCCCTCCGGAGCGGTGAAGCCCGCAACGTAGCCGACCACCGGCTTGGTCACGTTGGCCTTGATGTAGTCGGCCGCACGCTCCTCTGCGTCGCCGCCGATCTCTCCGATCATCACGATCAGGGTGGTTTCGGGATCCTTCTCAAAGGCCTCGATGGCGTCTATGTGAGTGGTGCCGATCACCGGATCACCGCCGATGCCAATGGCCGTCGAGAATCCGAAATCCCTGAGCTCGTACATCATCTGGTAGGTCAGGGTTCCGGACTTGGACACCAGACCAATCGGACCCTTGCCGGTGATGGTGGCCGGCGTGATCCCGACCAGTGCCTCGTCCGGCGTGATGATGCCCGGGCAGTTCGGCCCGATGATTCGGGTCTTCTTGCCGTGATCGACGTTGTAGGCCCACGCATATGCGGTGTCCTGCACCGGGATTCCCTCGGTGATCACCACCAGCAGCGGAATCTCGGCGTCGATGGCTTCGATGATGGCGTCCTTGGCGAACTTCGGCGGAACGAAGGCGATCGACACATCCGCGCCGGTCTTCTCCATCGCCTCGGCGACCGATCCGAACACCGGGATTTCGATGTCGTTGCCGGACTTGTCCTTGTGAGAGACCGTTGTTCCGGCCTTTCGGGCGTTGACGCCGCCGACAACCTGGGTGCCGGCCTTGAGCATCAGCGCGGTGTGCTTGGTGGCCTCTCCTCCGGTGATGCCCTGGACGATGACCTTGGAATCTTTGTTCAAGAAAATCGACATGACTAGACGTCCTTTCCGGCGGCGAAAGCGAGTTCGGCGGCTTTGTCCGCACCCGAGTCCATGGTGTCGGCCAGGACGACCAACGGGTGATTGGCCTCGGCGAGGATGCGCCGGCCCTCCTCGACTGCGTTTCCGTCCAGTCGGACCACCAAGGGTTTATTGGCTTCCGACCCGAGCATCTGCAGGGCCTTGACGATGCCACTGGCCACTGCATCACAGGCGGTAATGCCGCCGAAGACGTTGACGAACACGCTCTTGACCTGGCTGTCGCCCAGGATCACATCCAGGCCTGCGGCCATCACCTCGGCCGAGGCACCGCCTCCGATATCGAGGAAGTTGGCCGGCTTGACGCCGCCGTGCTTCTCGCCGGCGTAGGCCACCACGTCCAGGGTCGACATCACCAGTCCGGCGCCGTTTCCGATCACGCCGACCTCGCCGTCGAGTTTGACGTAGTTGAGGTCATGCTGCTTGGCCTTCAACTCCAGCGGGTCGGTGGCGTCCTTATCCTCGAACTGCGCGTGATCGGGATGCCGAAAGTCGGCGTTGCCGTCCAGAGTGATTTTGCCGTCCAGGGCCAGGATCTGGCCGTCGGGGGTGCGCACCAACGGGTTGACCTCGACCAGGGTGGCGTCCTCGCCGACGAAGACCTCCCAGAGCTTGGCGATGGTGATCGCAGCGGCGTCGAGGACCTCCGCGGGCAGGTGGCCCCTCTCGGCGATCTCCCTGGCGAAGGCCACATCGACGCCCTTGGTGGCGTCAACCGGGACCTTGGCCAGGCGGTCAGGCTTGGTGGCAGCCACCTCTTCGATCTCCATCCCACCCTCGACCGAGCACATCGCCAGATAGGTGCGGTTAGCCCGATCCAGGAGAAAGGAGATGTAGTACTCCTCGGCGATGTCGCTGGCCTCGGCGACCAGCAACTTCTTCACAATGTGGCCCTTGATGTCCAGGCCCAGGATGTTTCCCGCATGGGTGTAGGCATCTTCCGGGGTGGCGGCGTACTTCACGCCACCGGCCTTCCCCCGCCCACCGGTCTTGACCTGGGCCTTCACCATCACCGGCCGGCCGATCTCCTCCGCGATCGCCCTGGCGTCGTCGGCCGACGTCGTGACCCGCCCTGGAGTGCTGGGAACGTTGTGTTTGGCGAACAGTTCCTTCGCCTGGTACTCGAAAAGATCCATGCTCGGCTCTCTACTAGGTCCGTGGTTTGACATCCGTGGTTTAACCAAGTCACTTCGAGGGAACTGTATCTGCAGGCGAAAGGCCGTTACAGCCCCGCCCATGAATGAATTGGGCCCACATCGGGTCGAGGTGACGCAAGTCACAATCCCCGGTGTAGTTCCCGCTTGGCTTGCGACGCCGACGTCACTTTGGTTACCGTTCTCCGGTCTAGATAACGCTTTGGTCACGGACTTGAGGACTTGGTTTTGACGCAGCTTAGGTCGGCCCCATCTACGTATTCGCGCATTCGAAGCTCGGCAGTATCTCCATCACCCGAGGCCATCGACATGTCAGACGTCGAGGATCTGACGCCGCTGCTGGACGTCCCAGCCGATTTCGCTGCCCCCCGCCGGCGCCCCGAAGAGCCGATGTACAGCAGCACCGAAGTCACCGACATGCTGCCGCGTACGCCCAAGCACCGCCGCCAGCCCACCAGCGCCGCGAGGGGTCGCGCGCTGATCGCTGCCATGGCTGCCGGAGCGGCCGCCGCCGCAGCATGGGTCACGATGGTCCGGCCCGCACCGCAGACCACCACCAAGACCGTGCTGGCCTCCGACGTGACGCCGAAGGAAAGCGGTGCCCTGACCCGAGGTCCCGAACTGGTGGCGCTGGCGCCCGCAGCCAGCCCCGCGGTGCACAGCGAGGAGTTCGCCCGCGGGGTGGCCTACGCTGCCGAGCGGGCTCAGCGTGAGGCCCTGCTGCAGCGTCCGCGCTACGCCCTTCCGACCCGCGGAATCTTCACCTCCGGCTTCGGCTACCGCTGGGGCGCCCTGCATGACGGTGTCGATGTGGCCGGCCCGGTCGGTACCCCGATCTTCGCCGCCGCCGACGGCGTTGTGAAGGAAGCCGGCTACACCAACTCCGGCTACGGCGCCTGGGTCCTGGTGACCCATTCCGACGGCACCGTGACCCGCTACGGGCATATCGACAGCTGGAATGTTCAGGTCGGCCAGCGGGTTCTCGCCGGGGACCAGATCGCCACCATCGGCAACCGCGGCAACTCCACCGGCCCGCACCTGCACTTCACGGTGCTGCTCGGCGGCCACAACGCTACCGACCCAGTCCCGTGGCTCGCCGCGAACGGCGTCTCCATCGGCCCCTACGTCGGCTAGATTTCGGCTACCCGTCGGCCAGTCGATGACCGGCCCCGATGGGCCCACTTCACCTCGTATCCGGCGCCAACCGACCGGGCCGGTTCCACGTCCGGACGACGCCCGAACCCGCCTGGTTCGGCGGTCCCCGCTCGATCCTGAACGCTGACCCTGGCACTGCACCCCGCGACGGCGCGGTGGTGCGGGGGCGAGGCGTCTAAAGCTTCTGCACCGGCGCGTGATTGTGCATCAGCTTGACCCGACCCGCACTGCCAAAGTCGATCAACGACATCGCCGACTCCCCGATTCCGGAGACCTCCTCGACGCGGCCCAGACCGTACTTGTCGTGATTGACCCGGTCACCCGGTTCAAGGACGATCAGCGACCGCTTACCCGCCCCCGATCGCATCGGCGACGGTCGGCCTCCGCCGGGTGGGGAGAACCGTCCGGCCACCGGGGCGCTCAAGCCTGAACCGACACCCGGCCCCGGGTCGGTTCTCCGCCAGTCGATGAGGTCCTCGGGGATCTCGCGCAGGAACCGCGACTCGGGGTTGAGCATGGGCTGCCCCCAGGACGAGCGGATCTTGGCCCGCGAAAGATAGAGCCGCTGGCGGGCCCGGGTGATCCCGACGTAGGCCAGGCGACGCTCCTCAGAGAGCTCGCCGGGATCGCCGAGCGCCCGCATATGCGGGAACATGCCGTCCTCCCAGCCGGTGACGAACACCACCGGGAATTCGAGCCCCTTGGCGGTGTGCAGCGTCATCAGGGTGACGATCCCTGCGTCGTTATCCGGGATGTCATCGGAGTCGGCGACGAGGGAGACCCGTTCCAGGAACTCGGCCAGCATCCCGGTCCGCGGGATGTCGTCGTCCTCGTCGTCTGCCGCATCTTCTGCGGCCAGTGCCGCGGCGTTGGCCCGGTCGATGCTGAATTCATGGGCGACGCTGACCAATTCGTTGAGGTTGTCCAGCCTCGCCAGATCTTGTGGGTCACTGGAGGACTCCAGCTCGCGGCGATAGCCGGTGCGGTCGAGGACCGCCTCGACCAGGTCGCCGAGTTCGTCGTCCAACCGGCCACGGAGTTCATCGAGCAGTTCGACGAATCCGGCGATCGCTTTCTCCGACCGGCTGTTCAGCATCGGTACCCGGCCCTCTGCAGCGGCGACCAACGCGTCAGCGAAGGTCGCGCCGGTGTTCTCGGCATAGACCGCCAGACACGCCTCGGCGCGGTCGCCGATTCCACGACGCGGGGTGTTGAGAATCCGGCGCATACTCACCGCGTCCCCCGGGTTGTCCAGCACCCGCAGGTAGGCGACGATGTCGCGAATCTCCTTGCGCTCGTAAAACCTCACGCCGCCGACCACCTTGTAGGGGATGCCGGCGCGGATGAAGACCTCTTCCAACGCGCGTGAGGAGTTGTTGGTCCGGTAAAAGACCGCCACGTCGTTGTAGGTGTGGTTGGCACCGTCGACGAGGGTGTCGATCTCGCCGGCGACGAAGCGGGCCTCATCGTGTTCGTTGTCGGCGACGTAGCCGACGATGGGTTCGCCGTCACCGGCGTCGGTCCACAGCCTCTTCTCCCGCCGTCCGGTGTTGCGGGCGATCACCGAGTTCGCCGCGGACAGGATGGTCTGGGTGGAGCGGTAGTTCTGTTCGAGCAGAATCGTGGTGGCGTTCGGGAAGTCGCGTTCGAAGTCCTCGATGTTGCGGATCGTGGCGCCGCGGAACGCGTAGATCGACTGGTCGGCGTCGCCGACGACGCACAGTTCGGCAGGCGGCACCGCGTCGGTGTCCGGTGCGGAGACTCCAACGAGTTCGCGCACCAGCACGTACTGGGCATGGTTGGTGTCCTGGTACTCGTCGACCAGGATGTGGCGGAATCGCCGCCGGTAGTACTGGGCGATCTGGGGATGACGTTGCAGCACCCCGACCGTCTCGCCGATGAGGTCGTCGAAGTCCAGCGCATTGGCGGCTCGCAGCCGGCGCTGGTATTCGCAGTAGACCTCGGCGACGATCCGGGCCAAGTCATCCCCGCCCGGTTCCAGCGTGGCGACGGCCTCCTCGGGTGTGATCAGTTCGTTCTTGAGGTTGGAGATCGAGGTGGCCAGCAGACGCGGCGAGTAACGCTTGACGTCGATCCCCATGTCCTTGCCGATCATCAGCAGCAGGCGACGCGAGTCATCGGCGTCGTAGATGGAGAAGTTCGAGTTCAGGCCGGGCAGCAGCGAGGCCTGGTTACGCAGGATCCGCACGCAGGTGGAGTGGAAGGTCGACACCCACATGTTGCGGGCCCGCGGGCCCACCAGGTGAGCCACCCGCTCGCGCATCTCGGAGGCGGCCTTGTTGGTGAAGGTGATGGCCAGGACCTGGCCGGGGCCCACCTCGCGGGCGGCCAGCAGGTGGGCGATCCGCTTGGTAAGCACCGCCGTCTTACCCGAACCGGCGCCCGCAACGATCAGCAGCGGGGCGCCTTCGTGCAGCACCGCCCGCCGCTGCTGGGGGTTGAGCCCCTCGAGCAACTCGTCGGGACCCGCGGGGGTGCTGAAATCGGCACTGTAATCGGTGGCCTGCACACTCATGACCCTCCCAACCTACCGCCGACCGGTGACAGCCCTTTGCGAAGGCACGCCACCGAGTGGCACACTCGACGGGTGCAATCGCAGCGATTTTTTTACGGGTTCCGGCCAACGGCGCCCGTGGAGGCATAGCTGCTCAACTCGACAGCCCCGCGGTCCGCATCAGGGATCCGGGGCTCTCTTGTGTGAGGACCCGGAACCGATGCGACCAGAACCCCCACACCAGGAGAACGACGACATGACCACTGAAGAACTCACCGAATCCGATATCGACGCCCTGCGAACGGAGATCGACCGCCTCGACGCCGAGATCCTGGCTGCGGTCAAACGGCGCACCGAGGTGTCCCAGGCTATCGGCAAAGTCCGGATGGCCTCCGGCGGAACCCGGCTGGTGCACAGCCGGGAGATGAAGGTCATCGAGCGTTACAGCGCGCTGGGACCGGACGGCAAAGACCTGGCGATGCTGCTGCTGCGCATGGGGCGCGGCCGGCTCGGGCACTGACGCCGGCTCATCACTGATCGGCTGCACCGAGCCCATCCGGCTACTCTGACACCCCACATGGACAGCCGATTCGGGGAGACGCTGGCGTCACACTGGCCGGTCTTCGCCATGATGGCCGCCCTGGCCACGGTCGTGCTGCTGATCGCCCGGCTGCGACAACCCGACTCCGATCCGGCCAAGCCCAAGACAGTCATCGGCTGGGCACTGGTATTCCTGGTTCCGCCGATGGTCTACGTGCTGGCACTGGCCGCCCGGTTCAGCGTGCAGGCCTCGATCTTCGCCGCACTGCTGGCAGGCACGATCCTGCTCTGGGTCTTCAGCCTGGTCGACGAGTACGTCGGCCCACTCGTCGCTCTCGTCGGCACATTGTTCGTCGGTCTGGCGCCGCCCGACGTGGCGTTGGCCGGTTTCTCGTCACCGAGCATGCTGCTGCTCGTCGGCGTCTTCGCGCTCTCGGCGGCGATCAGTTCCTCCGGCCTGAGCTACCGGTTGATCCTGCGCCTGCTGCTGCGACTACCCGACAAGCCGTTCTGGCACCAGACCGCTCTGCTGATCTCCGGGTACGTGCTGTCCCCGCTGATGCCGTCCACCAACGCGCGGCTGTCGCTGCTGACCCCGCCGTACAGGGACATGGCCGCCGGGCTGCGACTGCCGTTGCGCGGACCGGCGATCACCGCGCTGCTCGCCGCGACATTCGGTGGCGCCCTGCTGTTCTCGCCGATGATGGTGACCAGCAAGTCCTCCAACATCGCCGCGGTCAACTTCCTGCCACCACCGTTGCAGGCCGAGTTCAACGGCCTGTTCTGGTTGGTCGCCGCGGCGGTCGCCGCGCTGGCCGTCACTCTCGTGCACATGCTGGTGATCCAGCGGCTGTTTCGCCCTGGGAATGAAGCGCCGCTGCCGCGCGGGGAGATCCGGCAGAAGCTCGCCGCCATGGGCCCGCTGCGTCCTGCGGAGTGGACCGCCGCCGGATGCTTCCTGTTCTTCCTGATCGGCACCGCCACCGTCGGCTGGCACCATGTCAAGCCGTCGTATCTTGCCGGCTACGTCCTGCTGGCGCTGTTGCTCACCGGAACGCTCGTGCGCAAGGACTTTCGATCAGCCCTGGACTGGCCGCAGGTCTTCTTCCTGCTCGGTCTGGACAGCATGGTGCGGGTCATGGGCTATCTGGGCCTGCAGCAGGCGCTGGCCCGCACCATGGAGCACTACTTCGACTTCGTGCACGGCAACGTCGTCGTGTTCATCTTCGTCAGCCTGGTGGTCACTCTCACCCTGCGACTGGCGCTGCCGGTGACCGCCGGTGCGCTGACGTCGTCGATAATCCTGCTGCCCATCGCGCTGGCCCAAGGCATCAACCCGTGGATCTGCATCTTCTGCGCCGCGCTGTTCAGCGACATCTCGTTCTTCCGGTACCAGGGCACGAACGGAATCATGCAGCTTTACTCCGAAGGCCTGATCCAGGAGACCGACGAGAAAGGTTTCCGTCGCTACAACCTGCTGATGAACGCGGCGAGGGTCGCAGCCGCCTATGCCTCGATTCCCTGGTGGAACCAGCTGGGGCTGATATGACGAGAGTTCCGGTTCGGCTCCTGATCGTGACCTGCCTGGTGGGCTTCCTGGTGCTGCTCGGTTCCTTCAACGCCTCCAAACCGCGCATCCTGGTTCTGCACTCCGGTGCTCAGAGCTCGCCGTGGGTCAGCAAGCTCGACCGCGGAATGCGGGCGGCGCTGGAGTCCAACCGGCGCCCAGTCGGGGTGGAATGGGATTACCTCGACATCAGCGCCCCCAACGTCGGTCAGCGGGTCAAGCAGGCGCAGGCCCACGCCCGGCGTACCGTCGCACGCGTCGACCCGGCCGTGCTGATCGCTGTCGACGACGAGGCCAACCTCCTCGTTGCGCGCGAGTACGTCGGGCGTAGCGAGCCCCGGATCCTCTACGTCTCGCTGGACAAGCCGCCGGCGGACTACGGCTACGTCGGGGCGCCGAATGTGTCGGGTATCGCCGAGCGTCTGCCGTTCCCGGCGATCAAGGAGGCCATCGCCGCGCTGAAACCCGGCGCAGCGGTGAGCCTGTCGATCATCGGTGCGGACAGCGTGACGGGGCGCGCGGAGATGGCCCAGGCCCGCGCGCTGGACTGGGGTCCGCTGAAAGTCGATGCCGCAGAGGTGGTCTCGACCGCCGATGCCTGGCGGACTTTCGTCACAGGTGCCAAGTCCGACTACCTGGTGGTCCTGAGTTGTCAGGATCTCCCCGAGTCGGACGGCAGGGTGTTCACCGCCACCGACGCCACCCGCTGGACAGAGGCCAACTCCACGGCGCTGCCAATCGGCACCCAGGTCGACTTCGTGGAGAACGGCGGAGCACTCAGCCTCTCCCCGGACCCCGACGACGATGGCGAGGCCGCGATCCGGCTGGCCCTGGACTGGCTCGACGACCGCACCAGCCCCGGACCTCCCCCGCCGGTGGAGTCGTCACACTTCGAGGTCGCGGTCCGCACCGACGCCCTGGACCGTCGCGGGGTGGCGCTGCCGTCGATCTACCTCGAGGCGGCCCGGGAGAACGGCACCCTGTTCGGCTGACGCCGAATTGACACCGGTGGTGCGCACACCCCGACTCAACACCGGGCGGCTCCTGTTCCCGCAACCTCCCGGACCGCCGGGGGCAAACGAGGCCGAGAAGGTGATTCCGGTGGGAGGATGCGAAAACCAGGCCAGCGCCACCCTCAGGGGCTGCGGGCTGGTGACGATCATCGCGCTGCTACGCATGAGAGCGACGGCGGGCTGTGACCTGGCCTACCCGGCCGGCGACGAGGCGGTGGCAGCGACGTAACAGGGGAAGTCACCTCAGCGCGGGCAGCACCGATGGCCGCGATCGTCGCGGCGATCGATTCCCCGCCGTGACCGAGCCCTACTTCGTCAGTGCGATGTACTTGATGTCGAGGTATTCGTCGATACCTTCGATACCGCCCT
>CAZADG010000014.1:0-25650 GCA_964483865.1 uncultured Mycobacterium sp. | reverse complement strand
GTCAGTGCGATGTACTTGATGTCGAGGTATTCGTCGATACCTTCGATACCGCCCTCGCGGCCGAATCCGGACTCTTTGACCCCGCCGAAGGGCGCGGCGGGATCGGAGATCACGCCGCGGTTGACCCCGACCATGCCGGCGTTGACCGACTCGGCCACCCGCAACGCGCGATCCAGCGACTGGGTGAAGATGTAGGCCGCCAGGCCGTACTCGGTGTCATTGGCCGCAGCGATCCCCTCCTCCTCGGTGTCGAAGCCGACAATCGGGGCGACCGGGCCGAAGACCTCTTCTTTGAGGATGCGGGCGTTCGGCGGTACATCGGTCAGCACGGTGGCGGGATAAAAGTTGCCCGGCCCGCCCGGGGCCTGGCCGCCGGTGGCCACTGTCGCGCCTTTCTCCACGGCGTCGTCGACCAGTTCCTGCACGCTCTGGACCTGTTTGGGGTTGACCAGCGGGCCCAACTTGGACGACGGGTCCAGGCCGTTGCCCATGGTCATCTCACCCATCTTCTTGACGAACTTGTCGGTGAACTCCTCGAGCAGGGGATTGGCGACGTAGAGCCGGTTGGCCGCGGTGCAGGCCTCCCCGCCGTTGCGCATCTTGGCGAGCATCGCGCCCTCCACGGCGGCGTCGACGTCGGCGTCGTCGAAGACCACCAGCGGGGCATTGCCGCCGAGTTCCATCGAGGTACGCAACAGCGCATCGGAGGCCTGCTTCACCAGTGCCTTGCCCACCCCGGTAGAGCCGGTGAAGGTCAGCTTGCGCAGCCGGCCGTCGTCGATGAGCGCGGTGGTGACCTCGCGCGGCTTGTTGCTCGGCAGGACCGACAAGACACCCTTGGGCAGGCCCGCCTCGTCGATGAGCTTGGCCAGCAGCATCATGGTCAGCGGCGTCTCCTGGGCCGGCTTGACGATCATGGTGCATCCGGCCGCCAGCGCCGGACCGATCTTGCGGGTTCCCATGGCCAGCGGGAAGTTCCACGGGGTGATCGCGTAGCAGGGGCCGACGGGTTGCTTGGTGACGACGATGCGTCCGGTTCCGGCCGGCGACGGGGTGTAGCGGCCGCCGATGCGCACCGCCTCTTCGGCGAACCAGCGGAAGAACTCGGCGCCGTAGCGGACCTCACCCATCGATTCGGCGACCACCTTGCCCATCTCCAGGGTCATCAGCGTCGCGAAGTCGTCGGCCTTGTCGATGATGGCCTCGAACACCGCGCGCAGGATCTCACCGCGCTCCCGGGCCGGGGTCGCCGCCCATGAATCCTGAACCGCGCAGGCGGCATCCAGGGCCGCGATCGCGTCGCCGGCGTCGGCGTTGGCGATCGAGACCAGCACCTCATCGGTGGCCGGGTTGGTGACGTCGAAGGTCGATGAGCCGGGGCGCTCCTCACCGCCGATCCACAAGCCGGTGGGAACCGACGCCAGGATGCGCGAGATATCTGGGTTAGCCATAGCTCAATGATCTACCCCATCGGGGCAGACCGCCGCATAGGGTCTGGAGAATGAGTGCCAACATCGGGGACATCACCATCAGTCCGGCATGGAAAGCCCTGGCCCGTCACCACGAGCAGATCGCCGGCAAGCACCTGCGTGAACTCTTTGCCGACGACCCCGACCGCGGCCGGGAACTGACGCTGAACGTCGGTGACCTCTATATCGACTACAGCAAGCACCGGGTGACCCGCGAGACGCTGAAGCTCCTGGTGGACCTGGCCCGGGCGGCGGGACTGGAACAACGTCGCGACGCGATGTTCGCCGGCGAGCACATCAACACCTCCGAGGACCGGGCTGTACTACACACCGCGCTGCGTTTGCCGCGCGACGCCGCGCTCAACGTCGACGGCCAGGACGTGGTGGCCGACGTTCACGCGGTTCTCGACGCGATGGGTGATTTCACCGACCGGCTGCGTGACGGCCGGTGGACCGGCGCCACCGGACAACGCATCGAGACGGTGGTCAACATCGGCATCGGCGGATCGGATCTCGGTCCGGCGATGGCCTATCAGGCGTTGCGGCACTACGCCGACGCCGGAATCTCGGCCCGGTTCGTGTCCAACGTCGACCCGGCCGACCTGGTCGCCAAACTCGACGGACTCGACCCCGCCACGACACTCTTCGTGATCGCCTCCAAGACCTTCACCACCCTGGAGACGCTCACCAACGCGACCGCGGCGCGTCGCTGGCTGACCGGGGCATTGGGCGACGATGCGGTGGCCAAACACTTCGTCGCGGTGTCGACGAACAAGAAACTGGTCGAGGCCTTCGGGATCGACAGCGCCAACATGTTCGGCTTCTGGGACTGGGTCGGTGGCCGCTACTCGGTGGACTCGGCGATCGGGCTGGCGCTGATGGCGGTGATCGGCAGGGGGGCGTTCGCGGACTTCCTGTCCGGGTTCCATCTCGTCGACCGGCACTTCGCCACCGCACCCCTGGAGTCCAACGCTCCGGCCCTGCTCGGGCTGATCGGGCTGTGGTACTCAGACTTCTTCGGCGCGGAAACCCGCGCGGTGCTTCCGTATTCGAACGACCTGGCACGTTTCGCCGCGTACCTGCAGCAGCTGACGATGGAGTCCAACGGCAAGTCGGTGCGGGCCGACGGGACGCCGGTCAGCTGCGGCACCGGTGAAATCTTCTGGGGCGAACCGGGAACCAACGGCCAGCACGCCTTCTACCAACTGCTGCATCAGGGCACCCGACTGGTGCCCGCCGACTTCATCGGGCTCTCCCAGCCCACCGACGACCTGCCCACCGCCGACGGCACGGGCAGCATGCACGACCTGCTGATGAGCAACTTCTTCGCCCAGACGCAGGTGCTGGCGTTCGGAAGAGATGCGGCGGAGATCGCCCGGGATCTTCCAGCGGGCACTCCGCCGAGTGTGGTGCCGCACAAGGTGATGCCGGGCAACAAACCGACGACCTCGATCCTGGCGACCCGGCTGACACCGTCGGTGCTGGGCCAGTTGATCGCCCTCTACGAGCACCAGGTGTTTACCGAGGGAGTGATCTGGGGCGTGGACTCGTTCGACCAGTGGGGTGTGGAACTAGGTAAGACCCAGGCCAAGGCTCTGCTTCCGGTGATCACCGAGGACGCCTCGCCGCCCACCCAGTCGGACAGTTCGACCGATGCATTGGTGCGCCGCTACCGCCAGGAGCGCGGGCGGACGGCCTAGCACTTCCCGCCGAGCGTGACGCCAGCGCCACGGTCAGCAGACAGGGCCCGGCCTGCGATCAGCGTGGAACGTCGATGCAACCGATACCCGGTATACAGCCGCTGACCTCTCCCGGCGTGACCTGACCGGAGGGCCCGCCGGGAATGGAACCTTCGACAAGGCCCGGGCCTGCTGTGCCGGTCGGTCCGCCCGGGATGGCGCCGCTGGCCCCATCCGGGGTCACGACATTGCAGGGACTGCCATCCGGGTTGACGCAGTCGGGATCGGTGGCGGCCGGTGCGGCCCAAGCCAGTGCCGCTACCGCAGCCCCCGCGAACAGCGTCGAGATTGCTTTGATCGTCATGGACTCGATACTCCTCGCCCACATCGAATCAGGCGAACGGTTTGGTGAATTGCGGCGGCAGCATCTTGAGCATCGCCACCAGTGGCACCCACGGCCAGCCGGGCACGATCGCGCGGCCCCTCTCCCGCTCGATGGCATCGACCATCTTGGCGACACCGGTCTCGTTGTCCACCATCAACATTGTTTTGGCCGTCCTGGCGGTCATCTCCGACTCGATGTAGCCGGGCTCGATGACGGTGACTTTGATTGGGCCGGAGGCGTATTCGGCGCGCAGTGACTCACCCAGGGAAGATACTCCGGCCTTACTCGCCGCATAGGCCGCCTTGACCCCGGCCACACCTTTGTTGCCCAGCACACTGGAAATCAGCACCAGATGCCCGGCACCCTGCTTCTTGAAGATCTCCAGGGCGCTCTCGATCTGCACCAGCGCCGACACCAGGTTCGTCTCGATTGTCGCCTTGTTGGCCCAGAGTTTGCCGGTGCCGAGTGGTGCGCCTTTGCCGATGCCGGCGTTGACGATGACACGGTCCAGACCGCCGAGTTCGCCGGCAAGTGCGGCGAACACCCGCGGCACTGCATCGTGGTCATCGACGTCGAGTTCGGCGATGGAAACGGAGACGCCCGGGTAGCGCTGCGAGAGTTCGGTTTGCAGCTCCTCCAACCGGTCGACCCGTCGGGCGCACAGCGCGAGGTCACGGCCTCTGGCGGCGAACGCGCGGGCCATCCCGGCACCCAACCCGGAACTTGCGCCGGTGATCAGGATTCTCTGTCTGGTTCTCTGCGGCCGGTTCATTTCAGCAACCTCGACATCCGCCGGTCGGCCAGCACTTTGCCGCCGGTCTGGCAGCCCGCGCAGTACTGGAAGGACTTGTCCGCGAACGACACCTCCCGCACGGTGTCTCCGCAAACCGGGCAGGGCAGACCGGTCCGCCCGTGCACCTGAAGGCCGGATCGCTTCTCTCCCTTGAGGGTGGCTGCCTGCTGACCCACCGAACGCGCAACCGCGTCGCCGAGAACCGACATCATGGCGTCGTGCAGGGCCGCCAGTTGCGCCGCGCTGAGCT
This sequence comes from uncultured Mycobacterium sp., assembly GCA_964483865.1. Taxonomy (GTDB): domain Bacteria; phylum Actinomycetota; class Actinomycetes; order Mycobacteriales; family Mycobacteriaceae; genus Mycobacterium. Next base: position 21,074 of record CAZADG010000014.1, on the reverse strand, counting down.
TGGCCGCCGTCGCGAACGGCGAGATCCGCGCGGCGTGCAGGATCTCGTCGCTGTAGGCGTTGCCGATCCCGGCGATGACTTTCTGGTCGGTGAGGACGGTCTTGATTCGGCCGCTGTGGGCCGCCAAACGTTCGCCGAGTTGATCAACAGTCAGGCCCAGCGCATCGGGGCCCAGTGCCGCGACACCGGGCACCGCCACAGGATCGGAGACCAGCCATGCCGCGAGGCGCTTCTGGGTGCCGGCTTCGGTGAGGTCGAACCCCGAAGCCGGCGACGCGCCGCCGTCGAGGTGCACCCTCAGGGCGATCGGCCCCTTGCCGGGCTTGAGCGGTGCCCGGCCGAGTTTGTCCGACCAGCGCAGCCATCCGGCCCTCGACAGGTGGGTGATCAGGAACAGATCGCCGGCCTGCATTCCGAGGTATTTGCCCCAACGGTGCGCTGCGGTGACCGTCCGCCCGTGCAAGGCCGTCGTCGGCGGGTCGACGGTTTTCAACACCGACAGCGAAGCGACGTCGACACGATGAACCGTCGTGCCCACCGCATGCCTGCGCAGGTGGTCGGCAAGCGCCTCGACCTCGGGGAGTTCGGGCATGTCACTCCGCTAGCTAGCCGAAGGCGCGCTCGGCGTTGCGCCTGCCCAACGAGAACACCCACCCGACGATCGACAGCAGGATCGCCGCCCAGATCGCGGTCCACCAGAACTTGTCGATGTGCAGGCCCCAGTGCGTGGTGTGGTCGGTGATCCAGGCGGTGATCCACAGCATGAGCGCGTTGACCACGACGTGGAACAACCCCAGGGTCAGCACGTAGAGGGGCAGCGAGAACAGCGTGACGATGGGCTTGACGACTGCGTTGACCAGACCGAAAACGATTCCGACGACGAAGACGATGCCGATCTTCTGCAGCGTCGTCTGACCGCCGACGAAACTTATCCCCGGCACGATCAGCGTTACCACCCACAGCGCCAGGCCGGTGACCGCGGCACGAACCAGAAATGACCCCATGGGTTCGATCATGTCACGCGCGCAGCAGGTAGGTGTCCATGATCCAGCCGTGACGGGCGCGGGCTTCGGCGCGCAGCGAGGCGATACGCTCTCCCACCTCGCCGACGGTTCCGGAGACCAGAAGCTCATCAGTGGTGCCCAGATAGGCGCCCCACCAGATTCGGGTATCGGGTGGACAACAGAGGAATGCGCAGTCCCCGTCGAGCATCACCACCGCCGATCCGGTGAGTCCGGTTGCGCGAAGCTGCCGACCGGTGGTGATCAGCACCGGTTCGCCGATCTCGTTGAGCGGGATCCGGTGTCGCGCGGTCAGCGCCTGCACGGCGGTGATACCCGGGATGACGTCGTAGCTGAGGTCGACGTGTTCGGACACCTGGTCGAGGATCCGCAGCGTGCTGTCGTAGAGCGACGGGTCCCCCCAGGCCAGGAATGCGCCGACCCCGTCGGGGTCCAGTTCTTCCTCAATCGCATTGGCCCACAGCCGGGCCCGGGCGGCATGCCAGTCGACGACGACGCCGGTGTAGTCGTCCCCAGGATTCGACGCCACCGCCCTCGGTGGGTCGGGGAGTTCGACGAATCGGTATCCCGATTCCTTAATGAAGCGCCGGCAGATCTCCCGGCGTAGTTCCACGAGATCGCTCTTGAGCTCACCCTTGTCCATTGCGAAAAAGACGTCGGTGTCGTTGAGCGCTCGGACGGCCTGGTTGGTGACGTAGTCGGGGTCACCCACCCCGATGCCGATGACGTGAATCGTGCGCATCAGACGGAACTCCGCGACATGGACAGCAGTGCCCAGCGGCCCAGCAGTGCCGCGGCGAAACAGGCTCCGACCGTTCCCGAGATCAGCAGCGGCAGATGACCGTCAGCACCCCACAGCAGACCGGCCCACACCCCGGCGAACAGGATCGCCAGTCCGCTGCCACCCTGGAAAACCCCCTGAGCGGTGGACTGACGCGCAGACCCGGCCAGCGAGGACACCCACGCCTTGCCCACGCCGTCGGTGCATGCGGTGAAAAGCCCGTACACCCCGATCAGGACCCAGGCGATGACGTGGTCCTCGGTCAACCCGAGGCCGATGTAGCCGATGGCGAAGAACAGCAGCCCTAAACCGAAAACCGCCGAGCGCGGCACCCGGTCGGCGAGCACACCGGCCGGGAAGCTGCCCAGCGCGTACACCAGGTTGTAGGTCACGTAGGCCAGGATCACCTCGACAACACCGAAGCCGATCTCGTTGAGCCGCAACAGTAATAGGGCGTCAGGGAAGTTCACCAGCCCGAATCCGACGACCACTGCCGTCACCCGCCAGAACCGCCCGGACAACTCGCGCATCCCGGTGAAGATGGGCTGCCGCGGCGGGCGCGGTCCGGTGCGCGGCTTCTCGCGTACCAAGGCGATGAGCAGGACCGAGAGCACCGCGGGGACGATGGCGACGTACAGCAGCGGTGCGATCTGATGGTCCAGTAGTTCGTAGCCTGCTAGGCCCAGCAGCGGGCCGATCACGGCGCCGAAGGTGTCCATGGTGCGATGAAAACCGAAAACCTTTCCGCGCGAGGCGGAGTCGATATCCGCCACGAGAAGCGCGTCACGCGGGACGCCGCGCAGACCTTTGCCGAGACGGTCGACCACCCGGCCGGCGAGAACGCCCGGCCAGGCGCCTGCGGCGGCGACGATCAGCTTGCCCAGCGCCGCCATACCGTAGCCGGTGGCGATCAGTGGCCGTTTGGCGAACCGGTCTCCCCATGGGCCCACCGCGATCTTGGTCATCGACGCCGCCCCCTCCGCGGCCCCCTCGATGGCGCCGACCACCGAAGGCGGCGCGCCCAGCACGGTGGTCAGGTAGATCGGCAGCAGCGGGTAGAGCAGTTCGCTGGCGGTGTCCTGAAGGAATGACACCGCGGAGAGCACCCGGACATTGCGGGTGAGCCAAGGCCGGCTCAACGGTCGGCGACGACGGCGGGTGCGAGCACGAAGAAGTTCTCCTCCTCCTGCACGAAATGCAGACACAGCAGCGCGTACAAGCCGTAAAGACAGGCGAGCAGATCGTCGCTCTGCTCGCTGGTCACGGTACCGGCCACCTCGGCGATCTCGCGGTGGCTGTGCAGTCGCGCAGCCATCCGGTGGATCTCGGCGTGCATCCGGCTCATGGTCGCGGTGGCCTCCGGGCTGCCCAGCGGCCTGGCCAGCGCCGGGTAGAGCGCACTGTCCTCGGCATCCTCGTGCGGTAACAGGGTGTCCTGCAGGAATCGGTCGGCGGCGCGCAGGGTCACCATGGCCGCGCGACGATCCCCCGCACTGACCTGCTGGGCCGCATCCCGTAACACGGACAGTTCGTCGCGCATCCGGTCGTGCTCGCTCGCGAACCGTTGCAACATTTCCTCGGTGCGTGGGCTCAGTCGGGTGGCGGCGCTCTGGTCACCGCGCAGCGCCCGCAGTGCGTTGAGGATCACAGCCAGGTCGATGGCCTCCTGCAGTAGCGCCCCGGCCGCCGGGGCGAGCAGTCCGACAGCCGCAAATCCCATGGCCACCAGGGACAGACCCATTCCTACTGTCGCGCTCTGCACGGCGATGCGCCGGGATCGCCGGGCGATCAGTTTGGCGTCGGCCAGCCGGTCCAGCCGGTCGGCGGTCAGCACGATATCGGCGGCCTCCGAACTGGCGGTGGATCCGCGGGCGCCCATGGCGATGCCGACGTCGGCCGCGGCCAGCGCCGGGGCGTCGTTGACACCATCGCCCACCATCGCCGTGACCGCGCGCTCCCGCTCGACGCGGACCCGGGCCACCTTGTCCTCGGGGGTCTGCTGGGCGGCCACCTCGTCGAGTCCCAAGACGGTCCCGATCTGTTCGGCCGGGGCCGGGCGGTCACCGGTGAGCATCACCAGTCGCGTCATGCCCGCGGCGCGGAGGCGACGCAGGGTGCGCGGGGCGTCCGGCCGCAGCGGGTCGGCCAGCAGGATCGCGCCGACCATGTCGCCATCCACCCGGACCCAGGCCACGACGGCGCCGTCCAGCGCCGCGCGGGACAGCACCGCGGCGGTCCAGTCCTCACGTTCGCCGTCGAGGCCGAGGTTGCCAACGTGTACCCGGCGGCCGTCCACCATCGCCGAAACCCCGGTTCCCGCCTCCTCCTCGGCGACGGTCGGCATGCTCAACGTCAGGCCGCGTCGACGGGCCTCCTCGACGATGGCCGCTGCGAGGACGTGCGGGGAGAGTTGATCCGCCGAGGCCGCCAGTCGCAGCACGTCGTCGAGTTGCCATCCCGGTGCGGTGACGACGTCGGTTCCGCGGGGCCGGCCGGAGGTCAGCGTGCCGGTCTTGTCGAGCACCAAAGTGGTTGCCCTACCCAGGGTTTCCAGCGGTCCGCCGCCGCGCACCAACACTCCGATCCGGGATGCCCGGGACAGGCCGGAGACGATGGCCACCGGTGCGGCCAGCAGCAGCGGACAGGGGGTGGCAACCACCAGGACCGCCACCGCGCGGGCGGCGGATCCGCTGATCCACCATGCCAATCCGGCGATCGCCAATGCCAGCGGGACGAACCAGGCGGCCACCCTGTCGGCCAGTCGAACCACCGGCGCCGATTCGGCGGCGGCCTGTTTGGCAAGCCGCACGATCCCGGCATAGGTGCTGTCCGCGGCCGTGGCGGTGGCCCGTATCTCCAGACCGCCGCCGGCATTGAGGCTGCCGCTTCGCACTGTGTCTCCGCGCTCGTAACGCACCTGAAGGGGTTCCCCGGTCAGCGCGGAGTCGTCGATCACCGCATGCTCGGAGTGCACCCGTCCGTCGACCGGCAGTACCTCGCCCGGTCCGACGACGATGGTGTCGTCGACCTTGATCGCGTCCAAGTCCACCAACTCGACGCCGTCGCCGGTGCGCCGCCGCGCGGTACGCGGTACCCGGTCCAGCAGCGCGCGGAGATCCTTGGTGGCCCGGCGTTCTGCGGCGGCGTCGAGCGCCTGTCCGGTGGCGAGCATCACGGCGATCAGAGCACCGGCGAGATACTCACCGACCGCGAGCGACCCGGCCAGCGAAAGCACCGCCAGGATGTCGACGCCGAAACGTCGGGCCCGCAGTCCGTTGAGGACCCACCAGATCGCGGGAACGATCGCGGCCACCGTCGCGGCGATCCAGCAGTAGTTCGCGACATCGGGGGCACCGGCCAGTCGGGCGGCACCGCCGGCGGCAAGTGCCGCCACCGTTCCGCCCAGCAGCAGCCAGCGCACGTTCACCATGACCGCTCCAGTCTGTCAGGACGCTGAAAACCGCAGAGATGCCCACGTCGGCAGTAGCATTCCCACGGTGTCGATGCTGAACGGTCTGCCCGCCCATCCCCTGCTTGTTCACTTCCTGGTCGTGCTCGCTCCGCTCACCGCGGTGCTGGCCATCCTGTGCGCCTTCTGGCCCGCCGCCCGTCAGCGTCTGACGTGGCTGGTGCTGGCACTGGCCGGCGTCACCGCGGTGCTGACCCCGATCGCCACGGAGGCCGGTGAGTGGTTGGAGCACAAGGTCGAGGAGACCCCGGCACTGGAGACCCATGAGCACCTGGGCAAGACGATGATCTATTTCGCGGCGGCTCTACTGGTCGCGGCGGTCCTGCTTGCGGTGGTGCACTGGCGCGCCGAACGAGGCGCCCCGCTGTCGGGTGTCGTCTCGGCGGTGATCGCGGTGTTCATCCTGGTCGCCTCGGTCGCCACGACAGTTCAGGTGTTTCGGATCGGGCACTCCGGGGCCGAGGCGACCTGGGGCGACCTTCTGACCGAGAGTCCGGCCGGCGCCGAGTCCGGGGACGACAAGTAGGTACCGCCCCCGGAACCATCGGAACGGCCGTCGGAAACTAGAACGCGTTCTACGATCGCTTTTGTGCGATTCACCTACGCCGAAGCGATGACCGACCCGAGTTACTACATTCCGCTGGCCAAGGCGGCAGAAGCGGCCGGCTATCACGCGATGACCATTCCCGACAGCATCGCCTACCCGCATCAGTCGGACGCGAAATACCCTTACACCCCCGACGGGAACCGCGAATTCCTGGACGGCAAGGCCTTCATCGAAACCTTCATCATCACCGCCGCCCTCGGCGCGGTGACCACCACATTGCACTTCAACTTCTTCGTGCTCAAACTGCCGATCCGACCGCCGGCACTGGTGGCCAAGCAGGCCGGATCACTGGCGGCGCTGATCGGCAACCGGGTGGGTCTCGGGGTCGGCACCAGCCCGTGGCCGGAGGACTACGAGATCATGGGCGTGCCGTTCGCCAAGCGCGGCAAGCGCATGGACGAATGCATCGACATCATCCGCGGCCTGACCTCCGGGGACTACTTCGAATACCACGGCGAGTTCTACGACATCCCGAAGATCAAGATGACCCCGGCGCCCACCGAACCGATCCCGATCCTGATCGGCGGGCATGCCGATGCCGCGCTGCGCCGGGCTGCTCGAAACGACGGCTGGATGCACGGCGGCGGTAACGAGGATCTCGACGAACTGCTGGCCAAGCTGAACCGCTACCGCGAGGAAGAGGGCACCGCCGACAAGGACTACCAGATCCACGTCATCTCGCTGGACGCCTACACCCCCGACGGGATCAAGCGCCTGGAGGACAAAGGCGTCACCGATGTGATCGTCGGATTCCGACTGCCCTACATCGTCGGCCCCGACACCGAACCACTGGACGCCAAGATCCGCAACCTGGAGATGTTCGCCGAGAACGTCATCGCCAAGGTTTCCTGACCCGTTCCTGGGCCGCGACAGTGCGCGTAGGTCGCGCTGCGACGGCGTGTCCGCGTACCGACACGCACGCTCGCCGGGGGTGTCGCCGCGCTACGGTGCTATCCGTGGGTGGTTACCGTCAGCTTTTCCAGTCCAGTCTCGATGATCCGGCGACGTTCTGGTCTCAGGCCGCCGAGGCGGTGTCATGGACCAAGGCGCCTCAGCAGGTGCTCGACGACAGCAATCCCCCGTTCTACCGGTGGTTCCCCGACGCGGAACTGAACACCTGTTTCAACGCTCTCGACCGACACATTGGTCTACGAGGTGACCAGGCCGCCCTGATCTACGACTCACCGGTGACCGGAGCCAAGCGCACCTACACCTATCGCGAATTGCTCGACCTGACAGCGCGTTTCGCGGGTGTGCTGCGCGGCCTCGGGGTCGGCAAGGGCGATCGGGTCGTGCTGTACATGCCGATGATCCCCGAAGCGGTGGTGGCGATGCTGGCGTGCGCGCGGATCGGTGCGGTGCACTCGGTGGTGTTCGGCGGCTTCGCCAGCCACGAGTTGGCCACCCGTATCGACGACGCGCAGCCCGCCGTCATCGTCTCGGCGTCCTGCGGCATCGAGCCGACCCGGGTCGTGGAGTACAAGCCGATGCTCGACCATGCGCTGACCCGTTCGACCCACCAGCCGAGGGCGTGTGTGATCGTCCAGCGCGACCGGCATCGCTGCGCTCTGACCGAGGGCCGCGACCACGACTGGGATCAACTGATGGCTGGGGCGCAGCCCGTTGATCCGGTGCCGGTGGCCGCCATCGACCCGCTCTACGTGTTGTATACCTCGGGTACCACCGGCAAGCCGAAGGGAATCGTCCGGGACAACGGCGGGCATGCGGTGGCCCTGACCTGGAGTATGCGCAACATCTACGGCGTCGGGCCCGGCGAGGTGTTCTGGGCGGCCTCCGACGTGGGCTGGGTGGTGGGCCACTCCTACATCGTCTACGGGCCTCTACTGGCCGGCGCGACGACGGTGCTCTACGAAGGCAAGCCGATCGGCACCCCCGATCCGGGTGCGTTCTGGCGGGTGGTGTCCGAATACGGGGTGAAGGTGCTGTTCTCCGCGCCGACGGCGTTGCGCGCGATCCGAAAGGAGGACCCGACGGGATCGCACATCGGACGCTATGACCTGTCGTCGCTGAAATACCTGTTCCAGGCCGGCGAACGGCTGGACCCCGACACCTATGCTTGGGCCTCCGAAGTTCTCGGGATCCCGGTGATCGACCACTGGTGGCAGACCGAGACAGGGTGGGCGATTGCCGCCAATCCCGTTGGTGTGGAACAGCTTCCACTCAAAGCGGGCTCACCCACGGTACCGATGCCCGGCTACGACGTCCAGATCCTGCACCCCGACGGGTCACGGTGCGAACCCGGCGAGGAGGGGGCCATCTGCATCAGCCTTCCGCTGCCGCCGGGCACCCTGCCGACGCTGTGGGGTGACGATGCCCGGTTCGAGGCGTCCTACCTGTGCGAGCATCCCGGTTACTACCTGACCGGCGACGGCGGCTACCTCGACGAAGTCGGCTACCTGTTCGTCATGGGCCGTATCGACGACGTCATCAATGTGGCCGGACACCGACTCTCGACCGGTCAGATCGAGGCCGTGGTGGCCGCCCATCCCGCGGTGGCGGAGTGCGCGGTGATCGGGGTGGCCGATGACATCAAGGGGCAGGTGCCGCGCGGTTTCGTGGTGCTCAAATCCGGTGCGTCGGCCGAAGGGCTGGCCGCCGAACTGGTTGCCTCGGTCCGACATTCCATCGGTGCGGTGGCCTGCTTCACTCTTGTGGACGTGGTGCCTGCGCTACCGAAGACCCGGTCGGGAAAGATTTTGCGCAAAACCATGCGCGGAATCGCCGACGGCCACGACGAGCCGGTGCCGTCGACCATCGAGGACGCCGGCGTCCTGGACGTCCTACGGCCGATCCTGCGGCCCTGACGGGCATCGGTATGCCAGCATGATGCCGTGCTGATGAGACGCCTTCCCGGTTCGTGTGCCGTAGCCGCGGCGGCGCTGGCGGCGACCCTCGCCCCCGGCCCCGCGCTACCGTCCGCGTCGGCCGCGCCCTGCTCCGACGTCGAGGTGATCTGGGCCCGGGGCACCGTCGGGAATGCCAAAACTCAACTCGGCGGCCAGGGGTTCATCGACCTGGTGCGCGCCAAGGCCGGCGGTCGTTCGGTGTCGGACTACATCGTGAACTACCCGGCGAGCTTCGACTTCGCCACCTCAGCCCCCGCCGGCGCGGCCGATGCCGCGGCGCATGTCCAGTGGATGGCCGACAACTGCCCGAACACCAAACTTGTCCTCAGCGGCTTGTCCCAGGGTGCTGGCGTCGTCTCTCTGATCACCGCGAACCCCGGACCGCTCGGAAAATACACCGCGATGCCCATGCCGCCCCAGCTTGCCGATCACGTTGCGGCGGTGGCGGTTTTCGGAAATCCGATACGCAAGTTCCAGCCGGGCGGTGGCCCCCTCAACCAGATCAGCGCCCTCTACGGATCGAAGACGATCGACCTGTGCGCCGACAACGACGTCTTCTGTTCACGCGGAATGAATCTGGCGGCCCACTTCTCCTATCTGGAGAACGGCATGTACGACCAGGCCGCGCAGTTCGTGGCGGACCGGCTCCAGTAGCTACGTCGGCATCTCGAGGACCACGTCGCCGGGAGCCTTATCCGGACGCAAGCCACGCCAACTCGGGTGTCGTAACCGGCCATCGGAAGTCATCTCCCCGTAGCGGACTTCACCGACCAGTTCGGGGCGCACGAAGGTGACGTCCCGGGTCTCCACCCTCGGCAGCGCGGGCCGAAACGGCGAGACATCGGTGTGCAGGGGCGCCAGGGTGTCCTTGAGGGCAGCCAGATCCTTGTCGGTGAAGCCGGTTCCGACCCTGCCGATGAAACGCAAGCCGCCGTCTTCGGGGATGCCGAGCAGAACGGCGCCGATGCCGCTGGAGCGACCGCCTGTGCCCTTGCGCCAGCCGCCGATCACGGCTTCCTGGGTGTTCCAGTTCTTGTCCTTGATCCAGGATGAGGACCGTCGGCCCGGCTGGTAGGTGGAGTCCCACTTCTTGGCCACCACGCCTTCCCACTTGCGTTTGCGCGAGTACGCCAGCGCATCGGGACCATGTCCCTCCAGTAGCGGGGGAACGATCAGATCCGTTGCAGCACCTAATGTTTCCAGCACCTTGCGGCGATCCCGATACTTCGCTCGCATCAGGGAGCGGCCGTCCAAGCTGAGAATGTCGAAGGCCCAGAACTCGATTCGGCTGGCTCGGGCCCGGTTCTGCATTTCACTGAAGCTGGGAATACCGTGCGAATCCAATGCCACCACCTCGCCATCGAGGATGACGTGGTGGTCGGCCAAGTCTGAGCCCAACATCTGCAATTGCGGGAATTCGCGGGTGACGTCGCGGCCGTTGCGGGTCTGCAGTTGCAGCCTTCCATGGTCGACTTCCACCAGCAGGCGATAGCCATCGTATTTTCCCTCGAAAGCCCAGTGCGCCGAGGTCAGCCTGTCCACCGACCCGAGCGTGGCCAGCATCGGCGCGATATCCCGAACGTGAGCGGCAGGCTGCTCCTTCATCCGGTGTACCAGCCACTGGTCGCCGTCGGTCTGAATCAGCGCGTAGCGCCCTGCAACCCGTTGACCGCGAAGATCGACGATCACCTCCCCGCCCTTGGGCTCGGATCCCACGGTGAATTTCTCCGCGGTGTAGGTGCCGGAGTCCCAGATCGTGACTGTGCCGCCGCCGTACTCGCCCTTCGGGATGGTGCCCTCGAAGCTGGCATACTCCAGTGGGTGGTCCTCGGTGTGCACCGCGAGATGGTTGACCGCCCCTCGGGAATCTGACGAGGTGTCGGGCAGATTCTTCGGCACTGCCCAGGACACCAGAACCCCGCCCCGCTCGAGTCGGAAGTCATAGTGCAACCGGCGGGCCCGGTGTTCCTGGATGACGAAGCGGTTACCCTCTCCCAAACGCGGGACCCGCGCAGCAGCGGGAACCGGCTCGGGAGTCTTGGCCGCGTCACGCATGCTGCGGTACTTGGTCAATCCGTCTGCGGGCAGCGCATCCAGTTCGGCCAGTAGGTCGCCGTATTCGGCAACCCGGGCCAGTACCTGCTCGTACTCCAACTGTTGCAATTCGGGATCGCCGATTTCCGCCCACGTTCGCGGCGCGGCGACCGTGGGCCGCTGTCGACCGCGCAGCGAGTACGGCGCGATGGTGGTTTTGGCGGCGCTGTTCTGGCTCCAGTCCACAAACACCTTGCCGGCCCGCAGGCTGCGGGTCATGGTGGCGGTGACGAGGGTGGGCATGCTCTGCTCGAGTTGCTGAGCCACCTTCCGGGCCAGCGTCGCCGCCCCCGCACTGCTGATCGGTTCGGCGAGCGGCGCGTAGAGGTGCAGCCCCTTGCTTCCGCTGGTGAGCGGCAGCACCCCGAGTCCGATGTCGTCCATCAATTCACGGACCGCGTTCGCCACCTCGCACAGGTGCGCCATCGTGACGTCCGGGCCGGGGTCGAGGTCGAACACCAATCGATTGGCGGGTCCCGGCCGCCCATCCGGACCAAAGCGCCATTGCGGCACATGGACTTCAAGGGCCGCCTGCTGGGCGATCCAGGCCAGTCCGGTCGGACTGTCGATGATCGGGTAGACGGTGTCGCCGGAGCGGTGCGCGAGTGTTCCGCGGTGTAGCCAGGACGGCGCCGATTTGGCCAGTTCCTTTTCGAAGAAGGCCGTGCCGTCCACCCCATTGGGCCAACGTTTCCGGGTGGCTGGCCGCCCGGCGATATGCGGCAGCATGACCTCGGCGACTCCGGTGTAGTACCGGAACACGTCCGCCTTGGTGGTTCCGGTGGCCGGGTACAGGACCTTGTCGGGGTTGGTCAGCGTGACCATCGCGCCGGCGGTCGCGCCCGACGGCCACACCTCGTTCACCATCCCAAGGGTATTACCCACTTGATACCGTGGTCGGGTGATCCGAATGCTGGCGTTGACACTCCTCGGGGCGTCGCTTGTCGGCGCACCCACGGCCGCCGCCGATCCGGAGATCCTCGAGCCGGAATGCAGCAGTGGCCAGATCGCCGAGGCCGGTGCATGCATACCCGAACCGATCGGACGGGTAGACGGCCGACCGATCCCGCTGGGAAACTTTCCGGGAGCTAATCCCAACCTGCCGCCCGGACTGACTCCGACCTACCTGCCGGTGGTCCTCCCACTGGGTCTGACCCCGCGCAACCTGCCTGCGGTTCTGCCACTGGGCCTGACACCGCAGAACATCCCACTCGGATAAACAACGGCAGTTGCTGGGCATACTGATCCCATGCGTTCCATCTGGAAGGGTTCGGTCGCCTTCGGACTCGTCAACGTCCCGGTGAAGGTCTACAGCGCCACCGAAGACCATGACCTGAAGTTCCACCAGGTGCACGCCAAAGACAACGGCCGCATCCAGTACCGCCGGGTGTGCAGCGAGTGCGGCGAGGTGGTCGAATACCGCGACATCGCCAAGGCCTACGAATCCGACACCGGCCAGACCGTCGTGATCACCGACGAGGACATCGCCACCCTGCCCGAGGAGCGCAGCCACGAGATCAGCGTGCTGGAGTTCGTCCCAGCGGGCGATATCGACCCGCTGATGTACGACAAGAGCTACTACCTGGAGCCGGACGGTAAGTCGTCGAAATCCTATGTGCTGCTTGCCAAAGCGCTCAGTGAGACCGACCGGGTTGCCATCGTCCATTTCGCCCTGCGCAACAAGACCAGGCTGGCGGCCTTGCGGGTCAAGGACTTCTCCAAACGCAACGTGATGGTCGTTCACACGCTGTTGTGGCCCGATGAGATCCGCGATCCAGACTTCCCTTCGCTGGATGCCGACGTGGAGGTGCGGGCCCCCGAGCTGAAGATGGCCGGGCAGGTGGTCGAGTCGATGGCCGACGATTTCCACCCCGAGCAGTACACCGACACCTATCAGGAGCAGTTGCAGGAACTCGTCGAGGCCAAGCTGTCCGGCGGGGAGGCCTTCGCAACCGCTGAAGCCCCCGCGAAGCTCGACGAGAACGATGATGTCTCCGACCTGCTGGCCAAGCTCGAAGCCAGTGTGCGCCGGCGGCGCGAGGAACGGGAAGGCCGTACCCAACCGCCGCCGGAACCGGCGGCGAAGGTACCGGTCAGAGCCGCAGCCAAGGGGGCACCGGCGAAAGCGGTGGCGAAGAAGGCACCGGCCAAAGCCGCCGCACGGAAGACTCCCGCCAAGAAATAGAACGTGTTACAGAACCGTTCGACATTCCGACTCGGTCGGACCGGAGGCCTTGTTACGGTGATCGTTGACGAGGGAAGAGGGGCCGCGTGATCCTGGACAAGTTCCGCCTGGACGGACAAGTCGCCGTAGTCACCGGCGCCGGTCGGGGCCTGGGAGCCGCTATCGCAGTCGCGTTCGCCGAAGTCGGCGCCGACGTCGTCATCGCCTCCAGAACTCGGTCCGATCTCGAAGCGGTCGCCGCGCAGGTCGAGGCGGCCGGCCGGCGTGCGCACGTCGTGGTGGCCGACCTGGCCCAGCCTGAGAAGACCGCCGAATTGGCTTCGGCGGCCGTCGACGCCTTCGGCCGACTCGACGTGGTCGTTAACAACGTCGGTGGCAGCATGCCCAACACACTGCTGACCACGACGGTCAAGGAGATGCGTGACGCCTTCACCTTCAACGTCCTGACCGCCCACGCATTAACCGTCGCCTCGGTCCCACTGATGCTTGAACACGCCGGCGGCGGGTCGATCATCAACATCAGTTCCACCATGGGACGGCTGGCCGGTCGCGGGTTCGCCGCCTACAGCACCGCCAAAGCCGCACTGGCGCATTACACACGGCTGACCGCGCTCGACCTGTGCCCACGAATCCGGGTCAATGCCATCGCGCCCGGATCGATCATGACCTCGGCCTTGGAAATCGTCGCGTCCAACGACGCGCTGCGGGAGCCCATGGAGAAGGCCACCCCACTGCGCCGCCTCGGAGAGCCCAACGATATCGCCGCCGCAGCCGTGTACCTGGCGTCGCCGGCCGGCAGCTTTTTGACCGGAAAGATGCTCGAGGTCGACGGCGGACTGATCGTGCCCAACCTCGACCTGCCCATCCCCGACCTCTGAAACATAAGGAGTCTCATGCCCATTCGCGTCGCTCAGATCGGCACCGGCAACGTCGGCGCTCACGCTCTGCGGTCCGTGATCGCCAACCCGGACTACGAACTGACCGGGGTCTGGGTGTCTTCGGAGAGCAAGGCCGGCAAGGACGCCGCGGAACTCGTCGGCCTGGACACCATGACGGGCATCCAGGCGACCACCGATCTCGACGCGGTGCTGGCCACCAGACCGGACTGCGCGGTCTACAACGCGATGGCCGACAACCGCCTGATGGAGGCCTTGGAGGACTACCGGCGCATCCTGGCCGCCGGTGTCAACGTGGTGGGCAGCGGCCCGGTCTTCCTGCAGTGGCCGTGGCAGGTGATTCCCGACGAGATGATCACACCCATCGAAGAGGCGGCGCAGCAGGGGAAGTCGAGCGTCTTCGTTAACGGGATCGATCCGGGATTCGCCAATGACCTTGTACCACTGGCACTCATGGGCACCTGCCAGAGCATCGAGCAGGTGCGCTGCATGGAGATCGTGAACTACGCGACCTACGACAGCGCGACGGTGATGTTCGACGTGATGGGCTTCGGCAAGCCGATGGACGAGATACCGATGCTGCTCCAACCCGGCGTGCTGAGCATCGGTTGGGGGTCGGTGGTTCGCCAACTGGCCGCAGGACTAGGCGTCGAACTCGACGGACTGGAGGAGATGTACGTCCGCGAACCCGCACCGGAGAGCTTCGACATCGCGTCGGGACACATCGCCAAGGGCACCGCCGCAGCACTGCGCTTCGAGGTGATCGGTCTGGTGAACGGAGCCCCGGCGGTGGTCCTCGAGCACATCACCCGACTGCGCGACGACCTCTGCCCGGAGTGGCCGCAACCGGCCCAGCCCGGCGGCAACTACCGCATCGAGATCACCGGCGAACCGTGTTACGCGCTGGATCTGTGCCTGTCCAGCCCCAATGGCGACCATAACCATGCCGGGGTGCTGGCCACCGCCACGCGCATCGTCAACGCCATCCCCGCGGTGGTTGCAGCCAAGCCGGGCATCTGCACCACCCTCGACCTTCCACTGGTCACCGGCAAGGGCTTGTACGCTGCCACATAGGGGAATCCGAGCGACCCCGGCTACGGAGGACGCCATGGCACGCGCGCTGCTGATGGTCCCACTGATGGTCACATCAGCGGCCGGGCTTCTTGCCGTCCCCGCTGCGGCGTTGCCGGAATGCCTCGACACCGCGCCGAATACCAGGACCTGCGTCACCTCGGGCCATACCGCCATCACCACCACCCCCAACCCGGCTTTGACCAGCCCGTTCCCCGGATTCGGCTGGACCACACCGATTTTCGGCCTGGGTGTCGGCGGCTTCTGGATTGGTTTGTAGACCCTGACCGAGACTCGGCTTCCGGCTAAACCGGGCTGGACGCTGCTCGGGCCGGCGTTCGTCGCCGCCATCGCCTACGTCGACCCCGGCAACATCGCGGCCAATGTCAGCGCCGGATCCCGCTTCGGCTTCCTGCTCGTGTGGGTCATCGTCGTCGCCAATGTGATGGCCGGCCTGGTGCAATACCTCAGCGCCAAACTTGGACTGGTCACCGGTAGCACCCTTCCCGAGGCGGTGCGCGACCGCACCGGCACGAAGCGTCGCATCGCGTACTGGATCCAGGCCGAGTTGGTGGCCATCGCCACCGATGTCGCCGAAATCATCGGGGGCGCTCTGGCACTCCATCTGCTCTTCGGACTGCCCCTGGTGTGGGGCGGCGCGATCACCGGGGTGGTTTCGCTGGGCCTGCTCGCCATCGGTGACCGGCGCGGGCAGCGGGTTTTCGAGCGGGTCATCACCGGTCTGCTGCTGATCATCGCCATCGGATTTCTGGCCAGCCTGGTGGTCAACCCGCCGCCGGCCGCCGAGGTCGCCGGCGGGTTGCTCCCCCGATTCGACGGCGTGGACAGTGTGCTGCTGGCCACCGCCATGCTGGGCGCCACCGTCATGCCGCACGCGGTGTACCTGCATTCCGGGCTGGCCAGAGACCGGCACGGCCACCCGCCCCCCGGCCGGGCGCGCGCCGTGTTGCTGCGCGCCACCCGGTGGGATGTGGCGAGCGCGATGCTGGTGGCCGGCACCGTCAACCTCGCCCTGCTGCTGGTCGCGGCGACCAACCTGCGCGGCGTCGAAGGTACCGACACCATCGAGGGTGCGCACGCCGCCGTCTCCGCGACGCTCGGCCCGGGGTTGGCGCTGTTCTTCGCGGTCGGCCTGCTGGCCTCCGGGTTGGCATCGACGTCGGTGGGCGCCTACGCCGGCGCGATGATCATGCAGGGCCTACTGCGCAGGACCTATCCGGTCCTGATCCGCCGTCTGGTCACTCTGATTCCGGCGCTGCTGGTCCTGGCCAGTGGCGTGGACCCCACCCAGGCTCTGGTCCTCTCCCAGGTGGTGTTGTCCTTCGGTATTCCCTTCGCCCTGGTACCGCTGATTCGGCTGACCGGCGACCGCTCCCTGATGGGCGCCGACGCCAATCACCCGTTGACCTCAGCGCTGGGATGGTTAGTGGCTACCCTCATCAGCGGACTCAACGTCGCGCTGATCTACCTCACCGTCACCTAACCGTAAGAGATCTGCGTCACAGACCCATCCATGGCGGGGTCGGTTCCGAATGCAGGGTATGGAAGCCACGACGATTTCCGGGCAGACCGCCACAGCGCCCTCCCCGGATGCCACTGGGTTCTCCCCCGGGGTGTATCCGATCCGAGTGACCCATCTGCACCGGTCCCCTGTGCAGCACTTCGCCGAGCATCGCAGCTACAGCTGGTACGTCGACGTCGACGACCTGCCCAGGCTGCCGTCCTGGGCGCGTCCGTTCGCTCGCTTCGAGGCAGCTGACCACCTTGAGGGAACACCCGGGGACACGCTTCGGCAGCGGGTTGACTCCTTCCTGGCCCGCAATGGCGTATTCATCCCGGGTGGCCGGGTCACTGCGCTGCTGATGCCCCGCGTCCTCGGGAGCGCGTTCAGCCCGCTCAGTCTGTTCTGGTGCCAGGATTCCGCCGGTATCACGCGGTGCGTGATCGCCGAGGTGCAGAACGTCGACGGCGGACGACGTGCCTTCCTGCTCCCCGCCGCCGAGGACGGACCGGCGGCGGTGGCCAAGGGTCTCACCGACGCTCCCTTCGCCGGCGATGACGGTTACTTTCTGGTCCGAGTGCCGCGGCCCACGGAAGTACTCGATATCGCCATCTCGCTACACCGCGACAACCACGCCGCCCTGGTTGCGACCTGGCGTGGATCGCGCCGACGGGCCAGCCTTGGTCAGGTGTTGTTGTTGCAGTTCACCAATCCTCTTGCCCCGCACATGGCCAGGCTGAGCCTGCGTTTTCAAAGCCTGGTGCTGCGCATGCGGGGGCTGCCGGCGGCCGCGCGCCCGGAGCGAAAAACACCGGTGGCGCGTCGGACGGCTCCTGCGCGGGCCACCGGATGGGGGGCAAAGAACCATTCCTGGGCAGCCTCGTGACCCGACTGCTGGAGCGCCCGGCTACGCTTCGAGGCGATGGAACCGAACTTCCGGGGCTCCAGCCGGTGAGTACTCCCGACCTCGACGCACTGCTGCGCAAAGTTGCCCAGCATGACTCAGAAGCGTTCGCCGAGTTGTACGACGCCACCCGCTCCCGGGTCTACGGGATGGTCTGCCGAGTGTTGCGTGACCGCGGCTACAGCGAGGAAACCACCCAGGACGTCTACCTACAGGTCTGGCGGACAGCTGAAAGCTACGACCCCGCGTCCGGAAGCGCCCTCGCCTGGCTTCTCACCTTGGCGCACCGCCGGGCGGTCGATCGGGTGCGCTCCGAGCAGGCCTCCACACAGCGGGACTCGCGCTACGGTGCGGCCACGGTCGAACGCGACACCGACCACGTCACCGACGCGGTGATCGCGGGCGAAGATCGTCGCCGGGTCGCCGCCTGCCTGGACGGCCTGACCGATGTGCAGCGCGAGTGCATCGAACTCGCCTACTACCAGGGAATGACCTACGTCCAGGTCTCGGAACGACTGTCGGCGAACCTGGCCACCGTCAAATCGCGGATGCGCGATGCGATGCGCGGCCTTCGTAATTGTCTGGGCGTGCGGTGAGGGCGCGGCGATGACTCAAACACATGACGGATTCGGCGCGGACCTGCTCGACTTGGCGGTCCCGTACGCCCTGCATGCAGTATCGGACAGCGAACGGGACGAGATCGAAACCAGGCTCGCCGCCGCCGGACTGCCGGCCGCCGACGCCTTCTACGACGAGGTCCGCGCGGTCCGCGAAACGATGGCCGTGCTGTCCGCCGCAGACGCCGAGGAACCGCCTGCCGAACTGCGCACCCGACTGCTGTCCTCCATCGCCGCCGACAATGTCCGCACCCTGCCGACGGCGAACCGTGAACCCCGCAGGTGGCGCACATCCGTCCTGTCGGCGGCGGCTGCGGTGGCGATCGGGCTGACCGCTATCGGTATCGGACTGGCGGTGCGGCCCGTCCCGCCTCCTCCGCAGTCCACCGCGCAGCAGGTGTTCTCCGCCCCCGATGTCCACACCGTCTCCGGTGCCATCCCGGCGGGCGGTACCGCGACCGTGGTGTTCTCCCGGGACCGCAACGCCGGGGTGCTGGTGATGAACGACGTCCCGCCGCCGTCGCCGGGGACCGTCTACCAGATGTGGTTGGTCAGCCCCTCCGGTGCATCCTCCGCGGGCACGATGGACGCCGAGGCGGTCGCGCCGTCGACCACCGCTGTACTGGAAAACCTCGGCCCGTCAACCAAACTGGCGTTCACGGTGGAACCCGGCACCGGATCGACCAAGCCGACCGGCAAAGTCATCGCGGAACTGCCGCTCATCTGAGCGTCTGGGCGGCGGCCTCGGCGATCACGTCTGTCACGCACCCGCGTCGGCGCCAAACCTGCTGCTGAATCGCGGCGCCGTTGCCTCGCCGGAGCACCCGCCGTAATTCGGCGCACACCCAGTCGGCATCGCCCGTCGCCTCCAGGGCCGGACGCAACGCAACCACCCACTGTTTGAGAATCCGGATCGCCGGCAACGAGTGCCGGGTGTCCCTGAAATTGATGAGCTGTCCGGTCAATCCGTCGTGGGCAGCTTTCCAGCAGGCCGCCGCGACGATGTGGTCCGCAACGGCCGGCGCCCGCTCACCGCGCTCATAGGCGGCCAGTGCGGTGACCACCGACGCCCGAACCAGCGTTGCATACAACACGGTTTCGGCCGCCGTGGCCGGAACGTCGGCGATGCGAACCTCGACGGTCGGGAACCGCACCGAGGGCCGGACGTACCAGTAGATCATCCCGTCGTCGAAGATGGCCCCGCTGTCGAGCAGCATCGCCACCGCATGGTCGTAATGTGCGACGGTCTCGAAGTACGGCGGCGGCCCCGCACTCGGCCACTGGTTCCACAGCACGTAACGCCAACTGGAGTGCCGCGTGTCGGCTCCCCGGTAGATCGCCGAGTTCGCGGTCAGCGCCAGCATCGCCGGCAGCCACGGCCGCAGCCAGTTACCCACCGCAATCGCCGCGTCCCGGCTTGGCACCTCGACGTGGACATGACATCCGCAGTACCCGCGTTCGGCGGTGACCGCGCCGAGATCCGCGGCCATCCGGCGATAACGCGGCTTATCGGTCAGCCCCATCGGGGCATCGAGGGCGGGTGGCAGCGCGACCGCAAGCAGCAGCGCGCCGACCTCTTGCGCCGACTCGGCGGTCGCCGTCCGCAGCTGTGAAACCTCCTCGCGCAGTTGCTGGCTGGTGTTGGCCTTTCCGGTCGCCGTCTCGACCTGTGAGGTGGTGAACTCCATGTGCACGTCGACACCGCGCAGTGCCGCACGGTGAGCAGTCTCGTATGCGCGCGGAACCGGCAGGCCAGTGACCGGGTCGACCAGCAGGAACTCCTCTTCCACGCCGAAGCTGGGGCCGCCCATATCAGCTCCTTCACCGGTGAAACTATGGGATGCCCATTTCTCCGGGCCGCCAAACCGGTTCGGCGGCCTACCATTACCCGGTGGCCAGGCAATTCCGGTTCGGGATCGGATTGCGTTCGATCAAGTCCGCGGATCGGCTGCGCGAGAAGGTCCGGCAATTCGCCGACCTTGGCTATGACGTCGTGCAATTCCCCGACCATCTCGGCGCCCCCGCACCGTTTCCGGCGATGGTGGCGGCCGCGGACGCGGCACCCGGAATCCGGGTCGGCACCTACGTTCTCAACGCCGCGTTCTACCGGCCCGCTCTGCTCGCCCGTGATGCCGTCGACGCCGACATGCTGTGTGACGGACGGCTCGAGTTGGGGCTCGGAACGGGTTATGTGCGTGAGGAGTTCGAAGCAGCAGGCATCCCATACCCCAGTCCGGCTCAGCGGGTCGCGCACCTGAGCGCCACGGTGGACTACCTCAAGACCGCGGCTCCGGGCATCCCACTCCTGATCGCCGGAAACGGTGACCGAGTGCTGACGCTGGCCGCCCAGCACGCCGACATCATCGGCTTCAGTGCCGGGGAATCCTTGGCCCGCGATCCACTCGCTGAGCGAATTGCGTTCGTGCGCAACGTCGCCGGCGATCGCTTTGAGGAATTGGAGCTGAATCTGGCGATCACCGCGGTGCCGACTGAAGCTTCCGGGGTTCCAGATCTCTCGCTAACGCGCGCCTACGCACCCGGGCGTACCGACGAAGAACTCCTGAAGTTGCCGAGCGTGCTCAGCGGCTCCCCCCGGCATATCGCCGAGATCCTGCTGGGGCAACGCGAAACCTACGGACTGACCTATTTCACGGTCCAGGACTACCATGGCAAGTACTTCGCTGACGTCATCCGAGCATTGCGCTGATCCCTCCCCCCGGGTGATCTGTTTAACGGGACCCGACCCGGGGGAACAAGGCTTCGGAAGCCGACAGTGACGAGGGTTTCAGTACCCGCTCGCCCCATCCATCCTCATCTGGTCTACCAGGCGGTAAGCTGCGAGCCTGCCCGCCCTCGTAGCTCAGGGGATAGAGCACGGCTCTCCTAAAGCCGGTGTCGCAAGTTCGAGTCTTGCCGGGGGCACCCTTGTGTTTGTATTACGTCGGCTGATGCCTGCCATTTCACCTTCGGCTGATGCTTGACGGTGTTTCGGCTGATGCTTGACAGTTGTTTCGGCTGATCCTTGACACTCCCGTCATG